>DATMMK010000035.1:0-4642 GCA_035569755.1 Steroidobacteraceae bacterium
AGCCGCTCCTCGCCGCGCTCGCCCTGCCGTCCGCCGCCGTGCTGCGGGTACGGACCGAGCTGCCGCTCGAGGATGCCGCGCTCGACTACGAGGCCGAGCTCGCTGCGCTCCTTCGATCCGGTGGACGCATCGGGCTTGGGCTTCTCGGTCTCGGCGCCGACGGACACACTGCCTCGCTCTTCGGGACGCTGGACCTCGAGCGCGCCCGCGGCCGCCTGGCGCTCGCCGTGCAGCGCCCCGACGGCATGGCCGCCGTGAGCGTCTCGCCCGAGCTGCTGGCGCAGGTGGCAGAGCCGGTGTTCCTGGTGGCCGGTGCCGACAAGCGCGACGCGGTCCGCCGACTCCTCTCTAAGGATCCGACGCTGACTGCCTGGCGTGCGGTCGCCGGCTGCGCGCGGGTCGAGCTGTGGGTGGATGAGATGGCGGCGCCCGCCGTGGTATGAGCGCGCCCGACCAGCCGACGGCGCTGCTGCAAGAGGCCGTGCGGCTCGAGCAGCTCGGCGAGCTCGCGCAGGCCGCGGCGGCTTACGAGCGCATTCTCGAGCGCCGGCCCGACCTCGCGGACTGCTGGTACAACCTGGGACTCCTGCAGCGCAAGCTCCGCCGCTTTGATGCGGCACTCGCCGCCTACGCCGAGGCGCTCGCGCGCGGGGTCCGGCAACCCGAAGAGGTGCACCTCAACCGCGCCGTGATTCTCGCCGATCACCTGCGCCAGGACGCGGCCGCCGAGCGCGAGCTGCGCACAGCCCTGTCGCTCAACCCTCACTACCTGCCGGCGCTGCAGAATCTTGCGAACCTGCACGAGGATCTCGGCCGGCGCGAGGCGGCGCTCGCGACCTACGCGCGCATCCTCGAGCTCGACCCCCGCGCCTTCGAGAGCCTGGCACGCTCGGCGAAGTTGCACCGGGTGGAGCGGCCCGATGATCCGCTGATTGCGCGGCTGCGCGCGGCGCTCGCCGACCCCGAAGCGGGTGCCGCCGAGCACGCGAGCTTAGGGTTCGCCCTGGGTGCGGCACTCGATGCCTGCGGCGAATACGCCGCGGCGTTCGCCGCCTACGAAGCGGCGAACCGCGAGAGTCGCGCCAGTGCGCCGGCGGCCCCGCGCTACGACCGCAGCCGCCAGGAGCGTTTCACGGATGAGCTGATCCGCGCGTTTCCTGTGCCCGCGCGGGGCGGCGGCGCGCAGCCGGCGGCCGGCACCCCGCGCCCCATATTCATCTGCGGCATGTTCCGCTCGGGCTCGACGCTCGCCGAGCAGCTGCTCTCGCGCCACCCGCTCGTCGTGGCGGGCGGCGAGCTCGAGCTCCTGCCCGAGCTCACGCGCTCCGAGCTCGCGCCCTTCCCTGCCGCGCTCGCCGTGCAGCCGGAGAGTCGGGTCGCCGAGCTCGGGCAGCGCTACCTCCAGACGCTGGCGCGACTCTTTCCGGGCGCGGCTCACGTAACCGACAAGCGCCCGGACAACTTCCTCCACATCGGGCTCATCAAGCGGCTGATCCCCGAGGCGCGGATCGTCTACACGACGCGCGATCCGCTCGACAACTGCCTGTCGGTCTTCTTCCTGCACCTCGACCAGCGCATGGGCTACGCGCTCGACCTCCTCGACACCGGTCACTACTACCGCGAGTACCGGCGGCTGATGGCGCACTGGAAGTCGCTCTATGCCGACGAGCTGCTCGAGCTCAACTACGACAATCTGGTGAGCGATCCCCGGCCGGCCATCGAGCGGCTGCTGCGTTTCTGCGGCCTCCCCTGGGATGAGGCGTGCCTGAGGCCCGCGCCGCGCGGTGGTGCGGTGAAGACGGCGAGCGTCTGGCAGGTACGCGAGCCGATCTACCGGACCTCCTCCGGACGCTCGCGTCACTATCGTCGCGAGCTCGCGGCGCTCGCGGCTTACCTTGCCGGCCCGTAGGATGCCCGAGGTCCCATGACTGTCCGCAACGCGCCCAGAACCACATTGACGGAGATTTTCGCGACGCCGTTCGCGGAAGTGGCGCTGCCCCTCGAGAGCACGTTCAACGAGTCCCTCGCGGCGCTCTTCAGCCGCCGGGCGACCGAAGAGCGGCGCGACAGCCTCAGCCGGCGCGACCCGCTCTGTTATCTCAGCCGCGAGGACGTCTTCGAGTGGCAGGAGGAGCCGGTCGGGGTGCTGCGCAGCGAGCTGCTCGCGGGCCTGTGCTCCGCGGTCCTCGCCACCACGCTGCACACCGAGGCCGAGTTCGATCGGCTGGGTGTCCAGGCGCGCGCGCGGTTCGCCATCATCCGCCCGGACGGCTGCCTGCCGGCACAGAGTCTCGCGCTGGCCTCCTGGTGCGCCATCTACTGCGTCGCGGCGCCCCCGGCCCTGCCCGGACGCGCCGACAGCGGTGTGCTGCGGCTCTACGAAACCCGCCTCGGCGGCATGTTCGCGGATGCCACCACCTGGCGCATGCGCCCGCCCTTCGCAGGCGGCCACCATCTCTGGCGGCCCGTCCCCGGCGCGATGGCCACGTTCCCCGGCCATCTCGCGCACGAGATCGCCCTCAACCGGAGCGACGGCGAGATGGTGCTGATCATCGCCCGGGTCCGGTTCGCAAACGCCGGTCAGCAGGCTGCGCCCCCATGGTGAATCCGCCGCTCAAAGTCAGCCCCGGCTTTGCGGTGCCCTTCGCCGAAGGCCGCCTCGTGCCCTGCGAGCGCCTCAACCGCGAGCTCGAAGCGCTGTTCCTCGCCCGGGAGACCGGAGAATACCGCAACCCCACGCCGAGCCACATTCCCCAGGCCGAGATGTTCGAGAGCCGCTTCAACTTGTTCCGCTGGCCGGAGAGCTGCGTGCAGGAGCTGCGCTCTTTCATGCTCGATTCAGTGGCCCGCGCCGTGCTCGAGACCTCGACCCTCGCGCCGGCTGAGCTGGCGCGCCTCACCATGCACAACCACACCTGGTACCACATCACCCGCTATGCCGGGTCCTTCGTGGCCCACAACCACCCGCTCGCCTCGTGGTCCGCGGTGTACTGCGTACGGGCGGGCGAGGCGCCCGCCGACCACCCGGGAAGTGGCCTGCTGCGCTTCCTCGACACCCGCGCGGGCGTCGGCAGCTATCTCGACGCCGGCAATCGCTCCTTGCGGGCGCCCTTTGCCGCCGGCATGCGCGAGGCGCGGCTCGAGGCGGGGGAGATCATCGTGTTCCCGTCATATGTCATTCACGAAGTGAGCCCTTTCTACGGCAGCGACGTGCGCATCACCGTCGCCACGAACTGCTGGTTCGTCTGAGCCGGATTCTCCGAGGCCAATTTCTCCCCCACCGGTTCAACATAGCCCTGTTGCATGCATGCAACAACCAATCGCAGGCGCTGTTCCCGAGCGGGAAAGTCCCGCTTGGGCCATCGCTCCCGCCCGCGGCTGCTTGGCAACACCCATTCAAGGTGCTCTAATGCGGGCCGGTCCTGAAAAGGCGCCCCGGTAGAGACTCAAACAGGAGCCGGTTCACGCGCGGGGCGTGGGATGACCGATCAATATCTTGGTTTGCAGACCCATTTTCTAGTTAGGGGAGAAAACATGGCGAACAGTCGCAGCTTGCAACAGGCTGTGCGTTTCGCGCTCGCGACGATCACGGCATCTGCCGGCGTCACGACGCTGCACGCTCAGACCGCTCCGGCCCAGCCCGCTGAGGCTACCGCAGCACCGTTACAGGAGGTTGTGGTCACCGGATCGCGCCTGAAGACGCCGAACGAGACGGCCATCAGCCCGATCTCGACGGTCTCGGCGGCCGACATCACGCAGACCGGCCTGACCCGCGTTGAGGACGTCCTCAACAACCTGCCGATGGTGTTCGCCGGCATGAACTCGACGACGTCGAACGGCAACGACGGCACGGCGACCAT
Organism: Steroidobacteraceae bacterium; assembly: GCA_035569755.1. GTDB lineage: Bacteria > Pseudomonadota > Gammaproteobacteria > Steroidobacterales > Steroidobacteraceae > 13-2-20CM-66-19. The sequence goes on from DATMMK010000035.1 coordinate 3,861, forward strand.
CGACCTGCGCGGCCTCGGCAGCCAGCGCACCCTGGTGCTGGTGAACGGACGCCGCCTCGGGCCGGGCCTCGGCGACGGGCGTAACGCCTCCGACATCAACCAGATTCCCGCCGCGCTGATCGAGCGTGTCGACATCATGACGGGCGGCGCCTCCTCCGTGTATGGCGCCGACGCCGTGGCCGGTGTGGTGAACTTCGTCCTCAACACCCACTTCGAGGGTGTGCAGGTCAACGCCGGCTACCACTTCCAGCAGCACAACAACTCGAACAGCGGTGTCGAGGCCATCGTCGCCGCGCACAACTACCCGCTGCCCCCGAGCGAGGTCAACACCGCCTTCGGCAAGTACGCCTCCATCGTCATGGGATCGAACTTCGCCGACAACAAAGGCAACGTCACGACCTACCTGACTTACGACAACCAGGGCGCGGCGCTGCAGAAGAGCTTCGATTACAGCGCGTGTAACCTTGGACCCTCGGGCGCGACCGCGCTGGTTTGCGGTGGGTCCGGCACATCGCGCGGCGGATCCTTCCGTGCCTACAACACCCTCGGAACCCGTATTTACAACTATACGGTCGACCCGTCGGCCGGCACGTGGCGGCCGTTTGCGGCCGGCGATCTCTACAATTTCGCGCCTGAGAATTATTACCAGGTGCCGAACGAGCGCTGGACGATGGGCGGGTTCCTCAACTACGAGATCAACTCGCACGTGGCCGCTTACATGGAGCTCATGTTCACGCGCAATACCTCGGAGGCACAGATCGCCGAGAGCGGCGACTTCGGCA
>DATMMK010000036.1:0-90205 GCA_035569755.1 Steroidobacteraceae bacterium
AATCCTAGTCCCCCAGCCAAATCAAATAGGCCCGTCTTACTTGGACGGGCCTTTTTTATTCCCAAGGGGTGAGTCACGACGGGACTAGGATGAGAACCGTAGGTTCGACTAGCCGAGCGAGGATCAGCGCGTCTCGACGCCCCGCGCGGTGCCGACGATCAGGACGTCAGCCGGACGGACGGCGAACAGCCCGACGGTCACTATCCCGGTGATCTGGTTGAGCTCCCGCTCGAGGGCGACCGGATCTGCGATCGCGAGCCCGTGGACATCGAGGATGTCGTTGCCGTTGTCGGTGACGAACCCCGCACGCCACAACGGCCGCCCGCCGCGTGCGGCGAGCTCGCGCGACACCAGCGTACGCGCCATGGGGATCACCTCGACGGGCAGGGGGAAGCGCCCGAGGGTCGTGACCAGCTTGGAGTCATCGACGATGCACACGAAGCGCCGCGCGGCGGCCGCGATGATCTTCTCGCGCGTCAGGGCACCCCCGCCGCCCTTGATGAGATGCCGCGCCGCGGTCGCCTCGTCGGCACCGTCGACATAGAGGTCGAGGCCGCTCACCTCGTTGAGGTCGCGCACCTCGATACCGGCCGCCGCGAGCCTCGAAGTGCTCGCCTGCGAGCTCGAAACGGCCTGCCGCGGCCGCCGCGGCAGCTGCGCGAGCGCCTCTATGAAGAGATTGACGGTCGAGCCGGTGCCGACGCCGATGATGGCCTGGTCCGCCACCAGCTCGAGCGCTGCTTGCGCGGCGCGCTGCTTCTTCGTGTCGCCGTTCGCCGTCATGCATTCCCTCTCTTGCGATTGCCGGCACCAGAAACGACTGTGCCCGCTGTTGCGAGCGGGCACGGTCGTTCCAATTCGACTCGGCGGCCACTTACGCGACCGCCGAGTTAAGGCCTATTTCTTCTTGCTGGCTTTCTTCTTGGCCTTCTTTTTTGCCTTCGCCATGTTGGCTCTCCAAGTGTGTGACGGGTTAGTCCGGGGAGTGAGTATATACACGCGAATCTAAATTACAAGCGAGTGCGCGCGAAGTGTGGTAGGCGATGAGCGCGGTGTGAGTCCGCGAGCGCGCGGCGCGCAGCACTCGGTGCGCAGTCACGTCGATGCTGCGCGCGACTCGAGCGAGAGAATGAAGCTCCAGTGCGCGCTGTCCACCGGCGTGACCGACAAGCGGTTGCCGGGACGCAGCAGCACCATTCCCTTGAGCTCCCTGGCGGCATGCGCGCGCAGCTCCGGCAGCGTGACGGTGCGCGCGAAGCGGCGCTTGAGCTGCACATCCACCATGAACCAGCGGGGATTCTTGCGGTCGCTCTCCGGATCATAGTGCTCGTGCCGGCGATCGAAGGCAGTGGGGTCCGGATAACCCTCGCGCACGATTTCCATGATGGCCACGATGCCCGGCACGTCGGTGCTCGAGTAGTACATGAAGGCCTGATCGCCCTTCTTCATCTGGTCGCGCAGCATGTTGCGCGCCTGGTAATTGCGCACCCCGTCCCAGCCGGTGGTGTGGTGCGCAGCGGCGGCGAGCTGCTCGACGCCGAAGGTGCTCGGCTCGGTCTTCATCAGCCAGTAGTGCATCGGATGAACCCCTCATCGGTCACGACCGCGTCCAATGCCACGTCGTGCGACGCCGCGGCGAGCGGCTCGACCTGCTGGAAAGCGTACCCGAACCCCACGAGCAGCGGCTTGTGCCACACGCGCCGCAGGTGGCGGAAAGCAAAGGCCCGGTCGTAGAAGCCGCCGCCGGTGCCGAGGCGCAGTCCCCGCCGGTCGAACCCCACCAGCGGCAGGAACACGACGTCGAGCCAGCGTGCCGAGACGGCGGTGAGACCCTCGGGCTCGCCGATCCCCAGGCGATTCTCCCGCAGTGGCCCGTCGAGCTCGATGAAGCGCATGCCGCGCGACCGCCGCCGGCGATCGATGCGGGGCAGGAAGATGCGGCAGCCGCGGGATTGCGCCAGCGCGATGAGCGGTGCCGAGTCGAGCTCGGCGGGCAGGGCGGCGTAGGCTGCGATGCGTTGTCCGGCGGCGAGATGCAGCGCGCGGTCGGCGTTGAGCGTGGCACGCCGGGCAGCGGCTGCGCGCTCGCCGGCGCTGACGGCGCGGCGCCGCCTGGTGAGCTCGGCCCGCAACGAGACGCGGGCCGCGCCCAGAGCCGAATCAGGCAGCGCCACCCGCATGTGCCGGTGCGGGCCGTTGCTCTCGAACCAGAGCAACAAGTGGGACGAGCTGCGGCAGGTAAGGCTTTCCGCTCAAAAATGCGGACCTGCACAATGCTGCTGCAAGCTTTGAGTCCCGAGGGTGTTTCAATTAGGGTCCGAGGTAACCCGGTCCGCTTGTCGAACACCGCAGGCGACGCTGGCGAGCAATGTACACCATGCGTGCTCGGTGTGCTTGTGACTCCCGTCGCATCACAGATCGAGCTGCTGGCTCTTGCCGAGCGCGCCCTCGACCCTTTCCCGCAGCGCCCGCACCCTCTGGCCGGCGCCGCTGTCGATCCTGGTCTCACGATCGCGCAGCTTGAGGAACTCGTGGGCGAGGTTGAGGGCGGCCATGACGGCAATGCGGTCGAGTCCGACGACCTTGCCGCTGTCGCGGATCTCGCGCATGCGGGTATTGAGGAATTCGGCGGCGTCGAGCAGTGCCGAGCGCTCGTCGTATGGGCACGCCACCACGTATTCCTTCTCCATGATACGCACGCTGACGCGCGCCTGGTCGGGCGGACTCAAGCGCCGTGCTCGAGGGTCTTCAGGCGCCCGATCATCGCCTCGACGCGCGTGCGCACCTGCTCGTTCTTGTGCATCAGCGAGGCGCGCTCGCCGGCCAGGGACTCGTGGCGCGTCTTGAGAGCGCGATTCTCTTCCTTCAGGTGTTCCAGCGTCGCCAGCAGCTCGTCGATGCGTTTCGTGAGACGGGTGAGCTCGAGATCGAATTGTGTTTTTGTAATGTCGCTCATAGCAGCGGACTATAGAGCCGCGCTCTTCGTGCGGTCAATTCGACTCAACTATAATGCGCCGGCCCCATGAATCAGCCTGACTACACCGAGATCGAGCAGCTGCTCAACGCGCAGCGCTCGCTGACAGAAGCCGCCGAGGCGCACGGCACGCTCACGGGCTGTCTGTGCGCGCTGGCCGACTTCAGCTTCCAGGACTGGCTGCGGGAGATTCTGCCCGACGGCCGCGCGGAGGCTGCCGGTGCCGATACCCTCTATGGCCTCTACACCACCACCGCCGCGGCACTCGAGCAGACCGACATGGAGTTCGAGCCGCTGCTGCCGAGCGATGCGCAGCCGCTCGAGACGCGCACGGCGGCGCTCGCCCTCTGGTGCCAGGGTTTTCTCTACGGTCTCGGCTCGGGCTCGATCCCCGACGCCGCCGGACTGCCGGGCGACGTCGGTGAGATCGTGCGCGATCTCACCGAGATCACCCGTGCCGGTGTCGACGAGGAGCAGGGAGAGGACTCGAACGAGGGTGCCTACGCGGAGCTGGTCGAGTTCGTGCGCGTCGGAGTGCAGCTCGTGTTCGAGGAGCTGGCGCCGGTGCGCGATGCGCCGCTCCCGGACGCGGCGCCGCTGCACTAGGGCTCCATGGCGAGAGACGAGTTCGCGCGCCGCCGCCGTCAGCTGATGCGCCTGATGGGGCGCGATTCGATCGCCGTGCTGCCCGCGGCGCCCGTACGGCAGCGCAATAACGACGTCGAATACCCCTATCGGCAGGACAGCGACTTCCAGTACCTCACCGGCTTCGGCGAGCCCGAGGCGGTGGCCGTGCTCGTTCCGGGGCGGGAGCAGGCCGAGTACATCCTGTTCGTGCGCGAGCGCGACCCGGCGCGCGAGACCTGGGACGGACGGCGCGCGGGACCGAACGGCGCGGCGCGCGACTTCGGCGCCGACGACGCCTTCCCCATTACCGACATGGACGAGATCCTCCCCGGCCTGCTGGAGAACCGCACCCGGGTCTACTACACCATGGGCGCCTACGCGGACTTCGATCAGCGGGTGGTCGGTTGGGTGAACGCCCTGCGCACCCAGGCGAAGAACGGTCGCCACCCGCCGCAGGAACTCGTGGCGCTCGATCACCTGCTACACGACATGCGCCTCTACAAGTCCCGCGGCGAGCTCGACCTGATGCGCACCGCGGCCCGCATCGCCGCACGTGCCCACCTGCGCGCCATGCGCTTCTGCCGGCCGGGGGCCACCGAGTACCAGGTGATGGCGGAGCTCGTGCACGAATTCCGCCGTCACAACGCCGACACCGCCTACTATCCGATCGTGGGAGGGGGCGCCAACAGCTGCACTCTGCACTACCGCGATAATGACCAGCCGCTCGCCGACGGCGAGCTGCTGCTGGTCGACGCCGGCTGCGAGGTGGAGTGCTACGCCTCAGACATCACCCGTACCTTCCCCATCAACGGCCGCTTCACGCCCGAGCAGCGGGCGGTGTACGAGGTGGTGCTGGAAGCCAATCGCGCCGCCATCGCGCGCGTACGTCCCGGCAATCACTGGAACGAGCCGCACGAGGCGGCGGTGCGGGTCATCACCCAGGGCCTGATGAGGCTCGGTCTCCTCAAGGGCCGGCTGCCCGCGCTGATCCGCAGCGGCGCCTACCGGCGCTTCTTCATGCACCGCACCGGGCACTGGCTGGGACTCGACGTCCACGACGTCGGCGACTACAAGGTCGGCGATGAATGGCGGGTGCTCGAGCCCGGCATGACGCTCACCATCGAACCCGGAATCTACCTGCCGGCCGGTGCACGCGGCGTGCCGCGCCGGTTCCGCAACATCGGCATCCGCATCGAGGACGACGTTCTGGTCACCAGGCGCGGGGTCGAAGTGCTCACAGCGCGCGCGCCGAAGGACCCCGAGCAGATCGAGGCCGTGATGGCCCAGGGCTGAAGCGCAGCTACCTCATGAGCAAGAAAGTCCATCTGCCCGCGCTCGAGGTCGACGTGGCCGTGGTTGGCGGCGGGATGGTGGGCGCGAGCCTGGCCGCGGCGCTGATCGGCACCGGAGTGCGGTTGCTGCTGGTCGAGGCGGTGCCGTTCGGGGTCGCTGCCCAGCCGAGCTTCGATGAGCGCACCACCGCGCTCGGTAACGCGAGCCGCCGGATCTTCGAGGGGCTCGGCGTGTGGGAGACACTCGCGAGCGAGGCCGCCGCCATCCGTGCCATCCACGTCTCGGAGGCGGGACGCTTCGGCAGCGCACGCCTCGTAGCCGCGGAGCAGGGTGTCGAGGCGTTCGGCTACGTCGTACCCAACCGCTGCATCGGCGCGGCACTCTGGGGCCGCCTCGCAGGGGCCGCCGGGCTGGTGCTGCGCGTTCCCGCGCAGGTCGAGGACGTCGCGATCGGGGCCGACGGCGTGCGCTTCGAGGTCGCGAGCGCCGCCGGGCGCGAGGCGGTGAGCGCACGGCTGGTGGTGGCGGCCGACGGCGCGCACTCGCAGATCCGCAGCGCCGCCGGCATCGAGGCTGCGGTGGAGGACTATGAGCAGGTGGCGGTCGTCGCCAACGTGGCATGCGACACGCCCCAGGGAGGCATCGCCTATGAGCGCTTCACTCCAGCCGGGCCGCTCGCGGTGTTGCCGCTTGCTGACGGCACGCTCAGCGTCATCTGGGCGTGCCGCCACACCGACGCCCCGAGAGTGCTCGCGCTCGATGACGCCGCCTGGCTTACCGAGCTGCAGGCGCGCTTCGGCTGGCGTGTCGGGCGCTTCGTGCGCGCTGGTCGCCGCGGCTCCTATCCGCTCAAGCTCACGCGGGCCGCCTCGCCGGTGGCGACCCGCACGGTCCTCATCGGCAATGCGGCGCAGGCGCTGCATCCGGTCGCGGGCCAGGGATTCAATCTCGGACTGCGGGATGCGGCGATGCTGGCGGAAGTGATAGCCGGGAGCGCGGGCGACGTCGGCGCCCCGGAGCTCCTCGAGCGTTTTGCCGCCTGGCGTGCGCACGACCGCGGCGGCGTCACCCGCTTCACCGACGGGTTGGTGCGGCTCTTTGGTGATGAGCGTTTCGGGGTCCCCCTGCTGCGCAACCTCGGACTGCTGCTCTTTGACCTGACGCCGCCCGCCAAGAGTGCGCTGGCACGCGTGAGCCTCGGCTTCGGCGGACCGACACCGCGCCTCGCGCGCGGGCTCCCGGTGCGTCATGCCTGAGTACGATGTCGCCATCGCGGGCGGTGGGCCGGTGGGGGCCTGTGCCGCGGCGCTGCTCGCGCGCGCTGCGGGGGCGGGCGCGGCCGGACTGCGGGTGGCGCTGATCGAGCCCCAGGTGCCGCAGCCCCCGGCCGCGGGCGCGCCGCCCGATGCACGCGTGGTCGCGATCTCGCGCGCCAGCGAGGCGCTGCTCACGAGCGCCGGGGCGTGGGCGGCGATCGCAGGCCCGCGGGCGTGTGCCTACGAGCGCATGCGCATCTGGCACGAGAGCGTCGCCGCGGACGGCGCGGGTGTGCTCGTCTTCGATGCCGCGGATGTGGGCGAGCGCAACCTGGGCTTTATCGTCGAGAGCCGGCTGCTGCAGACGGCGCTGCTCGAGGCATTCACCACGGTCGGTGGGCACCTGGAGCGGACGCAATTTTCCTCACTCGCCATCGACGCGGACGGGGTGAGCATCGTCACCGGCGGCGCAACGCTGCGCGCCCGGCTGGTGGTGGGGGCCGATGGTGCGCAGTCGGCCGTGCGCACGGCGGCGGGCCTCACGGCCGAGGTGCGCGACTACCGCCAGACGGCGATCGTCGCCACGGTAGCGACCGCCCGGCCGCACGGCCTGACCGCCTGGCAGCGCTTCATGACGAACGGCACGCTCGCCTTTCTGCCGCTTTTCGACGGCACGAGCTCCATCGTCTGGTCGGCCGATGAGCCGCTCGCTGCCACGCTCACCGCGGCGAGCGACGCGGACTTCACTCGTGAGCTCGATCGGGCCTCGGACCTGGCCCTTGGCACGACACGCCTGGTGAGTGAGCGCGTCTCCTTTCCACTCAGGCGCCTCATGGCGCCCCGCTACGTCGCGCAGCGCGTTGCGCTGGTCGGCGACGCCGCGCATGTTGTACACCCGCTCGCCGGCCAGGGCGTGAACCTCGGGCTCCTCGATGCCGGGGCGCTGGTGCAGGAGGTGGCGGCGGCCGTGGCGCGGCGCGAGGATCCGGGATCGCTCGGCGTGCTGCGCGCCTACGAGCGCTGGCGCAAGAGCGAGGTCGCCGTCATGGCCGCCTCGATCGATGCCTTCGACCGCCTGCTCGCCCACGGCACCGGGCCGCTCGCGCGCCTGGCGCAGCACGGCCTCGCCTGGGTGAACCGCAGCCAGGAGCTGCGCCGCTTCTTCATCCGCCGCGCGCTCGGCGTGAGCGGGGAGCTGCCTCAGCTTGCGCGGCGGGCGTCGTGAGCCTCGACATCCGTGAGTACCGCGAGTCCGACTGGCCGGAAGTCCTGCCGATCCTCGAGGAGACCTTCCGCGCCGGCGACACCTACGCGTTCTCGCCGCAAAGCACGGCGGCGGAAATCCGCAGGGTCTGGGTGGAGGCGCCCGCGAGAACCTTCGTGGCCCGCGAGAGCGGCGGACCCGTTCAAGGCACTTATTTCATCAAGGCCAATCAGCCGGGACTCGGCGCGCACGTGTGCAATTGCGGCTACGTGGTGGCCGCGCGAGCGCAGGGCAGGGGTATCGCGGCGCGGATGTGCGAGCACTCCCAGGCCCAGGCGCTCGAGATGGGATTTCGAGCGATGCAGTTCAATCTCGTCGTGGCCACCAATACGCGCGCGATCCGGCTCTGGGAGCGGCTGGGATTCTCGGTAGTGGGCCGGCTGCCGGGCGCGTTCAATCACCAGCAGCTCGGTTATGTCGATGCGCTGGTCATGTTCAAGACACTCGCGAGTGGGAGGACACCATGAGGGCCGTACGATCGATAGCCATTGCCCTTTCCGTCGCTGCGCTGATCGCCACCGTCCGGGCCGACACGGTTGGCACCGACTTAGCGCAACGCCACGAGCTCAAGCGCGCCGACCTGGCGATGTCGCCGGAAATGGAGGTCATCACCTCGATCGATGAGATCAGGAAGGGTGAAACCCTGCCGCGTCACTCGCATCACGGCGTCGAGACCGGCTACGTGCTGCAGGGATCGATGGTGCAGCTGCCGGGCCAGGCGCCGACCCTGATGCAGACCGGAAGCAGTTTCATGAACGCGCGTGACATGCCGCACGGCGGCTTCACCGTGGTCGGCGATCAGCCGCTCAGGCTCCTGACGGTGCACGTCGTCGATAAGAGCAAGCCTCTGTACGAATGGGTGAAGTGAGGCGGCGCAGGTGCGAGGGCTGGCGCTACACGGGAATCTGATCCACCTTGGCCGCGCACACGAAGTCGTTCTCCGAGAGTCCCTTGACGGCGTGGGTGGTGAACTTTACGCGGCAGTAGTTGTAGCCGACCTCGAGGTCCGGATGGTGATCCTCGATATTAGCTATGTGAGCGAGCGCATTGACGAAGCTCATGGTGCGGTAGAAATCGCGGAACGCGAACCTGCGCTGCAGGGCGTGCGCGTCGTCGATGAGCGCCCATTCCGCGGAGACCTGCGCGAGCAATGCCGCTGCCTCCGCGGGCGTGAGCGGCGGCGTACCCCCTTCACAGGGCTTGCACTTGCGCGCGGCCAGGGGCTGGCTCATGCGCCACCACTCTCGGCGGGCGTGAGGCGCGCGTAGCGGCGCGCGATGTAGCGTTCGACGATCTCCTGAAACTCCGCGGCGATGCGCTCGCCCTTCAGGGTGACGGTTTTCTCGCCGTCCTCGTAGACCGGGGCTACGGGCCGCTCGCCGGTGCCCGGCAGGCTGATGCCGAGGTTGGCGTGCTTGCTCTCGCCGGGCCCGTTGACGACGCAGCCCATGACCGCCACGGTCATTTCCTCGACGCCCGCGTACTCGCGCCGCCACTGTGGCATGCGGGCGCGAATGTGGCTCTGGATCTGCTGCGCGAGCTCCTGGAAGAAGGTGCTGGTGGTGCGCCCGCACCCCGGGCAGGCGATCACCAGAGGCGTGAAGGCGCGCAGGCCCATGGTCTGGAGGATCTCCTGCGCGACGATCACCTCCTGGGTGCGATCGCCGCCCGGCTCGGGAGTGAGCGACACGCGCACGGTGTCGCCGATGCCCTCCTGCAGCAGCACCGCCATGCCCGCGGTCGAGGCGACGATGCCTTTCGAGCCCATGCCGGCCTCGGTGAGCCCGAGATGCAGCGGGTAGTCGCAGCGTGCGGCGAGCTCGCGGTAGATGGCGATGAGATCCTGCACGCCGCTCACCTTGGCTGAGAGAATGATGCGGTCGTGCGCGAGCCCGAGCTCCTCGGCGCGCAGTGCGCTCGTGAGGGCCGACAGCACCACGGCGTTGCGCATCACGGCCTGGGCATCGAGGGGCTGAGGGAGCGCGGAGTTCTCGTCCATGAGGCGCGTCAGCAGGTCCGAGTCGAGGCTTCCCCAGTTGACGCCGATGCGCACCGGCTTGCCGTAGCGGCAGGCGGTCTCGATCATCTGGGCGAATTGCGGGTCGCGCTTCGATCCCCGCCCGACGTTGCCCGGGTTGATGCGGTACTTGGCGAGCGCCGCCGCGCACTCAGGGTGCTCGCGCAGCAGCTTATGTCCATTGAAGTGAAAGTCGCCGATGAGCGGAACCGCGACCGCTGCGCGGTCCAGCCAGGCGCGGATGGGAGCCACCGCGGCGGCTGCCTCGCTGGTGTTCACGGTGAGGCGCACCAGCTCCGAGCCCGCGCGCGCGAGCGCCTGCACCTGCCGCGCCGTCCCTTCGACGTCGGCGGTATCCGTATTGGTCATCGACTGGACCACGATCGGGGCACCGCCGCCGACGCGAACGGGTCCGATCGAGACCTGAGCAGTGGAGCGGCGCGGGAGGCTCATGCGGTGCGAATTCTACCAGCGCCTTGGGCGGTACTTGCGCGGGCTGGTATCATTCCGATGCCCGAAACGGTCTGTCCGGAGAGAGTCCGGCACTTAAGCCGGAACGCCGAAGGCGCAAATTCCGCCCGGAAACGCTCAGGCACAAGAACGGCAGACGGCGGAGGCGGTGATTCGCTCCGCGGGGCTTCTGGAGAGCGGTGGATCGTAAGCATCCACCCACCGAAGGGGAGCGGCGCCTCTGGAGGGTGCCTGATCTCTCAGGTCACAGGGACAGAAGGGCGGCGGGCGCCTCGCTTGCGGGGCGTGTGCCGACACCTTTGTTCGCCGGAGGCCTAAGTGGGACGAAAGACCCCGTTATTTGCTCTGCACCAGGAGCTCGGCGCCCGCATCGTCGACTTCGGCGGCTGGGACATGCCGGTGCAGTACAGCTCCCAGATCGCCGAGCATCACGCGGTACGCCGCTCCGCGGGGGTGTTCGACGTCTCCCACATGTGCGTCGTCGATCTCAAGGGACCGCGCGTGGGCGCCTTCCTCGGGCAGCTGCTCGCCAACGACGTCGGCAGGCTCAAGACCGCAGGCAAGGCGCTCTACTCCTGCATGCTCAACGAGCGCGGCGGCGTCATCGACGATCTCATCGTGTATTTCCTCACCGGGAGCTCCTTCCGCGCGGTGGTGAACGCCGGCACCCGCGACAAGGATCTCGCCTGGATCCGCGCCCGCGCCGCCGCCTTCGGCGTCGAGGTCACCGAGCGCACCGATCTCGCCATGCTGGCGATCCAGGGGCCGGAAGCCCGCGCCAAGGCCGTGCAGTTGCTCGGAGCCGGCGAGAGGGAAGCGGCGCTCGGGCTCGGCGTGTTCGTCGGGCGCGAGCTCGGTGGCTGGTTCGTGGCGCGCACCGGCTACACCGGCGAGGACGGCTTCGAGATCATGATGCCGGCGGCGGATGCGGTTCCCGCCTGGCGTCGGCTCAACTCCCTCGGGGTCGCCTCCTGCGGTCTCGGGGCACGCGACACGCTGCGCCTCGAAGCCGGCATGAACCTCTACGGTCACGACATGGACGAGAGCACCGATCCCTTCGAATCGGGTCTCACCTGGACCGTGGCGCTCGAGCCGCCGGGACGCGCCTTCGTAGGCCGCGAGGCCCTCGAGGCCATCCGCGCGCGGGGTCCGGGACCGAAGCTCGTCGGTCTCCTGCTGGAGGACCGCGGCGTGCTGCGCGACCACCAGAAAGTCCTCGTGCCCGGCGTGGGCGAGGGCGAGATCACCAGCGGCAGCTTCTCTCCGACGCTCGAGCGCTCGATCGCGCTCGCGCGCGTGCCGGCGGCGACGGCCGGGCGGGTGCAGGTGGACATCCGCGGCAAGCTGCTGAATGCGAAGGTGGTCAAGCCGCCGTTCGTGCGTTTTGGCAAATCCCTGGTCACTTAACCCCAGACGACTGACGCGAAGGATCCGATTCATGAGCAATGTTCCCGCGGACCTCAAATACACCAAGTCCCACGAGTGGGTGCGCACGCTCGCCGACGGCACGCTGGAGATCGGCATCACCGATCACGCGCAGCACGCGCTCGGCGACCTGGTGTTCGTCGAAGTGCCGGAAGTCGGCCGCGCGGTGAAGGCGGACGAGCCGTGTGCAGTGGTCGAGTCGGTGAAGGCCGCCTCCGACGTCTACGCCCCGTTCGCCGGCGAGATCACCGCCGGCAACCCGAAGCTCGCGGATGCGCCGGAGACGGTCAACTCCGACCCCTACGGCGAGGGCTGGCTGATGCGCGTGCGCCCGGCCGCCGGGGCGGTCGCGGCGGCGGAACTCCTGTCCGCCGCGGACTATCAGAAAGTGCTGGCAGCGGAGGGCGGCTGATGGCCTTCATTCCCCACACCGACGCCGACGTCGCGGCGATGCTCGAGTCCATCGGCGCGCGCAGCATCGAGGATCTGTTCGCGGAGATCCCGCCCTCGCTCAGGGTGAGCTCGCTCGCCGGAGTGCCGGAGGAGCTCAATGAGATGGAGATCGGGCGCCTCATGAGTGAGCGCGCCGCGCAGGACGGGACACCGCTCAGCTTCCTCGGCGCCGGTGCCTACGAGCATCACATCCCGTCGGCGGTCTGGGCCATTACCACACGCGGCGAGTTCTACAGCGCCTACACGCCTTATCAGGCGGAAGCCAGCCAGGGCACGCTGCAGATGATCTATGAGTTCCAGACCATGATCGCAAGGCTGACCGGCATGGAAGTCGCCAACGCCTCGATGTACGACGGCGCTTCGGCGACCGCGGAGGCCGCGCTCATGGCGGTGCGCGCCAACCGCAAGTCGAAGTCCGCGCGCATCCTCGTTCCCACCACGCTCCATCCGCACTACCGGCGGGTGGCGGTCGCGATGGCGAGCAACCAGGGGCTCAGGTTCGAGGAGCTGCCCTATTGCACCGTCGAGGGCGTGACGCTGCCTGCCTCGCTCGGCAGGTACGGGGGCGAGGACCTGACCGCGCTCGTCATCCAGCAGCCCAACTTCTTCGGCCGTCTCGAGGACGTCGATGCGCTCACCGACTGGGCGCACGAGCACGGCATTCTGGTGATCGCCGTGGTCAATCCCACTTCGCTCGCCCTGCTCAAGCCCCCGGGCGAGTGGGGCAGCCGCGGCGCCGACATCGCCGTCGGCGAAGGCCAGCCGCTCGGCGTGCCGCTGTCATCGGGCGGCCCGTACTTCGGCTTCATGGCGACGCGCATGGAGTACGTGCGGCAGATGCCTGGCCGTATCGTCGGCCGCACCCTCGACGTTGCCGGTGCGCCGGGCTTCACGCTCACGCTGCAGGCGCGCGAGCAGCACATCCGCCGCGCCAAGGCGACCTCCAACATCTGCACCAACCAGGGCTTGCTGATGACGGCGGCGACGATCTATCTCTCGCTCATGGGGCCGCAGGGGCTGGCGCGCACCGCGGCCGCCTCCCACGCCCGCGCCCGCGAGCTCATCGCTGCGCTCACGCGCACGCCGGGCGTGCGCTCCGCCTTCAGCGGACCGTGCTTTCACGAGGCCGTGCTGCTGCTCGACCGTCCGGTGGCACCGGTGCTCAAGGCGCTTGCCGCCCGCGGCATTCTCGGCGGGCTGGACCTCGCGCCCTACTACCCGGAGCTCGGTCCCGCGGTGCTCGTGTGCGCTACCGAGACCAAGACCGCGGCCGACATCGAACGCTACCGCGCCTCCCTGAGCGAGGCGATGCAGGCGGCGCGCGCCGCCTGAGAAGGATTATCCAGATGACCACCCGTGAGAAAGTGATCTTCGAGTACTCGCACGCCGGACGCGGAGCGAGCGATCAGTGGCCGCACGATACCGGCCCGGCGCCGCTCGCCGATCTGCCGGCGAAGCTGCGCAGGGGCAAGGCGCCGGCGCTGCCGGAGGTCGGCGAGCTCGAGGCGGTGCGGCACTTCACCCGCCTGTCGCAGCTCAACTTCTCGATCGACACGCACTTCTACCCGCTGGGCTCGTGCACGATGAAATACAACCCCAAGGCGTGCAACCAGTACGCGATGCTGCCGCAGTTCCTGGCGCGCCATCCGCTCGCGCCCGAGTCCCACGGTCAGGGGTTCCTCGCCTGCATGTACGAGCTGCAGGAGATGCTGAAGGAAGTCACCGGCATGCAGGGCGTGGCGCTCTCGCCGATGGCTGGCGCGCACGGGGAATTCGCCGGCGTCGCCATGATCCGTGCCTATCACCGCGCGCGCGGCGACCTGAAGCGCAACGAGATCATCGTCCCCGAGGCCGCGCATGGCACCAACCCCGCGACCGCGACCATGTGCGGGTGCGTGGTGCGCGAGATTCCCGTCAACGCCTCGGGCGATTCGGACCTCGCGGCGCTCAAGGCCGTGGTCGGCCCCAACACCGCGGGCATCATGCTCACCAACCCCTCGACACTCGGGGTGTTCGAGCGCGGCATCGAGGCGGTGGCGCGCGTGGTGCACGAGGCCGGTGGACTGCTTTACTACGATGGCGCGAATCTCAACGCCATCCTCGGCAAGGTGCGCCCCGGGGACATGGGCTTCGACGTCATGCATATGAACCTGCACAAGACGTTCTCGACGCCCCACGGCGGCGGCGGGCCGGGCGCGGGCGCGGTGGGTGTCGCGAAGCGCCTGCTGCCGTTCCTGCCGATCCCGATCGTCGCCCGCGAGGGGGAGCGCTACCGCTGGCTGGCCGAGAGCGACCTGCCGCAGTCGATCGGGCGGCTGTCAGCTTTCATGGGTAATGCCGGCGTACTGCTGCGCGCCTACATCTACATGCGCCTGCTCGGGCGTGACGGCATGCGCCGCGTGGGCGAATACGCCACGCTGAACGCCAACTACCTGATGAAGCGGCTGCGCGACGCCGGCTTCGAGGCCGCCTACCCGGAGCGGCGCGCGAGCCACGAGTTCATCGTGACCCTGAAGCGCCAGGCGCGCGAGCTCAACGTGACCGCGATGGACTTCGCCAAGCGGCTGCTCGATCTCGGCTTCCATGCACCGACCACCTACTTTCCGCTGATCGTGCCTGAGTGCCTGCTCATCGAGCCGACCGAGACCGAGGCCAAGGACGTGCTCGATGCCTTTGTGGCGGCCATGTCACAGATTCAGAAGGAAGCGCAGCAGGAACCCGAGCGCGTACGCAGCGCACCGCATACCATGCCGGTGCGGCGCCTCGACGATGTGCGGGCCGCCCGCCACCTGGACCTCACATGGACGCCAACGACGCAGCACTAGATCGGTACAAGCCCCGCGGCGCAACCCGCATACTGCGCGCGCTCGGCGCCAGCCTGCGCGGGCTCGCGGGCGCCTTCCGCGACGAGGCGGCATTCCGCCAGGAGCTCGCCTTTGCCGCGGTCGTCGTGCCGCTCGGCCTGTGGCTCGGACATAACGGGATCGAGCGCGCGCTGCTGGTCGGCCCGGTGCTGCTCATCCTGATCGTGGAGCTCCTCAACAGCGCCATCGAGGCGACCGTCGACCGGATCGGTTTCGAGCGCCACGCCCTCGCGGGCCTCGCCAAGGACATCGGCTCCGCCGCGGTACTGATGTCGTTCGTGCTGCTCACCGCGGTCTGGCTGCTCGTTCTGCTCGGACGCTAGAGAAGCCGCCGCCGATGCGATTCGTGCGACTTGCGTTGTTCGCTGCCATCACCTGCTGCGCCGCGACGGGTGCGGCGGCCGATCCGCCCCGTGCCGCCCCACAGGCCGCGCCCGCTCCCTTGCCGGTTACGGTGCCCGCGGCGCCACAACCCGGGCCGCAACCGGGGTCGCCGCCATTGCCGCCGGGTAATGCGATCGCCGAGCCTCCGCCGGCGTCCGGGCCCGGCGCGCCGGGGGCCGCCGCTCCGCAGATCGCGCAGCAGGCGGCAGCGGGGGAGGTCAACCCGGACTGGGCCGTCACTCTCGAGCGTATCGCCGGCAGCGTGGTCTCGATCGACCTCGATATGGTGCGGGCCTTCGATACCGAGTGGAACACCACTGCCCAGGCGACCGGTTTCGTGGTCGATGCCGAGCGTGGCCTGATCCTCACGAACCGCCACGTGGTCACGCCGGGACCTGTGACTTCCGAGGCGACCTTCCTCAACCGCGAGGAAGTGCAGCTCTACCCCGTGTACCGCGATCCGGTGCACGACTTCGGCTTCTACCGCTACGATCCGAAGAAGCTGCGCTTCATCAAGCCGAAGGCCCTGCCGCTCTATCCGGAGGGTGCGCAGATCGGGCGTGAGATCCGCGTGGTCGGCAACAACGCCGGCGAGCAACTCTCGATCCTGGCGGGCACGCTCGCGCGACTCGACCGTGATGCTCCCGAGTACGGCGTCGCGAAGTACAACGACTTCAACACCTTCTACCTGCAGGCGGCCTCCGGCACCTCGGGCGGCTCGTCCGGCTCTCCGGTCATCGATATCCACGGGCGCGTGGTCGGCCTCAACGCGGGCGGCGCGACCGGCGCTGCCTCGAGCTTCTATCTGCCGCTCGGGCGGGTACGCCGCGCGCTCGGCCTCATCCAGGAAGGCAAGCCCGTGCCGCGCGGCACGCTCTACACCGTCTTCAACTACATGCCCTACGACGAGCTCGACCGCCTCGGGCTCGACGCGCACACCGAGGCCGACGTGCGCCGCGCCTTCCCGCGCCTGACCGGCATGCTGGTCGTGACCGAGGTGCTGCCCGGCTCGCCGAGCGAGAATGTGCTGCAATCCGGCGACATCCTGGTGCGGGTCAACGGCCACTACGTGACGCAGTTCGAGCCGCTCGAGGAAGTGCTCGATGACTCGGTCGGCAGCCAGGTGGAAGTCGAGCTCGAGCGCGGTGGCAAGCCGCTGTCGGCGCAGCTTCCGGTCGGTGACCTGCACGCGATCACGCCGGGCGCTTACGCCGAGCTCGGTGACGCGGTCGTCAACACCATGTCCTACCAGCTGGCGCGTGCCTACAACGTCCCGACCCGCGGCGTCTATGTCGCCAACCCGGGGTATGTGTTTGGCGCGGCGGCCATCCCACGTGGCGCCCTGATCACCTCGCTCAACGGCCACCCCACCGACAGCCTCGCCGCCTTCGAGAGCGGCCTCGCCCAGCTCGGCAACGGCGACTACACCACGGTGCGCTACAGCACCATCGACGATCCCAATGGCAGCCAGCTGCGCCCCATCCGCATGGACCGCCTGTGGTTCCCCGCGCACCACTGCGACCGCGATGACGCGCGCGGCTTGTGGGACTGCAAGGACCTGGCTGCGGGGCCGGCACCGAAGCCTCCGACGGTCAGCTCGACGGTGTTCCCGCACTTCAGCGATCCGCGCCAGAACGCGCTCGCCCCCTCGCTCGTCATGGTGACCTTCGACATGCCGTACTCCGTCTCCGGCATCACCGAGCGCAACTATCACGGTACCGGGCTGGTGGTGGATGCAGAGCGCGGGCTCGTCGTGGTGGACCGCAACACCGTGCCGGTCCCGCTCGGCGACGTCGCGATCTCCTTCGCGGGCACGGTGCAGGTGCCGGGGCGCGTCGTGTACGTACATCCGCTGCACAACTACGCGGTCGTGGCTTATGACCCGAAGCTGATCGGCACGACCCCGGCCAGGTCCGCGAAGCTCAAGCCCCGCGAGCTCAACTCCGGCGAGCCGGTGTGGGTCGTGGGGCTGGGCGCCGACAGTCAGATCCGCTCCCGCGCCACCGAGATCGCCAGCATCGAGCCGCTCGAGCTGCCGCTGTCGCGCACCATGCGCTTCCGCGACAGCAACCTCGAGACCGTGCAGCTGGTGAATCCGCCGGCCGATTTCGACGGCGTGCTCTCCGACAAGGAGGGTAATGTGCTCGGCAGCTGGTCGAGCTTCGCCTACGAGAACGGCCGCGAGCTGGCCCAGGAAAACCGCGGCGTGCCGATCGACCTGGGAGCCGACATGCTCGAGCGGGTGCGCACCGGCCGCGCGCTGCACTCGCTCGAGGCCGAGTTCAACGCCGTACCGCTCGCGAGCGCGCGTGAGATCGGCTTGCCCGAGAGCTGGACGCAGCGCCTCGCGCAGCACACCCCGACGCGCCGCCAGGTGCTGGCGGTGGTGCGGCTCGTGGGCGGCTCGCCGGCGGCACAGCTGCTGCAGCAGGGCGACCTGCTGCTCGCGATCGACGGCCAGGTGGTGACGCGCTTCCGCGAGGTGGAGCGCGCCGCCGCAGACAAGCCGCTGGTGCACGTCACCGTGTGGCGCGGCCAGGGCGAGCAGACGCTGGAGGTGCCGACCGCGGAGATGCCGGGGAGCGATCTCGAGCGCGTGGTCGAGTGGGCGGGCGCGACGCTGCAGGCGCCGCATCGCTCCATGAGCGCGCAGCGCGGCGTTCCGCCGCGCGGCGTCTACGTCGCATATTTCGCTTACGGATCGCCGGCGACGCGTTACGGGCTCTTTCCCGGACGGCGCATCGTCGAAGTCGACGGCGCGCCGACGCCCGATCTCGACACGTTTCTCAAGGCGGTCACCGGCCGCCCCGACCGCTCATCGGTGCGCCTGAAGACCATTACCTGGAACAACGCGCCCGAGGTCATCACCCTCAAGCTCGACAAGCACTACTGGCCCGCGTACGAGCTCCAGCACTCGCCAGGCGGCTGGGTGCGAACGGATCTCGAGTAACGTATCCCGAGATATTTTCCCGAGAGCTGACAGAATGTTGTAGCGGGCTGATGCTTTGCTGCAACAGCGGTTTCTGCCGCCCGCGGCTTGCTAGAATTCATCTAATCCCTATGGTCCGAGTCGTCCGCGCCACTCAGGTTGAGATCGAGACTGCTGTGCAGGCGTTGCGCAACGGCGAGCTCGTCGCTTTTCCGACGGAAACCGTCTACGGGCTCGGCGCCAACGCACAGAATCCGGCCGCCGTACGCCGGATTTTCGAGGCCAAGGGGCGACCGGCCACCCATCCGGTGATCGTGCACCTCGACAGCCCGCGCTACCTGCATCGCTGGGTGCGCGAAGTACCCGAGGGCGCGATGAAGCTCGCCGAGACCTTCTGGCCCGGGCCCCTCACCATGGTCATGCCGCGCGCCGCGCACGTGCACGACGTGGTGACCGGAGGGCAGGACACGATCGCGATCCGCGTGCCGGCGCATCCCATGGCACAGCAGCTGCTCACCGCATTCGGCGGCGGCATCGCCGCGCCGTCCGCCAACCGCCACGGGCGCCTCTCGCCGACGCGCGCCGAGCACGTGCGTGAGGAGCTCGGCGAGTCGGTGCGCCTGGTGCTCGACGGCGGCGAGTGCCAGCTCGGGCTCGAGTCGACCATCGTGTCCTTCGAGGGCCCGAGCGTGCGGCTGCTGCGCCCGGGCAGCGTCACCGCCGGGCAGATCCGCTCGGTGGTGGGGGAGCTGATCGTCGGCGCGGCGCACGAGTCACCGCGCGTCCCCGGGGCCCCGCCCAGCCACTATGCGCCGGCGACACCCATGACCATCGTGCCGGCGGGCGAGATCGATGCCCAGGCGCACGCCGCCTCCGGCGGGGGCAAGCGCATCGCCGTGCTGGCGCAGCGCCTGCCGCTGCGCTCGCACAAGTACGTGACCTGGATCAACGCCGGACGCCGGCCCGAGAGCTACGGACACGACCTGTACAACAACCTGCGTACCCTCGACCGCGCCGGCTGCCAGCGCATCCTGGTGCAGGAGGTACCCGAGGGCGAGCGCTGGGACGCAATCCGCGACCGGCTGCGGCGTGCCGCCTCCAGCGTCGCCCAGAGCGACGAGGGCAGCGGCACGCTGGCCGTGCTGCCGTGACGGCGGGCGTGGCCGACTGAAGCTTCCCGGTGCCGCGCCCGCGATTCATCGACCCGTTCCAGCCCGCAGAAGTGCGCCGCCTCGTGCGCGAGTTCGGCTCGCCGCTCCTGATCCTCGACTGCGGGCGCGTGCGCGTGCAGTACCGCAAGCTCCGCAAGGCGCTGCCGCACGTCGACCTGCACTATGCGTTGAAGCCGCTGCCGCACCCGGCGGTGGTGCGCACCGTGATCGAGGAGGGCGGCTTCCTCGACCTCGCGACCAGCGGCGAGGTGCAGCTCGTCAAGCGTCTCGGCGTCTCTCCCGATCGCTGCATCCATACCCACCCCATCAAGCGTCCGGCGGACATCGCCAATGCGCTCGAGTTCGGCGTGCGCATCTTCGTCGCCGACAACCCCGACGAGGTGCGCAAGTTCGCCCGCCACCGCGATGACGCACAATTGCTGCTGCGCGTCTCGTTCCGCTCCCCGGGCGCCGTCGTCGATCTGTCGCGCAAGTTCGGCTGCGACCCGGAAGGCGTGCTCGAGCTGGCGCGGATCGCGGCCGGGCTCGGTATCGGCGTGCGCGGCCTGTCGTTTCACGTTGGCTCGCAGACACCGGATGCGACCAAGCAGGTCGAAGCGCTCGGGGCCTGTGCGCGACTCATGGCGGCGGCGCGCCGCGAGAGGCTTGGCATCTTCGATACGCTCGACATCGGCGGCGGCTTTCCCATCGACTACTCGCAGCCGGTACAGGACATCGGCCGCTTCTGCGCGCCGCTGCGCGCTGCAATCAGCGCGCTGCCGAAGAGGGTGCGGGTGATCGCCGAGCCCGGACGTTATATCGTCGGGCCCGCCGCGATCGGCGTCGCCTCGGTGATGGGGCGCGCGCAGCGCGAAGGCCACTGGTGGTACTACCTCGACGACGGGCTGTACGGCTCCTACAGCGGGCAGCTGTACGATCACGCGCGCTATCCCGTCGAGCCGCTGCGCGACGGCGCCGAGCGGCTGCCCTCGGTGCTCGCCGGCCCGACCTGCGACAGCATCGACGTGATCGCCGAGAACCTGATGCTGCCGCCGCTCAAGACCGGGGATCTGATCATCGGACGCGCGATGGGCGCCTACACGCGCGCCAGCGCCACGGATTTCAACTTCTTCCCGCGCGCGACCGTAGTCGCGGTCAACACCCGTCCGGGAGACTCGGGCGCCGTCGAGCCTCTCGCACTATGACTGCTGCCCCGATCCGCAATGTGGTTTTCGACATCGGCTGGGTGTTCGTGCGCCTCGAGTACGGGCCGCTGCTCGAGCTGCTCAGATCGCGCGGGGTCGAGGCGGATGACCTGCACGCGGTGCTGGCGCGCGCGGCGCTCGAGGAGCACGAGTCCGGCCGCCTGTCCGGCCGGGGGCTGCTCGAGCGGCTGGCGGCGCTCACCCGCGACCCCGTGTCGCTGGAAGAGCTGTATGCGCACTGGATCGACATGTTCGAGCTCGAGCCGCAGATGGTGGAGCTCGCCCACCGTCTGAGCGAGACCCATCGAGTCTATCTGCTGTCGAACATCGGCGATCTGCACTGGGCGCACCTGTCGCGTGAGTACCGTTTCCACCGTATCGGCCACGGAGCGCTGCCCTCGTACCTCGCCGGGGTGATGAAGCCGCATCCCGGCATCTACGCCGAAGCGGAGCGGCGCTTTGCGCTCGAGCCGGCTGCGACCGTATTCGTCGACGACCGCGCCGAGAACATCGCGACGGCGCGCAGCCGCGGCTGGCACGGCATCGTCCATACCGGCTACCAGAGCACGCTGGGCGCGCTGCGCGGCCTCGCCGTGGCCTGCTGAGAGACCGGCAACGTGGCACCCCTGGCCTCCGCGACGCTGCTGCTCATGGCCTCAAACGTCTTCATGACCTTCGCCTGGTATGCACACCTCAAGAAC
Organism: Steroidobacteraceae bacterium; assembly: GCA_035569755.1. Lineage (GTDB taxonomy): Bacteria > Pseudomonadota > Gammaproteobacteria > Steroidobacterales > Steroidobacteraceae > 13-2-20CM-66-19. The sequence goes on from DATMMK010000036.1 coordinate 21,015, forward strand.
CTCGCCGACCGGCCCTGGTACGTGGCGGCGGTCGCGAGCTGGGGCATCGCCTTCTTCGAGTACCTGCTGCAGGTGCCGGGCAACCGCATCGGCTACACGCAACTGACGCTGCCGCAGCTGAAGATCCTGCAGGAGGTCATTACGCTGGTAGTGTTCGTGCCGTTCGTGGTGCTCTACATGGGCAAGCCGCTCAAGCTCGACTATCTGTGGGCCGCACTGTGTATCCTCGCAGCGGTCTACTTCGTATTCCGTTCGCCCGCCGCCACATGAAGAACGAAAGCACACCCGAGCCCCTCACGGCGATCCACGAGCAGGTCAACGAGGCGCGCGCCGGGCGCAATCCGCGGGTCATCGCCCGGTTCTACTCGGGATGGGCGGTGTTCGGCGAGCGGCAGTTCGTCCGCGGCTACGCCCTGCTGCTGCCGGATCCGGTGGTAGCGAATCTCAACGCCCTCGACGCCCACGACCGCGGCGCCTTTCTCACGGACATGGCGCGCCTCGGTGATGCGCTCCTCAAGGTGACGCCCGCGCTGCGCATCAACTACGCGATCTTCGGCAACGAGGAGCCGGCGCTGCACGCGCACGTCATCCCGCGCTACCCCGATGAGCCCGAGGAGCTGCGGACCGCCCATCCCTGGGCGTACGACTGGCAGGCGGCGCCGGCGTTCGAGCGCGCCGCCTACGCGGATCTGGCCGAGAGCCTGCTGCGCGAGCTGACGCGCCTCGGGGTCACGAAGCCGATGCGCTTCGCGCCTGGCTCCGGGGCGGGCGGCCCCTGAAGCAGCCGGCGCGCGGCCACCGTCACTTCGGCGTCGGGGCCGGCGCGGGCTTGTCGGTCGCGGCCGGCGGGGCCGCCGGCGTGGGCTTGACGCTCATCAGCTCCACGTCGAACAGCAGCGCTGACCCGGGCGGAATAGGCGCGCGGGACCGCATGTCGTACGCGAGCTGTGGCGGGATGAACAGCCGCCACTTGGCGCCGGGCTTCATCAGCTGCAGCGCCTCGGTCCAACCGGGGATCACCTGGTCGACTTCGAAGCTCGCAGGCTGGCCGCGCTTGTAGGAGCTGTCGAACTCCGTGCCGTCGAGCAGCGTGCCGCGATAGTTCACGACCACGGTGTCCTTCAGTTTGGGCGAGTCGCCACTGCCGGCTTTGACCTCCTCGTACTGAAGTCCGCTCGCCGTCGTGACCACGCCCGGCTTCTTGCCGTTCTCGGCGAGGAACTTGACGGCGGCCTTGTGATTCGTATCGCCGACCGCACTGGCGAGGGCCTGGACATTCTCGCGATCCTTGTCCGTCAGTGTGACCTTGCCGCTGATCCCATCGCGCACGCCCTGGGCGATGCGTGCCGAGACGATCGCATCGGGCGCGACGCCGGTGCCGCGCAGCTGCTCGCCCCACATGAGGCCGAGGCTGTAACTCCGTGCGCTCTTCTCACCCGCTTCGCCCTCGGCCGCGCCCTCAGCCGCACCCTTGGCGGATGCCTTCTTTGCCGCCGGGGCGGCGGCCGGTGCAGGCGTGCTCGCCGGGGCCGCCGCAGTGGAGGAGGGCTGCTGCGCCGCTAGCGGGCCGGCCAGCAGGAGGGCGGCTGTAGCGCTCAGGGTAAGAGTGATCGGGCCGCGGCGGAGCGCTGGCAGTGTCATGGGTCTTCCTTCTCGAGGGCTGCGGGCCGTGCACGGCACGGCTTGGGGACCGCGGCGGGGCGACAGTGTCGCCGATCCGGCCCGGGGGTACCAGAGTGGCCGTGACTTAACGCGCCAAATGATATTCGCCGCCCATCGCGACCGCCCGGCCGTATGCCGGCCGCGCGTGGATGCGCTCGAGGAACTGGCTCACTCGTGGGCCCAGCCCGATCCCGGCGCGCGCCGCGGCGGCTTCGAGCGGAAAGCTCATCTGCACATCCGCCCCGGTGAGCTCCTCGCCGGCGAACCAGGTGGACCTGCCGAGCTCGCCCTCCCAGTAATCGAGGTGGGTCCGAAGCTGCGGGTCGATGAGACGCTCCTGGGCGCGCTTCGCGACCGCGCGCACGATGGGACGGATCAGCGCCGGCACGCCGCGCGGCAGGCGCAGGAACACCAGCTTGAGAAGCAGCGGCGGCATGGCCGAGCCTTCGGCGTAGTGCAGCCAGTAGGTGTAGCGCAGATGCCCGGGGCTTCCCGGAGGCGGACGCAGCCGGCCGTTGCCGTAGCGGTCGATCAGGTACTCGATGATCGCGCCGGACTCGGCCAGCGTCTGCGCGCCATCGGTCACCACCGGGGACTTGCCGAGAGGATGGATCCTGCGCAGCTCCGGGGGCGCGAGCAGCGTGTGCGGGTCGCGCTGGTATCTCACGACCTGGTACTCGCAGCCGAGCTCCTCGAGCAGCCACAGCACGCGCTGCGAGCGCGAGTTGTTGAGGTGGTGGACGGTAATCATGCGGGGGATTCTACAATGAGGCCCACGGCCGCCATTGCAGGACACTCGTGCTGAGAATCCGGCAACTCTCCCGCAGCTTCCGCGAAGGCTCGCGCGTGCACCACGTGCTCGACCGGCTGGACGCCGAGGTGCGCTCCGGCGAGCGCCTGGCGATCGTCGGGCGCAGCGGCTCCGGCAAGTCGACGCTCCTCAATCTCATCAGCGGTATCGACCGCGCCGACGCCGGCGCCGTCGAGATCGACGGCGTCGAGGTAACGGCGCTCGGGGAGCCCGGGCGCACGCTGTTCCGTCGCGCGCACGTAGGCTTCGTCTACCAGTTCTTCAACCTCATCCCGACGCTCGACGTGGCCGAGAATGTGCGCCTGGTGCTCGAGTTGAACGGGGTGCGTGGAGCCGCGGCGCGCGAGCGCAGCCTCGCCGCGCTCGCGGGCGTCGGCCTCGCAGGCCGCGCGCACAGCGCGGTCGATCAGCTCTCGGGCGGCGAGCAGCAGCGGGTCGCGATCGCCCGGGCGCTGGTGCATGAGCCGCAGCTGCTGCTGGCCGATGAGCCCACCGGCAACCTCGACGAGGAGAGCGCGCGCGAGATGCTGCCGGCGCTGCTGTCGCTCACGCGTGCGCGCGGCGCGACACTCGTCATGGTCACGCACGATGAGGCCCTCGCCGCGACCGCCGACCGTGTGCTCGAGTTGCGCGAGGGGCGGCTGCAGGAGCGGCGCCCGGTGCCCGGACAGCCCCCATGACGGTGCTGCGCGCGGCGAGCCTGCGGCACCTGCTGCGCCACCCGGCGCAACTGACCCTGGCGCTCGTCGGTCTCGCGCTCGGCGTCGGCACCATGGTTGCGGTCGACATTGCGACGGCGAGCGCGCGGCGCGCCTTCGAGCTCTCGGTCGCCGCGGTGAACGGCGCCGCCACCCATGAGATCGTGGCTGGGGCCGGCGGCATCGACGAGCGGCTCTACGTGCGGTTGCGCACCGCGTTGCGCGGCCCGGCGGGGCCGCTCGCGCATTTCGCGCCGGTGGCCGCCGGCTACGTGAGTGCGGGTGGACGCATCTTCGAGCTGGTCGGCATCGATCCGTTCGCGAGCGTCGAGCTCAACGCGGGAGCGGACCGGCCCGCAGCCTCAGGCCTGCAGGGCCTCGAGCAGACGCGTGGCTGGTTTACGCGCCCGGGTGCCGTCGTCATGAACGCCGCCGCGGCGCGCGCGCTCGGTGTCGGGGAGGGGGCGAGCTTCGAGCTGGAGGTGGGCGGTGTCGCGCGGCGCGCCACGCTGATCGCGCGTCTCGCCGAGGCGGGCGCGGGGCTCGATACCGTGATACTCACCGATATCGCCCAAGCGCAGGAATGGCTGCAGTCGACGGGTAGGCTCTCGAGGATCGACGTGCGGCTGCCGCCCGCTGAGGCGGGCGCGGCGCTCGCCGCTGAGCTCGCCGCACTCCTGCCGCCGGCCCTGACGCTGCGATCGACGCGCGCCGGGGCGCGCGAGACGCTCGCGATGACTGACGCATTCACGACCAACCTCAAGGCGATGAGCCTGCTCGCGCTGCTGGTCGGCACGCTGCTCATCTACGGCGCGGTGAGCTTTGCGGTGCTGCAGCGACGCACGATCATCGGCGTATTGCGGGCGCTCGGCGCAACGCGCCGCGAAGTGCTCGCCATGGTGCTCGGCGAGGCGGCCGTGCTCGGGCTCGCGGGTGCCGTCTGCGGACTGCTGCTCGGAGTGGTCATCGGCAGGGGGCTCGTGGGGCTCGTGTCGCGAACCATCAATGATCTGTACTTCGTGGTGGCGGTGAACGAGGTGAGCGTACCGGCGACTGCGCTGCTCGAGGCCTTCGGCGCCGGCCTCGCGACCGCGCTGCTCGCCGCGCTCCTGCCCGCGCTCGAGGTGGCCGCGAGCGCGCCAACGCTCGGGCTCGCGCGCTCGGTGCTCGAGGGACGTGCGCTGCAGATTGCACGGCGCCTGGCACTCCTCGGACTCGCGCTCGCCACCGGCGCGGGACTTACGGTGGCGCTCTCGCGCCGCAGCCTCCTCGCAGGCTTCGTGGCGCTCTTCCTGCTGCTCATCGCAGTGGCGGCCGTGACACCCGCGCTACTGCGCGCACTCGCTCAAGGATGCGCGCGTCTCACCGCCGGTGTGAGCCCGGTGGCGCGGCTCGCCTGTGCGGACGTGGGCGCCTCGCTCAGCCGCACCGGGGTAGCCATCGCGGCGCTCGGCATGGCGCTCGCCGCCATGATCGGCGTCGGTGTCATGGTCGAGAGTTTCCGCGAGTCGCTGCGCGAATGGCTGGAGCAGACCATGCGGGCGGACGTCTACGTGACCGCCCCCGGACCGAGCGAGGGTCTCGAGCGGCGGCTCGAGCCGCAGGTCCTGCAGGCGATCCTCTCGCTACCCGGGATCCGCGCCCACAGCGAGGGGCGGCGCGTCACCGTCACCTCTCCCTCCGGGCCCGTGGATCTCAACGCCGTGAGGCTCGCGCAGCCGAGCTACGCCGGCTTCCGCTTCACCGCCGGCGACCCGGCGCGCGCCTGGGGAGAGTTTGCGCACGGGGCGGTCCTCATCTCCGAGCCGCTCGCCTGGCGGCTGTCGCTCGCGCCGGGGAGCACGCTCACTCTCATCACGGCCGACGGTGCGCGCGGCTTCCCCGTGGCCGGGGTCTACCGCGAGTATGGCAACGACCGCGGCGAAGTCCTCATCGACCTTGCCGAGTACCGGCGCTGGTGGCGCGACGAGAGTATTGCCGGGCTCGGGCTATTCCTCGCGCCCGCGGTCACGGCCGAGCAGGTGAGCGGCGCCGTGCGCGCCGCGGTCGGCGGCCGGCAGACGCTGCTGGTCCGCTCGAATGCCGCGATCCGTGCGCTCTCGATGCGCATCTTCGAGCGCACCTTCGTCATCACGCGGGTGCTCTACTGGCTGGCGGCCGGGGTCGCGGCGGTGGGGTTGCTGAGCGCGCTGCTCGCCTGGGAGCTCGAGCGCGCGCGCGAGCTCGCGCTGCTGCGTACCCTGGGACTGACCCCGGCGGCCACCGCGGCGCTGGTGCTCGCGCAGACGCTGTTCATGGGGTTGGTGGCGTTCCTCGCCGCGATTCCCGCGGGGCTGCTCACCGCGCTCATTCTGACGGAGGTGATCAATCGCCGCGCCTTCGGCTGGCGGATCGAGCTGCATGTCGCTCCCGCGCAGCTCACCAACGCCCTGTGGCTCGCGCTCGCGGCAGCTCTGGCCGCCGGCATTTATCCGGCATGGCGCAGCGCGCGCGCCGCGCTCGCGAGCGGACTGCGGGAGGAGTGATGGCAGACCGCCAGTACACCGACGCCCGGCTCGCGGGCCTGTACGACCGATTGTTCCCGCCCGCGCGGGCCGCTCTCGATTTCTACATGCCGCTCATCATGGCGGCGCGCTCGGTGCTCGATGTCGGCTGTGGCACCGGCGCACTGCTCGCCGCCGCGCGCGCGGCGGGACACCCGGGAAGGCTGTGCGGGCTCGATCCCGCCGCCGGCATGCTGGCGCAGGCGCGCGCCCGCGCCGATATCGAATGGATCTGCCGCGGGGCGGCCGAGCTCGCCTGCGCGCGCGAGTTCGATCTCGCCATCATGACGGGGCACGCCTTTCAGGTGCTCGTCGAGGACCAGGAATTGCGCGCTGCGCTGCGGGCGGTACGCGCGGCTCTCGAGCACGGCGGCCGGTTCGTGTTCGAGACCCGCAACCCGCAGGCCGCTGCCTGGGAGCTCTGGAGCGCGGAGCGCGTCCTCGAGGCCGACGATGGGCAGGGCAACACGGTGCGCGTGACCTTGCAGCTCGAAGCGCCGTTCGACGGGCGCACCGTGACGTTTCGACAGACCTACAGCAGCCCGGCGTGGCAGGCACCGCAGGTGAGCCGCAGCGTCCTGCGCTTCCTCGATGCCGCCGGTGTCGCGCGCTTTCTCAGCGAGGCGGGCCTGGTGCTCGAGCAGCAGTTCGGTGACTTCGACCGTCAGCCGCTGACCCGGGCGAGCCCGGAGATCGTCACCATCGCCCGCGCACGATGAGGACTGCGACAGCCACGATGACGCACGGCGCCGCCACGATCGGGGTGCTGAGTGCCTTAGCGTGGGTGCTCGCCGGCGCCGCGCCCCCGCCCGATCCGGGGGTGCTGCCCGCGGGCACCGGGGGCGGCTTTGCGCAGGCGGTCGCACCGCGCACCTTCGCCTTTCCCGACGATCACGGACCACACCCGGAATTTCGCCAGGAGTGGTGGTACGTCACCGGCAACCTCGATGGCGCGGACGGCGAGCGCTTCGGCTTCGAGCTCACGTTCTTTCGCTTTGCGCTGGCCCCGGGCGCGAGGCCGGCAGAGGCCGTGAGCGGAGCCGGCGACGAGCGGGCCGCGGCCTCGGCCTGGCGCACGCACCAGGTCTATATGGCGCATTTTGCGATCACCGATGTTGGCGCGAGGCATTTTCGCTACGCGCAGAAGCTCGCGCGTGATGCGCTCGGGCTCGCGGGCACGGCGGGGGCGCCGCTGCGAGTCTGGATCGATGACTGGACGCTCGCCGCCGCGGGGGCTGCGAGCGTGGATTGGAAGCTGGCAGCCGCGCAGCCGGGATACGCTCTCGAGCTCGAGCTGCACCCGCTTACGCCGCCGGTGTTGAACGGCGCAGCGGGGCTCTCGCGCAAGTCAGACCTGCCGGGCTCCGCCAGCTATTACTACTCGCTGCCGCGCATCGCGGTGCACGGCACGCTGTCGCGGCAGGGCAGGCCGCTCGCCGTGCAGGGCCTCGCGTGGCTCGACCGTGAATGGGGCAGTGGCGGTCTCGGGCCGGACCAGGCAGGTTGGGACTGGTTCGCGCTCCAGCTCGACGACGGTGCCACACTCATGTTCTATGCGCTGCGCGCCCGCGACGGCAGCCGCGATCCGCACAGTGCCGGGACCTGGGTGGAGAGCTCGGGCGAAGCCCACAGCCTCGCGAGCGCGGCGGTCGCTATCGACGTCACCGATCACTGGGCCGCCGCTGAGGGCGTGCGCTACCCCTCGGGCTGGCGAATCCGCGTGCCGGCCCTGGCGCTCGATGTCGCCGTGCGCCCGGTGCTCGCGGATCAGGAGCTCAAGACCACCCCGCGTTACTTCGAGGGCGCGGTCGATGTGAGCGGCACGCGCGCGGGCCGCCCGCTCGGCGGGCGGGGCTACGTCGAGCTGGTGGGCTACGCGCCGGGGCGCTGACCGCCCGCGCGGGCCCGACTGCCGGCTCTTACCTCACCGACAGCGCCGGCACGGCCCCCGAGTTCTCGATGAAGGTGCATTTCCCGTCGGCGCAGACCTTCTGCTCCATCTCGATGCGCTTCAACTGCACGTACTGCTCGGGTGACAGTCCGATCGCCTGACGGTACGCATTGTCGGCCGCAGCGCGCGCTTCCTCCGCCGACTTGCGCTGCGTTTCTGCGTTCTTGATCTGGATTTCGGTTTGAATGCGCTGCTCCTGCGCGGCCGTCTCGATGCGCTGGTTCTTGATGGCATCCGGCGGGTTCGCGCGTCCGACCGTCATCGTCACGAGCCGCACGGGCAGACCCTTCTCCTTGATGAATGCCAGCAGCGCGTCGTGAATCTCCGAGTCGATCGCATCCAGCGCCGAGGTGCTGATCGCGGTCTCATTCATGCCGCGCTTGCGCACCGCCTGACGCACCATCGTCTTGAACTGCTCCTCGAGATTGTTGGAGTACCAGTTCGGGCCGAAGTTCTTGATGAGCGCCACCGAGTCCGCAACCTGCAGTACCACGATCGCGTGGAAGCTGATCGGTACGCCGTCGGAGGTCATGGTGTCATGCATTTCGGTATCGAACTTCTTCGGCTGCATGTAGACGAGGATGCCGTCGGTCGAAAGCGCGGTGTAGGTGCGGCCGGTCCTCACCGGCGTTTCCTCCACGCCGCCGTGCCCGAAGAACCACGGCTTCTGGACGAGCACGACTTCATAGCCCGCGTCCGGCGCGTAGGTCGAGCAGGCCGACAGCGCGAGTACCAGCAGTACCACTAAGGTGTTTTTCATGGGCCCCCGGGCACTCGGCGCAAGTGGCCGATTTGCTGCGGATTCTATCGTCGGGAGATGACAGACTGATAGTGGCCCAGCCCGGGGCGGAGTGATAGCTTCGCTGCGCATGAAGATCCTGACCTATCTCCTGCTCCTGGGTGCGTCGGCCCTGGCGCAGGGTCGGCCGGCTGCCGACCTGATCGTGACCCACGCCAACATCTATACCGTGGATCGCCAGCATCCCAGGGCCGAAGCCGTGGCGGTGATCGGCGAGCGCATCGTTGCGGTGGGATCGAGGGCCGAGATCGACTCGTGGCGGGGACCGGCAACCCGGGTCATAGACGCACATGGCCGGCTGCTGCTTCCCGGCTTCAACGACTCGCACGTGCACTTCACCGACGGCGGCGCGGCACTCGCCGAGGTGCAACTGAACGATGCCGGCTCGGTGGAGGAGCTCCGGCACCGCCTGGCGACGCAGGTGGCCAGGACCGCGCGCGGCGAATGGATTCTCGGTGGCGACTGGGACGAGACCAAGTGGAGCCCGAGGCAACAGCCGACGGCCGCGCTCATCGACGACGTCACGCGGGACGTTCCGGTATTCATCAGCCGCTACGACGGCCACCAGGGGCTGGCCAACTCCGCGGCCATGAGGCTCGCCGGCATCTCGACCGGGACCGCCGATGTTGCCGGCGGCGTGATCGTCCGCGACGAAACCGGCGCCCCCACCGGCATCTTCAAGGATGCGGCGCAGGAGCTGCTCTTCAAGGTCATTCCGCCGCGCTCGCACGAGCAGCGCCTGGCCGCCGCGCGGCGTGCGCTCGCCTATGCGGCGTCGGTGGGCGTCACCAGCGTGCAGCACATGAGCGTCGAGTTTGCCGACGTGGAGGTTTATTCCGAGCTGCTGGAGAAAGGGGAGCTGACGACCCGCATCTACTGCGCGCCACTCGAGACCGAATGGCAGGCACAGGCCAGGGTGGGTATGCGCCGCGCCTGGGGATCCCCGTACCTGCGCCTCGGCGCGGTGAAGGGCTTTGCCGACGGCTCGATCGGCTCGCGCACCGCGGCGCTCCTCAAGCCTTACAGCGATGAGCCCGACAATCGGGGCATTCTCTCCGCCGAGATGCATCCGCCCGAGGCCATGCGCGAGCGGCTGATGCAGGCCGACGCCGCCGGCCTGCAGTTGCGGGTGCACGCCATCGGAGACCGTGCGATATCGATGGTCCTCGACATGTTTGAGGCCATCGAGAAGGCGAACGGTTATCACGATCAGCGCATGACCATCGAGCATGCGCAGCACACGGCACCGGATGACCTCGAACGCTTCGCCCGTCTGCACGTTATTGCCTCCATGCAGCCCTATCACGCGATCGACGACGGGCGCTGGGTGGAGGCGCGCATCGGCCATGAGCGCGCCCGCACGAGCTATGCCTGGCGGAGTCTCCTCGACCACGGCGTCACGCTTGCCTTCGGCACCGATTGGTACGTGGCGCCGCTCAATCCGCTGCTCGGGCTGTATGCGGCGGTCACGCGCGCGACGCTCGACGGAAAGAATCCCCAGGGCTGGATTCCGGAGCAGAGGATCACGCTCGCCGAGGCGGTCGAGGCCTACACCCTGGGATCTGCGTTCGCGGAATTTCAGGAAAAAGAGAAGGGCTCGATCACGGCCGGCAAGCTCGCGGACATGGTGATCCTCAGCGACGATATTTTCGCCATCAAGTCCGAGGCCATCCGCAACGTGAAAGTCGAGACCACGATCGTCGGCGGCAGGCTCGTCTACGGCGGTCCCCCACCGAAGTAACTCGGGCCGGCAGCCCGGCACGCTGCTGAGCTGCTCTCTGCTCTGAGAGGTGTGACCGGTGTCACGATTCCGAAAGCCGGTCGCCTCCGCCAGCAGAAATACCCGCGCAGTGAGCTTGTCAGCGCCTTAAAGCGGGTACCCGCGCAAGTCCGCCAAACGACCCCGTCCCTAGACTGGGCGGACCTGCAAGTTGAACCGGAAAAGGTGATGGCGGAGTCTACGAAGGGGACATCACGGACGTTCGAACTACAACGGGGGTTCATGCGAGCGGGTCACGCGGATCGGGAAGATCTGCCGACCTCGCCTGCTACCCGGGTTCGCCGCGTCCTGTACCTGTCGCCGCGTCTCAAGTTCGGCGTGAGCGTCTTGCTCGCGCTGGCCTGGGCTGTCGTCTCCTTTCGTCTCGCCGGTCGCTGGATCGCGGATCTGAGCAACGTCACCGGGCAGGTGCTCGCCTATCTCGCGATCTTCTCCATCGCGATCGTTCCCGGGTTCATGAACGCATTCCTGGTGTGCGGACTGCTGCTCGATCGGCGGCCGCTGCGCCGTCGCATCGAGGCGTATCCCGGTGTCAGCATCCTGATTGCCGCCTACAACGAGCAGGATTCCATCGTAAGCACCGTCGAGAGCATTGCGCGGCAGGCCTATCCGGGGGAGCTCGAGGTCATAGTCGTCGATGATGGCTCGACCGACCACACGCTGCGGGAGCTGAGTCGCCTGAGCTACCCGTGGCTGCGGGTGCTCGAGATGAAGAAGAACGGCGGCAAGTCCCGGGCGCTCAATGCGGCGCTCGCGCTCGTTCGCCACCAGCTCACGATCACGCTGGACGCCGATTCGCTGCTGTACCGGGGCGCGCTCGTGAACCTCATCGCGCGCCTGATGAGCGATCCCGCCGAGACCGCGGCGGTGGCCGGTGCCGTGCTCACGCGCAACTCGCGCGTCAATCTCGTCACCAGGGTCCAGGAGTGGGACTACTTCCACGGCATTGCGGCCATCAAGCGCCTGCAGAGCTTCTATCACGGAACGCTGGTGGCGCAGGGGGCCTTTTCCGTGTACCGCAGCGCCATCCTGCACGAGATTGGCGGATGGCCTGACTGCGTCGGCGAGGACATCGTCCTCACGTGGAGCATCCTGCGCCAGGGCTACCGCGTCGGCTTCGCCGAGGATGCCGTGGCATTCACCAACGTGCCGACGACGCTGAAGCAACTCGTGCGCCAGCGGCAGCGCTGGTCGCGGGGTCTCATCGAGGCGTTTCGATATCACTGGCCGCTGCTGTTCCACGCGCGGATGACGACGCTGTTCATCTGGTGGAACCTGGCGTTCCCGGTCCTCGATCTGGCGTACACGCTGGTATTTGTGCCCGGCATTCTGCTCGCACTGGTGGGCGTCTTCTGGCTCGCCGGGCCGATGACGCTGCTCGTGCTGCCGCTCGGTATGGGGGTCAACCTGGCGATGTTCCGCGTCCAGTCCGGCATGTTCGAGGCGCAGGGGCTCAAGGTCCGCTCCAACCCGGGTGGGTTCTTCGCCTACGTACTCATCTACTCGCTGGTCCTGCAGCCGGCGTGCGTGCTCGGCTATTTCAAGGAGCTCCTCGGAGCCCGCAAGCACTGGGGAACGAAGTGAAGGCCGCGGGGTTGCTCCCTGGGCTGTGCCTTGCGGCGGCAGCCTGGGCGGCCGCTGCCACCGACTCCGATGCGAGCGGCGTGGCGCACATCCGCGCCGGACGTGCGGCGCTCGCGGCCAGCAAGCCAGCCGTGGCCCGCGCGGAATTCAAGGCCGCCATCGGCAGCTCGCTCGCCGACGAGGACCGGTTCGCGGCCTGGTTGGGGCTCGGCCGCGCAGAGCTGTGGCTGGGGCACTATCGGGCCGCAGGGCAGGCGCTCGATGAGGCCCGGCGCTTTGCCGCGGGAAGCGACGAGCGGCGCGCGGCGGAAACCGCGAGCGCGCGTGCGTTGAACGCGCTCGAATACCATCAACAGGCTTACGCCCTCGTGGCACCGTTCGCCGCCGGCGACCCGGCCGCGACCCTCGAGCTCTCGCGCGCCGCGATCGCGCTGGGTCGCGCAGACGAGGCCGTGCGCTACACGTCTGCGCTTCCGGCACCCGATGCCGCAACGCGCACGGGTATCGATCTCGAACGGGCCGAATCCGAGATCGACTTCGAGCTCAGCTCCCGCGCCGAGGCCGGCTACTCTCTGACGCACGACAGCGACGACCTGACCGTGAGTACCTCTGGGCTGAGCGCGCTGCTGCCCGGTGCGCCCGGCGGCGCCACCTTCGGCACCTGGCGTGTCAGCGCGGCGCTGTCGGATGTCTCCGCTCCCGGGCAGAGTGATCACCTGAACGAGGCCAGCCTCGGGGACCGCCTGCGCCTCGGCGCTCTGCAGCGCCTCGACCTGCAGGCTGGCGTGGGCAGTGTGGCCGGCTGGACTTTCTTTGAAGGATCCCTTCAATGGGAGGATCGGCTCAACGACACGGCAACCGTGTTTGCCTCGGCCGATCGCGTGCCGATCGTCACGCCGACGGCGCTTGCCAGCAACATTCTCTACAGCACGTTCAGCCTCGGCGGGAGCCTGCGGCCCGCGGACCACGGCATGCTGGCCCCGGTGTACTTTCACCAGACATTCTCGGACGGCAACCAGCGCGACGGCGGCCGGCTCAAGCTCATACTCACACCCTTCGAGATTCCCGCATCCACCTCGGCGCTCGGCGCCGATATCGAGGCACGCGCCTATCGCAGCACCCAGCCCTCGGCCGGCACCTACTTCAATCCCGCGCACTACCACCAGGAGCAGCTCGGACTGATCGGCGTACACCAGTTCAACCCCGACTGGCGCATGCGGATCACGGCGGGCATCGGATCGGAGACCGTCGACGGCTCCAGCGGGCGTACCTGGTCGGCGCTGCTGTCGCTGACGGGACGACTTGCGGGCAACGGGCGTCTCGAGCTGCGGCTCGGACGCGACTCGTTTGCGTCTCTCGCAGGAGGCGGCTCCGGTTACTGGAGCAACGGCGGCTCGCTCACCGTCAGCTGGCCGTTCGCCGCGGTACTCTAGAACTCCTCGGGGATGATGCGCGCCACTACCCCGCCCATGTTGGTTTTGGTGGCTTCGCGCGCTTTGCCGGAGTGCAGGTACTCATCGAAGATCAGGTAGTGCACCACGTCGCGGAATCTCACCGCCCGCTCTGCCGGCCAATCAGCGAAGCTCTCCTCCGCACGCCGGACAAGCTCGGCCGCGCTCATGCGTGGCTTGTCACCGAGGCGCCGCGCGGCCACCGCCTCGTACAGAGCCCGGCCGCTGATATCAGGATGCTCACGGCGTTCCCGCTGGAACAGGTCGAGCATCTGTTCGCTCACCCGCCTGGCGTAGTGCCGCTCGGCAATCGCGGCAAACAGCCCAAGATTGGGTGCCAGGCCCTTCATCCATTCCTCCCTTTGTAGCGCGCCAACTACGCCAGGTCGGCGAGCACCGCCGGCACATGGCGGCGCAGCAACCTGTTACGAGTCTCCCACTGCTCAGCGGGGGAGAGCTCGGTTAGAAACTCTACCTCGCCGCCGGCCAGGAGCGCGACCGGGACCCCGTCCCGATAGAGGAGGCGATTGCCGGCGAGCGCGGGTAGCCGGGCTCCGGGCGTGATGATGCCGACGAGATTCAAGGGATCCGAGCCCGACAGCGAGACATAATGCCCCTCGCGGGGCTTGCGCCGCGCCTCGCGCAGTAGCCCGATCGCCTCCGGAGCCGCGTACTGCTCACCGGTGACCGAGGCGACGAAACGCCCGCCGCGGATCTCGCCGCGCGCCTCCAGCCGTCGGCAACACATCAGGAGGTCGCGCCAGGGTGGCAGCCAGTCGGCCTCGCGGGCCAGCAACCGCCAGAACACCACCCCCCAGCGCCGCAGGAGCGTGCGCACCACGTGCTCGATCAGCTCTTCCTCGCGGGCGCGGTCCGCGGCGGGCGGGATGGCGGCGCTCTCGCGCGCGCTCCGCGCCCAGCGGCCCGCGGCATCCATTCCGAACAGGGCGATGCGCCGGCGGCGGCGACCGCCCGCCGCCGCTCGGCGTCTGTCTGAGGGCACGAGCAGCGCCCGAAGTCCCGCGAAGCTGTCGGAATTGACGAGACCGAGCGCGACCAGCTCCGCGAGCGCTTCCTCGCCCTGCGAGGGCAGCAGGCGTGTGCCGCTCGCGAGCTCGTCGAAGAAGGAGGCGCCGTGGCTCGCAAGATAGTCCGCCACCCGCGCCGCCGGCGCGCTGAGGTGCGCCGGCGCCGCAGCGTCCGCGAGCGACGACCAGAGTCGCAGGTTGCGCCGCGCGAGCAGCACGATCGGCGTGGCGCGCACTGGCGCGGCGCGGCGCTCGGGGTCTGAGCGGCGCGAGCCGAGCCGCGTCCACACGAACCGCCCGGCGAGGCACTGCTCATCGAGCCACGCGGGCTCGTACTCGCTGATGCGCTCTGGCAGGATCTCGGTCTCCCAGGCACTGGCCGCGGCTTCGAAGCCCTCGAGCTGCGCGAGGATCGCGCCGACCGCGTCCGGTCCCTCCATGCGTCCCTCGGGCGTTACGCGCTGCCACTCGAACAGGTAGCGCAGGAAGTCGCGCGCTTCGATCGGCTCGATCTCGGCGCGCAGCCGCTTCACGGTATAGCGGTGCACCCGCGCGAGCAGGCGCCGCTCGCACCACTCGGGCACGCCCGCCGCGCCCTCAGGCGTGAACAGGCCGCGCATCGCGAAGCCCTCGGCCTCGAGCACCAGGAGCGCTGCGTCGATTCTCGCCACGGGCAGGCCGGTGAGCGCGGCCAGCGCCGGCGCGGTCACAGGTCCCGAGCCCGTGAGGCGGCCGCGCAGCACCTCGATGAGCGCAGCCTCGGGGCTCAGCTCGCGTGTGTGCGCGGCCGGCGTGACCACTTGGCGGTCGCGGCTCGCCGCCGGGTAAAGTGCGCTGAAGAGCGGCAGCTGCTCGGCCGTCACCCACAGCTCCACAGCCTCCGCCGCGATCCGCGTCACGCGCCGCTCGCCGGCCAGCTGCCTAATGAGCTCCGGCCAGCCGTCGTGACGCGCGACCTCGGAGGCCGTGAGAAAGGTGAGCCACACGAGCGCATCGTGCAGCTCGTCGGCGTTCGTGGCATCGGGCCAGGCCTCGGAGCGCACGCGCGCGATCGCCTCCGGGTCGAGCTTGCCGATGTCGGCGGCGCTCTGCGGGTCGAGCCAGCGCCGGCTCATAACCGCCTGCGTGCGCCGCTCCTCGAGCGGTGCGTCGTCGAGGAATGCGTACGGCCGTGCGGACAGCACTTCGAGCGCGAGCGGTGAGGGCTCGGTCAGGTCGCGGGCGAGCGAGCGTACGCTGCCCGCCTCGAGCGCACGCAGCAGCCGTTCGAGCCCGTCGATGTCCATCGCCTCCTCGAGGCAGTCGCGGATCGCCTGGCGCACCAGCGGGTGATCCGGGATCTCGAGCTCGCCGCTCAGGTTCTCGGCGCACGCCACCTGGTCGGGGAACACCGCGGCGAGCAGATCCTCGGCCGCCATGCGCTGCAGCGGCGCCGGCACCTTCTTGCCGCCGCGAAAGCGCGGCAGGGCGAGCGCGATGGTCGCGCTCCAGCGCCAGCGCACCGGAAACATCGGCGCGGCGCACAGCGCCTGCACCAGCAGCGGCCGCACCGTGTTGGAATGCAGGTAGCGCGCCACCTCCGCGAGCTCGAAGCTGTGCGCGGTGGTGAGCGACAGCACGATCGTGTCCTCGGTGGCCGCGGCCTGCAGCTCGAAGTTGAAGGAGCGGCAGAAGCGCTTGCGCAGCGCGAGGCCCCAGGCGCGGTTGATGCGGCTGCCGAACGGGGAGTGGATCACGAGCTGCATGCCGCCGGCTTCGTCGAAGAAGCGCTCGAAGACGACCAGCTCCTGCGTGGGCACGGCGCCGAGCGCGGCGCGCGCCGCGGCGAGGTAAGTGACGAGCTGCACCGCCGCTGGTGCGCTGACGCCGCTCTCGGCCACCAGCCAGGCGGTGGCGGCCTCGGTACCCTCATCGAGCCGCGCCTCGAGCTCGCGCCGCAGCCGCGAGACGCTCGCCGACAGCTCATCGGTCCGTCCCGGCGCCTCGCCGATCCAGAACGGAATGGTGGGTGGCTCGCCGCGCGCGTCTTCGACGCGGATGCGGCCCGGCTCGACCCGCAGAATGCGGTACGAGACGTTGCCCAGCTGGAAGATGTCGCCCTGCAGGCTCTCGATCGCGAAGTCCTCGTTCACCGTACCGACGAACTGCGCCTGCGGCTCGAGCAGCACCTGGTAGTCGGCGGTTTCGGGAATGGTGCCGCCGGAGGTGAGGGCGGTGAGCCGGGCGCTGCGCCGGCCCTTGATGCGATGGTTGACTCCATCGTGATGCAGCAGCGCCCCGTGGCGCCCGCGGCGCGTGCTGTAGCCCTCGGCCAGCATGCGCACCACCTCGTCGAACTCGCTGCGCGGCAGATCGCGGTAGGGCCAGGCGCGCGTGACGAGCGCGTACAGGCCGTCCTCCTCCCATTCGCGCGACGCCGCCTCGGCCACGATCTGCTGCGCCAGCACGTCGAGCGGCTTCGCCGGCACCCTCAGCAGGTCGAGCTCGCCGCGGCGCACCGCGGCGAGGAGCGCGGCGCATTCCACCAGGTCATCGCGCGACAGCGGGAACAGGCGCGCCTTCGGCGTGCCACCCACCGAGTGGCCGGAGCGGCCGGCGCGCTGCAGGAAGGCGGCGATCGAGCGCGGTGAGGCGAGCTGGCACACGAGGTCCACCTCGCCGATGTCGATGCCGAGCTCGAGCGATGCGGTCGCGACCAGGGCGCGCAGCTCACCACGCTTCAGGCGCTTCTCGGCATCGAGCCGCGACTCCTTGGCCATGCTGCCGTGATGCGCGGCGACGTGCTCCTCGCCGAGCCGCTCCGACAGGTGGCGCGCGATGCGCTCGGACTGGCGGCGCGTGTTGACGAACACGAGCGTCGTGCGGTGCTCGCTCACCAGCTCCGCGAGCCGGTCGTAGATCTCCTTCCAGACGTCGCCCGACATCACCGATTCGAGCGGTGCGGACGGGATCTCGAGCTGCAGATCGCGATTGCGCACGTGCCCGGTGTCGATGATGGTGCAGTCGGGGTTGCCGTCAGGAAGCAGCCCACCCGCGCCGACCAGGAAACGCCCCACCTCGGTGATCGGCTTCTGCGTGGCCGAGAGCCCGACGCGCGTCAGGCGCCGCCCCGCGAGTGCCTCGAGCCGCTCGAGGGTGAGCGCGAGGTGCACGCCGCGCTTGCTTCCCGCCATGGCGTGAATCTCGTCCACGATGACGGTGCGCGTGCTCGAGAGCATCTGCCGGCCAGACTCCGAGCCCATGAGGATGTAGAGCGACTCGGGGGTCGTCACCACGATGTGCGGCGGACGTTTGCGCATCGCGGTGCGCTCGTGCTGCGGCGTGTCGCCGGTGCGCACGAAGGTGCGGATGTTGTGCTCGGGAAGCCCGAGCGCACGCAACTCCGCGGCGATGCCGGCGAGCGGCGCCTCGAGGTTGCGGTGGATATCGTTGGAGAGCGCCTTGAGGGGCGAGACATACACCACGTGAATCTCGTCGGCGAGGCCGGGCGACTCTATTCCGGCCCGCACCAGCTGGTCGATCACCGCGAGAAAGGCGGCGAGCGTCTTGCCCGAGCCGGTCGGGGCCGCGATCAGCACGTGACGCCCGGCCGCGATGGCCGGCCACGCCGCGGCCTGCGCCGGGGTTGCGGCATCGAAGGTGCGGGTGAACCAGCCGGCGACGGACGGATGGAAAGCGGCGGGCATGCGGGCATTGAAGCACACCGCGCTGCGGGCGAGGAGGTCGGGGAGCGCCAACTTAATGCAACGTACAGCGCCTAACGTGAACGGCACCTGTATGCGCGCCAGGACTCAAAGGGGAGTAGAGTTCGGCTGAGCGGTTTGCCGCGAGGGCGTCTCACGATGTGGGAAGACGAGACTGGGACTGCGGACTCATTCCGCCGCAAACTCATCTGGTGGATCGGTGGCCTGGTGGTCGTCGCCGTCGCCGCATTCGCCCTTTGGTATTTTTTCCTGTTCCATCCGGCGCAAACCGCGCCGCTCGCCGCCGCCGTGGCCCCGGCCCCGCCGCCGGCCCCGAGCCAGCCGGCGGTCTCAAACCCGATGCCCGCGGCGGCCGCCGGATCCGAGGCGCTGCCGGCCCTCAGCGACAGCGACCCGATGGTCCAGGAGTCGCTGACGGGCGTGTTGGGTCGCCCGACGATCGAGGCGTTACTCGCGCCCCAGAGCATCGTGCGGCACATCGTGGTGACGGTCGACAACCTGCCGCGCCACAAGGTCGCCGTGGAGTTGCGACCGCTCAAGCCGACCGTCGGGCAGACGGCAGTGTCGACCGAGGGCGACCTTACGGTGCTGAGTGAAGCCAACTTCGCCCGTTACAGCAGCTTCACGCGCGCCGTGCAGTCCGCCGACGTCAAGGCGCTCGCCACGGTGTACCAGCGGTACTACCCGCTGTTCCAGCAGGCCTACGAGGATCTCGGTTACCCCGGCAAGTATTTCAACGACCGGCTGATCGAGGTGATCGATCATCTGCTCGAGACGCCCGAAGTGGCGCCGCCGATCCAGCTCGAGCAGCCACGGGTGTTCTATACATTCGCGGATGCCGGCCTCGAGGGACGCTCGGCCGGACAGAAGCTGCTGATCCGCATGGGGCCCGCGAACGCGCGCATCGTCAAGGCGAAGCTGCGCGAGTTCCGTGCCGAGATCGTTGCCAGGAAGTAATCCCCGGCTCCCGGGCCCGCGCTATGAGCGACGCGTTGCAGTCGGAACAGAACGGCCTCGGTAAGCCCCTCGGCGATCTGCGCTCGGTGCTGATTGCCGGAGAGTCGATCGACGCCTGGGCGGTGCAGCGGCGGGTGTTCGCCGTAACGCACCGCCGCGTGCTGGTCGCAGCGACCAGTGGCCGCCTGATCATCATCACCCGTCCGTTGCTCGGCGGCTTCGAGCTGGTCACGGTCCGCTGGCAGGATCTCGAGGAAGTCACTTTGCGCGTCGGGGTGATCGGCGCCGATCTCGGCATACGTGCCGGCAAGGCGACCGATCTCGCCTCCCTCGCCTCGCAGGGCGCGCAGCGCGTGGAGCTCAAGGGCCTGCGCAAAGACCAGGCGCAGGCGGTCTATCGCATCTGCCAGGCGCAGGACCAGGCCTGGCGCGAGAAGCGCCGGGTGCGCGAGCTCGAGGAGCTGCGGGCGCGCTCGGGTGGCATTCAGGTCATGGGGTCCCCTCTGGGAGCGGCGGCCGCGGCGGCGGGCGATGACGCGGTGCGGCGGCTCCAGGAGGCGAAGCGCCTGCTCGACGCGCGGCTCATCACCGACGCCGAGTACGAGGCGATCAAGGCCAAGATCGTCTCGCCCTGACGCCTATACATAGTCGCTAACAACTAATCCACAGGCGATCCACAGGGCAGGTGCGTTAGGCTTTCGCCTATGGTTGCACTGCGCCTGCGCCGGCAGAAGCCGGTCGAGAACGAAGTCCTCGGCACCTACAGCTTTCCGAGCCGGACGGTCCAGGTCCTGAAAACCGGGGACGACCACATCCTCTGGACCTGCGATTGCGACAAGTTCCGCCGTCAGGCGGGGCAGCGCGAGCCGCTGTGGTGCAAGCACATCGCCAAGGCCGCGGCGCGCCGCTCGCTCGAGCGGCTCACCCGCCGCGTGGCGGTGGGCCGCGGCAGCGAGCGCTCGAGCGGCTGAGCTCTCTTCCCCGCGATTCCCGCCGCTTTTGCGGCCCTGGGGATATTTCGGTATCGTGGCACCGTACGGCAACGGGAGCTCGATTCATGCGCTGGGAAACTCCGCGGGCGATCGACATGCGCTTCGGCATGGAAATCACCCTGTACATTGCAAGACGCTAAGCGGCGCGTAGTCCTCGATGTATCGTGAGAATCCGCGTACTGGGATCGGCCGCGGGTGGCGGCTTTCCCCAGTGGAACTGCAATTGTCGTAACTGCTCGGGCGTGCGCAACGGCACGCTGCGTGCCGCACCCCGGACGCAATCCTCGATCGCCGTTGCCGGCACCGATCCTGCCGCCTGGGCACTCGTCAATGCCTCCCCCGACATCCTCACGCAGTTGCGCGTTCACGCCGACCTGCAGCCCGCGCGCGCACCGCGCGACACGGGGATTGCGGGCATCGTGCTGGTCGATGCGCAGATCGACCACACCGCCGGGCTCTTCATGCTGCGCGAGTCCACGGCGCCGCTCGCCATCTGGTGCACCGACGCCGCCTACGCCGATCTGACCGGGGGTAATCCGATCTTCAGAGTGCTCGGGCACTACTGCGGAGTTGAGCGGTGCCGCATGGGCACTGCGGGCGAGGAGTTCTCGCTCGAGCGCGTGCCCGGCGTGCGCTGGCGGGCGATCGCGGTGGCGGGCAAGCCCGCGCCTTACTCGCCCCACCGCGACGCGCAGGTCCCCGGCGATAACGTGGCACTCGTGATCAGCGACGCCGCGAGCGGCAAGGCCGCGGTCTACGCCCCCGCGGTCGGTGCGATCGAGCCCGCCCTGTGGAGCGCGCTCGAGGCGTCTGCCTGCGTGCTCATCGACGGCACCTTCTGGAGCGACGCAGAGATGATTGCCGAGGGGCTCGGGGCGAAGCGCGCACGCGACATGGGCCATTTGCCCCAGAGCGGGCCCGGCGGCATGCTCGCATGGCTGGAGCGGCTGCCGCGTGCGACGCGCAAGATCCTCATCCACGTGAACAACAGCAATCCGATCCTGGACGAGGACTCCCCCGAGCGCGCTGCGCTCAGCAAGGCCGGCGTCGAGGTTGCCTGGGATGGGATGGAGATCGAGGTGTGAGCGAAACTGCCTGGACGCGCGCGGAGTTCGAGTCGCAGCTGCGCGAGCGCGGGCGTGCCTACCACATTCACCACCCGTTCAACGTCATGCTCAACTCCGGCAAGGCGACGCGCGAGCAGATCCGCGGCTGGGTGGCAAACCGCTTCTACTACCAGATCAATATTCCGCTGAAGGATGCCGCGATCCTCGCCAACTGCGGGGAGCGCGCGGTGCGCCGCGAATGGGTGCAGCGCATCCTCGACCACGACGGCTATGGCGACGACCCGGGCGGCATCGAGTCCTGGCTGCGGCTCGCGGCCGCGGTAGGACTTACGCGCACCGGGGTGGAGAGCCTCGCGCTGCTGCTGCCGGGAGTGCGGTTCGCGGTCGATGCCTACGTCAACTTCGCGCGCCGCGCGCCCTGGCCGGAAGCGGTGTGCGCATCGCTCACCGAGCTCTTTGCGCCGCAGATCCATCGCCAGCGTCTCGCCGGCTGGCCGCAGCACTATCCGTGGATCGATGCGGCGGGCCTCGGCTACTTCCAGGCGCGGATGGGGCGCGCGCAGCGCGACGTCGAGTTCGCGCTCGCCGTGACGCTCGAGCGCTTCGCTACGCGCCCGGCTCAGGAGCGCGCTCTCGAGGTCTTGAAGTTCAAGCTCGATATCCTCTGGCAGATGAACGACGCGATGGCACTCGCCTACGGAGTGACGCAGTGAGCGCCTTGAGTGGGGCGGCGCGGCCGGCGATCGCGCCCGGCATGCGGCTGCAATGGGAGCCGGCGCAGGCAGCACACGTGCTGCTGTACCCTGAGGGAATGGTGCAGCTCAATGGCAGCGCCGGCGCGATCCTCGCCCGCTGCGACGGGGTGCGCACCGTGGCGGAGATCGTCGCGGACCTCGAGCAGACTTTCGGCGCCGCGGATCTCACCGCCGACGTCACGGCGTTCGTCGAGCTCGCGCTCGAGCGCCGCTGGCTGGAGCTGCGCGCATGAGCGTGGGCCCACCGTTGCAGATGTCGCAGGCAGTGGGCCCGCCGCTGTGGCTGCTGCTCGAGCTCACCTACCGCTGCCCGCTGCATTGCGTGTTCTGCTACAACCCGACCGAGTTCGCTGCGGTGGGAGCCGAGCTGCCGACGGCGGAGTGGCTGCGGGTGCTGCGCGAAGCGCGCGCGCTCGGCGCGGTGCAGCTCGGCCTCTCGGGCGGTGAGCCGCTGGCGCGCGATGATCTCGAGCCGATCGTCGCGGAGGCGCACGCGCTCGGCTACTACATCAACCTCATCACCTCGGGCGTCGGCATGACCGAGGAGCGGATCGGCGCGCTGAAACGCGCTGGCCTCGACCACATCCAGCTGTCGTTTCAGGACAGCACGCGCGAGCTGAACGATTTTCTGAGCAGCACCCGCACCTTCGAGCTCAAGGCGAAAGTGGCTGAGCTCATCCGCCGCTACGACTATCCCATGGTGCTCAACGTGGTGCTGCACCGGCTCAACATCGAGCACGTCGGCGAGATCCTGGCGCTGGCTGAATCCCTGGGCGCGCAGTACGTCGAGCTCGCCAACACGCAGTACTACGGCTGGGCCTGGCTCAACCGCGCGCACCTGCTGCCGAGCCGCGCGCAGCTCGAGCGCGCCGAGGCGGTCACGCGCGCCTTTCGCGAGCGGGTGGGCTCGAAGATGCAGATCTACTTCGTGGTGCCCGACTATTTCGAGACCCGACCGAAGGCGTGCATGAACGGCTTGGGACGCGTGTTCCTCGCCATTACGCCCGACGGCACCGCGCTCCCCTGTCACGCAGCGCGCATGCTGCCCGGGCTCGAGTTCCCCAACGTGCGCGAGCGCGATGTGCGCAGCATCTGGTACGAATCGGCGGCCTTCAATCATTTCCGCGGCGAGGCGTGGATGAAGGAGCCCTGCAGGAGCTGCCCGGAGCGGCAGCGCGACTTCGGCGGCTGCCGCTGCCAGGCCTATCTCCTGACCGGCGATGCCGCCAACGCCGACCCGGTGTGCGAGCTCTCCCAGCACCATCATCTGGTTACCGCGGCGGTGGCCGAGGCCGAGCGCGCCGTGGCAGCAGCCGGCGCGGCATCCCTGGTGTTCCGCGATCACCGCATCTCGATCGCGGTCGAGCCGCCACGTGCCGCGCCGCCGGCTTCCTGAGGGAGCGCGCTCGTGGCCGTTCGCCAGGTGCTGAAGATGGGCGAGCCGCTGCTGAGGCAGGTGGCCGCTGCGGTGACCGGCTTCGACGCGGAGCTGGCCGCGCTGGTGGCCGACATGGACGACACCATGAGGGCCATGAGCGGCGCCGGGATCGCCGCGCCGCAGATCGGAGTGAGCCTGCGCGTCGTGATCTTCGAGCTCAAGGACAATCCGCGCTACCCGCAGTTGAGCCCGGTGCCGTACACGGTGCTCGTCAACCCGCAGCTCACGGTGCTCGATCCGGCGGAGGAGGAGGGCTGGGAAGGGTGTCTCTCGGTCCCCGGCATGCGCGGACTCGTGCCGCGCCATCGGCGGCTGCGCTACCAGGGGTTCGACGCTGCCGGCAGCCCCATCGACCGCTCCGTCGAAGGCTTTCATGCGCGCGTCGTGCAGCACGAAGTCGACCATCTGGATGGCATACTGTTCCCCCAGCGGGTACGCGACCTGCGCAACTTCGGGTTCGAGGACGCGCTCGCCGGACACATGACGCCCATGCCGGACTGATCAGATGAGCCCCCGGGAGACGCGCATGACCCACCACGCCAGCGGGCCCTTCGACGTCAAGGTCACGCCGCAAAAGCCCGATACCCAGATCGCGCGGACCGCCAACCTCGGGCGGCTCACCATCGACAAGCGCTTCCACGGCGATCTCGAGGCGAGTGGCCGGGGCGAGATGCTCGCCACGCAGACCGATGTGAAGGGCTCGGCCGGCTACGTGGCGCTCGAGCGCGTGACCGGCAAGCTCCAGGGCCGCAGCGGCAGCTTTGTCCTGCTGCACAGCGCGACGATGAAGCGCGGCGCGCCCGAGACGACCATCACGGTGGTACCGGACTCCGGTACCGGCGAGCTCACCGGCATCGCGGGCAGCATGCGCATCAAGGTCGCCGCCGACGGCGCTCACTCGTACGAATTCGACTTCAGGATCGAGCCGCCTCCGGCCGACTGACGCGCACGTCGCGCTCCATGCGGATCGCGGCCTCGACTCCCTGGTAGTACCCGGGGACTCGCCCCACCTCGCGGTAGCCGAGCGCACGGTAGAAGTCCTGCGCCTCGCGGTTCTCGGCGCGCAACTCGAGCCCGATGGTGAAGGTGCCGGCGGTGAGCGCGGTCTCCTCGAGCCAGGTTACGAGCCGCCGCGCGATGCCGCGGCGGCGATGTGCCGGATCGACCGCCAGCAGATTGAGGTGAGCGGCCTCATCGCCATAGCGCATGATGGCGAAGCCGGCGATGGCGCGGTCGCTGCGCGCGGTGAGCACCACACTCTCGGGGTGGCGCACGAACCAGCTGATGCGCTGGCAGCCCCACGCCGGACGCAGACCCGACTCGATGAGCTCGTGCGACATGGCCGCGAGGCGCGCCGCATCGGCAACACGGGCGGGCTCGAGGCGATAGTCCAGCACCGTAGCTCCTCAGGCGAGCGTGTGAAAAACCTGCTGGACGTCGTCGTCCTGCTCCAGGCGGTCGATCAGCGTGAGCACCTCGGTGGCCTGTGCCTCCGGCAGCTCCGTGGGCGTGGTGCAGATGTACTCGTGCGCGGCGGACAGCGGCGTGATGCGGCGCGCCTCGAGCGCTTCCTGCAGCTTGCCGAAGTCCGCGAATGCGCAGCGGATCACCAGCTGCGGCTCGCCCTTCTCGCCGGTGCCCTCGCCCATCTCCTCGAGACCATGATCGATGAGATAGAGCTCGAGGTCATCCTGATCTATACCGGCGGGATCGAGGCGGAAGACCCCCATCTTCCTGAACAGGAAGCTGACGCTGCCGTTGCTCGCGAGGTTGCCGCCGTTCTTGGTGATGATGTTGCGCACCGCGGCGACGGTGCGCGTCGGATTGTCGGTCGCGGTCTCTACCAGCAGCGCCACGCCATGCGGCGCATAGCCCTCGTAGAGCACCTGGCTGTAGCTGGTCGCGTCCCGGCCCGAGGCGCGCTTGATCGCCGCCTCGACGCGGTCCTTGGGCATGTTGACGGCGCGCGCGTTCTGGATGGTCCGGCGCAGCGTCGGGTTGGAGGCGGGATCCGGGCCGCCCGACTTGACGGCCATGGTGATGTCCTTCGCGATGCGGGCGAACTGCTTCGCCATGCGGTTCCACCGCGCGAACATCGTGTGCTTGCGGACTTCGAAGATGCGCCCCATGGCGCGCTATTGTAGCGCGGCGCAGCCGCATCTTCGGCGGCGGCGAGATCGCCAATAGACTTATGCGAGCTGTGCGTGCAGTACGCGCATGCGCCGGTGCTGGCGGCTGAGCGCGCGCTCGATCTCGCGCAGCTTCGCCTGCAGCTCCGACTGCTGCCAGTGCTCGATGACGGCGCGGCGCTTCTCTTCGAGCCACTGCTCCTTGACCCGCGCCCAGTCGGCGAGCGCGGCGAGAAACGCCTCGTACTCGTGCGCCACGCGCGCCCGCAGCTGCTCGATGTGCGAGTGGGCCGGGCTGGCAAGGTCGGCCAGGCGGCGCTCGGCGCGCTTGAACTGCATGGCGAGCAGCGCCCGCTGGATCTGGAACCGGGGGGTGCGCTTCAGGCGCCGGGTCAAGCCGAACGGCTCGAGGGCGGCGATCAGCCACTTGGTCGGATCCCACTGCCACCAGCGCACGCCGTTGCGATAGTCGTGCGTAAAGATGTGGTGGAAGTTGTGGTAGCCCTCGCCGTAGGTGACTACCGCCAGCGCCGGATTGTCACGTGCGGTGTTGTCGTCGGTGTACGGGCGGGTGCCCCACATGTGGGCCAGCGAGTTGATGAAGAAGGTGACGTGATGGCTCCACACAAGGCGCAGCACCCCGGCGAGGATCAACATGCCCCAGACGTCGTGGAACACGAGACCCGCCGCGAGCGGCAGGCCGAAATTCAGCGCGATCGCCAGCGGTACGTAGTGGCGGTGCTGGAAGGCGAGCAGCCGGTCCTTCTTCAGGTCCGGTATGTTGGTGAGGTCGGGCCTGCCGCTCGGGTACTCGCGCAACATCCAGCCGATGTGCGAGAACCAGAAACCGCGCCGCGCCGAGTACGGATCCCGATCCACGTCGTCGACGTGCAGGTGGTGGCTGCGATGCCCGCTGCACCAGGCGAAGGCGCTGTTCTGCAGCGCCATGGTGCCGAAGATCAGATAGAAGATGCGCAGTGCCGGGTGCGCCTCGTAGGTACGGTGCGCCCACAGGCGGTGGTAGCCGCCGGTGATCGCCATGCCATTGGCGATCAGGAAGAAGGCGAAGACGCCCCAGTCGGCGCCGGTAAAGCCGTGCCTGAGCGCGTACCAGGGCACGAGCACCAGTGCGGCGGCGAATGTCAGGGCGAACATCAGGGCGTTCGCCCAGATCAACGGTGGCTTGACCGGAGTTACGGACACGGTGGCTTGAGCCCCCTTATCGGAAAGGCGCCGTACGTTAACATGGGAGGCCTCGGGAAGTGGGACTTACGTCAAAAATGAGCCTTCCCCGCGACCCCGCCCCCGCCGGGGGCACAGCTGGACCGTGGCAGTGGCACTGGCAAATGGCCGGCGCCCTGCTGGCGCTCGCACTGTCGGCACCGGCGTGGGCGGAACGCGCCTACGTCTCCAACGAGGACGACGGTACCGTCACCGTGATCGACGCCGATCGCGGCGCGGCGATTGCCACGATCGCCGTCGGCAAGCGCCCTCGCGGGCTCGCGCTCAGCCCTGACGGCAGACTCCTCTACGTCGCGGTGAGCGGAGTGCCGAAGTGCCCGCCGCCGCTCACCGACGAGGAGTGCGCGAAGCTCCCGCGTGACCCGGCGGCGGATGCAATCGCGGTGATCGATACCGCAGTCTTCGCGCGCACGCGCGCTCTCGGCGGCGTTTCCGATCCGGAGCGAGTGGCGGTGAGCCGCGATGGACACCGGCTGTATGTCTCGGAGGAGGATGCCGGGCGGCTCGCGGTGCTCGATGCCTCCCGCGGCGGCGTCCTTGCCACGGTGCCCGTCGGGCGCGAGCCCGAGGGCGTGCGCGTCTCGCCCAACGGACGCTGGGTGCTGGTCACCAGTGAGGAGGACAACACCGTCACGGTCGTGGATACGAAGTCCAATACGATCGCCGGCAAGGCCACGGTCGGGGCACGCCCGCGCGACCTGGCCTTCTCGGCGGACAGTCGGCTTGCCTATGTCACGGGGGAAGCCGACGCGAGCCTCTGGCGCCTCGTGGTCCCCGCTGGTGCTCCCGCGGCGGAATTCTTCAAATTCCGCCGCGAGGTGCGACCCATGGGCGTCGCACTCGATGCCGGGCGCGGGCGGCTGTATGTGGGTGCCGGACGTGCCGGCACCGTGGCGGTGGTGTCGCTGAAGGGTCCGGGCCTCATCACCGAGGTCGCTTGCGGCGGCCGCCCCTGGGGGGTTGCCCTCGATCGGAGCGGGCGGCGTCTCTACAGCCCGAACGGCCCCTCGGGGGAGGTGGCGATCGTGGACGCGGAGACCCTCGCCGTGAGCGCGCGGATCGCGACCGGCAAGGGGCCCTGGGCGGTGGTGGCAGGTCCCTGACGGCGTGCTACCGTTCTCGGGGGTGCTGAGGTGCGGGAAATGCTGAAAGTTCTGGTGCGGCGATGCGGTCTCACGGTCGCGGGACTCCTGCTCACCGGCGTTGCCCTCGCCGAGGCTCCGGTGCCGGCCCCAGTGGAGGAGGCCGCCCGCACCTACATCACCCGCGCCGCGCTCGAGGCGCCGGTCCGCTTCCTGGCCTCCGACCTGCTCGAAGGCCGCGGACCCGCGACCCGCGCCGATCAGACGGCGCGCCTCTACCTGCAGACGCGCCTCGAGGGCATGGGATACCGCGCCGCGTTCGCGAATGGCGCCTGGCAGCAGCCGCTCGACATCGTCGGCATCCGCTCGCAGCTCCCGCAGCAGTGGCGCTTCCAGGGAAAGAGCGGCCCCGTCGATCTCGCCCTGCGCGAGGACTACATCGGCGTCAGCGGACAGCAGAGCGAGAGCGTCTCGATCGAGGATGCGGAGCTGGTGTTCGTCGGCTACGGGATCCAGGCTCCGGAATACAAGTGGGACGATTTCAAGGGCGCGAAGCTCGCCGGCAAGATCCTGGTGATGATGAACAACGATCCCGACTGGGATCCGAATCTCTTCGCCGGGACGCGGCGCCTGTACTACGGCCGCTGGACCTACAAGTACGAGAGCGCCGCGCGCCAGGGGGCTGCGGGCGCCATCATCATCCACACGACTCCCTCGGCGGGCTATCCGTGGCAGGTGGTGCAGAGCTCCTGGGGCGGGGAGCAGTTCGACCTGCCCGAAGCGGGCGAGGCCCGCGTGCGCCTCAAGGCCTGGGCAACGGAAGAGGCGACGCGGCGCCTCATGAAGGCAGGCGGCTTCGACTTCGACAAGCTGATCGCCGCGGCGCGCTCGCGCGGCTTCAAGCCCGTGCCGCTCGGGCTGCGGACCTCGATCGCGTTCACCAACCATCTGGCGCGCTCGCAGACCGCGAACGTCGGCGGGCTCCTGCCGGGGAGCGATCCCAGGCTCGGCGCCGAGGTACTCATCTACTCGGCTCACCACGATCACTTCGGTATCGGTGAGCCGGATGCGACCGGGGACCGCATCTACCACGGCGCCGTCGACAACGCCTCAGGCTGCGCGCAGGTGCTCAGCATCGCGCGCGCCTTCGCCGCGCTTCCCGAGCGCCCGCGCCGCTCGGTGCTCATGCTGTTCGTCGCCGGCGAAGAGCGCGGGCTCCTGGGCTCGGGGTACTACGCCGGGCATCCGAGCTTCGCGCCCGGCCGGATCGCGGCGAACATCAACATCGACGGCGGCGGCATCTTCGGCCGCACGCGCGATATTTCGCTCATCAGCATGGGCAAGTCCTCGCTCGATGACACTGCCGTGGCGGTGGCGAAGTACCAGGGCCGGGTCGTGATGCCCGACCAGTTCCCGGACCGCGGCTACTACTACCGCTCCGATCAGTTCTCGTTCGCCAAGATCGGCGTGCCGGCGCTGTTCTTCAGCGGGGGTACGGACGTCATCGGGCGGCCCGCGGGCTGGGGCAAGGAGCAGCACGACGAGTGGGAGCTGAAGAAGTATCACCAGCCCTCGGACAAGCTCGACGACACGTGGAATTTCGACGGCATGATCGAGGATGCGCAGCTCGATTTTCTGGCCGGCTGGCTCATCGCGCAGGCCGACACCATGCCGAGCTGGAAGCCGGGCGATGAGTTCGAGGCGGCGCGCAAGCGCGCGCTCGCCGCCCTGGGCGGAAACTGACAGGCGCAGGCGGAAAGCACCTATGTTCGAGCGGCTCGAGCTGATCACTGCCGACAGCATCCTCAGTCTCATGGCAGCCTTTCGCGCCGATCCCGATCCGCGCAAGGTGGATCTCGGCGTGGGCGTGTATCGCGACGACCATGGCGAGACGCCGGTACCGGCGGCGGTACGCGCCGCCGAGCGCGCGCTGATCGAGCGCCAGACCACCAAGACCTACGTCGGGCCCGCCGGAAATCCCGGTTTCAACCAGGAGATGGCGCTGCTTACGCTCGGCAGCGCCCATCCTGCCCTGAGCGCCGGCCGGGTGCGTGTGATCCAGTCGCCCGGTGGCTGCGGGGCGCTGCGCCTCGGGGCGGAGCTGGTGCGCTACGCCGCGCCCGACTCCGTGGTGCACCTGAGCACTCCGACCTGGGTCAACCACACGCCGCTCCTCTCGGGCAGCGGGCTGAAGCTCGAGCGCTATCCGTACTACGACGCGGCGAGCGGTGGAGTGTCGTTTTCCGGGATGCTGGCGGCGTTCGAGCGGCTGCCGCCGCGCGCGGTCGTGCTGCTGCACGCCTCCTGTCACAACCCGACCGGCGCCGACCTGTCGCAGGGTGAGTGGCGTGAGCTGCTGTCGCTCGTCAAGCGTCGGCAGCTCCTGCCCTTCATCGACATGGCCTACCAGGGTCTCGGCGAGGGTCTCGATGCGGATGCCTTCGGGTTGCGGCTCTTCTGCGCGGAGCTCCCCGAAGTGATGTTCGCCCTCTCGTGCTCGAAGAATTTCGGGCTGTACCGCGAGCGCGCCGGGGCGCTCGGCATCATGTGCGAGTCGCCGGCTGAGGCCGATGCCGCCATGAGCCAGCTGGTGCGCCTCGCGCGCGGTCTGTGGTCGATGCCGCCGGACCACGGCGCCGCGATCGTGCACGGGCTCCTGAGCGATGCGACGCTCAAGGCGCAGTGGATCGCCGAGGTCGATGCCATGCGCGAGCGCGTGCGCGGACTGCGGCGCGAGGTGCTCCGGCAGCTCGCCGATCATTGTCCGGGCCGCGACTTCGGCTTCATCGCGCGCCAGAACGGCATGTTCTCGCTCTTCGGCATCACGACCGAGCAGGTGCGCGAGCTGCGCGCGCGCCATCACGTCTACATGGTCGACGACAGCCGCATGAACGTCGCGGGTCTGCGGCGCGAGAATCTCGAGTACTTCGTGCGCTCGGTCGCCGCTGTGCTCGGCAAGCGGGACGGGGCGCCGACATGAGCGCGAGCGGCATGCAGCTCGGCGGCAGCGCGGCGGGGCCGGAACTCGCGGCGTTACGCGCGCAGTTGCGCGAGGCGACGTTGCGCCCGGAGGCCGGTGCCTCCGGCGAGCTGATGGCCGACCTCACGGCCGTACAGGCGGCGCTCGCCGGGGCGCGCGTGCGTGCCGCGCGCTGGGTGGAGGTGGCGCGCGCCGACCAGCGCTCACGCCCGCTCGTCGACCGGATGCTGGAGAAGTTTCCGCTCGACAGCGCGCAGGGCAGGGCGCTCATGAGCCTGGCGGAGGCGCTGCTGCGCACCCCCGATCCGAAGCGCGCCGACCAGCTGATCGCCGAGCGGCTGGCGGCGATTCGCGACGCCGGCGTCCGCGGCGACACCGACCTGCTGTTGCGCACCGGATTCACGCTGCTCAGCGCCGCCGGCAGACTCCTGCCCGAGGTCTCGGCAGAGCTCTCGGGCGAGGTCTCCGCGGCCAGCCTCACCAAGCCCGTAGTCGCGCCGATCGTGCGCGCGGCATTGCGTCAGTCGATGCAGACCCTCGGGCATGCGTTCATCGTCGGCGAGACGATCGACGCAGCGCTCGCGCGCGCGCTGGCGGAGCCGGAACTGGCCCTGTGCTCCTTCGACATGCTCGGCGAGGGCGCGCGCACCGACGCCGACGCGCAGCGCTACCTCGAGGACTACGCGCACGCAATCGACGCGCTCGGCGCGCAGCCGCCGGGCACCCTGCACGCGCGCTCAGGCATCTCGGTCAAGCTGTCGGCGCTCGAACCGCGCTACACGCTGCTGCAGAGCGCGCGCGTCAGCGAGCGGCTCGGCCCGCGCATGGTCGAGCTCGCGCGCCGCGCCGCTCGCGCCGGCATCGGCATGACTATCGACGCCGAGGAGGCGGACCGACTCGACCTGTCGCTCGACATCGTCGAGACGCTGGCGCGCGATGCCGCGACGCGCGACTGGGAGGGGCTCGGGCTGGCAGTGCAGGCCTATGGCCGGCGCGCGCCGCTGGTGCTTGACTGGGTGGCGCAGCTCGCGCGCGCAGCGGGGCGGCGCATGACCGTGCGCCTGGTGAAGGGCGCTTACTGGGACAGCGAGATCAAGCGCGCGCAGGAGCGGGGCCTCTCGAGCTTCCCGGTCTACACCTCCAAGGCCGCCACCGACGCGAGCTACCTCGAGGGAGTGCGGCGGCTGTTTGCCGCGCGTGATTTTGTCTATCCGCAGTTCGCCACCCACAACGCCTACACCGTGGCGGCA
The DNA here is from genome assembly GCA_035569755.1 of Steroidobacteraceae bacterium. Classification (GTDB taxonomy): domain Bacteria; phylum Pseudomonadota; class Gammaproteobacteria; order Steroidobacterales; family Steroidobacteraceae; genus 13-2-20CM-66-19. The sequence goes on from DATMMK010000036.1 coordinate 52,918, forward strand.
GTGCTGGCGCTCGCCCCGGGCGGCGCGCGCTACGAGTTCCAGCGGCTGCACGGCATGGGGGACGCCCTGTACGAGGCGGCGCGCGCCGAGTTGCCGGACCTGGCGCCGGTGCGCGTATACGCACCCGTCGGCACGCACGAGGAGCTCCTGCCGTATCTGGTGCGGCGTCTGCTCGAGAACGGCGCCAACAGCTCCTTCGTCCATCAGTTCATGAACCCGCAGATACCCGTGGAGCAGGTCGTGAGCGATCCCATCTCGTCCCTGGCCGACGCCTCATCCGGCGCGCCGCGCGTACGCGAGCCCGCCGGACTCTTCGGCGCGGAGCGCACCAATTCCACCGGCGAGGACTTCGGCGATCCTGCGACGCTGACGCTCCTCAAGGGGCAGCTGCGCGCGCACGCCGCCGAAACCTACACGGGCGGACCGATCCTGAGCGGGCGCTCGGTGCGCGACGCAAAGCTTGCGGTCGTGTCGCCCGCCAACACGGCGGAGACCGTCGGTTTCACGCGTGATGCCACCGCGGAGGAGATCCGTGAGGCGATGGCGGCGGCTGGCCGCGCGCAGCCGGCGTGGGATGCCACCCCGGCGGCCGAGCGTGCCGCCTGCCTGACGCGCGCGGCGGATCTGCTCGAGGAGCGGCGCGGGCAGTTCCTGAGCCTGCTGGTGCGCGAGGCAGGCAAGACGCTGCCGGATGCGGTGGCGGAAGTGCGCGAGGCGGTCGATTTCTGCCGCTACTACGCGGCACGCGCCCGCGAGCTCTTCGGGGCGCCCATGGAGATGCCGGGCCCCACTGGCGAGCGCAATACACTCTCGCTGCACGGCCGCGGCGTCTTCGTCTGCATCAGCCCGTGGAACTTCCCGCTGGCGATCTTCACGGGGCAGATCACCGCGGCGCTCGCCGCCGGCAATGCCGTGGTGGCCAAGCCCGCGCCCGCGACTCCGCTGATCGCGCACGCCATGACGCGCCTGCTGCACGAAGCCGGGGTGCCGGCCGCGGTTCTGCAGCTGACGCCGGCCGACGGGCCGCCGTTCGGCGAGGTGGCGCTCACTCATGCGGCGCTCGCCGGCGTCGCCTTCACCGGCTCGACCGCCACCGCAGCCACGATCAATCGCACGCTCGCCAACCGCGCTGGCCCGATCGTGCCGCTCATCGCCGAGACCGGCGGCGTGAACGCCATGGTGGTCGACGCCACGGCGCTGCCGGAGCAGGTCGTCGACGATGTCATCACCTCGGCGTTCACCAGCGCGGGCCAGCGTTGCTCGGCGCTGCGCGTGCTGTACCTGCAGGAGGAAATCGCCGATCGCGTGATCGAGATGCTGACCGGCGCGATGCGGGTGCTGCGCATCGGCCCGCCGGCGGAGCTCGCCACCGACGTAGGCCCGGTCATCTCCGAAGGCGCGCGTGTGCGCCTCGCGCGCCATGCCGAGCGCATGCGCGCGGAGGCCACACTCGTGTACGCCTGCGAGCTGGATCCCGCGCTGGCGGCCGCCGGCCACTACTTCCCGCCGCAGATGTTCGAGCTCAGGTCCGTCGATCAGCTGAAGACCGAGGAGTTCGGCCCGATCCTGCACGTAGCGCGCTATCGGAGCGATGAGCTGCCGCGGGTGCTGGCGGCGATCCGCGGCACGGGTTACGGGCTGACGCTCGGGGTGCACAGCCGGCTCGAGAGCGTCGCGGGCTACGTCTTCCAGTCGCTGCCGGTGGGGAACACGTACGTGAATCGCAACATGATCGGCGCGGTCGTCGGCGTGCAGCCCTTCGGTGGCCAGGGACTGTCGGGTACCGGACCGAAGGCCGGGGGTCCACACTATCTGCTGCGCTTCGCCACCGAGCGGACGCTGACCATCAATACCGCCGCGATCGGCGGCAACGTCGAGCTGCTTTCCTGAAACGGGGGGACCATGGCCGAGTACAAGACGAAATGCTTCTGCGGGGCAGTCGAGCTCACCGTGAGCGGCGAGCCCGTCGCGATGGGCTATTGCCATTGCGAGTCCTGCCGGCACTGGTCCGCGGGGCCGGTGAATGCCTTCACCTTGTGGCAGCCGAGTGCCGTCAGGGTGACGAAGGGGGCCGACAACATCGCGACCTACAGCAAGACCCCGGTGAGCTACCGCAAGTGGTGCCAGAGCTGCGGTGGCCACCTCTTCACCGAGCACCCGCCGCTCAAACTGACGGACGTGTTCGCCGCGATGCTGCCGACGCTTAAGTTCACGCCCGGCGTGCACGTCAATTACCAGGAGACGGTGCTGCGAATGCGCGACGGGCTGCCCAAGCTCAGGGATTTCCCGAAGGAATTCGGCGGCTCTGGCGAGGCGGTGCCGGAGTAGGGGCCTCCGCCCGGCGCCCGGCGCCCGGCGCTGCAGGGATATGTCCTTTCGGCGATAGTGAACCATTTGGTTCACTATTGCGGATTGACCATACGCACGCGCCGGTCTTAGCTGGGCGGGTGCTGAACGACCTGCAACTCGACAAGGTGTTTCACGCGCTCGCCCACCCCTGGCGGCGCTGGATACTCGGATTGCTGCTCGATAGGGAGGCATCGGTGCAGGAATTCGCGGCGGCGCTGCCCATATCGCTCACCGCCGTGGGCAAGCACGTTAACCTCCTCGAGGGGTACGGGCTGATCCGCACGCGCAAGGAGGGCCGCAACCGGCTTTGCAGCGTCGAGCCCGGCGCCTTGTTGGCTGCCGAGCGCTGGCTGCGAAACGCTATGTGGTCCCGTTATCGTCCGCGCCTGGGTTCCCTGCCCGAGGATCTGACGCTGCTGCGCCTGCGGTGACGCGGTTGAGGCCCGGGTGCAGCTGCTCGAGCAGTGCGCTGAGCGACTCGACCGGCGCCGAGCACGTGCTGCCGCGGCAAACGTAGGCCACCGCCGCGCCGCGCGCTGCCTTGTCGGCGAGCGCCGCCGGGAGGCTCGCGGCATCGGCGGCAATGGCGAGCACCAGGCGCCGCGGAACGAAGCTGCGCGCGAGCTCTCGCCGCCAGCTCTCGATCGCCTCCGCCTCACCGCGCAGGATGACGATTTCCGGCGGCTGCAACAGCTCCTCGAGCGCGGTCAGCAGGGTGACGTGCGACAACGGGTACTTCTCCATGGCCGGCCACGCCGCGCGCAGCGTGCGCTCGGCCGCCGCCAGGTAGCGCGGCTCGCCGAGCAGGTGTCCGAGGCGCTGCAGGGTGAATGCCGCGATGCCGTTGCCTGAGGGGATGGCGTCGTCGCTGAAGGTCTTGGAGCGCTGGATCAGCTGCTCGTGGTCGTCGGAGGTGAAGTAGAAGCCGCCGTTCGCCTCGTCGGTAAAGTGCTCCAGCACCACCTCGGTCAGTTGCCGCGCAAACTCCAGCTCGTCAGCGCGGAAGCGCACCTGCTGCAGCTCGAGCACCGCGTCGACCAGGTAGACATAGTCGTCGAGGTAGGCGTTGAGGTGCGCGCGGCCGTCCTTGCAGGTTGCCAGCAGCCGGCCATCGCGCCAGAGCGTCGCGCGGACAAAATCCAGGGCCCGGCTGGCGGCGGCGGTCAGCTGCCCGGCGGCGTGCACGCGCGCGGCGATCGCCAGCCCCCGGATCATCAGCGCGTTCCAGGACGTGAGGATCTTCTCATCGCGCCCCGGACGCACGCGCTGCGCGCGCAGCGCGAGCAGCTTGGCCCGGGCACTCCCGAGGAGCGCCGCGACCTCGGCTGCCGGGTGCTGCAGGACCGCCGCGATCTGCTCGACCGTCGCGTTGACATACAAGTGCCAGTGACCCTCAAAGTTCGCCGGCGAATCGAGGCCGAACCGCGGCTCAAACACCGCGAACTCCTCGGCACTGAGGGCACGCCGGACCTCCTCGCGGTCCCACGCGTAGAACTTGCCCTCGTGACCCTCGGAGTCAGCGTCGAGGCTCGAGTAGAAGCCGCCCTCGGGGGATTGCATCTCGCGCAGCACCCAGCCGGCGGTGTCCTGCACGACCTGGGCGTAGAAGGGGTCCGCGCTCGAGAGCGACGGGTTGGCGTACACGGCGAGCAGCGCGCCGTTGTCGTAAAGCATCTTCTCGAAGTGCGGGATCATCCAGCGCTCATCGACCGAGTAGCGGCAGAATCCTCCGCCGAGCTGGTCGCAGATGCCGCCTTCGGCCATGCGCCGCAATGTGAAGCTTGCCATGTAGAGCGGCTGCAGCCCGGCCTCGTCCCGCGCCGCGGAGCGCCAGTCGCGCAGCAGCCGCTCGAGGGCTTTGGGTGCGGGGAATTTGGGCGCGCCGCCGAAGCCGCCATACCGGCGGTCGAAGCTGTTGGCGAGCTGCGCGCTGCATGCCCTGAGCGGCGCGTCGGTGAGTTCGGTGCCGGCCGGCGCCGGCGGCTGATTCATGCCGGCGAGCGCCGCCACCAGCGCGGCGTTCTGCGCGCGCATCTCGGGCTCGTGGTCGCGGTAGAACTCGAGCACTCTCTTCAGCAGGTCCGCGAAGGCGGGCAGGCCGTAGCGGCCCTCGCGCGGAAAGTACGTGCCGCCGAAGAACGGACGCTGGTCGTCGTGCGTCAGGAACATCGTGAGCGGCCAGCCACCGCCGCGCTGCGTGATCATCTGCTGCGCGATCTGGTAAATACGGTCGATGTCGGGACGCTCCTCGCGGTCGACCTTGATATTGATGTAGTTCTCGTTGAGGAGGCGGGCCGTAGCCTCGTCCTCGAAGCTCTCATGCGCCATGACGTGGCACCAGTGGCAGGCCGCGTAGCCGATGCTGAGATGAATCGGCTTGCCCTCGCGGCGTGCGCGCTCGAGCGCCTCGCTCCCCCACGGGTACCAGTTCACGGGGTTGTGAGCGTGCTGCCTGAGATACGGGCTGGTCTCCGTGATCAGATGGTTGGTGTACTTCGGCGTGCCGTCGGGGTTGAGGTGCGCGGTTTGCATCGGTCGGCTCCCGTCACTTGGGTCCGCGGCAGCGCCTCACGGCGCGACGGCCGCGGCACCGCTCGCCTCGAGCTGCGCGTTGAGGCCCGGGAGGCCCGAGCCCGTGAAGTGCGCCCAATCGGCGAGCGCGTGGTCGAGCAGCGCACGGTGCCGCAGGTAGCCGCGCTCGGCGTCGATGGTCGGGGCGGCATCCGCCCCGTCCACCGCACGCTCGAGATTGTGGAACGCCGTGGCGAGATAGCGCAGGCCGGCGGTGGTGGTCGGCGGCCGGCCGATCGAGTCGGGTGATCTCTTCACGGGCTCGAGATCGCTGATCGAGAGCAGCTGCCGGTCGGCGGCCGCGAGCGCTGCGGCCGCGGCGCCGGTGGCGTCCTTGCGCCGCGCGGCGATCGTCGCGTGAATCCGCTCGGCCGCGGCCAGCGCTGCTGCGACCTCGACGCGTGCGCCCTCGATGTCGCGCGCGAGCGCGAACTGCTGCGCGTAGGCGCTCGGGGGCAGCGCGACGCGCGGGTCGGGAGCGACGGTGAGCGTCTGCCGATAAAGGCCGCCACCGGCCTTGAGCTCGACGCGGTACTCCCCGGGAGGGGCCCAGACTCCCGCCTCGGGATCGTCCGGATCCTCCGAGATCAGCCCGGCCCGCGGCGCGTAGTGCAGATCCCACACGAAGCGGTGCGCGCCGGCGCCGGTGCCAAGCGGCTGCGGCGCGACGATCCACTCCGGCGCGATCACCACCTTGGACGGATCCGGCTGGGGCGGCTGGTCGTCGCTCGCGAAGGCATGCACGAGCACGCCGCGCGCGTCGTAGATGCTGAGCCCGACCGTGCCCGTCACCGCCGGATCCAGCACGTAGTCGATGTAGGCGCCCGGGGCCGGATTGGCGCCCCGCGGCTCGTCCTTCGGCATGGGCGAGCCCGTGAACCCGGTCGGCCGCACGCGCACCGCCGGCGCGGGCGGGAGGACCCGCGTGCCGCCCGGCGTGCCGCCGGCGACCGCCTCATCCGCGAACGTACGGAGCGGTGCGATGTCGTCCATGATCCAGAAGCCGCGGCCGTGCGTTGCGATCACGAGATCCGTGCCGTGCACCTCGAGGTCGCGCACCGAGGTGCGCGGCAGGTTCTGCTGCAACGCGTGCCAATGGGCGCCGTCGTCGAGCGACACGTAGACGCCATGCTCAGTGCCGCAATAGAGCAGCCCCCGATGCACGGGATCCTCGCGCACCACGTTGACGGAGTTGTGCACGCCGCCGTCGGTGAGCCCCTCGACGATGAGCGTCCAGCTCGCGCCGCCGTCATGCGTGCGATAGATGTACGGCCGCGGATCATCGAGTCGATGCCGGTCGACCGCGATGTAGGCGCCGCCTGCATCGAAGTGCGAAGGCTCGACGACGCCGATTTTAGACCAGGCCGTGAGTGCGCCCGGCGTGACGCCCTTCCAGTGGGCGCCGCCGTCGACGGTCTTCCACAGCAGCCCGTCGTCGGTGCCGGCCCAGAGTAGCGCGGCGTTGAGCGGCGAGGGGCCGATCGCGTACACGACGCCGCGGCGCGGCCCGTTGCTATCGTTGTCGGCGACGGCAGCGGCGTCGAGGTTGGCCGGCGTGCCCGGGTCCTCCCGGGTGAGATCCGGACTGATCGGCTGCCAGTGCGCCCCGCGGTCGGTGGTGCGGAAGATGCGCTGCGTGCCGAAGTAGAGCGCGTGCGGCTCGGGTTTGCCGAACACGAGCGGCAGAGTCCAGGTGCCGCGATAGAGCCCGGGATAGGCGAGAGTCGGGGGAACGCTCTGCTTCTGGCCGGTGCGCGTGTCGAACCTGTCGACGCGCCCGCCGAAGATGATCTGCGGATCGACGGGGTCGGGCGCGAGGTTGTCGCTCTCCCCGCCCACCGCGCTCTCACGGAACTCCGTGAGGTTGATGCCGTCGATGTTGTCGGTGCGGCTCGGCACGGCGGCTGCGCCCGAATCCTGCTGCGCGCCGTACACCCAGTAGGGAAAGCGGCTGTCGGTGATGACGTGGTAGAACTGGCCGGTCGGCTGGTTGAACCAGGAGCTCCAGGTGGCGCCGCCGTTCAGCGTCACCACTGCGCCCTGGTCGACGCCGAGGATGCGCCGCTGGCTGTCGTGCGGGTCGATCCACAGCGCGTGATAGTCGTCGCCTCCCGGCGCGCCCTTCATCGCAGAGAATTTCCGTCCGCCGTCGGTCGAGCGGTGCACGCCGGTGTTGCAGATGTAAACCACGTCCGCATCGACAGGATCGACGGTGACACCGCCGAAATACCAGCCGCGCTTCCAGATGCGCGGGTCATCGCTCACGCGGGTCCAGCTCGCGCCCGCATCATCGGAGCGGTACAGGCCGCCCTCGGCCGCGTCGACGAGCGCATACACGCGCTCACGCCTCGAGGGCGCCACGCCGATCCCGATGCGTCCGGGGTGCGCCGGCAGGCCGCGGCCCGTGAGCTGCGCCCAGGTCTCGCCGCCATCGTGCGACTGATAGAGCCCGCCGCCGGGTCCGCTCGAAGGCGGGTAGACGTTCCAGGGCGGGCGGCGCGTCTGCCACAGCGAGGCGTACGCCACGCGCGCATTCCCCGGCTCGAACGCCAGATCGATCGCGCCGGTGTCGGCGTCCAGGTAGAGCGTGCGCCGCCAGCTCGCGCCGCCGTCGGTCGAGCGGAAGACTCCGCGCGTCTCGCTGGGGCCGTAGGGGTGTCCGAGCGCGGCCACCAGCACCACATCGGGGTTCGCAGGATCGACGAGGATCCGGCCGATCTGCTGCGAGTCCTCGAGCCCGACTGCCTGCCAGCTGCGCCCGGCATCGCGCGAGCGGTAGAGCCCCGTTCCCTGTGCGATGTCCGAGCGCATGTCGGCCTCACCGGTCCCGACGTAAATGACGTGACTGTCGGACGGCGCCACCGCTAGCGCGCCGATCGAGCCGACCGGTGCCGAGTCGAAGATCGGCTCCCAGGTGCGCCCCGCGTCACGCGTCTCCCACACGCCGCCGTTCACCGCGCCGAAGTAGAAGTGATGCGGCTCGCCGGGCACGCCCGCGACGGCGAGCACCCGTCCGCCGCGGAAGGGTCCGATCGAGCGCCATTCGAGCGGTTGCAACAGTGCCGCGAGCGGCTCGGGGGCCGCGCGCGCCGGCAGCGCGCACAGACCCGACATGAACAGCACGAGCGCCACGACACTGCGCGCTAAGGCCACGTTGCACCTCGAAGGAAAGGGCGCAATTGTATACTTGCCGCCCCCTGCGCAGCGGATCCTCGTAGTTGCAAGCGAAGCTTCCTCAGCCCGAACCCCCGGGCAGCAATGCCGCGCGCTCACTGGTGCTGAAACGCGGTGAAGAGCGGCGTCTCGCGGCCGGTCATCCGTGGGTGTTCAGCAATGAGATCGACACCGGGCACAGCCCCCTCAGTGCCTTTGCCCCCGGCGAGCTGGCGACGATCTCGACCCATCGCGGTGACTTCGTCGGCTACGCCTACGTCAATCCGCACGCGCTGATCTGCGCGCGGATCCTGTCCCGCGAGGCCGCGCACCCGGTCGACCAGGCGCTCATCGAGGAGCGTCTGCAGCGCGCGCTCGCGCTGCGCACGCGACTCGGAGCCGCTCCTTATTACCGCTGGGTGTTCGGCGAGTCCGACGCGCTGCCGGGCCTGGTGCTCGATCGCTACGGCGACGTCGTCGTCGGCCAGATCGCCACCGCCGGCATGGAGGCACTGAAGGACGAGGTGGCGGCGGCGGTGCGCGCTGTGCTCGACCCCGCCGTGCTCTACTGGAAGAACGACACCGCGGCGCGCGATCTCGAGCAGCTGCCGCAGGAAGCGCAGCTCGCCTTCGGCACGGTGCCGGACCAGCTCACGGTGATGGAGTCGGGGCTCACCTTCCACGCGCCGCTCGTGCACGGACAGAAAACCGGCTGGTTCTACGATCAGACGGCGAATCGCGCCCGCCTGGCGCGCTACCTCGTCCCGGGGGCGCGTGTGCTCGACGTGTGCTCCTATGCCGGCGCCTGGGGCATCACGGCGCTGCGCGCCGGTGCGGCGCGCGCCTGCTGCGTCGACTCCTCGCAGAGCGCCCTCGACTTCGCGGCCGCCAACGCCGCGCGCAACGGGCTCGCGGTCGAGACGCTGCGCGCCGATGCCTTCGAGGCACTCAGGACGCTCGCCGATCGGGGCGAGCGCTACGACCTGGTGATTCTCGATCCGCCGGCGTTCATCAAGCGCAAGAAGGACATTCCCCAGGGACAGGCCGCCTATCGCAAGCTCAATCAGCTGGCGCTCGGACTGCTCGGCGCGGAGGGCACGCTGGTGTCGTGCTCCTGCTCGTATCATCTCGCTCCCGAGGAGCTCATGAGCGCCATCCAGGGCGCCGCGCGTCACAGCGGACGGTTCGTGCAGATCCTCGAGGCCGGCGGGCAGTCGCCCGACCACCCGGTGCATCCGGCGATTCCCGAGACGCGTTACCTCAAGGCGTTCTTCTGCCGCGTGACGCGCGACGTCGGCTAAACCGCTAAACTAACGCGCCTCATGCTGAAGTTCCCCGGCTTCGATCCCATCGCGTTGCACCTCGGCCCGATCAAGGTGCACTGGTACGGGATCATGTACCTGCTCGGCTTCGCCGCCGCGTGGTGGCTGGCGCGGCGGCGTGCGGCTGCGGCGCGCTCCACCTGGAAGCCGGCCGACGTCGACGACCTGATCTTCTTCGGCATGCTGGGTGTCATTCTCGGCGGGCGTATCGGCTACGTGCTGTTCTATGGCCTGAAGTTCTGGGCCGCCGATGCCTGGTATCCGCTCAAGATCTGGGAGGGCGGCATGTCCTTCCACGGCGGCCTGCTCGGAGTGGCGGCGGCGATGGCGCTGTTCGCCTGGCGCCGCGGGCGCAGCGTCGGTGACGTCTACGACTTCACCGCGCCGTTGCCGCCGCTCGGACTCTTCTTCGGGCGCATCGGCAACTTCATCAACGGCGAGCTGTGGGGCAAGACGACTACCGTGCCGTGGGGCTTCGAGGTGAACGGCCAGGTGCGTCACCCTTCGCAACTCTACGAGGCGGCGCTCGAGGGACTGCTGCTGTTTGCGGTACTGTGGTGGTTCACCTCGCGCCCGCGGCCGCGGCTGGCGCCGTCGGGGCTGTTCCTGCTCATCTACGGCGCCGTGCGCTTCCTCATCGAGTTCGTGCGCGTGCCGGACGAGCACATCGGCTATCTGGCCGGCGGCTGGCTCACCGAGGGCCAGTTGCTGTCGCTGCCGATGATCGTCGGCGGGGTCGCGATACTCGGCTGGGCCTATCGCGCCCGCACGCCGTCGGGCAATTTCACGGTGGCCCCCGCGTGAAGCAGTATCTCGAGCTGCTGCGCCTGATCCGTACCACCGGCGTACGCAAGGGTGACCGCACCGGCACCGGCACGCTGTCGCTCTTCGGCCATCAGCTGCGCTTCGATCTGGCGCAGGGATTTCCGCTGGTGACGACCAAGAAGATCCACGTGCCGGCGGTGGTGTACGAGCTGCTGTGGTTCCTGCGCGGCGACACCAACGTCGCCTGGCTGCGCGAGCATGGGGTCACGATCTGGGACGAGTGGGCGGACGAGCGCGGCGAGTTGGGTCCGGTATACGGCCGGCAGTGGCGCGCCTGGGGCGCGGCCGACGGGCGCACGATCGACCAGATTACCGGGGCGGTCGAGCGGGTGAAGCGCGATCCCGATTCGCGCCGCAATCTGGTGAGCGCCTGGAACGTGGGCGAGCTCGAGCGCATGGCGCTCGCGCCGTGCCATCTCCTCTTCCAGCTGTACGTCGCCGCCGGCCGGCTGTCGCTGCAGGTATACCAGCGCAGCTGCGACTTCTTCCTCGGCGTGCCCTTCAACATCGCGAGCTACGCCCTTCTCACCCACATGCTCGCGCAGCAGTGCGACCTCGCCCCGGGTGAGCTCGTCTGGACGGGGGGCGACTGCCACCTGTACCTGAACCACCTCGAGCAGGCGGATCTGCAGCTGTCGCGCCCGCCGTACCCGCTGCCGCGGCTCGAGCTGCGGCGCCGCCCGGCGAGCATGTTCGAGTACCGCTTCGAGGATTTCGAATTCGTCGATTACCGCCATCACGCGCCGATCAAGGCGCCGGTCGCGGTATGAGCGCCGCAGAGCAGGCGCTGCAGCCGCTCATCGAGGTACGCGCCTCGCGGTTGCACGGGCTCGGCGTGTTCGCGCTGCGCCGCATCGCTGCGGGCACGCGCGTGATCGAGTACCTCGGCGAGCGCATCTCCCACGAGGAGGCCGACCGGCGCTACGAGGGCAAGAGCGCGAGCGACAACCACACCTTTCTATTCATCGCCGACGAGGCCACGGTGATCGACGCCGGCGTCGACGGCAACGAGGCGCGCTTCGTGAATCACGCCTGCGACCCCAACTGCGAGTCGGTGATCGAGCGCGCGCGCGTATTCATCGACGCGATCCGCAGCATCGCGCCCGGCGAGGAGCTCACCTACGATTATCAGATCCAGCGCGAAACCGATGACCCACCGGATATCGACGCCATCTTCGCCTGCCACTGCGGCTTGCCCCGCTGCCGCGGCACGATGATGTGGCCTCCGCGGCGCGCACCCCGTGCGGCGCGCGGCAAACGGCGCTGACGCTGTGGGCCATCCACGCCCCCTGCGGCTGGCGGCCGTGGTTGCTGCGACCGGGATCGTGTACGGCGACATCGGTACGAGCCCGCTCTATACCATGGAGTCGGCGCTCGGCGCCTCCGGCACCTTCGACGCCGAAGCGGTGCTCGGCGTGCTGTCGCTCATCTTCTGGGCGCTCACGATCTCGGTGACCCTGAAATACCTCACGGTGATCATGCGCGCCGACAACCAGGGAGAGGGCGGCATCCTCGCGCTGTTCGCCCTGGCGCAGCGGCGCCTCATCACCGGCAGTACCTGGGCGAGGGTCGCAGTGGGACTGGCGCTCGCCGGGACCGCGTTCTTCTTCTGCGATGCGCTCATCACACCCGCGATCTCGGTGCTCGGCGCCGTCGAGGGCCTCGAGGTGCTCAACCCGGGGCTGAAGAGCTCGGTGGTCTGGGTCACGATCGTGGTCATCGCTGTGCTGTTCGCCTTTCAGCATCGCGGCACGGCAAAGGTGGCGGCGCTGTTCGGCCCCATCATGGTCGTCTGGTTCGTGGTGATCGCGGTGATCGGCGCGATACCGATCGCGCGCAACCCGCACGTGCTCGTCGCGCTCAATCCGTGGCACGGAGTGGCGCTGCTGTTCCACCGGCCACAGGTGGCGCTGGCGATCATCGGCGCGGTGTTCCTCGCCATCACCGGTGGCGAGGCGCTCTACGCCGACATGGGCCATTTCGGCAAGGTGCCGGTGCGCATTGCGTGGTTTGCGCTGGTGGGGCCGGCGCTGGTGATCAACTACTTCGGACAGGGAGCGCTGCTGCTCGAGCTCGGCAGGCCGATCTCTCATCCGCTCTTCCACCTGGTGCCGGCGGCGGTGCTGCCGTGGCTCGTGATCCTGGCGACGGCGGCCGCCGTGATCGCCTCGCAGGCCACGATCTCGGGAGCGTTCTCCCTCGCGAGCCAGGCAGTGCACCTCGACCTGCTGCCGCGGCTCAGGGTACTGCAGACCTCGGCGCTCGAGCAGGGCCAGATCTATGTGCCGATCGTCAACTGGCTGGTGTTCCCCGCGGTCGTTCTCTTCGTCCTGGGCTTCGGCTCCTCCGATGCGCTCGGTGGCGCTTACGGGGCCGCGGTCGTTGGCACGATGGTAGTGACGACGATCCTCGGCGCCTTCGTCGCCGCTACGCAGTGGAACTGGCCGAAGTGGCAGGTGGCGGGGGTCTTCGGCCTCATGCTCATCGTCGACAGCGCCTTCGTCGCCGGCAACATGACCAAGGTGCCCGCCGGCGGCTGGATCCCCCTGACACTCGGCGCGATCCTGTACTTCGTCTTCATGACCTGGCGCAGCGGGCGCCTCGAGCTGCGCGCCGCGCTCGCCAAGCTTGCGGTGCCGCGCAGCGAGCTGCTGAAGCTCGTGGCCGGCGTGCAACGCGTCCCCGGCACCGGTGTGTTCCTCGCCAGCAACTCGACGCTGGTGCCGTCGGCGCTGATCCGCAACATCGAGCACAACGGCGTGGTGCACCAGCGCGTCATCATCCTGAACGTCGAGATCGCCGACACGCCGCGCCAGGATCCGGCCGGCAGGCTGAGCATCGACGAGTCGGTGCCGGGCGTCTACTACATCACCGCGCGCTTCGGCTTCATGGAGACCCCGGACGTCGCCGAGGCGCTCAAGGCGTGTCGCACACGCGGGCTGCGCGTCTTTACCGAGGACAGCTCGTTCTTCGTCGGGCGGCACGTGGTGCGCGCGCGCCCGCTGCCGGGGGTGCGCGGCCTGCAGCGGCGGCTGTTCGCGCGCATGCAGCAATACAGCACGCAGGCGGCGGAGTTCTTCCGCATGCCGTTCCGCGACGTCGTGATCCTCAACACCGCCGTCGAGATATGAGAGACGGCCTGCAGCCGACGCTGATCTCGCTCATCGTCGCCATGGCGCAGAACGGCGTCATCGGCCGCGGCAATGCACTGCCGTGGCGGCTGCCCGAGGACCTTAAGCGCTTCAAGGAATCCACGCTCGGCAAGCCCATCCTCATGGGGCGCAAGACCTTCGAGTCGATCGGCCGTCCGCTCCCGGGACGCGCCAATCTGGTGCTGACGCGCGACCGCGACTGGCACGCCGCAGGCGTGATCCCCGTGCACTCAGTGGAAGAGGCGTTGCGGCAGACGCGCACCTGCGCCGAGCTGGTGGCGATCGGCGGTGCGGAGATCTACCGGCTGCTGCTGCCGCTGGCGCGGCGCATCTACCTCACCCACGTGCACGCCGACATTGCCGGCGACACGTACTTCCCCGCCTTCGATCCGGCGCAGTGGGACGACGTCGAGCTCCACACCCATCCGGCCGACGAGCGCCACGCGTATCCGCTCACGTTCATGACGCTCGAGCGGCGCAACGCGCCGGCGGCACCGCGGCCACACTGACGGGAGGATGCAAGCGTGTACCGGGCGATTCTCACCATCGGCTTCATCGCCTTGGCCAGCTGTCCTGCGGGGCTGTGCATCGCACAGGCTTCCGCAGCCGCCGACGCGGCGGGCCACGTCACGGTCATCCGGGCGCGCGCGCTCATCGACGGCACGAGCGCGCAGCCGCGTGCCAATGCGCAGATCCTCATCCGCGGCAACCGCATCGCGGAGGTCTACACGGCCGGCGCGCGTCCCGCGCCTGCCGGAGCCCAGGTCATCGATCTCGGTGCTGCCACGCTTCTGCCAGGCCTCATCGACTGCCACACACACATCTTCCTGCAGGGAGAGGTGCCCGCAGCCGGCGGCTACGACGTGCAGCTGCTGAAGTTCCCGGCCTCTTACCGGGTAGCGCGCGCGATCGTCGCGGCGCGACGCGCCCTCGAACAGGGGTTCACGACGATTCGCGACGTCGAGACCGAGGGAGCCGGCTACGGGGACGTCGGCGTCAAGCAGGCGATCAACGAGGGCTACATTCCCGGGCCGCGGATGTTCGTCGTGACGCGGGCCATTTCCACCACCGGCGGCTATAACCTCGAGGGCTACGCGCCGGAGATCGCAGTACCGAAGGGGGCGCAGCTGATCGACGGTCCGGTCGAGGCCCGCAAGGCGGCGCGCGAGCAGCTCGATCACGGTGCCGACTGGATCAAGGTGTACATGACGCACCGCTCCTGGGTCGATGAGCAGGGTGCGCTGGTCTCGCAGCCCACCCTCACGGTGGAAGAGCTCAGGGCCATCGTCGATGAGGCGCATGGGTGGCACCGCAAGGTCGCCTGCCATGCCTACAATGGCATCGGTTTACAGCGCGCGCTCGATGGGGGTTGTGACTCGATCGAGCACGGTCTGGAGATCAGCGACGCGCAAATCGCGCAGATGGTGAGACAGGGCACCTGGCTCGTGCCCACGCTGGCGGTCTATTACTACGATCACGAGCCGCCGGATACGCCGGGCGGCAAGCGCGACCGCAAGCGCGTCGCTGTGCACGGCGTCTCCTTTCAGAAGGCGCTGCGTGCGGGAGTGAAGATCGCCTTCGGCACCGACGTCGGCGGCTTCGTGTGGACGGACCCCATCGCCCAGGAATTCGAGCGAGAGGTCGAGTTCGGGATGACGCCCATGCAGGCGATCCAGTCGGCGACCTCGCGCGCCGCCGAGCTGCTCGATATGAGCGCGCAGCTCGGACGGATCGCGCCCGGCGCCTACGCCGATCTGGTAGCGGTCGAGAGCGATCCGCTCACGGATATCGCGGCGTTGAAGAATGTCAGCTTCGTGATGAAGGACGGCGTGGTCTTCAAAGCGCCTTAGTCCGTCAAACAATAGGCGCCAGCCGCTCGCGTATCAGCTGCTCGGCGCGGCCGGGATCGGGCCCGGCGTCCGCTGCCGCTCCCGCCCCGCGATCCAGCTCATCGAGCAGCTGCGCCTGCACCGCGCCGCGCCGCAGCGCCTCGGCGTACGGGATCTCGGGGTGAAACATCACCATGGAGTAGCGTGGGATGAAGCGGTCGGGAAAGCGCCGCTCGAGCGCCATGGCGAGACCCTTGAGGCGCACGAAGCGCGCGTCGAGCACCGTAACGCGCATTTCGACGTAGTTCTCGAGCGCCATCTGCGCGATCGCTTCCGTGTTGGGGCGGCGCGCGCGCTCGAAGTCGGCGAACAGCCGCTCCCAGTCATCGTGCCGGTCGAGGAGCTCATCGAACACCCGGCAGTCCTCGAAGGCGGCGTTCATGCCCTGGCCGTGAAAGGGCACGATGGCGTGCGCGGCATCGCCGAGCAGCAGCAGCTTGCCCTCGACGTGCCAGGGAGCGGTATGCACGGTGCCGAGCTGCCCCTGCGGATGGTGCTTGAATTCCGTGACCAGGCGCGGCAGCAGCGGTACGGCGTCGGGAAACTCCGCGGCGAAGAACTTCTCGACCGCCGCCCCGCCGTCGAGGGCGGCAAAGCCGGCCGCGCCGGTGCGCTCCAGGAACAACGTCGCGGTGAAGGTCGCGTCCGCGTTGGGGAGCGCGATCAGCATGAAGCCGCCGCGCGGCCAGATGTGCAGCGCGTGCCTCTCGAGCGCGGGGGCGCCGTCGCGGGGCGGAACGGTCAGCTCCTTGTAGTCGTGGTCGAGCCACTGCTCGCGCACCGTGACCAGGCCGGCGGCGGCGAGGCTGGCGCGCACCGCGGAGCCCGCCCCGTCGGTGGCGATGGCCGGAGCGAGCTCGAGCTCGTACTGCTTGCGGCTCGCGCCATCGCACAGCCGCAGCCGGTTGCCGCCGGCGTCGACCCCGAGGCACTGCTGGTTGAAGCGCACCGCCACGTTCGCATGCCGCAGCGCCTCCTCGATCAGCACGCGATTCAGGTCCGCGCGGCCCACCGAGTAGATGACCTCGTGCTCACGCTGTCCGTAGGGTTGCAGCGCGGCCGCTCCCGAGCGCTCGTGCACCATGCGGCCGCGCATCGCGATCGCGAGCGGCCACACCCTCTCCATGACTCTGGCGCGCTCGAGCGCGCGGATGCCGCGTGCGGCGAGCGCCAGGTTGATCGAGCGGCCGCGCTCGGGCCGTGTCTGGCGCGGATCGGGACGGCGCTCGTAGAGCGTCACGGCAAAGCCGCGCCGTGCCAGCAGCAGCGCGAGCAGCGCGCCGGCGAGCCCGGCGCCGATGATGTTGACGGTCGTGCCGGCGGCGTTTCTCACGACGGCCTTGCGGGAAGCACGCGCGCCAGGCGCTCCGCGAAGTGCGCGACGTCCTCGAAGCGGTTGTAGAGCGGCACCGGAGCTACGCGCATGATGTCGGGCGTGCGCCAGTCGCATACCACTCCGGCCGCGCGCAGCTGCTCGAATACCTGCCGGCCTGCGGCCGCGCCGCCCGCAATGCGCAGCGACAGCTGGCAGCCGCGCGCGTGCGGCTGGCGCGGCGTGATGATCTCGACGCGTGGCTCGAGCGGCCGCAGCAGCTCCTCGAGAAACCCGGTGAGTGCGACCGACTTGTCGCGCAGCTGCTCCATGCCCGCCGCCGCGAACAGCCCGAGCGAGGCGACCAGGGGTGCCGCGGCGAGGATCGGCGGGTTGCTGACCTGCCAGGAGTCGGCGCCGTCGGCGGCGTGGAACTGCGCCTCCATGAGAAAGCGCGTGTCGGCCTCGTGGCCCCACCACCCGGCGAGGCGCGCGCCGGGAAGGGCGCCGCGGTGCGCGCTCTTCGGCAGCGCGCCGGTGTGGCGCTCGTGCACGAAGCAGCCGCCGATCGCCCCCGGGCCGCCGTTCAGGTACTTGTAACTGCACCACACGGCGAAGTCGGCCGCGCTGTCATGCAGCGCGAGCGGGGTGTTGCCGACCGAGTGCGCCAGATCGAAACCGGCGAGGCAGCCGTGCGCGTGCGCGGCGCGCGCAATGCGTGCGATATCGAAAGCCTGGCCGGTGCGGAATTGCACGCCCGGCCACCAGACGAGCGCGATCTCGCGGCCGCGCTCGGCCAGCAGCGCCTCGATGGCGCGCTCCTCTATCAGCTCCTCACCAGCTGCGGGCGCGAGCTCGAGGAGGTTGTCGTGCGGGTCGAGGCCGTGCCAGGCGATCTGCGAGGCGACGGCGTGCCGGTCGGAGGAGAAGGCGCCGGCCTCGATCAGCACGCGCCGCCGCTCACCCGCGGGGCGGTAGAAGCTCGCAAACATCAGGTGCAGATTAACGGTGAGCGAATTCATCGCCACCACTTCGCTCAAATGCGCGCCCGTGAGGGTGGCAAGCCCGCTGCGCAGGTTCTCGTGATACGGCACCCAGGGCCGGCGCGCCTGCTCGTGTCCCTCGACGGCGCGCTGCGCCCACTCGTCGAGCTCCTCGTTGACGAGCTCGCGGGCTGCGCGCGGCTGCAGCCCGAGCGAATGGCCGCACAGGTACACAAGCGGCACGCCGTGCTCGTCGACCGGCAGCGCGAAGCGCTCGCGCAGGCTCCGCAGCGGATCCGCGCCATCGCGCGCGCGCGCCTGCGCGAGCGCCGCGGCGTGCGCGCCGCTGCTCATGAGCTCACGGAATACACGAGCGGCCGGCTCGGCACCGCATCGCCGGCGAGCGCCGGCAGCTGCAGCTCGAGGAGATACGCGCCATCGTGCAGCTCGTCCGGCACGAAGGCGAGCTCGGTAATGGTGGCGTCGCGCCGCGTTGCTGCGGCGAGCGCGGTCGATCCGGGCGGCAGGCCGAAGAAGATCCGGTGTGCGGTGAGGCGCCCCTCGTCCCGTGCCCGGTCGATCGAGGGCAGGTCGACCACCAGGTGCGCGATGCCGCGTGCGACCAGCAGCTGCCCGGCCTCGCGTGTCAGGTAGGGCGGCGTCTCCGCCGAGTAATCGTGCACGCGCTTGTCGGGGCGGTTAGGGAGCGTCCGCACGATGAGCGCGCGCGCCTCGAACGGCGCGGCGGTGAGCCAGGCGCGCTCGAGAGCGCGCCGCGTGACGAGCCGATCGCCGGGGCGCGGCGCCGGATCGCTGCCCTCGGCGCCGGCGGGCTCCGGTTCCACGCTCACGAGCAGCGCCGGCAGCAGGCCGAGCGGTGCGACGCGGCTCGCGTCAAGGCGCTCGCGGGTGAGATGCCCGGCGCACTCGGTGTGGGTGCCGTTGCAGTGGGGAATGAGCGAGATCACCTCACAGTTACAGCTCGCGCCACGCGTCACCGCGCCCGCAAAGCCGGGCGCCTCGAAAGGCCGCGCGCTGGCGCGCGGGGCGTCGAAGTGCCGGGGCTGCGCGCCGCCGAAATCGAGGTCCAGCGCGAGGCTCACCGGGCGGGACAAATCGATGTCGACCGTGCGGCCGCCGAGCGCGATGCGCGCATTCACTAAGCGCGCTCCAGCACGCTGCCGCAGTTCTTGCAGGTGCGCCGCTCGCGGCTCGAGTAGAAGCGCTCGAACACCGGCGGGAACTGCTTCTCGATGTCGGTGAGCTCGAAGAACTCCTCGTACAGGCGGTTGCCGCAGCGCTCGCAGTACCACTGGAAACCATCGAGCTCACCGGCGCGGCGCGCGCGCTCGATGACGAGGCCCACGGTGTTGGCGGGCCGCTGCGGCGAGTGCGGCATGTTGGGCGGGATGAGCAGGATCTCCCCGGCGCGGATCGGCACGTCCACCGCGCGCCCGTCCTGCATGGTCTTCAGCACCATGTCGCCCTCGAGTTGATAGAAGAACTCCTGGCCCGGATCGACGTGATAGTCCTTGCGCGCGTTCGGGCCGCCCACCACCATGATGATGAAGTCGCCGTCGCGAAACACCCGCTTGTTGCCGACCGGGGGTTTGAGCTGCGCCCGGTTGGCGTCGATCCACTCCCGGAAGTTGAATGCCTGCAGGGATTGCATGTGTCCTCCGCGTCTTTCGCGTATGGTACGCGCTGCGGCAAAGCGAGGAGAATCCCATGGACCTGAGGCTGGCCACCGGCAGCAGGGCGCTCGCTGCAGCGCTCGGTGCGCTGCTCACGCTCGGCGGCTGCAGTCATCTGCCGAGCTGGCCGCACCGGTCGGCGCACTGGCCGTGGCACCACGAGCCGCCGCCGCCGGCGGCGCCGGTGCACGAGCTCGAGGTGAGCGGCTCGCTGGCCCCGGCGCAGTACTGGAAGCGCAACACGCTGCTCATCGACCTGAGCGCCGCGAGCGGCACGGGCAGCGTCGTGCTGAAGCCCGCCCCGAGCAGGGACTGGCCGATGCGCCTTGCGGTGCGCGTGCGGCCGGGCGGCTTCGGCGCGCTCGAAGTGCGCGGCGCCGTACGCGAGGTGTTGCGGATCGACTCGAGCGGCGCCGGCCCGCTGGACCTCGAGCTGCCGCCCGCGATCTGCACGCCGACCACGCCGCGGCTCACCCTGTCGTGGGGGCCGGCGGAGGCAGCCGAGCTGTGAGTGTCAGCCGGGGTTAAGTGTCAGGCCGCTGGTAGCCCGCGCACGGCACGCTGACCGGAGCGCGCGCCGCATCGAGGTCGAGGGCGGTGAGCGCGCCGCCCCATACACAGCCCGTGTCGAGGCCGACCACGCCGTCGCTTTGCACCAGCCCGAGCGCCGACCAATGGCCGAAGATGATGCGTGCGTCGCGGCTGGCGCGCGCCGCAACGCTGAACCAGGGCTTGAGCGGTGAGGACTCCGGGGGCGGCGCGCCCTTCAGCGCCAGGTCGACCCGACCGTCGGCCGTGCACACCCGCAGCCGTGTCAGCACGTTGATCACGAAACGCAGCCGCTCCATACCGGCAAGCTTCGGGCTCCAGCGGTCGGGCTCGTTGCCGTACATGTCGGCGAACAGCGCCCGCGGGTCGCGCGCGAGCGCCGTCTCCACCTCGCGCGCGAGATCGAGAGTGAGCGCCACGGTCCACTGCGGCACCACGCCGGCGTGCACCATGAGATCGCCCGCCTCGCTGTGCGCCAGCTGACGGGTCAGCAGCCACTCGAGCAGCTGGTCGCGGTCGGGAGCCGCCAGCACTGCGTCCAGGGTGTCGGATTTCTTCTTGCGGTGGCTGCCGTGCACGAGCGCGAGCAGGTGCAGGTCGTGGTTGCCGAGCACCACGACGGCGTTGTCGGCGAGTGAGCGCACCAGGCGCAGCGTCTCGAGCGAGCGTGGCCCGCGATTGACGAGATCGCCGACGAACCACAAGCGGTCACGGTCGGCCGAGAATTTCAGCAGCGCAAGGAGAGCGCGCAGTTCCTCGTGACACCCTTGGACGTCGCCGATCGCATAACGCGTCACTGCAGGATGCCGGGCATCGCCAGGCGGAATGGCTCGATCGGCGCGTCGAAGTGCGCGCCGTCGTCGGCCAGCATCTGGTAGCTGCCCTGCATGGCGCCCACCGGCGTCTCGAGCACCGCGCCGCTCGAGTAGCGGAACCCCTGACCCGGTTTCAGGTACGGCTGCTCGCCCACCACGCCGTCGCCGCGCACTTCCTCCACCTTGCCATTGGCGTCGGTGATGACCCAGTGGCGTGTGAGCAGCCGGGCCGGCACCTGACCCTCGTTGCGGATGGTGATGGTGTAGGAGAAGACGAAACGGCGCTCGCGCGGATCGGACTGCTCGTCGAGATAGCTGGTCTCGACGTCGACGCGGATCTTGTGCTCCTGCTGCGTCATGGAGCGCATTCTAGCAATTCCTCACGACCGGCCCACGCGCAGTGCGAGCACGTCGCACGGGGCGGCATGCAGCACGGTGTCCTCGGTGAGGTTGACGAGGATCGAGAGGCCGTGGCGCTCGCGGCTTCCCAACATAATGAGATCGGCGTGACGCTCGCGAGCTACCCGCACGATCTCCGATTTGACGTTACCGCTCTCGACCCGGCAGGCCGCGCCGGCGAGCCCCAGGTCAGCGGCGAGGGCCGTGAGGCGCGCCCGGGCGCGCTCGAGCAGCTCCTCCTCGATGGGTACCGAGGGCATCAGCGTTTCGCCCATCGGCTCGACCGGGACGAACTCCACGACGTGCAGCAGCTCGATCTCGGCGCCGAGGGCGCCGGCCAGCGCCGCGGCGCGGCGCCCCAGGATCAGGCTGTCCTCGGTCAGATCCACGACCAGCAGGATGCGACGGTAGACCGTCATCGGAGTCTCCCCTGCAACGCGCCCCCGAATCCAAGCCTAGCCCGAGAGGCGCGTGCGGTCGAGCATCAGCCCCAGGGCGTTGAACTCCTGCGGCGCGAGCGTCTCGGGACGGGCTCCGGGATCGATCCCGCAGGCGGCGATCTCGGCACCGCTCATGAGGCGGGCGAGGGCGTTGCGCAGCGTCTTGCGGCGGTGCGAAAAGGCAGCCTGCACCACCTGCGCATAGTGGCGGCTGACGGCGAAGCGCGGCTCGGTGAGGACCGTGAGGCGCGCCACGGCCGACCACACCCTGGGGGGAGGCTGGAAGGCGCCCGGCCCGAGGTCGAACAGACGCTCGACGTCGATGCGCGGGGCGAGCATTACGGTCAGTCGGCCGTAGTCGCCCCCGCCGGGCCGCGCCGCGAGGCGCGCCACGACTTCCCGCTGCAACATAACGTGGGCATCGGCGATTGCGTCGGCGTGCGCCAGCAGCCGGAACAGCAGCGGGGTGGAGATGTTGTAAGGCAGGTTGCCGACGATGCGCAGCCGTCCGCCGCGCAGCGCCGCGAGGCCCGTGTAGTCGAACTCGAGGGCATCCGCCACGTGCAGCGAGTGGCGCGCCTCGCCTGCGAAGGCGGGACGGAGCTGCGCCGCGAGATCGCGGTCGATCTCGATGGCATCGAGCGTGCAGCCGGTGCACGCGAGCAGCTGCCGGGTGAGTGCGCCGCGGCCGGGTCCGATCTCGACTAGGCTGTCGCCGGCGCGCGGCGCGAGCGCCGCGAAGATGCGCCCGATCGCGCCCGGGTCGTGCAGGAAATGCTGTCCGAAGCGCTTGCGGCGCGGTGGCTGTCCCCGGGCTGCCGCGCGCGTCACGATGACCTAGCGCCGGCTAAGCTCGACGCCCAAATCCACGGCGGCGGCGAGGCTGCCAACGTCGGCCGTGCCGGTGCCCGCCAGCTCGAGCGCCGTGCCGTGGTCCACCGAGGTGCGCAGGAACGGCAGCCCGAGCGTCACGTTGACCGCGCGCTCGAAGCCCGCGTGCTTGACGACCGGCAGGCCCTGGTCGTGATACATGGCGAGCACGGCGTCGAACTCTGCGAGCATCCGCGGGACGAACACCGTGTCGGCCGGCAGCGGGCCGCGGGCGCTCAGCCCCTCGCGCTGCATCCGCTCGACCGCCGGGCCGATCACTCTGAGCTCCTCGTCGCCGAGATAGCCGCCCTCGCCGGCATGCGGGTTCAGGCCGCAGACAGCGATGCGCGGTGCATGGATCCCCCACCATTGCGTCAGGGCGCGCGCCAGGATGGTCGCGGTCCGGCACAGGGAGTCGACGCTGATGGCGGCGCTGACCGCGGCCAGCGGCAGGTGCGTGGTCGCGAGCGCCACGCGCAGCGTGCCGGCGGTCAGCATCATGACCGGGTGCGCGGCGTGGGCGCGCTGCGCGAAATATTCGGTATGGCCGAGGAAGGTCACGCCGGCATCGTTGATGATGCCCTTGTGGACCGGGGCGGTCACCACGGCATCGAACTCGCCGGCGAGCGCGCCGTCGATGGCGCGGTCGAGGAGCGCGAGCACGTAGGCAGAGTTGCGCTGGTCGAGCCGCCCGGGGCTGCTGGGAGTGTGGAGCGCACAGGCCTCGACCAGCAGCGTGCCCGGCTGGTGAGGCTGGCGGGCGCGAGGCGCGTGCGCGCCGTAGGGCGTGAGCTCGATGGCTGCCCGGGTGAGGCGGGCGCGCTCGGTGAGCAGCCCCGCATCCGCCAGGCAGACCAGCTCGCAGGCGAGCGGGCGCGCGGCGAGCTTAAGGCACAGCTCCGGCCCGATCCCCGCCGGCTCACCTGACGTTACCGCGATCCGCGGGATCACTACGACTTGAATTCCACGTACGCCTCGTCCCGCAGGCGCCGCAGCCAGATCTCGGTCTCCTCGTCCGCCTTGCTGGCGCGGATCGCTTCCATGGCCTTGCGCCGCTTGACCTCGTCGGTGGCGTCGAACTGGCGATGGCCGAGCACCTGCACGATGTGCCAGCCGTACTGCGTCTTGAACGGCTCGCTGATCTCGTTGTCCTTCAGATTCTCGACCTGCTTCTCGAACTCCGGCACGAAGGTCCCGGGTCCGGTCCAGCCGAGATCCCCGCCCTGGGCGCCCGAGCCCGGATCCTCGGAGTTGGTCTGGGCGAGGCCTGCGAAGTCCTCGCCCTTGATGACGCGGTCGCGCAGCGCGTTGAGCTTCTGCTTGACGGTGGCGTCGTCCGCGAGCGCGGTGGTCTTCATGAGAATGTGGCGTGCGTGCACCTGATTCTCGATGGCCTTGGCATCGGAGCCGCGTACCTCGTTGAGCTTCACCAGGTGAAAACCGGTGGGCGTGCGCACCGGCTGGCTCACCTCGCCGGGCTTGAGTTTCGCGACCACGTCGGTGAGGAAGGTCGGCAGCTCGCTCTCCTTGCGCCAGCCGAGCGAGCCACCCTCGAGGGCGGTCTGGCTGTTCGAGTACCCGACCGCGAGGCGGGCGAAGTCTTCGCCGCCGCTCGCTTTCTGGTACACCTCGTTGGCGCGGCGCGCGGCCTCGTCAAGCTGCGCCTGGGTCGCTTCCTGCGGAACCGCGATCAGGATGTGCGAGACGTTGTACTCGTGGTTCCCCGATGGTCTCTTCGCCTGCTTCTCGAGGTACTGGTCGATCTCCTTCGGCGTCACCACGATGCGCTCGAGCACGTCGCGCTGGCGCAGCATCGACAGCGTGATCTCCTTGCGCATGTCATCGCGGTAGGCGGCGTACTCGAGGCCCTGCTCGGCGAGCGCCTGCGGCAGCTGCGACAGGCTGAGGTTGTTGCGCCGTGCGACATCCGTGAGCGCGGAGTTCAGGGTTTCGTCGGTGACCTTGATACCGTCGTGCTGGGCGCGCTGCAGCTGGATCTCCTGCACCACGAGCCGCTCGAGCACCTGCTGGCGCAGCACGTTCTGCGGCGGCAGCTCGAGCTTCTGCTGCCGCAGCCGCTCGCTCACCGTCTCGAGCTGCGTATCGAGGTCGCTGTTGAGCACCACGCCGTCGTTGACGATGGCGGCGATCCGATCGAGCATCACGCCGCGGGTGTCGAGCTCGCGGGTCTGCGCCGCGGCGGTTGCGCACACCGCGAGCGCCGCCACGCTCATGGCAACAATGGAGAAGGCCGGGGTCGTGATCCGCCGCATCGCTTCGCTTCCTCGTGGGTTCAGGAGAGGCCCTCAGGGGGCTTTGATTTTCCGGGCGCTCGTATCCGCGGGAGTGTAGCCCCGGATCTCCTCGCTGAGCGAGGTATCCGACGCCGATCCGACACCGGCCAGCCCCGCAAGTTCCAGCTGCAGCCAGACCCCGGTATCCCGGGAGCCGGTGAAGCTGCTGACGTAGCGCCGGGCGCCGAGCCGCAGCCGCCAGCAGCACGCACGGTACTCGAAGCCGACGAATCGCTCCAGCTCCTCGTGGTTGCGCAGGTCGAAGACCTCGCGGGCGAACACGTTCCAGGAGCGGTGGATGGGGAAGGCGGCCGAGCCGTCTACCTGATCGAACCCCTGGCGGATGTAGCAGCCGGTCGGGGCCGGCGGGATCGCCGTCGGGTCGCACGTCAGCTGCACTCCCTGCACGAACTCCGGCACCTGCACGAAGCGCTGGTAGCGGTAGCTCAGGTTGACCACCGTCTCCGGCGCCGGCTTGTACTGCAGATTGAGCTGGGTGCGCTCGCTGCGCTGATGGTCGGGGTCCCACTGCACGCCGGCGTCCGCGTTCCAGTCGGCGAAGGCGGTGAGGGCGAGCTGGGCGACGAAGTCCGAGTGGGGCGCGACGAGCGGCGTCTCCCCGGGGAGCGTCACGCGCGGGGTGGTGAAGTAGTAACTCTGCCCGATGGTCGCGGTGAGGAACTGCCGGCCGCTGTGCGCATCGAGCAGCCGGCTGGTGAGCGCGGTGGTGAGCTGATTGGCATCGCTCACGCGGTCGGCACCCACGTAGCGGTTGGGGCGGAACAGCTGCACCGCGTTCAGGTCGGGGAGCCCGGTATCGAAGACCGGCAGCGCGCTCTGGTCACGGTATGGGACGTACAGGTATTGAATGCGCGGCTCGAGCGTCAGCGTGCGGGTGCTGTGCGCACCCGACTCGCGCTCGAACACGAGTCCCGAGTCGACGCTCGTGAGCGGCAGCGTGCGCGACAGCGAGGTCGGGGCACCCGCCAGCGTGTCGGCGAGCTGATAATAGGTTGCGCGCCAGGCGATCGCCGGCCGGAAGAAGTAACCGGGGCCGGCGAGAGCCAGCGAGACTGCGGGCCTCAGGTCCTCGCGCCAGCCGCTCGGCAGCGGCGGCAGCCCCGCCGTGCTCGGCGCATGCTGGAAATCGACCACCTCCGACTCGAAGCCGTAATGCACGACGCCAAAGAGTGTGTAGTCGCTGTCGACCGCCAGGCGCGGCACGCGCGCATAGGGGCGCTCGTCGACCAGCACCGTCGTGTCGATCGTCTGATACTGCTGCGCCTGGCCGTCGACGCTCCAGTGCTCGTCGCGGTAGGAGAGGGTGGCGCTGCGGTTCAGGAACGAGGTGCTGGTCCCGGCCGGGCTCTGCGAGAAATCCTGAAAGTAGAGGACATCGCTGACGGTCTGCGCTTCGATCGTCAGGCGCACGTCCGCCGGCAGCTGCGCGACGTCGTTGAGCTGCACGCGGCTGCGGCTGCCTTTATACACGGTGTCGTTCGGCAGGTAGTTCCACTGCAGCTCGCCGCTCTGGTCGGCGGTCAGGAAGCGCAGGTCGCCTCCCAGGTCGGCGCCGCGTTTGGTGTACTCGACCGGCTGGAAGGTGAAGTCGGCGTTGGGCGCGATGTTCCAGTAGTAGGGAATCGCGAGCTGGAAACCGCTGTTCGAGGTGCTGCCGACGCTCGGAAACAGGAAGCCGCTCTTGCGCTCGCTGCCGAGCGGGAACGACACCCAGGGCAGATACAGGAGCGGCAGGCCGAAGAAATCGACGCGCGCACCGCGGCCCGTGCCGAGCTGGTTGCGGGTGTCGAGCGTGATGCTCGTGGCCTTCAGGTCCCACGCCTCGTGCGCCGCCGGACAGGTGGTGAAGGTGACATTCCTCAGGCGCAGCCGGCCGTCCGGCGTCAACGCCAGGCTGTCGGAGGCGCCGCGCGCGCCGCGCTCGCGCAGCTCGAATTGCGCGCCCTGGAACTCGGCCCCCGTGCTCGCCGAGTAGCTGCCGACCGCACCCGTCACGTGCACCAGCGGGTCGCTGTAGTCGATGCGCCCGTCGCTCCTGACGTACTGGTTGGGCCTGTCGATCTGCATTTCGCCGGCGCGCAGCTCGACATCGCCCTGGCGCACCACGACGTTGCCCTTGAGGGACCCCTTGCCATCGACACTCACGTCGGCGGCGTCGGCCTTGATCTCGATCTTGCCGGTGCCGCGCTGCGCGCCGGGGGCTGTGGCACCCGGCGCGGCCGCGGCCGTGCTGGCGCCCGCGGGCGTGCCCGGCGGCGCAATCTGTGACGGGCAGGGCGGATCGTCGGCCCGCGCCCGGGGCATGATGCCGCCGAGCGCGATGACGGCAAGGACGAATGTGCCCGGACGCAGCATGAAGAGCCGCATTATAATGGCGCGCCGCAGCTACGCGGACCCTCCATCATGCCCCATACCGACGCGCGACTGGCGCTGATCGCTGAGTGGTTGTCGCGCGAGCTGCGGCTGCCGGCGGCGCGCATCGAGCCGGCCTCGAGCGACGCCAGCTTCAGGCGTTACTTCCGCGTGTTTGCGGGCGCGGCCACCTACATCGTGATGGATGCCCCGCCGCAGCAGGAGGACGTGCGTCCCTACCTCAAGGTGTCGCAGCTGCTCGAATCGCTCGGTATCCACGTGCCGCACGTGCACGAGAGCGACGCGCAGCGCGGGCTGCTGCTGCTCGAGGACCTCGGCACCACGCTCTATCTCGAGCGCCTCAACGCCGGCGACGACCCGGAGCCGCTGTACCGCGATGCGCTCGCCGCCCTCGCGGCGCTGCAGGTGCGCGGGGGCGAGGCGAGCCGGGAGCTCCCGCCCTACGACCGCGCCGCGCTCGAGCGCGAGCTCGCGCTGATGCCCGAGTGGCTGCTGGCGCGGCACCTCGCGCTCGAGGTGCGCAGCGCAGAGGCAGAGCTGCTCGCCGACAGCTTCGCGTTGCTCATCCGCGAAGGGCTCGCGCAGCCCGCGGTGTTCGTGCATCGCGACTACCACTCGCGCAACCTCATGGTGGTGGGTGCCCGCAACCCCGGAGTGATCGACTTCCAGGACGCGCTGCGCGGGCCGGTCGGCTACGACCTGGCATCGCTCCTCAAGGACTGCTACCTCGCCTGGCCGCGCGCGCGCATCGTCGGCTGGGTGAGCGGCTACCGTGCACGGCTCGCAGCCGCGGGCGGGCCCGCGGGAGCGAGCGAGGCGGAGTTTCTGCGCTGGTTCGACCTCATCGGCGTGCAGCGGCACATCAAGGTGCTCGGCATCTTCTGCCGGCTGTGGTACCGCGACGGCAAGCCGGGCTATCTCGCTGACCTGCCGCGAGTGCTCGACTACGTGCGTGAGACCTGCGCGCAGTACGCCGAGCTCTCCGTCCTCGGACGCTTTTTCGAGGAGCGCGTCGCGCCCGCCCTGCCGCACGCCAACGCGCGCGAGCTGCGCGCCGCCCGCGGCGCCGAGGTGCGCGCATGAAGGCCATGCTGCTGGCGGCTGGCCGGGGCGAGCGCATGCGCCCGATCACCGACTCCCTTCCCAAGCCGCTGGTGCCGGTCGCCGGCCAGCCGCTCATCGTCCGGCACCTGACCGCGCTCGCGCGCGCGGGTTTTCGCGAAGTCGTCGTCAACACCTCGTGGCTCGCCGCGCAGCTGCACGCCGCGCTCGGCGACGGCAGCAGCTGGGGCGTGTCGATCACCTGGAGCGACGAGGGCCCGGTGCCGCTCGAGACCGGCGGCGGCATTTTTCGGGCGGTGCCGCTGCTCGGGCCCGGCCCGTTCCTGGTGGTGAACGCCGACATCTGGACCGATATCGATTACGGCGCCCTGGCGCTCGAGCAGGGCGCGGACACGCACCTGGTGCTCGTGCCGAATCCGCCGCACAACCCGCGCGGGGATTTCGGGCTCGATGGTGACCTCGTGGTCAGCGGCGACACCGAGCGCTTCACCTATTCGGGTGTCGGCCTGTTCCGGCGCGAGTTCTTCGCGGGCTGCAGCGGCGAGCGCTTCCCGCTGCTGCCGCTCCTCAACCGCGCGATCGCCGCGCGGCGCGCGCGCGGCGAGCTGCACCGGGGTGCCTGGAGCGATGTGGGGACCGTTGAGCGCCTCGCGGCGCTGGACGCGCGGCTGCGTGCGCTACAATGAACCCATGCCGCAGCTCAAGGGAATTCCGGTCGTAACGGCCGACGCCGCGGCGCCGCGTAGCGGCGAGAAATACCTTACGCCTCAGGGGTTTACCGCCATCCGCGACGGCGTCAAGGCGTCGCGATCGCCGCCGCGCGCAGCGCCCGCGAGAAAGCCCCCCTGGCTCAAGGCGCGCGCCCCCACGGGCAGCGGCTTTCAGGGTGTCAGGACGATCGTGCGCGAACACCGGCTCGCCACGGTGTGCGAGGAGGCCAAGTGCCCCAACATCGGCGAGTGCTGGAACGCCGGCACCGCGACGCTGATGCTGATGGGCGCAGTCTGTACGCGCGCCTGCCGCTTCTGCTCCGTGGACACGGGCAACCCGCACGGCTGGCTGGATCCCGAGGAGCCCGAGAACGCCGCGCGCACCGTCGAGCTGATGAAGCTCAGCTACGTCGTGCTGACCTCGGTCGACCGCGACGATCTCCCGGACGGCGGTGCCGCGCACTACGCCGCCTGCGTGCGCGCGATCCGGCGGCGCAACCCGCACACCGCGGTCGAGGCGCTGACTCCCGATTTCCAGGGAGCGCTCACCGACGTCGCCACCGTGGTCGACTCCGGGATCGCGGTGTTCGCGCAGAACATCGAGACCGTGCGGCGCCTCACGCATCCGGTGCGCGATCCGCGCGCCGGCTACCAACAGACGCTCGACGTGCTCGCGCACGCCAGGCGCCATCGCCCCTCGGTCCTCACCAAGAGCAGCCTGATGCTCGGCCTCGGCGAGACCGATGAGGAGATCGCCGCCGCGCTCGGGGACCTGCGCGCTGCGCAGGTCGACATCGTGACGCTCGGGCAGTACCTGCGCCCGACGCCCAATCACCTGCCGGTGGAGCGTTTCGTCACCCCCGCCGAGTTCGATCGCTACCGCGAGCAGGCGCTCGCGCTCGGCTTTCTCGAGTGCGTATCGGGACCGCTGGTGCGCTCGAGCTACCGCGCGGAGCAGGCGCTCAACCGCAACAACGCCGGTCTCGACAACCGGAGTCTCGCCCCGTGAGCGCCGCGGCCACGCACACGGCGGCGGCGGCCTCGCTGCCGGCGGCGGCAGCCGTGCGCGCGGTCCCGCCGGTACTCATCCGCCGCCTCGGGCGGCTCGCGTATGAGCCCACGTGGCGCGCGATGCAGCGCTTCACCGAGGAGCGTGGGGGGGCGACGCCGGATGAGCTCTGGTTCCTCGAGCACCCGCCGGTGTTCACCCTCGGCGCCAACGCCAGCCGCGCGCACCTCATCGCACCCGGCGACATCCCGGTGGTGCAGATCGACCGCGGCGGACAGGTGACCTATCACGGCCCGGGGCAGCTCGTGGTGTATCCGCTCATCGACCTGCGGCGCCTGGGGTTGGGTATCCGCGAGTTCGTCTGCGCGCTCGAGCGCGCCGTGATCGACCTCGCCGCCGGCTGCGGCGTCGCTGCCGAGGGCAGCCGCAGCGCTCCTGGCGTCTACGTCGCGGGCGAGAAACTCGCGAGCGTTGGCGTGCGCGTGCGGCGTAACGGCAGCTATCACGGCCTCGCGCTCAACGTGGCGCTCGATCTCGAGCCCTTCTCGCGCATCAACCCCTGCGGCTACCAGGGCCTGCGCATGACGCAGCTCGCCGCGCTCGGCGGTCCGCGCTCGGTGTGGGAGTGTGCCGCGCTCCTCGAGCCGCACCTGTTGCGCGCGCTCGGGCTCTCGGCCGGCGGCGACTGACCGCGCGCCGCCCCCCGGGCCGAGCGAGCGATGACACCGGGCGTTCGCGGTCTGCTGCTGGCCGGGCTCGGCGTGCTCACCGGGCTCGCGGCGCTCGCCGCCTGCGACAGCCGGCATGCGAGCTCCGCGGCGCAGGTAAGGCTCCTCAATGTGTCCTACGACCCGACGCGCGAGCTGTATGCGGACTTCAACGGCGCCTTCGCGCGCTACTGGCTCGCGAAGACCGGTCAGCGGGTGCGCGTCGACCAGTCGCACGGCGGCTCGGGCAAGCAGGCGCGCTCGGTGATCGACGGACTGGCGGCGGACGTGGTGACCCTGGCGCTCGCGGCCGACATCGACGCCATCGCCACCCAGGGCAAGCTCCTGCCCCTCAACTGGCAGAGCCGCCTGCCCGACAACAGCGCGCCCTACACCTCGACGATCGTGTTCCTGGTCCGCCACGGCAACCCGAGGAACATTCACGACTGGGGTGACCTGGTGCAGCCCGGGGTATCGGTCATCACCCCGAACCCGAAGACCTCGGGCGGCGCGCGCTGGAATTACCTGGCCGCCTGGGCCTGGGCTCTCGCGCAGCCGGGCGGGAGCGAGGCGAGCGCGCGCGAGTTCGTGCGGCGGCTGTACCAGAACGTCCCGGTACTCGACACCGGCGCGCGCGGCTCGGCTACCACCTTTGTGCAGCGCGGACTGGGCGACGTGCTGATCTCCTGGGAGAGCGAGGCACAGCTGGCGCTGCGCGAGCTCGGCGCCGACAAGCTCGAGATCGTCGTGCCGTCGGTGAGCATGCTCGCCGAGCCGCCGGTGGCGGTCGTCGACGAAGTGGCGCTGCGCCACGGCACGCGCGCGGTCGCGACGGCCTACCTCGAGTACCTCTACAGCAAGGAGGGCCAGGAGATCATCGCGCGCCACTTCTACCGGCCGCGCGACCCCGAGATCGCGGCGCGCTACGCGGCGCGCTTTCCGCCGCTCAGGCTCGCCACCATCGCAGACTTCGGCGGGTGGACGGCGGCGCAGTACACCCACTTCATGGATGGCGGCGTGTTCGATCAGATCTACGCCTCGCCCTGAGCGCCGCCGGCATCCGCGGCCGCGCCCGATGCGGGCTCCGCGCGCATCACCTGCACCTGCAACCCCTCGACCGGCGCCGCGCTGACGATCAGCGTGGCGCGCGCCGCACCCGGCAGGGCGGCGAGATGCTCGAGGGCACGGGCACTGCCCTCGAGGCGTGCCTTGAGGATCGGGCAGCGGAAATCGCACGGCCGCCGGCCGTCCTCGGGCTGCGGCTTGAGCAGATCGCCGCAGAAGCGCCCCAGTGCCTGCTCCGGCGTCACGCCGAGCAGGCGCGCCGCCTGGCTGTTCAGGTAACGGATCGTGCGCTCACGGTCGACCGCGTACACGCCCTCGACGATGCCGCCGAGCACCGCGCGTGCTTCGGCCTCGCGCTGGCGCAGCGTGCTGGTGAGGTCGATGAGGTTGCGGCGCATGTCCTCCATGGTGCGCGCCAGCGCGCCGACCTCGGCGGCGCCGCCCGCGGGAATGGAAGTGGAGAAGTCGCCCGCGCCGATGCGCATCGCGGCGGCGGTGAGCGCGCGCACCGGGGCGGCCACCAGCTCGCCGAGCAGCACCCCGGCGAGCACCGCGAGCGCCGCCAGGATGAGCGCGGTCACCAGCAGCTTCCTGATGAGAGTGCGGGTCGTGCTGTCGACCGCGCGGGTCGGCAGCAGCGCCTCGATGAGGGCGATGGCCTCGCCGCTCGAGGCAAACACCGGCACGCTCGCCGCGTAAGCTTCCTGGGAGTCGATGCGCAGCACCGCCGAGTGCCCGTCGGCGAGCGCCGCGGAGTACAGCGGCGTGAATGCGCTGACGGCGCCGGCGGTATACACCCGGTAATCGATCAGCTTCACCTCCGCCCCCGTCAGGTGCGAGAGGGTCGCCGCCAGGTGCTCGTCGAGGCGCCGCACGACATAGACGCGCAGCTGCGCGTTGCCGGAAAGCTGCGCCGCGGCGCCGAGCACCGGCACACGCTCGAGCGCCGGCAGCGCCATGAAGCTCGCGCCCTGCTCGGTGCTGGCAGTGATGACCTGCTGCCAGTCGACCGCCGGACCGGAGACCGCGACCACGCTCTTGCCGGAGATGACCGCGCAGGCGTCGACGGCGGCCGCCGCGCACGAGCGGCGCAGGAGCGGTGGCAGCGCGTCACTCTGGCCCTCCGCGGCCAGGCGCTGCAGTGCCGGGCGCTCGGCGAGCGCGCGCGCAGCGGCGAGCGCGTCCTCGGCCATGCGCCGCAGGTCCTCGCGCGCGCTGGCCGCGGCGAGCTGCACGCGTGCCTTGCCCTGCGCATCGGCCAGCTCGCGCAGCTCGCGGCTGGCGGACCAGGTGATGCCGCCGCCGACCAGCAGCACGAGCATCACGTGGATGGCGATCAGCCACCAGCCGAGGCTGGTGCGTGCCGGATCGGGCCACCAGGAGTTCAAGCGCCGCACCAGCTGCGCCAGCATGCTCTAGCGGCCCCGGTAGCCGGTGCGCTCGACCAGGGTCTTCACCACGAGCGTGAGCCCGGCCAGCAGTGTCAGGAGCGAGGCCACCGCGAAAGCACCTACGAAGTTGTATTCGTTGTAGAGGATCTCGATGTGCAGCGGCATGGTGTTGGTGAGCCCGCGGATGTGGCCCGAGACCACCGACACCGCGCCGAACTCGCCCATGGCGCGCGCGTTGCACAGGATCAGGCCGTAGAGCAGGCCCCAGCGGATCCGCGGCAGCGTCACGCGGAAGAACGTCATCCAGCCGCCCGCGCCGAGCGTGATGGCGGCTTCCTCCTCGTCGTTGCCGAGCTGCTGCATCAGCGGGATCAGCTCGCGCGCGACATAGGGAAAGGTGACGAACATGGTGGCGAGCATGATGCCGGGCAACGCGAAGATCACGCTGATGTCGTGCTCCAGCAGCCAGGAGCCGAACCAGCCGTGCAGGCCGAACAGCAGCACGAACACCATGCCGGCGATCACCGGTGAGATCGCCAGCGGCAGGTCGATCAGCGTGATCAGCACACTCTTGCCGCGGAACTCGAACTTGGCGATCGCCCAGGCGGCCGCCAGCCCGAACACCGTGTTGAGCGGCACAACCACGGCGGCGTTGACCAGAGTGAGGCGGATGGCCGCCAGCGTGTCGGGATCGGCGAAGCTCGTGAGGTAGACCTCCAGGCCGCGCGCCAGCGCCATGGCGAACACCGTCGCGACCGGCGCGATGAGCAGCGCCGCCAGGAAGGCGAGCGACACGCCGATGAACAGCCAGCGCACCACGGCGCTCATCCAGGTGTTGTGCCCCGGGCGTGCCGCCGTGTCCGCCGGCAGCGCGGCGCCGGCTGCGGCAGGCCGCAGTGCCGCCGCCGCCATCAGTGCGCCGCCCGCACGTGGCGCCGCCGGCCCCACGCCTGCAGCAGGTTGATGGTGAACAGCACCGCGAACGACATCGCGAGCATCACCACGCCGAGCGCCGCCGCGCCGCGGTAGTCGAACTGCTCGAGGTGGATGACGATGAGGAGCGGCGTGATCTCGGTCTTCATCGGCAGATTCCCCGCGATGAAGATCACCGAGCCGTACTCGCCCACGGCGCGCGCGAACGCCAGGGTGAAACCGGTGAGGAGCGAGGGCAGCACGGTCGGCAGGATGATGCGGCAGAAGGAGTAGAAGCGGTTGGCGCCGAGCGTCTCGGCCGCGTCCTCGAGGTCGCGCTGCACCTCGAGCAGCGCCGGCTGCAGCGCGCGCACCGCGAACGGCATGCTGATGAGCGTCAGCGCCAGGGTTACGCCGAGCCAGGTGTAGGCGACCTTGATGCCGAGAGGCTCGAGGTAGCGGCCGATCCAGCCGTGCTGGGCGAACACCGTGGTGAGAGCGATGCCGGAGACCGCCGTCGGCAGCGCGAACGGCAGGTCGATGAGCGCATCGACGAGCTTGCGGCCGGGGAACTCGTAGCGCACCAGCGTCCAGGCGAGCACGAAACCGAACACCACGTTGATGGTGGCGGCCAGCGCCGAGGCACCGAAGGACAGGCGGTAGGAGCCGAGCGCCCGCGGGCTCGATACCACGGCCAGGAACTCGCTCCAGTGCATCGAGGCCGCCGCCAGCACCAGCGCCGCGAGCGGCAGCAGCACGATCGCGCTCAGGAAGAACGTGGTGAAGCCGAGGGTCAGTCCGAATCCCGGCAACACGCTCGGCTTGCGGAAGCTCATGGCCGCGACTCTCAGCCCGCCGCGCGATGCACGATCAGCACCGGCCAGCGCCCGCCGTCGAGCAGCACGCCGAAGCGCTCGGCGAAGCGCTCGAGGCTGCCGACGCCGACGATCAGCATCTGGCCGGGCGCCTCCGCCAGGTGGCGCGCGAGCTCTGGCGCCCCCTCGCCGAAGCGCAGCTCGGTGCGCATCTCGAGACCGTGCAGCGCCCGGGCCTCCGAGCGCGCATCGAGGAGCGACCGCAGGCCGTAGGTGCGGCGCGCGGCGCGCGTCTCCTCGGGAAGGATGCCGACGTAGACCGCCTCCGCGGCCACGTGCCGCAGCACGCTCGCCGACACGGCGAGCGTCGCACGGCGCGCCGCCTCGTCGAGCCAGTGGATCAGCACGCGCTGCGGCACGGCCGCCTGCGCCGGCAGCACCAGCACCTCGCGGGCCCCGCGCTCGAGCAGCCATGCCGCGCGCTGCGCCGCGCCCGGCTCGGAGGCGATCGCCGTGGCGCCGACGAAGGCCTCGGCTCCGCCCGGTCCCGCCTGCGCCATGCCGAGCTGCGGCTCGCAGCGCACGGCGATGCGGGTCTTCATGCGGGCGGCGAGCTCGGCGAGCAACGGCTGGCGCGCGAGCACCTCGGCGTCCGCCGCGCTCGCGGCGCAAGCGGAGAAGCTCGACAGCGGCGTCGGCAGCACGTGCACACGCCGCACGCCGACCGCGACGCCCTGTCCGGCATGCACCTCGAAGGAGCGCTGCTCGGGCTGCGTACGCGTCACCTCGAGGTAGGGAGTCGCGGTACCGTCCGCCGCGGCGAGCAGCGGCGCCCCCGCTGCCCCGTTCTCGAGGCGGACCCGCAGCCGCTCGAGCGCGCCGCTGAACACCAGCTCATCGACCACACCCTGCGCCACGAACAGGGCCCCGAGCTCCGCGCCGCTTGCGGCCACGGCGACCTCCTCGGGACGCACTACGGCGACCACCTCGTGCTCGCGCGTGTCCGCCGGCTGCCCGGCGGCCAGCACGGTGGCGGCGCCGAGCTGGATGCCGGCGGCGCTGCTGCGCGCGAGGAAGACGTTGGCCGCGCCGAGGAAGGTGGCGACGAAGCGCGTCGCCGGGCGCGAGTACAGATCGTGCGGCGCGCCGATCTCGAGCAGTCGCCCGAGATTCATGATGCCGATGCGATCCGCCATGGCGAACGCCTCCTCCTGGTCGTGGGTCACCAGCACGGTCGTTATGCCGAGCTCGCGCTGTACCTCGCGGATGGTGCGGCGCAGCTCCTCGCGGATCTTGGCGTCGAGTGCCCCGAAGGGCTCATCGAGCAGCAGCACCTCCGGCTTGTGAGCCAGCGCGCGCGCCACCGCGACCCGCTGCTGCTGGCCGCCGGAGAGCTGTGCCGGCAGGCGGTCGTCCATACCCTCGAGCGACACCAGTCGCAGCAGCTCGCCGCGGCGCTCGCGGCGCTCACGGGCGCGCACGTGGCGCACGCGCAGCGCGAACTCGATGTTATCGGCCACCGTCATGTGGCGGAACAGCGCGTAGTTCTGGAACACCAGCCCGACGCCGCGCTTGCGCGCGGCGAGGTGAGTGACATCGCGGCCGTGGAGCGCAATGCGCCCGTGATCCACCCCGATCAGGCCGGCGATGGCACGCAGCAGCGTGCTCTTGCCGCTGCCGCTCGGACCGAGCAGCACGAAGAACTCCCCGTCGCCGATGTCGAGCGACACGTCGTTGACCACCGGGACGCCGCCGTAGTGCTTGGTGATCTGGTCGAGCGTGATGGACATGGCGGCGATGCTACCTGAGAGAAGGCTCAGGCAGTCAGCGTCCGGTCAGCCGGCCCGGTCCCCTACTGTTCGGCCGTCGCGCTTCGTGGTATTTCAGCGGCTGATGCAGCGCAAGGCGCCAAGCGCGAGGGTAGTGGTCGTCGGCGGCGGGTTTGCCGGGCTGTGGGCGGTGAGGGCGCTCGCCGACGCAGCGGTCGACATCACGCTCATCGATGGCTGCAACCACCATCTCTTTCAACCGTTGCTCTATCAGGTCGCGATGGCGGGCCTCGCCGCGCCCTCGATCGCCGCGCCGCTGCGGCACATTCTCCGCCGCCAGAGGAATGTCACGGTCCAGCTCGGTACCGTGACGGCGATCGACAAGGAAGCCGGGGCCGTGGTCGCCGACGGCACACGCTATCCCTATGACTACCTGATCGTCGCGACGGGCGTGGCGCATGCGTACTTCGGGCACGAGGACTGGGCTGAGTTCGCGCCGGGACTGAAGACGCTGGCCGACGCCCTGCGCATGCGCGCGCACTTCCTGACCGCGTTCGAGCGCGCCGAGAGCAGCAGCGGCGCGCAGGAGGCGCAGGCGTGGCTCAGCTTCGTGATCGTCGGCGGCGGGCCGACCGGTGTCGAGCTCGCCGGCACTCTGGCGGAGATTTCCCGGCATACGCTCACGCGCGAGTTCCGCCGCATCGACCCGCGCACCGCGGCGGTGCTGCTGGTCGAGGCCGGCCCGCGCATCCTGCCGGCGTTCTCCGCGGCTCTCTCCGACAGCGCGCAGCGGCAGCTGGAGCGCCTCGGCGTCACGGTTCGGACCAACTCGCCGGT
>DATMMK010000037.1:0-40310 GCA_035569755.1 Steroidobacteraceae bacterium
ACTTCGATGCGCCGCGGCTGGGCCTGCGGACGCTTCGGAATGCTCACCTCGAGCACGCCGTTCACGTGCGTCGCCTTGATGGCCTCGGCGTTGGCACTCTCGGGGAGCGTGAAGCGGCGCAGGAAGGTGCCACTCGCACGCTCGACGCGCTCGTAGCCCTCGCCCGCTGCCTTCTTCTCGGAGCCGCGCTGGCCGCGGATCGTGAGCACGCCCTCGTCGGCCGTGACCTCGATGTCCTTGCCCTCGACACCCGGGAGATCGGCTGCGACCACGAAGCGCTCGGTCTCCTCGCGGACGTCGACGCGCGGAATCCAGCTGATGCTGGCATCGGTATCAACGAAGGGCTGATCGAGCTGGCGCTGCAGCCGACCGAAGAGCGCCCACGGCTCGTAACGAACGATAGTCATTGAAGTGTCTCCTCTCGGAAATGAAGTTGGAAAAACCCGCTGCGCAACTGCGCTTGGGTTCCGATGTGCGGATGCGCGGCCGGGGTTTCAAGAGCGGCGCCAGCAGCTTTTGCGGGTCGGACCGCGACGCCAGCCGGGACGGCCCGACGGCTGAGAGGTCTTTTCGCGTCAGTTAACCAAGTGCTTAACCATTGCCAAAACGACCTTCACATGCCCCGGCCTGTGGGCAACTCTGTGCAAAACCTGTGCTTGGCTTGGGCACAATATATTGGGGTCGGGCGTCGTCTTCCCAAGCGTCCCAGTTCGTCAAAAATTATCGTGCACTTTACCGCGGAGAATGTCGTAACACCATGAAAATGCTACGTAAAAATGATACGACAAAATGTGGTTTCGAATCTTGACGCACCCGGGCACGCTCATTAGGCTTTTGACCCCGACACAAGATCTTGTGTTCGCAGAACAGAGCGACAAGGGTCACGCAGTCGGGGGGAGGATTCCGGGTAACCGGTCAGGCTCGCGGTTCCTTAGAGCGCCGTAACGCGCGTCTGGCTGGTTTTTCCCTGTAATCCGTTGGACTAGGCGTCTGAAATAAAGATTCCCGGAGCGCCGCGGATTTCCATGAACACCGTAGTGAAGATCGATCCCAAGGACATCGATGCGATTCCGTTTCAGGAAGCATCGCACGATATCTGGGACAAGAAGTATCGGCTGACGGCCAAGGATGGCACGCCCATCGACAAGACGATGGACGACACCTACAAGCGCGTCGCCGGCGCGCTGGCCGATGTCGAGAGCGTCGAGGTGCGCGAGCACTGGTACGAGCGTTTTCTGTGGGCGCTGCGCCGCGGAGCGATTCCCGCCGGGCGCGTGACTTCCAACGCCGGTGCGCTCGAGCACAAGCCCGCCACGTCCACCATCAACTGCACGGTGTCGGGGACGATCCGTGACTCGATGGACGACATCCTGAAGAAGGTGCACGAGGCGGGACTCACGCTCAAGGCGGGCTGCGGGATCGGCTATGAATTCTCCACGCTGCGGCCGCGTGGTGCGTACGTCTCGGGGGCGGGCGCCTACACCTCCGGGCCGCTGTCCTTCATGGATATCTTCGACAAGATGTGCTTCACCATCTCCTCAGCCGGCGGCCGGCGCGGCGCGCAGATGGGAACCTTCGACGTCGGTCACCCTGACGTCATGGAGTTCATCCGCGCCAAGCGCGAGAACGGCCGGCTGCGCCAGTTCAACCTCTCGCTGCTGATCACTGATGAGTTCATGCAGGCGGTGCGCGAGGACCGCGAATGGAAGCTTGCCTTTCCGGTGATCCGCCAGGAATACGAGGCCGAGAGGCCCGATCTCAATGACGCGACCAAGTTCCTGTGGCGCGAGTGGCCGGTGCACGATGGCTATGTCGTGAACGATGAAGGGCTGGTGGCCTGCAAGATCTACAAGACACTGCCGGCACGGCGCGTGTGGGACGTAATCATGGCGTCCACCTATGATTTTGCGGAGCCGGGTTTCGTTCTCATCGATCGCTCGAACGAGATGAACAACAACTGGTGGTGCGAGAACATCCGCGCTACCAACCCATGTGGTGAACAGAATTTACCGCCCTATGGCTCGTGCCTGCTGGGTTCGGTGAACCTGACGCGCTTTGTGCGCCACCCGTTCACGGATTTCGCCGAGTTCGACTGGAACGAGTACCGCGAGGTCGTGAAGGTCTTCACGCGCATGCTCGACAACGTGGTGGAGGTCAACGGCCTGCCGCTCGAGAAGCAGCGCGACGAGATCCTGCGCAAGCGCCGTCACGGCATGGGCTTCCTCGGGCTGGGCAGCACGATGACGCTGCTGCGCATGAAGTATGGCTCGCCGGATGCGGTGCAGTTCACCGAGGACGTGTCGCGCGAGATGGCGCTCGCCGGCTGGGAGTCGGCGCTCGAGCTCGCCCGCGAGAAGGGGCCGGCGCCGATCATGAACGAGGAGTTCACGGTCACCAGGGAGATGCTGCGCAAGCGTCCGGAGATGGCGCGCGACGGTTGGCGGCCGGGCGCGAAGATTGCCGGGCGGCTGTTGCACGCCAGATACAGCCGTTACATGCAACGGGTCGCCGAGGTGGCGCCGCGCCTGGTGCACGAGCTCGCCGAGATCGGCGCGCGCTTCACGCACCACAGCTCGATCGCGCCCACCGGCACGATCTCGCTGTCGCTCGCCAACAATGCCTCGAACGGCATCGAGCCGTCGTTCGCGCATCACTACTTCCGCAACGTCATCCGCGAGGGAAAAAAGTCGAAGGAGAAGATCGACGTTTACTCGTTCGAGCTGCTCGCCTACCGGGAGCTCGTCAATGCCAACGCCACGCCGGGGGGTACGACCGATGCTGAGAGACTACCCGACTACTTCATCGCCTCCGAAGACATTACCCCCAAGGAACATGTCGAGGTGCAGGCTGCGGCCCAGAAGTGGGTCGATTCATCGATTTCTAAGACGGCGAACGTGCCTACGGATTTCCCCTACGAGAGATTCAAGGACATCTACCTGTATGCACATGAGCAGGGACTCAAGGGTTGCACCACCTTCCGCTTCAACCCCGAGGCGTTCCAGGGCGTGCTGGTGAAGGAACAGGACCTGAAGAACACGATCTACAAGTTCACGCTCGAGGATGGCACGGTCGTGGAGGCGCGCGGTGACGAGGAGATCGAGTACGACGGTGAGCTCCACACGACCGCAAATCTGTTTGACAGCTTGAAAGAGGGATATTTCGGCAGGTACTGAGGCAGGACTAAAGACATGGCAATCAAGATCGAGCGCAAGATCGTCAAGTACCAGGTAGTGAAGCCTGAGGACAAGGCTGCCGAAAAGGCCGCCGGCAAGCCGGCCGAGAACGCGCGGACGCCTGAGATGAAGCTCGTGGCGACCGCGGCGGAGCCCGAGGAGGTGCGCGACAACAGCGGGCGCACCGCCAAGGTCATCCGCATGCACGAGAAGCTCGAGCGGCCGGAGATGCTGATCGGGCAGACCTACAAGATCAAGACGCCGATCTCCGATCACGCGATGTACGTGACCATCAACGACATCCTGCTGAACGAGGGCACCGAATACGAGCAGCGCCGGCCGTTCGAGATCTTCATCAACTCGAAGAACCTCGACCACTACCAGTGGATCGTGGCGCTCACGCGCATCATCTCCGCGGTGTTCAGGAAGGGCGGCGACGTCACCTTCCTGGTGGACGAGCTGAAGGCGGTGTTCGATCCGCGCGGCGGCTACTGGCAGCCGGGCGGGAAGTTCATGCCCTCGATCATCGCGGAGCTCGGCCACGTCATCGAGAAGCACCTGCAGGCCATCGGGCTGATGCGCAAGCCGGAGCTCGACGTCCACCAGCGCAAGCTCGTCGACGAGAAGCGCGCCGAGTACGAGGCGCGCGCCAAGCAGGCCGACGCCTTTGCCAAGCCGCACTTCCCCGAAGGGGCGCAGCTGTGCGGCCGCTGCAGCACGGCTGCGGTCGTCATGATGGACGGCTGCATGACCTGCCTCAATTGCGGCGATTCCAAGTGTGGTTGAGCGACTGCGAAAGACCAACCAGCCAGACTGACTGACAGAGCGTTAGGTCCACGAGGCAGTCACATGGCTGCCTCTTTTTTGTCACCGAGGATCGGGCTGCAAAAAAAACCCCGCTTTCGCGGGGTTGTCGGTCGCTTGCTTGTGTGGAGGAGCTTCTTCTCGTTGTTGTTATCTGGTGCGCTTAGTGTCCGGCGAATTCTTCTTGGTCCGGACCTGAGCAGTTCTTCGGTATCCCTGGCTTGCTTGCTACCCAACCGTGCGGCTGTGCCGCTGATGGATGGATATGAGCAACACGCGTGCCAGCGGACGCATCCACCAGGGCGAGGCGGGCTTTCGGCCTCGGCACGCCGTGTAACTGTGACGCTACGCACGGTCCGCGACCCTTTTCTGGGGTTTAACCCTACCGCGCACCGAGCGCACCGAGGAGGCTTCCGGACGGTAATCCGGTTGGCTCAAACGAAAGTGTCAAGATACTCGACGCTTTCGGCACCATGTGCTCTTCGCAGGGAGATCGCGTGAACGACAAGGCATTGAATCTGATTGAGAACACGTGTCCTGCAGGGATGTAAATGAAATCGACACCCCGCCAAGCCTGTGCTCGCGCAATGCTTTTCCTCTGGCTCTGCGCGCTGGGTGCTCCACCGCTGCTGGCCTCGGAGAGCGCGATGCCGCGGCCGGCCGCGCTCGAGGCCGACGTCCAGTTCTGGATCCGCGTCTACACGCAGATCGATACCAACGCGGGGTTTCTGCACGACCAGTACAACCTCGGAACCGTCTACGAGACGTTGCATTTCGCCCCCGATGCCTCGCAGAGCGCGCGCGAGCACGAGGTCGACGAGCACCGTGAGCGCATCTCCGCGGCGCTGCGGCGTATCGCGGCCGCCGGTGACGCGCCGCTGTCGGAGGAGGATCAGCGCATCCGGGACATGTGGGGCACGGCGAGCCCGGCGCGGCTGCGCGGGGCGGTGGACGACATCCGCTTCCAGCTGGGGCAGGCGGACCGCTTCCGCGCGGGGCTGGTCCGCGCGGGCGCTTGGGAGACCCACATCGCCGAAGCCCTCGCCAACCGGGGGCTCCCGGCCGAGCTCGCGGTACTGCCGCACGTCGAGTCCTCGTTCAACCCGGCCGCCTAC
Organism: Steroidobacteraceae bacterium; assembly: GCA_035569755.1. Taxonomy (GTDB): domain Bacteria; phylum Pseudomonadota; class Gammaproteobacteria; order Steroidobacterales; family Steroidobacteraceae; genus 13-2-20CM-66-19. Next base: position 5,093 of record DATMMK010000037.1, read on the forward strand.
TCCAAGGTCGGTGCGGCGGGGCTGTGGCAGTTCATGCGCTCGACCGGCCGGCGCTACATGCGCATCGACCGCTCGGTCGATGACCGGCTCGATCCGTTCCGCTCGACCGAGGCCGCAGCGCAGCTGCTCAGCTACAACTACCGGGTGCTCGGCACCTGGCCGCTGGCGATCACCGCCTACAACCACGGCACCGCCGGCATGCTGCGCGCCAAGGAGACGCTCGGCACGGACGACATCGTCACCATCGTGCGGCACTACAACAGCCGCACCTTCGGGTTCGCCTCGCGCAATTTCTACGTGTCGTTCCTCGCCGCTCTCGACATCGACCACAACCCCGACAAGTACTTCAGCGCCGTGCAGAAGCAGAGCGAGGCGAAGTTCCACGTGGTGTCGGTGCCGGGCTACGTGCCGATGGCGACTCTCGAGCGGGTGCTCAACGTGCGCGGCGACGAGCTGCGGGCTCTGAACCCGGCGCTGCTGCGCCCGGTGTGGGACGGGCAGCTGCGCGTGCCGCGCGACTACCGCTTGCGGCTGCCGGCGGAAGCGGAGCAATGGACCACGGAGCTGCTCGCCCGTCAGCTCAACCCGCACGAGCTCTACGCGGGACAGCCGCAGCCGAAGCGCTACAGGGTCCAGCCTGGCGACACGCTCGCGCGGCTCGCCGACCGCTACGGTGTGCCGATCGATACGCTGGCGCGTATGAACCGGCTACGCGTGAGCGCCGCCCTCAGGGCCGGGCGCACCATCGAGCTGCCGGAAGGCGCGACCGTGCAGGTGGCCTCCGCCGCCGCCGCGCCGGCCGCCGCGGGCCCGTCAACCGGCGCCGGCGCTCCCACCGCGGGTGCGCCGGATCTCGGCGCGGTGTCGGCCGCGGTCGCCCAGCGCGAGAGCGCCGAGGATGCCGCGGCCGTCGCCACCGTCACCGTGACCGCAAGCCGCGCGCAGCCGGTGTCGGCCGCACAGTCGGAAGCGCTGAGTCCCGCTCTCGGTCCCGCCGCCGACACTCAGCAGAGCGCCGACCCCACCGACTACAGCGTGCGCGGCGATGACTCGATCCGGGTCGCCGCCGAGGAGACCCTCGGGCACTACGCCGACTGGCTCGGCGTGAGCGCGCAGCGCCTGCGCGACCTCAATCACATGACCATGAAGAAGCCGGTGCTCGTCGGGCATCGCCTCAAGCTCGACTTCCACAAGGTGTCGCACGACGTGTTCGAGCAGCACCGGCGCGAGTACCACCAGGAGCTGCAGGCGGCGTACTTCGCCGCGCACCGCATCTCCGGCACCGAGATCTACATCGCGCGTCCGGGCGATTCGCTATGGACGGTCACCAAGCGCGCCAAGCTCCTGCCCGAGTGGCTGCTGGTGCAGTACAACCCGGACGTCGACTTCAGCGAGCTGCGGGCCGGTATGCAGATCGTCATTCCGCGCGTGGAAGAGGTCGGAAACAGTGGCTGAAACCGGGCCTCCAAGGTGTGTGATCCAGGTACATACCGTCCCCTGGGACGCTGGCTATAATCGTTTCAACCCTTGTGGATGGACTACGGAAAGTCATGATTTTCAGGAACTTGGCTGCGATGCTCCTGCTCACGTGTGCGGCGGTCGCCGCGCACGGAGACTCGCTGCCGGTGGGCCAGCCGGTGGCCCTCACCAGCGATACGCTCCCCGCGGTCGATCGCGTGGTGGTGAAGAAGACCGAGCGGCGGCTGTACCTCATGCACGGCGGCAATGTCGTGCGTTCCTACCACGTGGCGCTCGGCCTTTCGCCGGTCGGCCAGAAGGAGCGCTCGGGTGACTTCCGCACGCCCGAGGGCAGCTATCGTCTCGACATGCGCAATCCGCGCAGCGATTACTTCCTGTCGATCAAGGTGTCGTACCCGAACGAAACCGACGTGAAGCGCGCTCGCGCACGGCACTGGGATACCGGCGGCTCGATCATGATCCACGGGCTGCCGAACCTCATGAAGCATGATCCGGACTACTACCTGAACCACGACTGGACCGACGGCTGCATCGCCGTCTCCAACGCGGACATGGTGGAGATCTGGATGCTGGTCCCCGATTCGGTCCCGATCGACATCGATCCCTGACAAGGCGCCGGGCGAGCGTGCCCCGCGTCCGGGGCGTTCGCGCTATTGTGAGCCGTGGCAAGCGACCTCTCAGCATTCGTCGACGCGCGCGTCGGTCCGCGCGGGAGCCTCGAGAACCTCTCCCAGGCGGAGATCGACCGGCTGCTCGATGCCGGCGAGGCGGGGCTCTATCCGCTGTTCCGCCGCTGCGCGCTCGCGGTGCTCAACTCCGGGGCGCGCACCGACAACGCCAAGGAGATCTTCGACCGCTACCGCGGCTTCGAGGTCCGCATCGTGCGCCACGCCTGGGGCGTGAAGCTCGAGCTGCACAACGCGCCGGCGAGCGCCTTCGTCGACGGCCAGATGATCCGCGGCATCAAGGAGCACCTGTTCGCGGTGCTGCGCGACGTGGTGTTCACCTCGAACGAGATCGTCGCGAGCGGCCGCTTCGACCTCAGCGACTCGGCCTCGATCACCAACGCCGTGTTCCACGTGCTGCGCAACGCGCGCATCCTCGAGCACAGGGTGCGCCCCAATCTGGTGGTGTGCTGGGGCGGGCACTCGATCACGCGCGAGGAATACCAGTACACCAAGGACGTCGGCTACGAGCTCGGGCTGCGCGGCCTCGACGTGTGTACCGGCTGCGGACCCGGGGCGATGAAGGGCCCGATGAAGGGCGCCACCATCGGCCATGCCAAGCAGCGCATCGAAGGCGGCCGCTACATCGGCATCACCGAGCCCGGCATCATCGCCGCCGAGCCCCCCAACGCGATCGTGACCCAGCTGGCCATCATGCCGGACATCGAGAAGCGGCTCGAGGCGTTCGTGCGGCTTGCCCACGGGATCGTGGTATTCCCGGGCGGGGCCGGCACCGCCGAGGAAATCCTCTATCTCTGCGGGATCCTCCTCGAGCCGGCGAACCGCGAGCAGCCGTTCCCGATCGTGCTCACGGGACCGAAGGACAGCGCGGCCTATTTCGAGCAGATCTGCCGCTTCATCGGCGGCACGCTGGGCGCCGGGGCGCTCGAGCGCTTCACGGTGATCGTCGATGACCCGCCGGAGGTCGCGCGCCGCATGGTGCACGGCATGCAGGAAGTGCGCGAATTCCGCCGCAAGCGCAACGACTCCTACAATTTCAACTGGTTGCTGCAGGTGCCGGCCGATTTCCAGCGTCCCTTCGAGGTCACCCACGAGTCGATGCGCGCGCTCGAGCTCGGGCGTGGCCAGCCGACACACGAGCTCGCCGCCAACCTGCGGCGCGCCTTCTCCGGCGTCGTCACCGGCAACGTCAAGGACTTCGGCATCCAGGCGATCGAGCGCTTAGGGCCCTACGAGCTCGCCGGCGATCCCTCGATCATGCGGCTGCTCGATGAGCTGCTGGCGGCGTTCGTGGCACAGAAGCGCATGCGGCTGCCGGGCAGCACCTATCGCCCGGTTTACCGGCTCGTGGCCTGAAGCGGCGCTCCGTTACATAACGCTCTGCGTGCCGCACATTTTCCCGAGCGGCAGGCGAGAGCTGTGTCATAGCCGTGCTCGCACCGAAGCACGCTCCGGTTTGTCTGTGAACCAGGTCCTGCGCACACGCAGCGAAGGCCGTACGCTCACACTCAAGAGAATTCAGGAGCCTTCCATGAGCTCATCGAACAGGGGCCGGGACGATCTCCCCGCAGACCACGAGCCGGCAGCGCAGGGCGGCGTCAATCCTCCGGGAGGCGCGGACGCCTACGCCACGTGGCTCGACCGCATGCAGCGCGCACGCGCCCGGCAGGCGGCGATCACCCGCAACCTCTATACCTGGTCGAACTACAAGAGCTGGGCGGATCAGGTCCGCGATTCCTGGCAGGGTGCCGACAGTGGCCAGAAGGCCGCGGGCACCACGCCGAAGCCCTCCAAGAAGTAGCTCACCCGCCGCGCTCGACGAGCGCACCCCGGACGAGGGCGTCAGGCCTGCGCGGCAATGGGCTGTGGCGGCCCGTCCGCATCCTCCGCGAGCGCATCCTCGGCCGGCACCCCCGCGCCCGGCGGCGCGGCGACTTCCGGCAGCGAATCGGTCGGCGGCTCCTGCGGTGCGGGTTCCGTGGGGTCCGCGCCATTTGGCTCGCGTCTGCCGCCCGAGGGCGTACCCCGGGGGGTGAGCGTGTCGTCGGCGGCCCCGGTGAGCCAGGTGACGAGCGGCCCCCATTGCTCGACGTCGGCCCGGGCGACGGAGCCCTTCATCTCGTGCACGCCGACCCCGAGCTCAGCGCCGCGCACGTAGTTCTGCGAGTCGCGGATGATGGCCACGATCGGGATCCCGAGCGTGTGCAGGAAGCGGATCAGCGCCTGGTACATGAGGGTATTACTGCGCACGCGGTTGGCGATCACGCCGATGCGGTTCTCGTCGCGGCGGATCTTGGCCACCAGCAGCAGGTCGCCGATGCTGCGCGAGCACGTGTGGATGTCGATGTCCGAGGGCAGCACCGGTACCAGGATCTTGTGCGCGTCGCGCGTCAGGTCGGGGAGCTGGCGCGGCTCGACCGCCGCCGGCGTATCGACGATCACGTGGGTCGCATGCTCGGGAATGCGCAGCTGGAACGCGCGCGTCGTGCGGCTGTCCTTCTCGAAGGCGGCGATGGCCTCGATCCGCGGCAGCGCCGGCTGGCGCTTCTTCACCCAGCGGACCGAGGAGCCCTGCGGATCGAAGTCCATGAGGACCGGCCGGTGCCCACGCGTGGCGAGATAGCTCGCCAGATTGATCGCGATGGTCGTCTTGCCGGAACCGCCTTTGGGGTTCAGGACGACGATGCGCTGCATGGTGCCTGCGTTCTGTAATGTGGCCCTGACGGGGATCTCATCCAAGCCTACGCACCGCCGTGGGCAGCCGCAAGCCGCTGCCTGATTGTGAGGGCGCGCACGCCATCGTGCGCCGCCGCACCGTAGAGTCTTTCGTATGGAGATCTTCCTGCATCTCTGGGACGAGCTCGACGACCTGTCCGCCGCCTGTCGCCACGTCGCGACCTCGGTAGCCTCCGAGTTCGTCGAAGGTACGGTGCCGGCGATCGCGGCGGCTTCCGCCCTCGGCGTCTGGGCGCTCGAGGGCCTGTACCGCCAGCTGCTGCGCCTCTCGGCCTGACCGGCCTCACGCGCCCTGCGGGGCGGCGCGCCCGGGCGGGCACCCCCTGCGGCGCTTGAAAAATTCCTGCCGACTCCCAAGATCGCCGCTCGTGAGGGCCGCACCCACGCGGCGGACGGCGATCCATGCAGACCACAGAGAACCCAGCCCCGGGCACGGCCCGGCAGACCCACGGCTTCCAGGCGGAGGTTCGCGAGCTCCTGAAGCTCATGATCCACTCGCTCTACAGCCACCGGGAGATCTTCCTCCGCGAGCTCATCTCCAACGCCTCGGATGCCTGCGACCGGCTGCGCTTCCTCGCCATCGGCGACAGCGCGCTCACCGCCGACGACCCGGAGCTCGGCATCCGCATCGACACCGATCCGAAGGCGGGCACGGTCACCATCAGCGACAACGGCATCGGCATGACGCGCGAGGAGGCGGTCACCAACCTCGGCACCATCGCCCGCTCGGGCACCGCCGAGTTCTTCCGCTCGCTCCCCGGAGACGAGCAGAAGGCCTCACAGCTCATCGGCCAGTTCGGCGTCGGGTTCTACTCCGCATTCATCGTCTCAGACCGCGTCGAGGTCCATAGCCGCCGCGCCGGCGCGCCGCCCGAGGCGGGCGTGCGCTGGGAATCGAGCGCCGACGGCGAATTCACGGTCGAGGACGTGACGCTGGCGAAGCGCGGCACGGCGGTGACGCTGCACCTGAAGGAGGACGCCCGCGAGTTCGCCGACGCGCTGCGCCTCAGGGGTCTCATCCGCCGCTACTCCGACCATATCGGCTTCCCGGTGCGCATGCCAAAAGAGGGCGAGGCGACACTCGAGTACGAGGTCGTGAACCAGGCGAGGGCGCTGTGGACGCTGCCGCGCGCGCAGATCTCCGACGAGGAATACCGGCAGTTCTACCAGTACCTCGCCCACGACTTCACCGATCCGCTCGCCTGGAGCCACAACAAGGTCGAGGGCAAGCGCGAGTACACGAGCCTGCTCTACCTGCCGGCGCGCGCGCCCTTCGATCTGTACCAGCGCGAGGCGGTGCGCGGACTCAAGCTCTACGTGCGGCGCGTCTTCATCATGGACGACGCCGAGCAGTTCCTGCCGCTGTACCTGCGCTTCGTGAAGGGAGTCGTGGACTCGAGCGACCTGCCGCTGAACGTCTCGCGCGAGCTGCTGCAGCAGGAGCCGGAAGTCGAGGCGATCCGCTCGGGGCTCACCAAACGGGTCCTCGACCTCCTCGGGCGGCTCGCCAAGGACGAGCCGGAGAAGTACGCCACCTTCTGGAAGGAGTTCGGCGCGGTGCTCAAGGAAGGCATCGCGCAGGACCAGGCGAACCAGGCGGCGCTGCTGCCGCTGCTGCGCTTCGCGAGCACCGCTCAGGCCGACAATACCCCGTCCGTGAGCCTCGCGGACTACCTGGCGCGCATGCAGCCCGGCCAGGAGCGCATCTACTACGTCATCGCCGAGTCGCTCGAGGCGGCTCGCGCCCATCCCGCCATCGAGCGCCTCAAGGAGCGCGGGCTCGAAGTGCTGCTGCTCTCCGAGCGCATCGACGAGTGGGTCATGGCACAGCTCGAGACCTACGAGGGCAAGCGCTTCAAGGACGCCGCGCGCGGCGACCTAGACCTCGGGCCGCTCGCCAATGCGGCCGACAGGGCACGGCACGACGCCGAGCTCAAGGAGAGCAAGGGATTGCTCAAGCGCATCAAGGACGCACTCGGGGAGCGCGTGACCGAGGTGCGCATCAGCGACCGTCTCAAGGACTCCCCCGCGCTGCTGGTGCTGGGGGAGCACGATCTCGGCGACCGCCTGCGGCGCATACTGTCCGCCGCCGGCCAGAAGGTTCCCGAGGCGAAACCCCTCCTCGAGGTCAACGTGACCCACGCGCTGGTCAGATATCTCGATGGTCTTGCCGACGCCGGCGAGTTCAGCGAGCTGGCGCAGCTCCTCTACGAGCAGGCACAGCTCGCCGAGGGCGCAACGCTCACCAATCCGCCCGACTTCGTCCTGCGCCTCAACCGGCTGCTGGTGCGGCTCGCCGCCGCGAAGGGCCAGAGCTCCTGAGCCGCTAGAATCCGCGCATGGTGCTGAAGCCGCCCCGCGCCGAGCGTCTCGCGATCGAGGGCCCCGCCGGGGCGCTGCAGACGCTGGTCGAGACGCCGGTGACTGAGCAGGGCGAGGCACTTAGCGTGCCCGCCTTTGCGGTCGTGTGCCATCCGCATCCGCTGTTCGGCGGAACCCTCGACAACAAGGTCGTGTACACGGTCGCGCGCGCCTTCGAGCAGCTCGGCGCACCGGCGATCCGTTTCAACTTTCGCGGCGTGGCGAGCAGTACCGGCAGCTACGACGAAGGGCGCGGGGAAGGCGACGATGCGCTCGCGGTGATCGCCTGGGGCCGGCGGCGCTGGCCCGGCACTCCCTTGTGGCTCGCCGGATTCTCCTTCGGCGGCGCGGTGGCGCTGCGCATCGCGCAGCAGGCGCAGCCGCAGCGGCTGGTACTGGTGGCGCCCGGCATCACGCGGCTCGAGCGCGCCGACTTCGATGCCGCGCGGGCGGCCGAGCCCGCCTGTCCCTGGCTCATCGTGCAGGGAGATGCGGACGAGGTGGTACCGACTTCCGCCGTGCTCGCCTGGGCGGCGGAACGCCGGCCGCTGCCGGGAGTGGCGCGGCCCGAGGTGAGTCTCGTGCCGGGTGCGAGCCACTTCTTCCACGGACGCATCAACGAGCTGCGCGACACGGTGCTCGCCTTCATGCGCTGAGCAGGCGGCGCGACGATAAACTGCGGGCTCGTTTTCAGGAGGAGGCCGTCAAAATGAAGATCCAGTCCCATCTCGGCTGGCTGTTGCTGGCCGGGCTCACTGCGTGCACCACGCTCGAGCAGACCGCGAGCAGCCCGGATTACCAGAAGACCCGCACCGGCGCAGGCATCGGCGCGGCGGCGGGCGCGGTGATCGGACTGCTTACCCGCGGTGACAAGTTCCAGAACGCCCTGATCGGCGCCGCGATCGGTGGCGTGGCGGGCGGCGCCATCGGCAACTACCAGGACCGGCAGGCGGCGAAGCTGCGCGCCGACACGGCCGGCACCGGCGTCCAGGTCGTGCAGCAGGGCAACAACATCACCCTCGCCATGCCCGGCAATATCACCTTCGCGACCAACAGCGCCGACCTCAACGCGAGCTTCTACCCGGTGCTCGATAAGGTGAGCAGCACGCTTGTCCAGTACGACCAGACCATGGTGGAGGTCGCCGGCCATACCGACTCGACCGGTGGCGCAGCCTACAACCAGGCGCTCTCGGAACGCCGCGCGCAGTCGGTGGCCGCCTACCTGACGAGCCGCGGCGTGCGCGGCGCGCGCCTGATCGTGGTCGGCGACGGCGAGAGCCACCCGATCGCCTCGAACGATACCCCGGAGGGACGTCAGCAGAACCGCCGGGTCGAGCTGACGATCGTGCCGGTAGAGAAGCAGGGCTGAGCCGCGCCGGCGGCCGGGCCCAGCAAGGAAAAAGCCCGGCGGAGCTCTGCTCCGGCCGGGCTTTCGCCTGCAATCGCGGTTAACCCTTACGAGTTGACCATCGCCTTCAGGCTCTTCAGCGGCAGGCAGCGGACCTTCTTGCTCGCCGGCTTGGCCTTGAACATCATCTTCTCGCCAGTGAAGGGGTTGATACCCTCGCGAGCCTTGGTGGCGGGCTTCTTCACCACTTTCATCTTCAGAAGGCCCGGCATGGTGAACAGTCCGCCGCCGCGCAGGCTCTTCTTGATCACGCCGCTGAGCGAATCGAAGACGCTTCCGACCTGCTTGCGGGACAGCCCCGTCTCCTTGGAGATCTGTGTGAGGACTTCCGATTTCGTCGGTGCGCCACCCTTTTTCGCCATTTTGCGGTACTCCTCGAGGATTTTGGTTGGTTGAGATGCGCGCCGTTGCACGCCGCGCGAAGAGAATCGGCGCGGAAAATAGCACATGCGCGCGCTTTGGCAAGCGGTTTTTTTTCCCGACCTGTTGCGGAAATGCCTTTTTTCGTAGGGTTTGCCGCTGCGCGAGCGGTCGACACCGTGCCGCAGCCGGCATGCGATGCTGCGATTTACGGTGCGAAGTGCGCGCTAAGCACGTGTTCCGGCAGAGCGCAGGCAGGGTCTTCAGCGAATGAGGATGAGGATCGCCTGGATCGCGATGGTCGCCCAGAGCGGCGACAGGTCGAGCCCCGCGACCGAAGGAATGAAGCGCCGGAAGGGCCGCAGCACCGGCTCGCACAGCGAGGTGAGCACCGACTGCAGCGGCGAATAGCCGCCGGGCGCGATGAAGCTCAGCAGCCAGTAGATGAGGATCGCGTAGCAGTAGGTCCACAGCAGCGTGTGCGCGATCTCGAGCGCGACTGCGTCCAGCCAGCTCAGCCAGTCGGGCAGCCCCGCGCCGCGCAGCGCCGCGAGCGCCCCCACCTCGACGCCCGCCACCAGCAGCACCGCTACCACCGAGGCGGTGTCCACCTTGCCGATCGGCGGCAGCACGCGCCGCAGCGGCACGATGATCGGGTTGGTTAACTGCACGATCGCCTGGGCTATCGGGTTGCGGAAGTCGGCACGCGTCAGCTGCAGCAGCAGGCGCGCCAGCACCACGAACAGCGCGAGCGACATCAGGGTCTCGACGATATAGACGACGGCGCTCATGGTGCAGCCCTCACGGACGGCCCTCGGCCAGGGCGCCGAGCTCGCGGCCGCGCCGGGCGGCGGCGTCGAGCACGCGCGCGACCGTTCCCTTGAGATCGGCGGCGGCGAACACCCCGAGCGCCGCCTCGGTTGTGCCGCCCCTGGAAGCGACCTCGGCCCGCAGCGTCGCGAGGTCCGCATCCCCGGCGGCCGCCATGAGGCCGGCCCCGTGGAGCGTCGCGGCGGCGAGCCGCTGCGCCGTCGGCGCCGGGAGCCCGAGCCCGGCGGCCGCCTCGGCCATGAGCTCGGCGAGCAGGAAGAAGTACGCAGGTCCGCTGCCCGAGAGCGCGGTAACGACCTCGAGGAGATCCTCCTCACTCACCCACACTGCCTCGCCGACGGCGCGCGCGATGCGCTCGGCGGCGGCCCGCTGCTCGCCGCCGATTGAGGGCGGGGCGTAGAGCGCGGTGGCGCCGGCGCCGAGCAGCGCCGGCCGATTCGGCATGGCGCGCGCCACGGGCACTCCCGGTCCACACCAGGACTCGAGCGTGCGGATGCGCACGCCGGCGGCCACCGACAGCAGCAACGGGCGTTGGGTGCGCAGCAGCGGCGCGAGCCCGCAGACGACCTCCCGCGCCTGCTGTGGCTTCACCGCCAGCACCACCACCGCGGCGCCGTCGACGGCGCGGGCATTGTCGGCGTCCGCACTCACGCCGAGCTCGCGCGCCAGCGCGAGGCGCGCGGCCTCGGAGCTCTCGCCGACGCTCAGGCGCTCGGGGCGCACCCCGGAGCGCAGCAGGCCCGTGAGGAGCGCGCGGCCCATGTGGCCGCCGCCGAGGACGGTGACGTGCTGTTCGGACATGGGTGAGATTGTAGCGTGGCGCGTGTCAGCGTGGCCGCGGGCCGAACAGCGCCGTCCCCACGCGCACGATGGTGGCGCCTTCCTCGATCGCCGCCTCGAAGTCCCCGCTCATCCCCATCGAGAGGGTGTCGAGCGCGGCGCCGCCGCTGTTCAGCGCCTCGAGGTGTCGGCGCAGCTCGCGGAACCAGGCCCGCTGGCGCTCGGGCTGCGTCTCTTCCGGTGGAATGCACATCAGCCCCCGGAGCCTGAGGCGCGGCAGCAGCGCTACCTGCCGCGCGAGTCCGGCCAGTTCGCCCGCCGCGACTCCGCCTTTGGCGGCTTCGTCCGCGAGGCGCACCTGCAGACAGACGTTGAGAGGCGGTGCGTAGTGCGGGCGCTGCTCGGAGAGCCGCGCGGCGATCTTCAGGCGATCGACGGCGTGTGCCCAGGCGAACGCCTCAGCGATCGCGCGGGTCTTGTTGGCCTGGATGCGCCCGACGAAGTGCCAGGTGAGCGCGCGATCCTGCAGCGCATCAAGCTTTTGGAGCGCTTCCTGCAGATAGCTCTCGCCGAAGTCCCCGAGGCCGCAGGCGGCGGCGGCGCGCACCACTTCGGGTGGCTGGGCCTTGGTCACGGCAAGGAGTGTGACCGAGTGCGCATTCCGGCCGGCCCGGGCGGCTGCCTGCGAGATGCGCTCCCGCACCGCGTGGACGCGTTCCGGTAAATTCTGCGGACCCCGTAACATATTGGACGTGTAACCCCTCCGCTATACTGCCGCCGCTCTGGCGCTCAAGGGCACCTCGCTTGTTTTCGTCGCGCCGGAGGGACGGTCCCAGGGAGCTTCAATGGCAGTCGACATCGCGCAACTCCTGGCATTTGCCGTCAAGAACAATGCCTCCGACCTGCATCTGTCCTCGGGTGTGCCGCCGATGATCCGCGTCGACGGCGACATGAAGCGCATCAACATGCCGCCGCTGTCGCACAAGGAAGTGCACTCCATGGTGTACGACATCATGAACGACAAGCAGCGCAAGGCCTATGAGGAGTTCTTCGAGACCGATTTCTCCTTCGAGATTCCAAAGCTGGCGCGCTTCCGCGTCAACGCCTTCAACCAGAACCGTGGCGCGGGCGCGGTGTTCCGCAACATCCCCTCGGTCATCCTGTCGCTGGATGACCTGAGCGCGCCGAAGATCTTCCGCGACCTGTGCATGCTGCCGCGGGGACTGGTGCTGGTCACCGGCCCCACGGGCTCGGGCAAGTCGACCACGCTCGCCGGCATGGTCAATCACTGCAACGACAACCGGCCCGACCACATCATCACCATCGAGGACCCGATCGAGTTCGTGCACGAGTCCAAGCGCTGCCTGGTCAACCAGCGCGAGGTGCACCGCGACACGCTCGGCTTCAGCGAGGCACTGCGCTCGGCGCTGCGCGAGGACCCGGACGTCGTCCTGGTCGGCGAAATGCGCGACCTGGAGACCATCCGCCTGGCGCTCACCGCGGCCGAGACCGGCCACCTGGTGTTCGGGACGCTCCATACCAGCTCCGCGGCCAAGACCATCGACCGCATCGTCGACGTCTTTCCGGGCGAGGAGAAGGATATGGTGCGCTCGATGCTGTCGGAGTCGCTGCGCGCCGTAGTCTCGCAGACGCTGCTGAAGAAGAACGGCGGCGGCCGGGTCGCCGCCCACGAGATCATGATCGGCACGCCGGCGATCCGTAACCTGATCCGCGAGGGCAAGATCGCGCAGATGTACTCGGCCATCCAGACCGGCGGAGCCCAGGGCATGCAGACCCTCGACCAGTGTCTCGCCGACCTGGTGTCCAAGGGCCAGGTCAGCAAGGAAGAGGCGCGCTACAAGGCACAGAACAAGGACGCGCTGTAGGAACCGGATCGAGGAGAGGCTGACATATGGATCGCGATCAGGCCATCAAGCTGATGCAGGACCTGCTGCGGCGGGTGACGGAGAAGAAGGCCTCCGACCTGTTCATCACGGCGGGCTTCCCGCCGGCCATCAAGATCGACGGCGAGATCCGTCCGCAGTCCGACCGCGCGCTCACGGCCGAGCAGTCGGCCACCCTGGTGCGCGCCATCATGAACGACCGCCAGACCAAGGAATTCGACGCCACCAAGGAATGCAACTTCGCGATCGCGCCGCCCGGCATCGGGCGCTTTCGCGTCAGCGCCTTCGTGCAGCAGGCGGCCATCGGCTGCGTCATCCGCCTGATCAACGCCAAGATCCCGACCTTCGAGGAGCTCGACCTGCCGCCGATCCTCAAGGAGGTCGTGCTCTCCAAGCGCGGGCTGGTTGTCATCGTCGGCGGCACCGGCTCGGGTAAATCCACCACGCTCGCCACCATGGTCGGCTACCGCAACGAGAAGACCCGCGGCCACATCGTCACCATCGAGGACCCGGTCGAGTACGTCCACCCTCACAAGGGCTGCGTCATCACGCACCGCGAGGTGGGGGTCGACACCGAGTCATGGCACAACGCGCTCAAGAACACCCTGCGCCAGGCCCCGGACGTGATCCTGATCGGCGAGATCCGCGACCGCGAGACCATGGAGTACGGCATCCAGTTCTCCGAGACCGGCCACCTGGTGCTCGCCACACTGCACGCCAACAGCGCCAACCAGGCGCTCGACCGCGTCATCAATTTCTTCCCGGACGAGCGGCGCGATCAGCTGCTCATGGACCTGTCGCTCAATATCCGCGCCATGGTGTCGCAGCGGCTGGTGCCGCGCGAAGCGGGGGTCGGGCGCATCGCGGCGATGGAGATCATGCTGAACTCGCCGCTGATCCAGGATCTGATCTTCAAGGGCGAAGTGGCCAAGATCAAGGACGTGATGTCGCGCTCCACCCGGCTCGGCATGAAGACCTTCGACCAGGCGCTGTTCGAGCTGTACGAGACCGGCTTCATCTCCTACGAGGACGCGCTGCGCAACGCCGACTCCAAGAACGAGCTGCGGCTGCGCATCAAGCTCGAGGGCAAGCGCGAGGTCAAGACCATCGACGACGGCACTGCGCTGCAGGTCGTCGAGGAAGATCACGGACGTAGCCTCTGATGCGGGTCAAGGAGGCGAAGGCGCAGCCCCTGGATACCACCACGGGGACGCAGGCGGCGCTGCCGGGCGCCGAGACCCTGGCGGCGGTCACGCCGAGCGCCGGCCACCCGACGCTAAACACCAAGCCGCTCTTCAAGCTGATGGTGGAGAAGAAGGCCTCGGACCTGTTCTTCACCCCCAACGCGCCCATCAAGATCAAGATCGAGGGGCAAATCCTGCCGGTCAACCGCCAGGTGCTGACCCCGGAGACCGTGAGGCAGACGGCCCTCGCCCTCATGTCGCCGGAGCAGCGCGAATACTTCACGCAGGAGTTCGAGCTCGACTTCGCGGTGTCCGAGCCCGGCCTCGGGCGCTTCCGCGTCAACGTCTTCCTGCAGCGCGGCTACCCGGCGATGGTGATGCGCTACATCACCGCCGACATGCCGCGGCTCGATGCGCTCGGGCTGCCCGAGGTGTGCTCCGACCTGGTGCTGCTGAAACGCGGGCTGGTCCTCATGGTGGGCGCCACCGGCTCCGGTAAGTCGACCACGCTCGCGGCGATGATCAATCACCGCAACGAGAACTCCTCCGACCACATCGTCACCATCGAGGACCCGATCGAGTTCCTGCACACCAACAAGCGCTCGATCGTCAATCAGCGCGAGGTGGGGCTCGACACCAAGTCGTACGCGCGCGCGCTGCGCGGCGTGGTGCGCGCAGCTCCCGACGTGATCCTGATCGGCGAGATCCGCGACCGCGAGAGCATGGAGGCGGCCATCAATCTCGCCGGTACCGGCCACCTGGTGCTCGCCACCATGCACGCCAACAACTGCGCCGAATCGCTCGACCGCATCATCAACATGTTCCCGCGCGAGCAGCACAACCAGATCTTCCTCGACCTGTCGCAGTACCTGCGCGCCATCATGGCGCAACGGCTGATCATCGGGGTCGACAACAGGCGTCTCGCCGCGCTCGAGGTGATGATCAACACCCCGCACATCCAGACGCTGGTCAAGAAGGGCGACGTGGTGGGGATCAAGGAAGCGATCCACGCCAGCACTGAGCGCGGCATCCAGAGCTTCGACCTCGCGCTCTTCAACCTCTACCGCGCCGGGCGCGTGCCGCTGGAAGAGGCGCTCACCAACGCTGACTCGCGCGCCAACCTCGAGGCGAAGATCAACTTCGGCTAGCTGCAGCGCTCGGCCACCGTCGGCACCGACGGCGTTGCGGCTGCGTTTCTGCCGGGCCTACAATCGAGCGATTCGCCGACGCGCCGGTCGGTGTCCCGCGATTGCCGCTTCCATAAACAAGAACCGCGGACCCTCGCATGCCTGGCCGCACCCAGCGCGTCCCGCACTCGCCGAAGCCCGTCGGCCTCGGCGCCGGGTGCGTGGGCCTGGCGTGCGCGCTGCTCCTCGCCCTGAGTGGCAATGCCGCCGCGCAGCAACCGCCGCCGGGAGTCGACCGGCAGCAGGTCGAGGAGGCGATCTCGCGCATGATGGGACGCAGCCCGGCGCAGCAACCGCGTCCGCAGCCGGGTGGCATCGAGGTCGTCGTCGGGACCGGTCACACGGCGCCGATCGTGACGGTCGCGGTCAGCGGCGACGGACGCTATGTGCTCACGGCCGGCTTCGACGACACGACCCGACTCTGGGACACGGCGGCGGGCCAGGAAGTGCGCAGCATCCCGAGCCCGAGCCCAGCTCCCGCGCTCGCGCTCGGCTTCAGCCCCGCGGGTGCACGGGCCCTGATCGGGTACGGAGAAGTCACCGAGCTGCTCGATACGGCCTCGGGTGCCGTGCGGGCCCGCCTCGAAGGAGGCAGCATGAGACCGCTGCTGGTCACATCGAGCGGTCGGGTCGCGACCGCTCAACTGGCATCGGGCGGCGTTGCGGTGATCGACCCCGGGAGCGGCGGGGTGCTGTGGTCCGTGGCAAGCGGGGAGCCACTCGAGCAGCTGGCCCTCAGTGACGACGGGGCGGTGCTTGCAGTGCGGCCGGGCGAGCCGCTGCGGCCGCGCGATGGCCAACTGGCTCGCTCTGCCGTGCAGCTGTGGGACCTCGCCGCACGGCGCCTGCGGACCCGGCTCGAGGTGCCACAGCGCAGCAACGTCGCTCTGTCCATGGCGCTCAGCCCCGACGGCCGCCTGCTGGTCGTCGAAGTAGGCGACGGAAGTCTGCAGGTGTACGACGTGACGAATGGCGCGCTCGTCACGACGCTCGCCACCGGCGCTGCGGCGCATCCGTCGGCGAAGTCGACGCTCGTCTTCAGCCCGCGCGGCACGGCGCTTGCCTTTGCCTCGCTCGACGGTGTGGCGCGGCTGTGGCGCGTCCCCGACTACGCGCTCCTCGCCAGCCCCGCCGCCTCCGCCCTGGTCTTTTCCGCGGACGGACAGCAGCTCGTCCTCGGCAAGCCCGAGGGCGGGGCGCCGGTGACCTACGACATCACGAGCGGGCGCGAGACGCCGATCGCGGCGGGCGCGTCCGAGGTGATCGACCTCGCGCTGATTGCCGGCGGTGCGGCCGCCGTGACAGCGAGCGGTCCCGGCGGCGCAAGAGTGTGGGACCTGGCGACCGGACAGCTGCTCGTCTCGCTCCCCTGTCACGACTCGGCGAGCACACGCTCGGTCGCCGCGAGTCCCACGCAGCCGCTCGTGGCGCTCGGCTGCGCCGACGGCTCGGTGGCACTCACCGAGCTCGCGGCGCCCTATGCGAGCCGACTGCTGCGGCCGACGGATCCAAAGCACGTCGCGACCAACGCATTCCTGAATGCGCTCGTGCGCTTCGACGGCGAAGGACGTCGGCTCGTGACCGTGGTCGAGGACGAGCTGGCGGTGTGGGATGTGGCCTCCGGTCAGGCGCTGCAGCGCCTCACACTCCCGCCCGCGCCTCCGCCCCCGGCCGTGCCGGGTTTCGGCTCGAGTGCACGCAGCGGATTCCCGCCGGGCGTTACGGCGGGGCCGCCCGCCACCAGCGAAGTCGCTGCGATGAGCTCGCCCGATCGCGTCCAGGCGCTCGCGGTGCGGGGCGACGGCGGGCTCGCTGCCGTCGGGCGCGCCACGGAGCTCAGTGTCTGGGATCTCACCTCCGGACGTCTGCTGGGACGCCTCGCGCCACCCGCGCCCGCCATGCCCACCGGCGGCGGAGCACCGGCCAATCCCGCCGCATTCGCGGCCATGATGGGCGGGCCTTCCGGGTTCGATCCGGGCAAGCTGTTTCAGGCATTC
Organism: Steroidobacteraceae bacterium; assembly: GCA_035569755.1. GTDB lineage: Bacteria > Pseudomonadota > Gammaproteobacteria > Steroidobacterales > Steroidobacteraceae > 13-2-20CM-66-19. The sequence continues at coordinate 22,006 of DATMMK010000037.1, forward strand.
AACCCGCAGCGCAACGGCGCCACGGGCCTCGCCTTCAGCCGCGACGGGCGGGTGCTGCTCGCCTCGGGCAGCTACGGCCAGCGGCTATGGGACCTGCAGAGCGGCAAGGAGATCCGCCTTGCGGACACCGCCCGCACCCGTGCGCCGGCCGCAGGCGGGGATCCGATGGCGATACTCGGGCAGATGGAGGTGGCGGCCTCTCCGGCCGCTGCCCTGAGTCCCGACGGGCGCATCGCTGCGCGCGCCTACGGGGATGCGATCCGGCTCGTCGACCTCGCGACCGGCAGCCAGCTCGCCGAGCTCGCGGGCCACACGAGCGCGGTGACCGCCCTGGCATTCTCGGCCGACGGCCGGCGGCTGGTGAGCAGCGGTCGCGACGGCGCGGTGCGCGTCTGGTCGCTCACCGAGGGCCGCGAGGCGGCGGCGCTCTATGCGGTGGGACGCGAGGACTTCGTCGCCGTCACTCCCGAGCGCTACTACCGCGTCTCGCGCCACCAGTTGCACGGCGTCGCGTTCCGGGTCGGCGACCAGCTCTTCCCGTTCGAGCAGTTCGACCTGCGCTTCAACCGGCCGGACGTGGTGATGCAGCGTCTGGGACTCGCGCCGCCCGCACTGATTGCCGCATACGAGCGCGCCTACGAGAAGCGCGTGAGGAAGACCGGCTTCGCAACCGGCGCGCTCGGTACGGAGCTGCATCTGCCTGCGATCGAGGTCGTCGGCGATGCCCTGCCGGTCAGCACCGCCGCCACCAGCGTGAAGATCCGGGTGCGCGCGCGGGACGATGCGGTGGCGCTCGATCGCATCAATCTCTACGTCAACGACGTGCCGGTGTACGGCACGGCGGGACTCAGTCTTGCGCCGGCCGCGCAGGCGGCGGAACGCGAGCTCGAAGTGCCACTGGTCGCCGGCCACAACAAAATCCAGGTGTCGACCCTCAACATCCAGGGTGCGGAGTCGTTGCGGCGGACGCTCTACACGACCTCCAGCGCGAGCCGCGAGCCGTGGGACGTGTGGATCGTCGCGGTCGGCGTCAGCGCCTACCGCAACCCGCGCTACGCGCTGCGCTTTGCCGCCAAGGATGCCGCGGACCTGGCGCAGGCCTTTCGCGCGCTCGATGGGCGCGCGGGCGTGCAGCGTAGCGTGCACGTGCGGCTGATCACCGACCAGGAGGCGACCAGCGCGGGCATCCGCGCCGCGAAGCAGTGGCTGCAGCAAGCGCACCGGCAGGATCTGGCGGTAGTGTTCGCCGCCGGCCACGGGCTCGTCGACGACCGCCAGAACTATTTCTACGGCACCTGGGGCATCGACGCCGACAACCCGGGCGCGGCGGGCCTGCCGTTCGAAGACCTCGAGGATCTGCTCGACGGGATCGAGCCGCTGCGCAAGCTACTGCTGGTCGACACCTGTTTCTCGGGCGAGATCGACAAGGAGGAGGTGCGTACGCTCGTGCCGGGAGAGGGCGGCACGCGCGTGACCGTGCGCGAGTACAAGGCGGCTCGCAACATCGTGTCGCTCGCCGCCACTTCTGCAGCGCCCACCGCCGCCTCCGAGCCGCTCGCCGCCCTCACGGTGCAGCAGGACCTGTTCGCCGACCTGCGCCGCGGCACCGGTGCGGTGGTGATCTCGAGCTCGAGCGGCAGCGAGTTCAGCCTGGAGGGGGCGCAGTGGGGCAACGGCGTCTTTACCTACGCGATCCTCCAGGGGCTGACCGCGGGGCGGGCCGACCGGGATGGCGATGGCTCCGTCACGGCCTCGGAGCTTCAGTCCTACGTGATCGACCAGGTACGGCAGCTGACGCGCGGTGCGCAGAATCCGACGGTGCGCCGCGAGAATCTGGATTTTGACTTCGACGTATACTGATTCCCGGCGCGGGCCGTACTGACACATACAACGTCTCGAGGGGAGGATCGATGAAGACGAGAATTCTCCGCGCTTGCACGGTAATCGCGGCCAGCTGCTTCGTGATCCTCGGTGCGCGCTCGCAGACGATGACGGCACCGGCGACCGCACAACCGGCGGCACCGGTGACCGTACAACCGGTCACACCACCGACTCCGCTTCTGGCGACCACTCCCGCCGCCCCGGCTCCGACTCAGGCTCCGTATAGCTTTTCGATGCTGGGTGTGAACGCGAATGGCGCGAACTGGAGCCTGCCGAGCAGCGGCGCGTTTCCCGCCCTCAGCATGACGGGGCCGCAACAGGCTAGCAGTGTGGTCGAGAGCGCACCCAGACCCTCCAAACAGATCCCCGTGCCCCCAAAGCCCTGTTCTGTATTGATCGTGCGGCGCCCGGATGCCGCTTCAAACGATCTCAAGGCCCTGATGAATAACGGATGGCCCTTCACGCTTACGGTCACCATTAACGGTCCCAGCGGCCAAGCTGTCCAAGCCATCGCCTTTGTGAACTCGCGGGTGACGTCGGTTACCGCCATCTTCGATGCCCAGCGTCAACTCGACGAGCAGCTGAATTTCCAATGCGAGTCAATGCGCTGGCTCCGATAGAGCCGTTGCTACGCCCGCGTATCGATCGGGAACCCAACATGAAGCCTCAGACGATTCGCAGCCGTCGATGCCTCTGGCTGTTGCTCTGGGCGTTGTCCTTCGATGCCCTCGCGCAGGGCTTGCCATCCGCGCCTCAGGCGCCGCAGGTTCCGGTCGGGCCAGCAAGCGCCCTGCCGCTGCCGACCCAACAGCTGCCGGCGCAGCCAACGGCCTTCGACCCGAACAACCCCGCCGGCACCTCGCCGCGGTTCCTGTTCGCCGGCGCTCTGGCGATGGTCGCCAAGGACGTCGGCGTCAGCGTGGTGAGCAGCCTGAGCCAGGGCATCGTCAACTGGTTCAACCGCAGCGGCACCGGTGCTCAGCCCGGCACGCAGTGGACCGTGCCGCCTCCCATGATGGGCGGCTCGGCCTATCCCGGCACCCTGCCTCAGCAGCCGATGGGCTATCCGCAGCCCGTGCCCGGAGCGATGCCACCGGGTGGAATGCCGGCGGGTGCGATGCCGCCGGGTGCGATGCCGCCTCCCTACATCCCGCCCGCAAACCCCGGCACGCCCGGTGTGCCTGGGGCGCAGTTTCCGACGCCGGGCACGCCGATGCCCGGTATGCCGATGACGGCGGCAGCGGCTCCGATGACACCGGCTCCGGGGTTAGGCAGCGCGCCGCCGGCCGCCGCGCCAGCATCGATGAGTTCGCCGTTGCCGTCGGCGCCCGCGCCGGCACCGACGCTCTACGCCGGCATCGCCTTCGAAGTGCACGTGCTGGGAGCGGGCGGGACCGAGACGACGGTTGACCCGGGCTCCTACGTCTTTCATTCGGGCGAGCGCTTCCTCGTCTACTACCGTCCGTCCCTGCCGGGAAGGGTGCGCGTATTCAACGTGAGCCCCACGGGGGAGGTGATTCCGATTGAGACGCTCACGCTGGCGGGCGCACAGCTGGCGAAGCTCGGTCCGTACCGGCTCACCGACCCGGCGGGCGACGAGGCGCTGCGCCTGGTGTTGGAACCGTGCTCCTCGCCTGAGCTCGTTGCTGCAACGCGCAACATCGTCAAGGCGACTGACAGCGGACCCGGACCCGGACCCGATCTGTCACTCGGCTCCTGTCCAACCTCCGCGCAGCCGCCTGCAGGTGTCGGGGCACGCAACATCGTGAAGACTACAATGGACGGCAACACAGGTTTCGCGCTCGATCCAGTCAACAGCCAGGAGCTCGCCTCCGGGCGGCTGACGCCACGCGAGACGACCATCGCGATTCATCATCGGTAGTCCGACCCGGTCGACTTCCCGAGGAGCACGACCATGGCCGCGGATAAATCAGTCGGAGCAAAGAGAGCGATGTGGGATTGCGTCATGCTCGCCGTGACCGCCGGGATGGCGCTCGCCGCCCAGGCACAGGTGATGACGGCTCCCGCGGTCACAGCGCCGGTGCAGGCTCCCGCGCTGAGACCGAGCGCGGTCGTGACGGTGCCCTACGTGGTCGCGGTCTCGTATCCGGCGCCGGGTCAGAACCCGCCGACTGCTGCGGCTACTTTTCCGGCAGGTGCGTTGTCGTATTCAACCTCCTCGCCGCGTCTGGCGCTGCCGGCAGGCGCGGGCACGACGGCTAATTTCGTCGACGTGACTACGGCTCTGAGCCGCGGGGTTCCGCTGCCCGTCATTCCCGCACGGACGCCACTCACGTCCCTGACGATCACGGCGTACAAGGCGGGTGTGGTGGTCGCGCTAATGAGCTTTACGCAGCCGGTTCTGGTTTCAACGTCTTATTCGAGCGCCGCCGCAGGCGCGCCCGAGGAGACCCTGCGGTTTACGTACACCCAGGTGACGACGACGTACGCGCATTAGGTCAGCCCGCAGCGAGTCCGCAGCTCAGAACACCGTGTAGGCGTCGAATACCGGGCCGTCGACGCACACGCGCTTCATCGCCGCTCCCTCGGGAGTCTGCACCTGCACCGTGCAGCCGGCGCAGCCGCCCACCGCGCACGCCATGAACTCCTCGAGCGACACCTGGCAGGGCACGCCGTAGCGGCGCGCGAGCTGTGCGGTCACTTCCAGCATCGGCGTCGGTCCGCAGGCAAAGATCTCGACTTCGCCGAGCTCCTGCGGGCCGAGTGATTTGAGCCAGGCGTCGGCGAGCTGCGTGACGAAGCCCGGGAAGCATCCCGGGAAGTCCGAGCGGCTCGCGAGCCGGCTCGGCACGCCCCACTCATCGAGCAGCGGCATGGCGGCGATCGTGCCGTCCGGGATGCCGGGAACGATGAGGGTCGAGGGCCTGGGTCGGAACGGAAATGGGATCTCGGAGCCCATGAGCACCAGCGGCTTCCAGGCGGCCGCCGCGCCTGCAACGCCCGCCGCCTGGTGCAGCCGCTCGGCGAGGAACACCATCGGCGGGATGCCGACGCCGCCGCCGATCAGCAGCGTCCGCGGCCGCTCGGGATGCGGCTCGAAAGGGCGGCCGATCGGCCCGAGCACGCTCACAGTGTCGCCCGCCTTGCGTGAGGCGAGCGCGTGCAGGCCGCGCCCTTCCACCTTGTAGAGCATCTCGATCCAGCCGGCGCGCGCGTCGGCGCGCATGAGCGACAGCGGCCGGCGCATCGGGATCGCGGCATCGCAGGTCAGGTGCGCGAAGCTGCCGGGCCCGGCGTGTGCGGCGCACTTGGGCGCCGCTACGCGCAGCACGAACTGCTCGGCGTCGTAGGCCAGCTGGGAGATGACGCGCGCCTGCTCGAGGAAGATAGTGCCGCGGTGAGCGTGACTCATGGGCGCGCGCTCATGCGCCGCCCCGCGCACGCAGCACCTCCGCGAGCACCGCCATACGCACCGCGACGCCGTTACGGACCTGATCGCGGATCACCGACTGTGGCCCGTCGGCCACTTCGGAGGCGATCTCGATGCCGCGGTTCATCGGCTGCGGATGCATCACGATCGCGTCCGGGCGCGCGAGCGCGAGCCGCTCGGGGGTGAGGCCCCAGGCGGCGAAATACTTCTCGCCGTCCGGCACCTCGGCATCGCCGAAGCGCTCCTTCTGGATGCGCAGCATCATGATGGCGTCGACGCCCTCGAGGCCCTTGGCGATCGACCTGAAGCGCGTGCAGCCCTCGAACTCATCCGCCGCGGGCATGAGCGCCGCCGGGCCGACGAGGCGCAGGTCCGAGACGCCGAGCGCGCGCAGCGCGTGCCACGCCGAGCGCGCCACGCGCGAGTGGCGGATGTCGCCGACGATCGCCACCGCGAGGCCGGCGAAGCGCTGCTTGCGCTGATAGATGGTGAGCGCGTCGAGCAGGCCCTGGGTCGGATGCGCGACGTGCGCCTCGCCCGCCGACAGCACGCTCACGTGCGGCGCCACGTGCTCGGCCACGAGCCCGGGCACGCCCGCCTCGGCGTCGCGGATCACGAGCGCGTCGACGTGCAGCGCCTGCAGCGTGTACACGGTGTCGAGCATGCTCTCGCCCTTGACGCGCGAGGACAGCTGCACCTCGAGGTTCACGACCTCGGCGCCGAGGCGCTTGGCGGCGAGCTCGAAGCTGACGCGGGTGCGGGTCGAGGGCTCGGTGAAGAGGTTGGCGACCGTGAGGCCGGCGAGTGCCTGAGTGCGCGGCGGCTTCTCGCCGAGCGGCCGGACGAAGGTCTGCGCGCGGTCGAGCAGCCGCTCGATCTGCGCCCGCGGCAGCGTCTCGAGTGTCAGCAGGTGGCGGAGCGACCCATCGGGCCGCAGCTGTTCGGTCATCGCTTCCCCTCGCCGGCGAAGTAGCGCCCGAGAATCACCGCGGCGGCGGCGCTGTCGACGTCAGCGCTCTTCACGCGCCGCCGGCGCTCACCGCTCGCGCGTCGCGCCGCGAGCTGTGCGCTCGCCTCGAGGGAGGTGAAGCGCTCATCGACCAGGTGGACCGGCAGTGCGAAGCGGCGTTCGAGCTCGGCGGCAAAGCGGCGCACGCGTTCACCGAGCGCCCCCTCACCGCCGTCGGCATTATACGGGGCGCCGACCACGAGCTCCGCGGGTGCGAGCGCGCGTATCTCGCGCCCGATCGCCTCCCAGTCCGGGCCCGACTTGCCCGAGCGCACCGCCGGCCGCGGCGCGCTGCTGCCCGTCAGCGTGTCGCCGGAAGCGATGCCGATGCGTTTGAGTCCGAAATCGAAGGCGAGGACGGTCTTGACCGCCCTAGGCATGACCCGCTTCGGGGCTGAGGCGCTCGACGTCGACGCCCATCAGCCGCCAGGCTCCCGCCCAGCGCTCCTCGAAGGGCAGCTCGAACACGACCCGCGCGTCCACCGGCATCGAGGCCCAGGCGTTCTCCTTCAGCTCGCGCTCGAGCTGCCCGGACTCCCAGCCGGCGTAGCCGAGCGCGATGAAGGCGTCCGAGGGGCCTTCGCCGCGCGCCATGGCGGCGAGCACGTCGCGCGAGGTCGTCACCTGGATGGTCTCGGAGACCTTGTGCGTATGGTCCCACTGCCCGCCCGGGCGGTGCAGCACGAAGCCGCGGTCGGTGTGTACCGGACCTCCGCGCAGCACCGGCATCTCGCCGATGTGCTCATTGGTCGGCTCGAGCTTCATCTGTGAGAGCACGTCCGAGAGTTTCATCGGTAGCGGCTTGTTGAGCACGATCCCGAGCGCGCCCTTGTCCGTGTGCTCGCAGATGAGCGCCACGGTCTGCGCGAAGTTCGGGTCGTTGAGCTGCGGCATGGCGATCAGGAGATGATTGGTGAGGCTCCCGGCGCCGCCATCGGCGAATACCGGGGAACTGCCGCGGGGCTCGCTCCCCGGGCCGCCCTCGGCAGCAGTGGCGCCGCCGCTCGCTGCATGCTTGCGGACCATGGGCCAAGTATGGGCACGGCGGCCCCGAGTCTCAAGGAACCGATACGCTGCCGCGCTGTGCGCGCCCGCCTACAAACTGCCACTCGTAGGCAAAACGCAACACGCTGTGCTCGGCGGCGAGCTCGGGCGGGAAGGGATCGAAGGGGGCCGCGAGCTTGAGGATCGAGAGCGCCGCCTGATCGAGCTCGGCGTTGCCGCTCGAGCGGCGGATGATCGCGCGGTCGAGCGTGCCGTTGGCGTTGATGCCCACCTCGAGCACGGGGCTCGTGTCCCCAAGTGCGCGGCGGGCGGCGGCCGGGAAGTTGAGCGTGCCGATGCGCTCGACCTTGCGCCGCCAGGCATCGAGATACGGCGCGAGGGAGGCGGCGCGGGTGTCGGCGGTGACCCAGAGCTCGTCGCGCTTCGGTCCCTGGAGCTCGGCGGGTCCCGGCTCTTCCGTCGGAGCCGGCGGCGCGACGGGCGGCTGTTCGATGAGCAGCGGCCGGTCGCGCTGCGAGCCGGTGGTGCCGAGGTCGGCGAGGTAGCGCACGTCGGTCACCCAGGCGGTGGTTGTGAGGACGCGCTCGGTGTCTGCGCCCTTCATGTCGCCGCGCGGCGCGAGCGAGTCGCCAAGGGCTACGCCCGGGTGCTTCAGCGCCGGCAGAGCGGTCGGCGGGCTGTGGGGCGGTACGGCCTCACGCGTGTTGCCTGAGCCGAGCTGGGTGCGCTGTGCGAGGTAGCTGGCGGTGGGATTGGCGGCCGCCTCGGGCAGCTCGTCCGAGACCAGCAGGACCTTGAGGCCCGGCGCGCCACCCCGATCGCCCGCCTGAGCGTTGAAGGTGATGCCGAGAATGACGAGCCCGTGCAGCAGGGCGACGAAGAACACCATGGCGAGCAGGCGGTCCCAGGCGGGCGGGCGGCCCTCGCGCAGGGCGAGTGCCCGGCGTGCGATGGAACCCCGTGCCCGTGCCATCGCTAGGCGCTCCGGCGCGGCGCCGCGTCGAGCCGCCGTCCGATGGCCTCGATCAGCAGCGCGCCGATGTCGGTGCCGAACTGCTTGTCGAGCTCGCGGATGCCGGTGGGACTCGTGACGTTGATCTCGGTGACGTAGCCGCCGATCACGTCGAGGCCGACCAGCATCATGCCGCGTGCCGCCATCGCCGGCCCGATCTCGTGCGCGAGCCAGCGGTCGCGCTCGTTGAGCGGGCGGCCGACTCCCTTGGCTCCGGCGGCGAGGTTGCCGCGATGATCCTCGCCCGAGGGCATGCGGGCGAGCGCGTAAGGCACCGGCTCCCCGTCCACCAGCAGCACGCGCGAGTCGCCCGAGGTGGCGATCTCCGGGATATAGCGCTGCGCGATCGCGAAGCGGTGCCCGTAGGCGGTGAGCGTCTCGAACACCACCCGCGCGTTGGCGTCGCCCAGGCCGAGCACGAAGATCGACCGTCCGCCCATGCCGTCGAGCGGCTTCACGACGATGCGGCCGTGCTCGCGCAGGAACGCCGCCATCTCACCCATGTCGCGCGTCACGAGGGTCGCGGCGCAGCATTGTGGAAACCAGGCCGTGTAGACCTTCTCGTTCATGTCGCGCAGCCCCTGCGGCCGGTTGACCACCAGTACCCCCTGAACCTCGGCGCGCTCGAGGATGTAAGTGCTGTAGATGTACTCGGTGTCGAAGGGCGGGTCCTTGCGCATGAGGATGCAGTCGAGGGCACCGAGGGGCTCGGTGAGCGGCTCCCCGAGGGTGAACCAGCCCTTCGGGTCCGCCCGTACCGTGAGGGGGCGGGTGCGGCCGCAGGCGATGCCGTCGCGCAAAATGAGGTCGCCGAGCTCGAGGTAGCTCAGGGCAAAGCCGCGCCTCTCGGCGGCGAGCAGCATCGCGAGCGTCGAGTCCTTTGGATAGGCGATGGCGCCGATCGGATCCATCACCACGCCGAGTCGTCTGGCCGTGCTCATCGGGGCCCGATTATGCTCAGTGAGGCGGGAATCTGTCTGCCCCGCACCGCTCACGGGCGGCTGTTGCCCGGGGCTCGCCCAAGGCCCTGCCGACCTTCGAAAAACGTGACGTGCGTGGCATAGCAGGGGGTATACCGATATGTTAAAACCCCGCTGCGCTTGCCTCAGCGTCGAGGAGGCCGTGAAACTACGGCCGCTTGTGTGGAGGTGCGCCGCCGGCGGCTGTTTTGCCTTAGGTTTCTGGCCTGACGTTCGCGGCGACCTCTCAAGCCGCCATACCCTGCGGTATGGCCTGTAAGTTGCGGTATGGCCTGTAAGTAAGGAGTTGCCTGACCGTGAATGGCAGCAACGCGAAGCTCCAGGGACTCAAAGTCCTGGTCATCGACGACAGCAAGACGATCCGGAGGACCGCCGAGACGCTGCTCGCCAAGGAAGGCTGCGAAGTGTTCACGGCGATCGACGGCTTCGACGCGCTCGCCAAGATCGCCGACCACCAGCCCGACATCGTGTTCGTCGACATCATGATGCCGCGCCTGGACGGCTATCAGACCTGCTCGCTCATCAAGCACAACAAGGTCTTCCGCGCCATTCCGGTGATCATGTTGTCCTCCAAGGACGGTCTGTTCGACCGTGCGCGCGGCCGCATCGTCGGCTCCGAACACTACCTCACCAAGCCCTTCACCAAGGACGAGCTGCTCTCCGCGATCGAGACCCATATCGGGAGATGAAGGCATGCCGCTGATCCTGATCGTCGACGACTCACCGACCGAGGTGCACGTCATGCAGAAGGCCCTCGAGAAACACGGCTATCGGACGGCCGCGGCCGCCGACGGCGCCGAGGGAGTGCGGCTGGCACGCGAGATGAGCCCCGACCTGATCTTCATGGACATCGTCATGCCCGGCATGAACGGCTACCAGGCCACCCGCGCGCTGGCAAACGATCCGCGCACCCGCACCATCCCTATCATCATGGTTACCTCCAAGGGCCAGGAGACCGATCGCATCTGGGGCCTGCGCCAGGGCGCGGTCGACTACATGGTGAAGCCCGTCTCCCCTGACCAGCTGGTCGCCAAGGCCCAGGCGACACTCGCGGCTTGAGCCTATGTCAGATCCGATGACCACCCCCGAAGTCGAGCTGAAGTCCCTCCGGGACCGGCCGTTCGAGCTGCTCGCCGAGCTCGAGCGCCGCGGGCGTGCGGTCTCGGCACAGGCGAACGAGCAGGCCGCCGGCGGACGCGAGTGGGTCGGGGTGGCGCTGCGCATGGCGGGTGACATGTACCTCGTCGCGCGTGAGGAGACGCGCGAAGTGCTCGGCGTCCCGGCCAGCACCACGCGCGTACCGGGCGCCAAGCCCTGGATCCGCGGTCTCGCCAACGTGCGCGGGCAGCTGCTGCCGATCGTCGACCTGCGCCAGTTCCTCGGCAGCGGGGTCACGCCCGTCACGCGCAACACCCGCGTGGTGGTGGTCAATCACCGCGAGATTCCCGCGGGACTGCTGGTCGATGAGGTGCTCGGGTTCCGGCGCTTCGCCGAGAGTGAGTTCTCGGGCGATCCCCCCCCGACGGTGGCGCGCTGCGAGCGCTATCTGGCCGGCGCCTTCCGCCGCGCGCAGGAGCAGTGGCCGGTGCTGTCACTGCGCTCGGTGCTCGAGAGCGCCGCGTTCGCGGAGGCCGCGGCATGAGCCTGACGCCACTGCTGGTGCTCGCGGCGCTGCTGGTCGCCGCCGGCACCGTCGGCGAGTACCTGCTGATGCCGCCGGAGCACTCGCTCATCTCGTGGGTGCCGCTGGTGCTGTCCGTCGTGGCACTCGCGGCGCTCGTCGCGGCGCTGATCGCGGCGCTGCGCACCCGGCGCACGGTCGAGCGCCAGCGCGCCTCGGCCGACGCCCGCCTGCAGGAGAACGATCGCAACCAGCAGGCGATCCTGCGGCTGCTGGATGAGCTCTCGAGCCTCGCCGACGGGGATCTCACCGTGCAGGCGACCGTCACCGAGGACATCACCGGCGCCATCGCCGACTCCATCAACTACGCGGTCGATGCGCTGCGCGGCCTCGTCACCACCATCAACGCCTCGGCGATCCAGCTCGACTCCGCCACGCGCCAGACGCAGGCGCTGTCGGCGCACCTCGCCAAGGCCTCGGGCGCCCAGTCCAAGCAGATCGCTTCCGCCACCGAGAACGCCGCCAAGATGGCGGGCTCGGTGGAGGAGGTCTCGGGCAACGCCGAGCGCGCCGCGGACGTCGCGCGCCACTCGGTCGAGGTGGCCCACAAGGGCGGCGATGCGGTACGCCGCACGATCGACGGCATGAACACGATCCGCGAGACCATCCAGGAGACCAGCAAGCGCATCAAGCGCCTCGGCGAGAGCAGCCAGGAGATCGGCAACATCGTCGAGCTGATCAACGACATCGCCGAGCAGACCAACATCCTGGCGCTGAACGCCTCGATCCAGTCCTCGATGGCGGGCGATGCGGGCCGCGGCTTCGCGGTGGTGGCGGACGAGGTGCAGCGCCTGGCCGAGCGCGCCGCCAACGCCACCAAGCAGATCGAGGTGCTGGTGCGCACCATTCAGACCGACACCAACGAGGCGGTGGTGTCGATGGAGCGCAGCACCACCGACGTGGTGGGCGGCGCGCTGCTCGCCGAGAACGCCGGCGCTGCGCTCGAGGAGATCGAGCAGGTATCGAACCAGATCGCGAGCCTGGTGCAGAACATCTCCTCGAGCTCCCGCGCCCAGACCAGCGCCGCGCAGGGCATCGCCCGCAACATGCAGGTGCTGAAGGAGATCAGCGCGCAGACCGCCGAGTCGACCAGCGCGACCTCGACCGCCATCGCCAAGCTCGCCGAGCTCTCCGCGGGGCTGCGCAAGTCGGCGTCGGGTTTCCGGCTGCCCGGCAGCGGCACCGCCGGCAGCAGCATGCGCCTGAAGAAGATCGAGGAGACCGGGCTCACCACCGCCAAGGTGCGCCAGATCTCCGCCCTCGGCGGCTCCTGAAGGTAAGCGAACCGAGCACATGCCCCAGGTCGCCTCCCAGACGTTCGATCTCGTCGGTCGCGAAGTCAATTCGACGCTCGCCGAGGCGCGCACCGCCCTCGAGAACTACGTCGAGCAGCCCGACAACGTGCCGCTGCTCGAGCGCTGCGCACAGGACCTGCGCCAGGTGCAGGGCGTGCTGCGGGTGCTGGAGATCTACGGTGCGGCGCTGCTCGCCGAAGAGATGGAGCAGGTGGCGCTGTACCTGGTCGCCACGGCGCACGAGCGCAAGGGGCAGGCGGAGAGTCTCGATGCGCTGATGCGCGCCATGGTGCAGCTGCCGAGCTACCTCGAGCGCGTGCTGGCCGGCGGGCGCGATCTCGCGCTGGTGCTGCTGCCGCTGCTCAACGACCTGCGCGCGGTGCGCGGCCATGCGCTGCTCTCCGAAGGCACGCTGCTGCTGCTGAACCTCAAGTCCGACAAGCAGGCGCAACCGCTGACGATCACCGCCGGCGAGACGCCGATGACCGTCGAGCAGTGGGCGCGGCGGCTGCGCGCGCGCTACCAGCAGGGGCTCATCGGCTGGATCCGCGGCGAGCGGCCCGAGCAGAACCTCGAGGTGCTCGCCGCCGTCGCGCGCAAGCTCGAGCAGATCGCGACGCGCCAGCCGGTCTTCCAGCTGTGGTGGGTGATCGGCGCGGTCATCGAGGCCCTGCAGCACAACGGGCTCGAGGGCGGGCAGTCGGTGAAGCGGCTGCTGGGGCTCGCCGACCGCGAGATGCGCCGCCTGTACGAGCAGGGCGAGGCGCGCTATTCGCAGACCCCGCCGATCGAGCTGCTCAACAACCTTCTCTATTACGTCGGCCGCGCGGAGTCGAGCGGCGGGCGGGTGAGCGCGGTGCGCGCCTCGTTCCGCCTGGCGGAGCTGCTGCCGGTGGACGAGAGCATCGAGCAGGAGCGCGAGAACCTGTCGGCGCCCTCGGTGAAGCTGATGCGCACGGTAGCGGCCGCGATCCGCGAGGACCTCGGAAGGGTCAAGGACGTCCTCGATATCTTCGTGCGCCGCGGCGCGGGCCAGCCGGCCGAGCTCGCTCCGCAGGTCGAGATGCTGCGCAAGATCGGCGACACGCTCGGCGTCCTCGGCCTCGGGGACCTGCGCAGCAGCGTGCAGAGCGAGACCGAGCGGCTCGAGAAGATCATCGGCGGCTCGACGCCGGCCGATGAGGCGTCCCTGGTCGAGATCGCCGCGACGCTGATCAGCGTCGAGGACCGGCTCGACGACCGCCTGGTCGGGCTCATCCTCCCGAAGAGCACCGAGGCCGCCGAGGAGAGCGACGACACCGACTTCCAGCAGGTGCAGTCCGCCGTGCTGCGCGAATGCATCGTCAACCTGGCGCGCATCAAGGAGGCCATAACCCAGAGTGTCGGCGGTACCCTCGATGCCGCCGGCCTCGACAGCTGGCATGACCTGATGCGCGGCATGAAGGCCGGGCTCCTCATGCTCGGCAAGGCGCGCGCGGTCGAGGTGATCGAGGCGATCACCACGCAGCTGAAGCGCGTCATGCAGCCCGGCATTCACGTGCTGCCACCGGGATTCGTGGACCGCCTCGCCGATGCGATCGTCAGCGTCGAGTACTACATGGAGACGCTGCAGGCCGGACGCTCGGACCCCTGGTACATGCTCGACAACGCCCAGGTATGCGTGAAGGCGCTCGAGGAGCAGCCGACGCCGCCGGTGCCGACGGTCGAGCCGACCGAGGCTCAGGGCTACACCCACGCCGTGGCGCTTGGGCCGGCCTCGCCGCTGCACCCCGCGGCGCGCGACCTGAGCGGGGTGGGCGTGGCGGCTCCGACGCTCTCCGCCACCAACAAGCTCGCCAAGCTCGTCGAGAACGCCGACCCGGAGCTGGTGAAACTCTTCATCGAGGAAGCGGGCGAGGAGCTCGAGAAGATCCAGCGCGGCTTCCCGGCGTGGGAGCAGAACCCGCTGGAACGCGAGGCGCTGGTCACGGTGCGCCGCTCGTTCCACACCTTGAAGGGGAGCGGTCGCATGGTCGGCGCGCGCGAGCTCGCCGAGTTCGCCTGGGCGATCGAGAATCTCCTCAACCGCGTACTCGACAACACGCTCACCCGCTCGCCGCCGATCCTCGAGATGCTGCGGGCGGCGATTGCCGCGCTCCCGGAGCTCGTCGAGCAGCTCGCCGGCGGCCCGCCGCCGCAGGCGGATACCGGCGCCATCGTGGCCCGCGCGCACGCGCTCGCCGTCGGCCGCAGCACGCCCGCCGCGGGCGCAAACGGCGGTGGCACCGCGACCGTCGAGGTGCCGCCGGTGCGGCCGCCGGCCGCCGCCGCGTCGCGCGCCGCGCAGACTGGCGCGCGCGCCATGCCGGGCGGGCTCATGGACGACGAGCCCGAGCCTGCGCTGGCTGCCGAGGTGGCGCTCAGCGGCACGCGGCCCGGCCTCCAGGACGACACGCTGCGCGAGATCTACGCGCGCGAGACCACGACCCACATTGCGGCGGTGCGCGCCTACCTCACGCGCGAGGCCACCCTGCCCGAGCCGCACGCGCTTCCCGAGGAGGTCTATCGCGCCTGCCACACGCTCTCGGGAAGCTCGAAGATGGCGCAGGCGCGCCACGGGATCCGGCTCGCCGAGCCGCTCGATCACTGGCTGCGGCGCGTGTACGGCAGCGGTCTGGGGTTACGCACCGAGGAGCTGGCGCTGCTCGGGGACAGCATGGCGGCGATGCACTCGGTCGCCACCCACCTCGACGAGCCGACCGGATACTTCGTCAATCACTGGGCGCTGCTCGAACGCATCGAGAAGGCCGAGCGCAGTCTCGACCAGCGCATCGCCGCGGCGGGCGCACACGGGCCGGCGCCGGCTGCCGATTTACCCGCGGGGCTGGCAGGATCCGACGAGGGTGCGCCACCGGATGAGGCCGCCGACTTCGATCCCGAGGTCGCGGCGATCTTCACCGACGAGGCCACCGAGCTGATCGACGCCGCCGAGCACGCGCTCTCCGACTGGAGCGCGCATCCCGGCAGCGCCGAGTTCCGTCAGGCGCTCAAGCGGCCGCTGCACACGCTGAAGGGCGGCGCCCGCATGGCCGGGATCCTCCCCATGGGCGATCTCGCCCACGAGCTCGAGTCCCTCGTGCTGCAGGTGGACAACGGCGCGATGACGGCGGACTCCGCGGTGTTCGACGTGATCCAGGCGAGCCTCGATGAGCTCGCGCGCATGCGCGAGCACGTGTCTTCCGGTCAGCGCGTGACGCCGGCGCGCGCGACGCTGGCGCGCATCCAGGCCTTCACCCGGGGCACGACGGCAGCGCCGGAGGACCCGCCACCCCCACCCCCTTCCCGGCCGCCCGCGCCTAAAGCCGCCGCGCGGGCGGCAGCCCAGGCAGAGGCACCGAAGGCGGCCGCAGTGCCTGCGCCCGCCCCGGCGGCCGCACCTGCACCCGCAGCGCCGCAGGCCGCCACGCCAGCCCCGGCCGCAGCCACTGCCGCTGTAATCACGCCCGCGGGCCCCACATCGGCGGCCAGCCTCTCGCAGGCGCCTGCGCCGCGCCCACCGGTGTTCCCGCCGCGCAACGCGCCCGTGACCGACACCGGGCTCAGCCGCATTAACGATGAGCTCTCGCAGGGCGAGGAGGGTCTCGCGGCGCCGCAGCTCGTCCCACCCGGACGTGAGCCGGTGCTGCCCGGCGAGCGCGTGGAGATGGCGCGCGTCGATGCCGAGCTTCTCGACCAGCTGCTCAACATCTCCGGCGAGGCGAGCATCGCGCGCGCCCGGCTCGAGCAGCAGCTCGGCTCGCTCGATTTCAACCTGGGCGAGCTCGCGCGCACGGTGACGCGCCTGAAGGAGCAGCTGCGCCACCTCGAGATCGAGACCGAGGCCCAGATCCTGCACAAGCACGAGGAGGAGGTCGGCTCGCACCGCAGCGAGTTCGATCCGCTCGAGCTCGACCGTTACTCCTCCATCCAGCAGTACTCGCGCGCGCTCGCCGAGACGGCCAACGACGTGGCGAGCATCCAGCAGCTCCTCGAGAACCTCGCCAAGGACACGCAGAACCTGCTGCAGCAGCAGGCCCGCACCATCACCGAGCTGCAGAACGGCCTGATGCGCACCCGCATGGTGCCGTTCCAGCGCCATGTGCAGCGCCTCGCACGCATCGTGCGCCAGGCGGCCGCCGATACCGGCAAGCGCGCCGAGCTCACCGTCGAGGGCGCCTCGGGCGAGCTCGACCGGCAGGTGCTCGAGCGCATGCTGCCGCCGTTCGAGCACATGCTGCGCAATGCGGTCGTGCACGGCATCGAGAAGCCCGAGGAGCGCGTCAATCACGGCAAGTCCGATACCGGCAGGATATTGCTCGAGCTGCACAGGGAAGGCGCCGAGGTCATGGTGCGCCTGTCCGACGACGGCGGCGGCATGAATCTCAAGGCCATCCGCGAGAAGGGCGTGGCCCTCGGGCTCATCGCTCCGGGGCAGCCCCTGAGCGACGAGGACGCGATGCAGCTGATCCTCGAGCCCGGATTCTCGACCGCCGGGTCCGTCACCCAGCAGGCCGGCCGCGGCGTCGGCATGGACGTGGTCGCGACCGAGATCAAGCGCCTCGGCGGCGCGCTCCACATGGAGAGCACGGCCGGCGCCGGCACCGTGTTCACGGTGCGCTTGCCGCTCACGCTCGCGATCAGCCACGCACTCATAGTGCGCGCCGACGAGGAGTACTACGCGCTGCCGCTGCCGACCGTGGAGGGCGTGCTGCGCCTCTCCAAGGCCGAGGTCACCGCGCACCTCGGGCGCGACGCCGCCGCTTTCGAGTACGGCGGGACCAAGTACCGCTTCCAGCACCTCGGGACCTTCGTCGGCCTCGAGGCCTCGCTGCTGCCGTCCGCCGACGTCACCATTCCGGTGGTACTGGTGCGCGCCGGCGAGCACTCAACGGGCCTGGTGGCCGATGAGCTCATCGGCAGCCGTGAGATCGTCGTGAAGTCCGTCGGGCCGCAGATCTCCAGCATCCGTGGAATCTCAGGTGCCACGATCCTCGGCGACGGGCGCATCGTCATCATTCTCGACATCGGCGCGCTGGTGCGCGCCGAGTGGCGCACGCGTGCCGCCGCTCCCGCCGTGCCCAAGGAGCGCGGCGACCGCCGCACCTTCGCCATGGTGGTGGACGACTCGATCACGGTACGCCGCGTCACGCAGCGCCTGCTCGAGCGCAACGGCATGCGCGTCCTCACCGCCCGCGACGGCATGGACGCGGTGGCGCTGCTGCAGGACAACGTTCCGGACGTCATCCTGCTCGACATCGAGATGCCGCGCATGGACGGCTACGAGGTCGCCGCCCACGTGCGTAACGACCCGCGCCTGAAGGACGTGCCGATCATCATGGTCACGTCGCGCGTCGGCGAGAAGCACCGCGCGCGCGCCATCGAGCTCGGGGTGGACGACTACCTCGGCAAGCCCTACCAGGAAGCGCAGCTGCTGGATGCGATCGCGCCGCTGGTGGAGCGGCGCCGCGCGGCGGTGCGCCAGAGCGCCTCGGTGAGCTGAGCCTCCGGGCGCACCTGCCATGGCCGAGCGCGTCAACGAGATCTACAGCCTGCTGGTTCCGCTGGTCGACGGGCGGCTCATCATCCCGCGTGCCTGCGTCGCGGAGGTGATCGGCTTTCAGACGCCGTCCGAGATGACCGGCGCCCCACCCTGGTACATCGGCACGGTGCCCTGGAATGGCAAGGCGGTGCCGCTCGTGTCCTTCGAGGGCACGTGCGGGCAGATGATCCCGCCGGCGAGCGGCCGCACGCGCGTCGTCATCCTGCACGCGCTCGGCACGCGCGTCGAAGGCGGCAACTTCGCGCTCCTGGCACAGGGCTTCCCGCAGCTGGTGCGCGTGAGCTCCGACGTCGTGCGCCCCGACAACTCGCGCGTCTTCCCCGAGCGTGCGCCGATCATCTGCCAGATCCGCATGGTGAACGAGACTCCGCTGGTGCCGGACCTCGAGCGCCTCGAGGAGATGATCGCGGACGAGACCAGCATCGGGGCGTAGAATTTTTTCCGAGGGGATCGGTGGATGGCTCGCAGGAACC
>DATMMK010000038.1:0-10475 GCA_035569755.1 Steroidobacteraceae bacterium
GTATGAACCGAGGCGGAGCTCAGCTGGCGCAGATAGTCGGCATCGGTCGCGCACAAGTAGCGCTTCGCGGGTACGTGCAGGCGCACCGGCTCGCTCACCTCGGGGCGGAAACGCTCGGCCAGCCAGCGCGCGCCGACTTCCTCATGGCGCGCATCGGAAGTCCACTCGGCGAGATCGTCCGGCACCGCCTCGAGCAGATGCCCGATGTCATGCAGCAGCGCCGCGATGACGAGCGGCTCGGGAGCGGACTCGAGGCGCGCAAACCATGCCGCCTGCAGTCCGTGCTCCGCGATCGACACGCGCTCGCCGAAGTACAAGCCCCCGCCGCGCGCCCCGTAGATCGCAAGCACTTCGTCGGCGACGCTCACGGGCACTCCCCCAGGGAGCGCCGCAGCACACCTGTCGCGCTGAAGACGCTGTCGCGCGTCAGGTAGCAGCCCTGGAGGTGCCGCGGGTGCCTGGCGGAGGTGAACGCGGTGCGGCCGTGCAGCACGCGCTGGTTGTCGAACACGACCAGATCGCCGTCTGCGAGCTTCATCCTGAGCTGGAAGCGCGGCTCGCGCAGCAGCGCGGCGAACCGGCGGTAGGCCGCATAGAACTCCGGCGCAGTGCCCGAGGCAACCCGGATCGAGCGGTTGTTGTAGTGGACCGCCGTCACCTCGCCCTCGCATGAGAGCTGAATCAGCGGTCGAGCCGCATAGAGCTCCGCGTCGGCCGACCGGTAGTGGAAGGGCACCGCCGTGGTGGTGAGGAGTCTGAAGGCATCGGGTGCGCTGTCGCGCAGCTGCGCCGCCAGGGCAAAGCCGTCGGCGAACAGGCTGTCGCCGCCTTCCGGCGAGGTGACGAGGGCGTGCAGCGCCTGAAAGCCCGGCACCGGCTCGCGATAGGGATTGTCGGTGTGCAGGCCGAGCCCGAGGTCCGAGTACGCGAGATTCTCAGGCTGCGGCACCGAGCGTACGTCGAAGGTGAGTCCGTAGTTGGTCTCCGCGACGCGGCCGATGAGCGAGGCCGCATCGAGAAGAGCGGACGCTTCGCACCGCACCGCCTCGAGGAAAGCAATGCCGTCCTGTGCGAGGCGCGTCAGCCACTCGAGGCGCACGTGCGGGTCACGGCGCGCCGCGGCAAGCTGCGCCCAGGCGAAGTCGCGCCTGGGCGTGAGCCGCGCGCCCTCGAGCCACAGCCGGCGCTCGAGCTCCGGGCGCTGTGCGGTGGCCGGATCCGCCTGGGCCGCGAGCCAGCCGAGCTCGAAAGCCGCGCCGCGCGCTTCCCCTTCCCACTCGATGTGCACACGCTCGGCGTCGGCGCGCAGCGCGCGGATGCGCGGCGCGGCCGGCAGATCCACGATGTCGACGAGCCGCTGACCGCTCACTTGATCGCGGTCCTCATGCACATTGTCGCGCAGCCACAGGCTCGCGAACTCGCTCATGCCCCCCTGGCTCCATTCGATGGTGAGCGTCTCGGGTGTCGCGGATACGCGGGTGGCGATAGCGGGCCTAACCATGGGCGCCCACCGCGAGAACTGCCTTGAGTGCCGCAGTCCGCAGATTTAGCAGGTGCAGATAACCGGCACTCAAGGCAGCCGCGATGCTCACTGCGGCGAGCGTCACGAACACGCCGTGCCAGCCGAACGCCATCGCCAGCCGTGCCACGGCGTAGCCGGCGAACACGCCGCCGAGATAGCCGATGCCGTCGATGATGCCGGAAGAGGCGGCACTCGCCTGTTTGCCGCCGAAGTCGAGCGCAAAGGCCCCGCCGAGGTAGGAGTACGGGCCGAGCAGGCCGAACGCGACCAGCCCGATCAACATCACCGCTAACGGCGACCCGGACGAGCCGGAGGGGACTGCGGTGAGAGCGAGCAATGCCAGCGCGCTGCCGATGAGCCCGAGGAACATGAGCAGCGAGCGGCTGCTCGGACCCAGGCGGTCGCTCAGCCAGCCCGCGAGCAACACCGACACCGCTCCCACGGCCGGGAAGATCGCGCTGAGGGCGGCGGAGTCGCTCACGCGGTAGCCGAGGAAGTCCCGCAGGTAGGCCGGCGTCCAGGTGTTGAAGGTCTCGCGGACGATCGTGCAGCCGAAAGACAGCAGGCAGACGAGCAGGAACGCGCGGCTGCGCGCCAGCGGCAGCAGCAGCGCCGCCACGCCCGGCAGGCGCGACTCGCCCGAGTCGAACAGGTTGAGCGCCGGATTGGGCTCGGCCTCGGCGTGGCCCTCCTCGACGCGCGACTCGCGTAGCCAGAGGATATTGGCGAGCAGCGCCAGGCCCGCCACGGCGGCTGCGAACACAAATAGGGTGCGCCAGCCGTAACCGTGGGCGAGCAGCAGTCCCATCTGCTGGCGCGCTAATGCGTCGCCGACCAGATAGCTGATGCTGAGTATCCCTGCGATCGAGCCGTAGGAGGAGTAGCTGAACCACTTCGAGGAGACCTTGATGAGGCCCGCCCAGCCGACCGACTGCGTCAGACGGTTGGCGCTCCAGGCAAGCGTGAAGAGCGGTAGCCCTCCAGCCAGGGCGAACAGCAGGGTGAAGAGCGACGCGCCACCCACGCCGATCAGGAAATTGCGCCGTCCGCCCCAGTAGTCCCCGAGGCCCGTCAGGAACAGCTTCCCGAGCGCGTAGGCAAATATCCCGATGGAGGTGATGGTGCCGATATCGACCAGCGCCTGCGCGTGGCTCACGCCGTGCACGGCGAGCTCGTCGGCGAGCAGCGGGGTGGCCACCGAGAGGTCCGCCCGGCAGTAGTAACAGGACGCGTAGCCGCAGAACAGCAGCACCAGCGTGCGTATCTGGCCCGAGCGCAGCGACACGGCGGTGAGCTTAAGCGACCGGCGCCGCGGGCGCGCGCCGGGCAGGGGTGTCAGTCTTGGCGCCGACTTTCAAGGAGGTCCTCGCGGTGCGTCGCGGAGGACCCGATACTAGCGGAGGCGACGGTTTGAATCACGCGGTGTGCCGTACGCACCCGGCACGGCCGCCCGTCGCCTCGGCAGGTTCGCGAAATCAGTGGCGCCAGTAGCCGCCGTAGTAACCGTGCACCACGACCACGGGGGCGGGCGCGACCACGCCGACACCGACGTAGGCGCGCGGGCGTCCGACCGGGACGACCACGCAGCCCGCCAGGACCGCGCTGACACCGAGGGCGATCATCAGTTTGACAATGCTACGCATGGTCCGATCCTCCGTATCACTCAAGCGTAATAACGCATCGGGCGCGCCGGCGCTGACGGCGCGGCGGGCGAGGGGCGCTCGTTCAGTTGCGGTTAAGACCGCGGAGCGCGGGGCCGGGGAGCGGGGGTCTTGAGCAGCAGCGCGCGCAGCACCACGGCGTGGTTGATGCGCGGCTCGCGCGTGGCGGTGAGGAGCGTCACGCGCATGCGCTCGGCGCGATGCCGCAGAGCCTCGAGTGCTTCGCCCTGGGCACGCAGCTCCGCGCGGTAGCGGCGGGAGAATTCGCTCCAGCGCTTCGGGTCATGGCCGAACCAGGTGCGCAGCGCGCTGCTCGGGGCGAGCTCGAGGAGCCAGGCATCGAGCGCGGCGCGCCGGCGGCTCACGCCGCGCGGCCACAGACGGTCGATCAGTGCGCGGTAGCCATCGTGCGGCTCGGCTCTCTCGTAGATGCGCTTGATCGCCACCTCGCGCGGCGCCGCAGCCGGCGTCGGGGACTCGGGCTCGTGCAGGTAACAGGCCGGAGAGCTCAATTCCCCGGTCCTCCGGCCCACCGTGCGCCGCCGCCTGCTCTTCATCCCGAAGACACCTCCGCCGGGCCCATTGTCCGCTGCCTGCGCCGCTCATTTCCAGCGCCGCGGCGTATCATCCGCTCATGGTGACCTCGATACGCCTGCAGCTGCGCAACAACGCCGTGGCGCTGATCAGCCTCGCGGTGGCGATCGGCAGCCTCGCCTACAACACCTGGCGCAACGAGCGCACCGAGCACAATCGCAACGTGCGCACCGCGGCCTTCGAGGTGCTGATGCGGGCCGGCGATCTCGAGCGGGTGACGTTCCTCGCGCACTACGACCACGATCGCAACGGCGGCAACCCACGCACCGGCTGGACCGACGTGCTGGCGATCCGCGATATGGCGGCGCTCGTGCCGGGGCCGGTCGCCGGCCAGGCGGCCGAGCTTCTCAAGGTGTGGGGCGAGAACTGGGAAGGCCTCGGCAAGGACGAGGAGACGGCGGTCACCCGCATCGACGATGCGATCGGGAGGCTGCGCGAGGCGTCGCTCGCGACGCTACGCGCACTGCGCTAGATGAGGAGTGTCACGCTTGATCACGCTCTATCACCGCCCCAACACGCGCTCGACGCGCTTCATCTTCCTGCTGGAGGAGCTCGAGGCGCCCTATGAGATCCGCCTCGTCGGCACCCGCACCCGCGACGGCGGCGGCGCGGCCGACCCCGCCAATCCTCATCCGCACGGCAAGGTGCCGGCGATCTCCGACGACGGCGTGGTGGTGATCGAGTCGGCGGCGATCGCGCTCTATCTCACCGACAAGTTTCCGCAGAACCGCATCGGACCGCTGGCCGGTGAGCCCGGGCGCGGCGCGTACCTGAGCTGGCTCGCTTATTACGCCGGCGAGTTCGAGCCCGCATTCGTGTCGAAGTTCATGGGCTGGGAGGTGCCACGCAGCACGGCGGGCTGGGCACCGGTGGAGGAGGTCATGGCGGGGATCCTGGCGCGCCTCACCGAGGCGCCGTACCTCGCCGGCGAGCGTTTCTCGGCGGCGGACGTGCTGTATGCGACCTCGTTCGCACTGTTCGCCAACAGCCCGATCCTGCCCAAGTCCCGCGTGATCGAGGACTACGTCAGGCGGGTCGTCGCGCGGCCCGCCTTCGAGCGCGCCATGGCGAGACAGACCGGCTGACGCAGCCCGCCGGTGCTCCGCCGGCCTCGCGCACCGCTAAGTCCGAAAATGGCTACTCGGCCGGGCAGCCGGCGGGTATCGTGGCCCGATGGAGACCATCGCGGGCCTCGACACGGAAGCGCTCAATCGGGCGCGGCTCAGCCGCGATGCGCGCTTCGACGGCAAGTTCTTCATCGCCGTCACCTCGACCGGCGTCTACTGCCGGCCGATCTGCCCGTCGCGCTTCGCCAAGCGCTCGCATGTCCGTTTCTTCGGCACTACCGCGGCCGCCGAAGCCGCGGGATTTCGCCCCTGCCTGCGCTGCCGGCCCGAAGCGGCGCCCGGGACCCCGGCCTGGCTCGGCACCGCGGCGGTCGTGCGCCGCGCTCTGCGCCTGATCGACGAGGGCGCGCTCGATGAGGATTCGGTGGATGCGCTCGCCGCCCGCCTGGGCCTCGGCTCACGCCACCTGTTGCGGCTCTTCGGGCGGCATGTTGGCGCCTCTCCGATTGCGGTCGCCCAGACGCGACGCCTGCATTTCGCGGTATGCCTGCTCGAGGAGACCAGCCTGCCGATTACCGAGATCGCGCTCGCGGCGGGCTTTGGCAGCTGCCGGCGTTTCAACGACGCCTTCCGCAAGGCGTACCGTCGCTCGCCGCGCGAGCTGCGCAGCGCGCGGCGCCAGGGCGCGGGCTCCGGCGCGAGCGACGAGGTCGTGCTGCGGCTCGCCTACCGCCCGCCCTACGACTTCCCGCACCTCAAGGAGTTTCTCGCGCGGCGTGCGCTTGCCGGCGTTGAGCGGGTCGATGCCGCGGGCTACGCGCGCACGCTCGCGTGCCCGGGCGGGCATGCGCTGCTCGCGGTGCGCGCGCTCGCCGGCGCGGATGCGCTCGAGCTGCGCGTCGCGGGCGCGCCCCCCTCGGCGTTGCTGCCGCTCGCGCAGCGCGCCCGCCGCGTGTTCGACCTCGCCGGCGATCCGGCGGGCATCGGCGCCGAGCTGGCGGCGGACCCCCTGATAGGGCCGCTGGTCGCGCAGCGTCCGGGAGTGCGCATCCCGGGAGCGTGGGATCCGTTCGAGTGCGCGGTGCGGGCAGTGCTCGGCCAGCAGGTGAGCGTCGCCGCCGGCCGTACGTTCGCGGCGCGCCTGGTCGAGCGGAGCGGGGAGCCGCTGCGCGGCGGTGGTGCGGGCCTGACGCACCTGTTCCCGACGCCGGCGCGCGTTGCGCGCGCGAATCTTGAGGGGCTCGGCATCACCGCGGCGCGCGCCGCGGCGCTCAAGTCGCTCGCTCGGGCGGTGCTCGAGCGCCGGCTCGACTTCAGCGCCGCCCCCGCGGACGTCGTGGCGGCGCTCGCCGCGCTTCCCGGAATCGGTCCCTGGACGGCGCAGTACGTGGCGCTGCGCTCGCTCGGCGAGCCCGACGCACTGCCTTACGGGGACTGGGTGCTGCGGCGCATGGCGGCGCCGGCGGGTGAGGCGATGCTCTCCGCGCGCGAGCTCGAGGAGCGGGCACGGCGCTGGCGTCCGTGGCGCGGCTACGCGACCGTGCACCTGTGGCGTGCCGCGGCGGAGCGCGAGGGGCGCGCGCCGCGCAGGCCAGGTAAGCGCCCAGCGGCGGCCGCGCGGCCCGCGTAACATACGCGCTCCATGAATCCCATGCTTTGGCACGAGACCGACAGCCCGGTCGGACCCCTGCTGCTCGCCGGCGACGCGCACGCGCTGCGCCAGGTGCACTTCCAGGCAGGCCCGCATCCGTTCAGCCCACCGCCCGGGTGGCGGCGCGAGCCCGCACGATTTACCGAGGTCAGCCGCGAGCTCGCCGAATACTTTGCCGGGGAGCGCCACGTGTTCGGCGTTGCGCTCGCGATGGAAGGCAGCGCTTTCCAGCGGTCGGTGTGGCGGGCGCTCGTGGAGATTCCCTACGGCGCGACCCTCTCCTACGGGGAGCTGGCACGGCGCATCGGCAGCGTGGCGCGGGCGGTCGGCATGGCCAACGGCGCGAACCCGCTGCCGATCGTGGTCCCCTGCCACCGGGTGATCGGTGCCGACGGCTCGCTCACCGGCTTCGGCGGCGGCCTCGAGGTCAAGCGCGCGCTGCTCGAGCTCGAGGGCGCCGACTGCGTCTGCGATCTCTTCAGTCGCGCTTCATGAGCGCACTGTTTTCGCATATCTTTCCGGAGGGGAGCATGCCTCGCACATTCGACACCTCGAGACTCTGGTCCGGGCTCCTGCTCGCTGCCCTGGCGCTCGCGGCGCCGTTCGCCTCTGGCGCTCCGGCCGCCCCGGAGCGCAGCTACCTCGAGCATCCGCCCATTCCCGGCGGACCCGCGCTTCCCTTCAGCGATGCGGTGCGCCTCGGCGATACGCTGTACGTCGCCGGTCATCTCGGCATCGATCCGCACACCGGCAACGCCGCCGCGAGCCCCGAGGCCGAGGCGCGCCTGGTGATGGACGGCGTCAAGCACACGCTCGAGCGCGCCGGCTTCACCATGGATGACTTCGTATCGGTGACGGTGTACTGCACCGATCTTTCCCTGTACGACACTTTCAACGGCATCTACGGCGGCTACTTCCACGGTCATCACCCGGCGCGCGCCTTCATCGGCGTCAGCAAGCTGATCCGCGGCGCGCGTTTCGAGGTGCAGGGGGTGGCGGTCCGGGCGCCGCGCCCGTGAACCGGCGCGAGTTTTCCGAGCGCCTGACTGCCGCGGCCGCCGCGGTCGCGCTCGGCCCGCCGGCCCGCGCGCAAACGCCGCCCGCGCACGCGGAGCCAGGAGTCGCCGGCGTCTCCGTGCACGCACGCGCGCTGTATCGCGCGGCGCTGATCCTCGATTGCAACTCTGCGCCGCCGGACGATCGCCTGTCGGTGCCGCAGGCGGATCTCGATGCGGTGCGCGGCAGCGGCATCGACGTCATCAAATACTCAGTCGGCGGAATCAACGACGATTTCGCGACCACCGTGGCCGCAATCGCTCACGTGCAGCGCTTCATCGAGACCTACCCCGGTCGTTTCACCCAGGTGCGGGTCGCAGGCGACTTCGCGCGCGCCAAGGCCGAGGGCAGGCTCGGCATCATTCTCTCGTTCGAGAGCGCGGAGATGCTGCAGGGGCGGCTCGAGTCGCTCGCGCTGTTCCGCGACCTCGGCGTGCGGGTCATGCAGCTCTCCTACAACCGCAAGTCGCCGTTCGCCGCCGGGGTGATGGAGCCAGAGGGCGGCGGCCTCACTCCGCTCGGGCGCCAGGCGGTCGCCGAGATGAATCGGCTCGGCATCGCCATCGACTTGAGCCACGCGAACCCCGCCACGACCGCCGAGGTTCTCGACCTTTCGACCAAGTCTCCGCTCATGACGCACGCCGGCTGCGCGGCGATCCACCCTCATCCGCGCAACAAGACCGACGAGCAGCTGCGGGCGCTCGCCGATCGGGGCGGGGTCGTCGGTATCTACGATCTGCCGTACCTCACGGCCTCGCCGAAGCAGCCGACGGTCGAGGACTATCTGCAGCATCTCGAGCATGCGCTCAAGGTCGCTGGTGAGGAGCACGTCGGGATTGGCAGCGACACCGACATCCTGCCGTTCGACCTGAGCGAGAAGGGCATGGCCGAGTTCAACAGGCAGCTCGAGCAAAGGCGCAGCGCGGGTCTCGCGGCTCCCGAAGAAGACCGCCCGACGTACGTCGCTGGCCTCAACACGCCGCGGCGCATCGAGATCATCGCGGACGGCTTGCTGAAGCGCGGCTATCCGGCCGGCGTGGTCGAGAAAGTGATCGGCGCGAACTTCGCGCGCGCCTTCGCCGATATCTGGGTCGCCTGAGCGCGCACCCGCGGCAGAGGCGCGGCTCCGGCGGGACACGGGCGTGAAGCGCGCGCCCCGCCGGAGGAGTCTGCCGCTTCAGCGATGCAACAGGTTCAGCGTGTTGCTGGCGTCGTCTACATAGTAGAGGCCGTGCGCCGGATCGAACACCAGCCCGAAGAGGGCGCCGGCACCCGGCGGCGAGCCGCTCGCATCGAGCTGGGCCTTCGCGACCTGATGTCCGCCGGCTGTGATCTCGGTGATGAAGCCGTCGGCGCCGTTCACCGTGAGCACGTCTCCGCCGGGGCTAACGATGAGCCCCAGCGGACCGTTGAGGCTGCCGCCCGCCGAGAGCGTATGTCCCGTGCCGGCGGAGCTGCTGCGCGCGAGCGCGTTGGGGATGACGACGATCCGGCTGTTGAGCGTATCGGCGACATACAGCCGCGCGTCCTCATCCTCCCCTTCGTCGCCACCACAGGCGTCGCCCCCGCCACAGCTCAGGCCCACACCCGTGGGCCCGACGACCAACGCGGCCGGATCGGTGCGCTCGGCGAAGCCGGACCCGATCACGGTGATGGCCTCGAGCGCGGGCATCGCCGCCTCCGACACCCTGAGGTCGAGCCGCGTTACGGTACCGCTGTTCACCACCGTGCCACCCGCCGCCACGGTGCCGTTAAGCACGTTGGTGACGAACAGCTTCGCGTGCCGTGTGCCGTCGAAGGCCGTCATGTCCCAGGGGCCATTGATGAGTGAGCCCGAGAAGGTCTCGGCGACGTTTCCCATGCTGTCGAGCACGATCAGGCAGCCGGCCTGTGCGGTGGCCGCGCTGCCGTCGGCGGTGGGGAGGCTCCCCACGATGACCCAACCGGACTTGAGAGCCACCAGCGCGGTCGTCAGCCCCACGCCGCCGGGGCAGGCGCCCGGGAGGCTGGCGGCACTGATGCTCGCGAACTGGCTGAGCGTCCCGTCGGGCGCCGCCTGGACGATGGTGGTACCCGTGCCCTG
This sequence comes from Steroidobacteraceae bacterium, assembly GCA_035569755.1. Classification (GTDB taxonomy): domain Bacteria; phylum Pseudomonadota; class Gammaproteobacteria; order Steroidobacterales; family Steroidobacteraceae; genus 13-2-20CM-66-19. The sequence goes on from DATMMK010000038.1 coordinate 9,635, forward strand.
AAGGTTGCTCGAGTTATTGAAGTTGCTGATCAGGATGTTTCCGGCGACCAGATTGCCGATGCTGCGCTTGACCTGCGCCATCCCGTACGGGTTCACGTCGCCGTTCCCGGGAACGGTGGAGGTGACGGTACTGATCGTGGTGAGCGGGGGCAGCACCGCGGCGAGCGCGGGAACGGCCGGCACCGCGGCCGAGATGGTGAGCAGCGCGAGGCGCGCTGCGAGGGTAGAGGCCTTCATCGTTGATTCCCCTTTCTGCAGTCGATGCGGGCTCACCCGCGTTAAGTGACGCGGCGTGTGTGGCCGGGAACGCGCCGGCGGGTTCTAGCGGGAACCCCCGAGGAGGGTCCAGAGCGCGACGCCGAGCGCCGCGAGCACGACCAGGCCGGCGTTGCGCATCCGCAGCGGTGCGACGATGCCGAACGAGAGGCCGGTGAAGATGGCACGCAGCGCGCCGCCGAGCACCACGCCGAGCAGGCGCCGGGCCGAGAACACCTGCAGGCGTTCCCTCACCTGCGCCACGAACTGGGCGTCGGCCAGGGGCCGCTGACTGCGCGCAAATTCGCGCACCAGCAGCGTATCGCGCTCATCCGGCATGGGCATGCTCCTTCTCGGAAGGCTCGTAGGCACGCAGCAGCACGCGCAGCCGCTGGGCGCCGCGTCTGACGTGTGACTTGACGGTGCCGAGCGGCAGGGCGGCCGCCGCGCTGATCTCGCCGTGCGACATCCCCTCGCTGTAGGCGAGCACGACGCACAGCCGCTCGGTATGCGTCAGCTTCGCGAGCGCCCGGTCGAGGTCGAGCTGCTCGGCGGCGGCCGGCATGAACGTGGCCGCGCCGGGCAG
>DATMMK010000039.1:0-80781 GCA_035569755.1 Steroidobacteraceae bacterium
AAGCCGGGCGAGATCTGTGCCATTGGCGCCGAGAGCTTCGAGGTTGCGGCACAGGGAGGGCGGCTGGAGGTGCGCACCGTGCGCCTTGCGGCGGGCGCCAAAGCGGCCGCCGGGCCGCTCGCCGCGGAGCTGCAGCTCGCCGTCGGAGCACCGCTCGAATCCTGACGGCAGCGATGAGATCCTCGAGTCAACCCTGTACTACGCACGAGCTCGCCAGGCGCGCGCTGCTGGCATTCATCCTGACCTTCATCGCCGCGCGCATCACGGTGCTGCTCATCATGGCGCGGCGCATCCCCAACCTCTACTTCTTCCTCAGCAGCACGCACGTGCATCATCTCAACTACGGGATCTTCCTGCTCGCCGCGGTCGGCGCCTACACGCTGATGGCCACGCCGAGCGCGCAGGCCGCGCGGCGCGCCGCGCTCATCTACGGTGTCGCCATGGCGCTTACCTTCGATGAGTTCGGGATGTGGCTGCATCTCGGCGGCAGCTACTGGCAGCGCGCCAGCCTCGATGCGACGGTGGTGGTCGCCGCGGTGCTGGCCCTGCTCGGCTATGCGCGCTCGATAGAGAAATTCGAGGCGCGCCACCGCCGGGCTTTCATCGCGCTCGGCGTGGCACTGCTCGCGTTCGCCGCGGTGCTCTACTACGCATCCGAGTACCTCGGCAACATGGCGGGCCCGCACCTGCGGGAGCTCGAGGCGGCCTCCTCGCCCTGAGCGCGGCTGTTGGTGGCGCAGCTCAGCGGTAGAAGATGTGGTTGCCGATCGTGGCGACCGCGTGCCGGCTGCGCGCCCAATCCGGCTGCACGCTGGTCGCGTGATAGAACAGGGCCTCGGGTACCAGCGACGGGGACAGCTCGTCGTAGGCTGCGTTGGCAACCGTCATAGCCTGCTTCCATGCGGCTCCGTCCTCCGGCGAGAGCGGGCCCTGCGCGGTCCAGGAGAAGTCGGCGACGTGGCGGCGGTGCACCGGATCCCAGCGTCGCTCGTGAACTACGGCACAGATGGTGCGCGGAAAATTCCGCGCGTGCGTCCGGTTCAGCGTGACCTCCGCGACGGCGTACTGACCCGCCAGCGGCTCGCCGCGAGCCTCGAAGTAGATGTTCTCCGCGAGGCATTGCAGATCGTCCGCACGCTGGCGCGCGCGCGCCTCGTCCCGCTGCACGGTTTCGATGCGCACCGGCTCGATGCTGGTGCCGTCGCGATAGGCAAGATAGATGACACCCGCCACCGCAAGAAGCAACAGCGCGAGCAGCGCGACGAATCCCAGGTGCTCGTGCCTGCGGAAGCGCCACGAGTCGAGGAGCCGGCGCCGCCACATGACGGGCCAGAAACGGGCTTCGACGAACAGCGACATGCGCATGCGGTTTGTCCGACCTCCCTGGACGCGACCCCTGAGCGGCGCTGGTGCGCGCGGGCGACGATGGCGCGAGGTTGCCCGCGCCCTCTCGGCGGGTCAAACCCCGTATTAAGTTGTGCCCCGATTTCGCGGGGCCAGCGAAAATGCTTTTTCCAAGTTGTGATCCGGTGCACAAAGCGTGCCGCCGGACATAAGGTTCGCGTTGACAGCGGCGGTGCCCGCGCTCACCCTAAACGCAGTCTGTAAGGGCACTCCCTTCGAGAGAAGGGGTCGCAAAGCCACCGGTCTAAGGGTTCATCCACGACAGCGGGGTTGCCAGCATGGAACGCCACAGCGCGCAGGTGCGGGTCACCTGCCGCGCGCAGTCAGAAGTCGCAGCGAGGTTGACGCGCGTCAGCCTGCGCGGCGCCATGCCGTCGCTCTCGCTCATTCTCCCCGAACGACGCAGCAGCGCTGCGTAGTCCACTCACTCAAGTCCTGTCGGTCAACCGACAAGCGAGTACTCCCATGACTCTGTCCAACCTGCTGACGATTACTCCGTGGCCCGCGGTTTCGGCCGCCCTGCTGCTGTTGTTGCTGATGGCCGCCCTGTACTTCGCCAGGGGCACGGCTCATCAGTTGCTGCTGGCGGCGGCCGGCGCGCTGTCGCGAGGACTGCGGGTCGCTTCGCACGCGGTCATTCACGGGCAGGCGCGCCTCGCCGCGCGCAACCGCGAGGTGCTGCTCGCGGCCGGCCGCGAATCCAAGGAGCGCATCGTCGAGCGCGAGTTCACGCGGGTCGCGGACACGGTGCGCAAGGATCTGGCCGGCTATCCGGACATGCACCGGCGCCTGAGCGAGGCGATTCAGCGCATCGAGGAGGATCAGGAAAAGGCCGCAGAGGTCCCGCCCGAAGCGCCCGGCTGGGCGCAGGCCGTCAAGGTCGTGGCTGACCTCGACAAGAAAAATTCCTCGTCGGAGATCCTCTCCGACATTCACAAATCCCTCGTCAAGGCTCACGACGAGGCAATGGACCTCTATCGCAAGGGGAGCGGCGAGCGCCATGCGCTGCTGCGTCGCATGATGCCCGACTGGCGCCAGATCCGCGAGGCCCTCGGGCATGTAGGCAAGAGCGTCGAGGCCGTCATCGGCCGCTCCCAGACCATCGACCGCCACATGCAGGAGTACGAGGCGATCGTGCGCGGCGAGGACCACGCCGTATCGGTGCTCTCTTCCTCGTCGATCGTCTACTTCTTTATCTCCGCCCTGGTGCTGGCGGTGGCAACCGCAGGCACGGCGGTCAACTTCACGCTGATCGCGCGTCCCATGGCCGAGATGGTCGGCGGCACCAACTTCATCGGTGGCTTTCGCACCGCCGATATCGCCGCGCTGGTCATCATCATGGTGGAGATCTCCATGGGGCTGTTCCTCATGGAGTCACTGCGTATAACGCGGCTGTTTCCGGTCATCAGCGCACTGTCCGACAAGATCCGCGTGCGCATGGTCATAGTCACGTTCCTCATCCTGCTGCTCATGGCCAGCATCGAGGCCGGGCTCGCCTACATGCGTGAAGTTCTGCTGCTCGATGAAATGGCAACCAATGCGCTGCTGCGGGGCGAGGCCGCCGGCTCGATCGCGGGCTCGCACCTGTGGATCACCACCGCCGCGCAGATGGGCATGGGATTCGTCCTGCCGTTCGCACTGGTGTTCGTGGCGATTCCGCTCGAGACCTTCGTGCACTCGCTGCGCACCGTGGTGGGCCTCATCGGCATCGCGGTGCTGAATGCACTGGCGCTGGTGCTGCGGTTGCTCGGCAATGGCTTCCGCCACCTCGGCGCCCTGGCCTGCAGGGTCTACGATCTGCCGCTCTTTGTTCCTCTGTGGATCGAGACGCGGATACTGGCCGCAAACGGCAACGGCCACGCAACGGCGGCCACCACCGAGGAGGCTTGGAAGGAGGCGCGGTCATGAAACGTCTACTGTTGCTGCTTGCCAGCGCACTCGTCCTTGACAGCTGCGGGCCGCCTGCGGCGCGCAACACCGGCGTCTACCTGCTCGTCGACACTTCCGGCTCCTACAACCGGCAGGTCGGTAAGGCCGCGCAGATTGCGCTCTATACGCTGACGCGCCTGCAATCTTCGGACACGATCGCGGTGGCGCGCATCGACACGGCCAGCTTCACCGAGAAGGACATCATCGCCAAGGCCACCTTCGACGATCGCCCGAGCACGGCCAATGCGCAGAAACGCGCGTTCGCGAGCCGCCTGGAGAAGTTCGTCGATCAATCGCCGTCCGCGTCCTACACGGATATCACCGGCGGCCTGCTGCAGGCGATCGAGTTTCTCAACGAGAAGCATCCGGCGCGCAAGGAGATTCTGATCCTCTCGGACATGAAGGAAGAGCTGGCCAAGGGCTATGTGCGCGACGTACCGCTCGACTTCCACGGCTTCGATGTGGTCGCGCTCAACGTGACCAAGCTGCGCGCCGACAACTTCGACCCGCGCCTTTATATGGCTCGCCTCGACCAGTGGCGCGACCGCGTCGAGAAGGGCGGCGGCCACTGGCGGGTCATCAACGACCTCGATCACCTGGACGGGATGCTCTAGGCCGGCCTCGCCTTCAAAGAAAGCGTTGCAGCCAGTCCACCCAGCGCTGATAGACGTCCATCTGCCGCACCGGATCGCCGGGGAAGTGCCCGCCCGAGGGGATCGCGTAGAACTCGGTCGTGACATGATTGTCCCTGAGCGCGCGGTAGAGCCCGTAAGACTGCGTGATGGGAACGCGGAAGTCGCCGGTGTTGCACATGATGAGCGTGGGCGCCGTGATCTTCGTCATCGCACTCGAAGGCGACTGGCGGCGATTGACCGTCATGCCGTCGCCGACGTAGGGCGAGGCACCGGTGGCTTGCGATTGAGTGACGTTGCCGTCGGACAGGTCGTACATCTCGACCCAGTCGGTGACGGCGGCGCCGGCGACAGCAGCCTTCCACACCGGATAGTGCCCCGCCAGCCAGGTGGTCATGAACCCGCCGTAGGACCAGCCGCTGACCGCCATGCGGCTCGGATCGATGAAGCCACGGCGCTTCAGATACTCCACCCCCGACATCACGTCCTCGCCGGGTCCCTGGCCGGCATCCCGGTAGATTGACGCGTAGAACGCGTTGCCGCTGTTGTCGCTGCCGCGGTAGTTCGGCTCGAACACGAACCAGTCGTGGGCGGCCACGAGCTGTGGCAGGAGGCTGAAGCGCTCGCGTGAGGCGGAGTTCGGTCCGCCGTGCACCACGAGCACGAGCGGGTAGCGCCGCCCCTCGGCATAGCCGGCCGGATAGGTGAGCACGCCATCGAGCGTCCGGCCTCCGGGCCCGCGCCAGGTGACGGTTTCGCTGCGCGCCAGCGCGAGATCGGCCAGCGCCGCGTTCTCGTGCGTGAGCGCCTGCGGCGCGCCGCCGCCCGGGCCGATGACGTACAGCTCGTAAGGGTCGGTCTTCGTCTGGCCGACGAACACGATCTCGCCCCGGGCGCCGACATCGAGGTCCAGCCAGTACCCGTTGACCGGCATGACACCCTCGAGCGGAATCCGCAGCGACGACCCGTCGACGCCGAGGCGCCACAGCCCGACCGTCGTTGCGGTGTTGCCGCCGACGATGAGCGATTTTCCGTCCGGCTCCCACCAGGTGCCGAACACGTTCGCCTCGAGACGCGCGCTGAGATCGTGGCCCGCGCCGCCCGCGAATGCGGCCAGCCAGACATCCTGAAACTCCCAGGCGTGTGCGTCGCGGTTACGCCAGTAGGCGACGCTAGCGCCGTCCGGCGACAGTTTCGGATAGCCCTCGAGCGTCGCAGCACCGGTGAGCGAGCGAATCGCCCCGGTCGCGACGTCCAGCACCTGAAGGCGCGCGAGCAGTTGATCGCCCGTCGAGGGTGTCTCCTGGCGCACGATCAGGATGCTCTTGCCGTCCTTCGACCACACGATCGGAGAGCTCGGCGGACCGGGCGGCAGGCTCGAGGGGAGCGACCAGGTGCCGCTGGTGAGGCGCTTCGCCTCGCCGCCCTGTGCGGGCACCAGCCACAGGTGTGTGGGCCGCACTGCTTCTGAGACCGTGTAGTCGTCGTTGCCGACCTTGAACGCGGTGCGGTACTTGTCCTCGCCCTTGAGCTCGGGCTTCGGATCCACGATGGCGTAGGCAATGCTCGCGCCGTCGGGGCTCCAGGCGAACTGCGAGATGCCGTCCTTGCCCTTGGTGAGCTGCAGCGCGTCGCCGCCGCTCAGCGGCAGGACGAACAGCTGCCCGTTCTTATCGGCGTCCGGCGCGACGAACCCGAGCGCCGCGCCCGTCGGTGACCAGCGCGGCGAGCCGGCGTGATGTCGCTCCCGGGTGAGCGGCCTCACGTTGCCGCTCGCCAGGTCGACCAGCTCGATCTCGGAGCGAAACTCATCGCTGTCGAGGTCGGCGCGCGTCTCGACCACCGCTATCGTCCTGCCGTCGGGAGAGAGCTGTGGATCGGACAAGCGCACCTGGCGCACAAGGTCGCGCACCGTGGGCGCCTGCGCCGCCTGCGTCGCGCCCGCGAACGTCCACAGCAGCGCGGCCGCCGCCGCTACCCGCACCGTCGCCTTCATGGGAAGCCCCCTGGGTGTTGTTCGTGGCCGGCACTATAGCCGACGCCTTGCGCGTGTAAACTTTGCCGCCCGCGTCCGACGCCGCCAGGCGAGTCCGTGCCGCACACGACCCCGAAGACCGGCCCCCTGCACCCCGGCGCTGGCGCGAGTGCCGGCGGTGTGCGCCTGCGTGCCTACCGCACGGGCGATCGCGCGGCAGTGCGGCGCATCTGCGCCGACACCGGCTTCCTCGGACAGCCGATCGATCCGGTTTTCGAGGACCGCGAGCTGTTTGCCGACTACCTCACCGACTACTACACGCGCTTCGAGGCCGACGCATTGCTCGTTTGCGAAGTGAGTGGCGAAGTGCGCGGCTACCTCATGGGCTGCCGCCGGCCGCTGCTGAAGCAGGCCTACCAGTTCTTCGCCAACATCGCGGTAGCTGTCAAGGCGCTGTGGCGCAGTTACGCGCGCCCGTACCGGAGCTCATCGCGCGCCTTTATGCGCTGGGTGCTGCTCAACAGCTGGCGCGAAGTCCCGGCGGCGCCGCGCAACACGCCGCACTTCCACATGAACATACTGACCGACGCTCGCAGCGTCAGGAACACGCGCGCGCTCATCCACTCGTTTCTCGACTTCCTGCGCGCGCAGGGCTACCGCAGGGTTTACGGGCAGATGATCACCTACTCCACCCGGCGCACCGAGGGCCTGTTCAACCGCTACGGTTTCGAGGTAATCGACCGGGTGCGGGTGACCAAGTACCGGGCGCTGCACTCCGGACCGGTGATGCTCGCGACGGTGGTGAAGGAGCTCCGGCCCCGCACGCTCGGAGGCGGGGATCGCCTGTAGCGCCGCGGCGCGCGCCGGCCATCCGGCCCGCGCGCCGACCTTGAGCGCGAGCGCTGGAGCCCGCGGACCTGCCGGTGGGGAACGCCCTGGTCGCGGCGTACGCAAAGCTGTAACGGGCGTGCAATTTCTCTGACGCATCTGCAGCCCATTGTTGCGAGCGCCGCAGGCCGGCGCGCGTCCTGATAGCGCGTCCGCACCGTTCCAGGAGAGAAGCGATGAAGCGAATGAATGTTTCCGGTGCGAGCGCCCTGCTCGCGCTCGCGCTGGCTGTCACGCCGGCGCTGGCCGCGCCCCAGTCGCGGGGCTGCCGCCTCGATGGGCGCATCGGCCAACTCAAGCACATCGTCCACATTCAGTTCGACAACGTGCACTACCGCCGCGACAACCCCAACGTGCCCTCCGACCTCGAGCAGATTCCGAGCCTGCTGCACTTCCTCGAGGACAACGGCACGTTGTTCACCAATCACCACACTCCGCTCATCTCTCACACCTCGGTCGACATCCTGACCTCGCTGACGGGCGTGTATGGCGAGAAGTTCGGGGTACCGATCGGTAACAGCATCGGCCTCTTCAACCCGGCGACCGGGGTCGCGAGCTTCCCGAGCTCCTTCACCTACTGGACCGACGTGCTCGCCGACGGCACCCCGGAGATGCTGGCTCCAGACGGCAGGAACGCCCCGGCGCCCTGGGTGCCCTTCACCCGCGCCGGCTGCGACGTGGGCGCCTTCTCGGTCGCCAACATCGACTTCGAGAACATCGGCAGCGACATCAACAATGTGTTCGGCCCGAGCTCGCCCCAGGCACAGGAGGCCGCCGGCAACTTCCGTAAGGCGATTGCCGACTTCGAGGGCATCATCGTGCACTGTGCGAAGGGCAGCGCCCGCTGCGCGCACAACGGCGCGCCCGATCTCCTCGGCGACGAGCCGGGCGGTTACCTCGGCTAGTCAGCCCTGTACGGCAACGTCAACGTGCAGCCGCAGATCTCGCCGGGCGGCCCGGTGCTCGACCTCGACGGCAACCCGATCACCGACGGCCGCGGCAACAACGGCTTTCCCGGATTCGACCCCTCGCCGGCGCAGACGCTCGGCTACCTCGCCACCATGCTCGAGGCCGGTGTGCCGGTCGTCTACGGCTATATCGAAGACGCCCACGATAATCACGGCGCGCAGATCTCGGGGGTGAGCACCTCGGTCGCCGGAACCTTCGGGCCGGGTGAGGCGGGCTACGTCACACAGCTCAAGGCCTACGACAAGGCATTCGCTCAGTTCTTCGCCCGCCTCGCCGCCGACGGCATCACCCGGGATAACACCCTCTTCATCGTCACCTCCGACGAGAACGACCATTTCGCCGGCTCGGGCCCGGCGCCGGCAGGCTGCGATGGCGTCACGACTCCGTGCAGCTACGCCCATAAGGGCGAGATCGATGTCGATCTCGATGCGGTGCTGTTCGCGGAGTTCGGTGAGGTAACGCCCTTCGGCATCCACTTCGATGATGCCCCGACGTTCTACATCAACGGCAACCCCGCACAGACCGACCCGAAGACGCGCCAGCTCGAGCGCGAGGCGAGCGTCGCGCTCGGCTTCGACGTGATCCGGGGGGGCGACAACCTGCTCGCGCAGGCGCTCGCCGACCAGGCAGAGCAGTCGCTGCTGCATATGGTGAGCGCCGATCCGAACCGTACGCCGAACTTCATCCTGTTCGGCAACCCGGATTATTTCTTTGCGACCTCCGGCAAGTCGCCGCCGCCGGCATGCACTCCGGCGACGGACGCCGCCAGCTGCTTCGTCGAGGGGTCGGGTTTCGCCTGGAACCACGGTGACTTCCAGAAGGAGATCACGCGGACGTGGCTCGGAGTCGCCGGCCCCGGCGTGGCGCCGCTCGGAACATTCGGCGATATCTTCACCGACCACACCGACATCCGGCCGACGCTCATCTATCTCGCCGGCCTGACGGACGACTACGAGCACGACGGGCGCGTGCTGTTCGAGGCGCTGACCCAGGGGGCGACCGGCAGCGCGCTGCACGCCCATCAGGCTACCCTGTCGGCGCTCGCCGCCGTGTACAAGGAGATCAACGCGCCGCTCGGGACGCTCGGCCTGCGCACGCTGACCGGCATCTCGACCCGGGCGCTGTCTGCTGACGACGCTACCTACGCATCGCTCGAGGCGAGGATTCGGGACATCACCGCGCGGCGTAACGAGATCGCGGGACAGATGATCGGGCTGCTGGAGGATGCGGCGTTCCGCAATCGGGCGATCGACGAGCAGCGGGCCTGGGGCCTCATCGGGCAGGCCGAGGAACTGCTCGGCTGGGTCTCCGACCCCTGAAGAGGGCTCAGGGCTTGTTGCGGACCGGCTCCGCCTGACGCACGCACGCCGGCCCGTCGCACGTGACGCTGAGCTTCAGGGCGCTCGGCCGGTCGAGCCGCCGCCGCACCAGCTTCGCCTCGAACTCCGTGCCGTACCAGGGCACCTGAGGCACCCAGCCGACGATGTGGCCGCAGGTGAGGTAGATGACGCGGCCGCTGCGGAAATCCACCTCTTCGTCGTCGCGATCGTCCTGCGACGGGTCGTAGCGGCGGATGTTCCAGTCGCACAGGCTCAGCATATAGCCGACGGTGTGCAGGCCCTGGTTCGCGTACGCATCGGCGGGGGAGAAAAAGTCCGCGAACGGCTCGTTGTGAATCGAGCAGATGTGGGTGTGGAAGTCCGCCACCACGTCCTTGGCGTAGAACTCTCCGAGGTCCACGCCGAAGGGCTTCTTCGAGCTGAAGAGCGCGGAGGCCTCGTAGCCGTCCGGCACCCGGCGCACGACACCGCCGCACTCGTAACGCGGGTCGCAGACGGCGGCGGCGTGTTTCAGCGCATCGATCGCCGCCTCGTCCATCGTTGCAAATACCGCGAGTGCCAACAGGTTCACGATTCAGCCGCTCCCTCTGCCCGTCTCTTGAGTGGACCGGCGCCCGCCGTTTTGGTGCCTGCAGGCGCGCGCTTTTCTTCGTTATCACTCTGCATGAATTTCCGGCCGGCGAGTCTTCGCATCTCTCGGTTTCGGCATATGCGCCAGCGCGCTAAGTGAAATCGGCGGCGATCGTTGCGGATTCGTGACCCGAATCACACCGGGGTACACTAGGCTTCGACCCCAAAAAAGCCCTCGAGGAGATTGTGATGACTCTCAAGATTGGCGACGTCGCCCCGGACTTTCAGGCCGACACCACCGAAGGCCGGATTCGCTTTCACGACTGGATCGGGGATTCCTGGGCGGTACTGTTCTCGCACCCGAAGGATTTCACGCCGGTGTGCACCACCGAGCTGGGCTATATGGCCAAGATCAAGCCCGAGTTCGATAAGCGCAACGTCAAGATCATCGGCCTGAGCGTCGACCCGGTTGACAGTCACTCGAAGTGGGCGGCCGATATCAAGGAGACGCAGGGCTACGCGGTCAACTATCCGATGATCGGCGATCCGGACCTGGCGGTCTCGAAGCTCTACGAGATGCTGCCGGCCAGCGCCTCCGGCGATCCGTCCAAGCGCACGCCCGCCGACAACCAGACGGTGCGCAATGTCTTCGTGATCGGGCCCGACAAGAAGCTGAAGCTCATCCTGGTTTATCCGATGACGACCGGTCGCAACTTCGACGAGGTGCTGCGCGTCATCGACTCGCTGCAGCTCACCGCCAAGCATCGGGTCGCGACCCCGGTCAACTGGAAGAAGGGCGAGGACGTCATCATCGCCGGGTCGGTGTCGAACGAGGAGGCAGCCAAGCTCTACCCGCAGGGCTGGAAGGCGCCGCGGCCGTACATCCGGATCGTGCCGCAACCGCGCTCCTGAGCCGCGCGCCGGGAGGAGCGGCGTGGTCTTCCGCCAGCTGTTCGATGCGGCCTCGAGTACCTACAGCTACCTCCTCGCCGGCCGGCGCGGCGGGGAGGCGCTGATCATCGATCCGGTCCTCGACCGGGTCGAGCGTTACCTGCAGCTGCTGCACGAGCTCGATCTGAGACTGGTGAAGGCCCTCGACACGCACCTGCACGCCGACCACATCACCGGTCTCGGCGCGCTGCGCGACCGCACCCATTGCATCACCGTGATGGGCGAGCGCAGCCGCGTCGACGTGGTGTCGATGCGCGTGGCCGACGGCGAGCGGGTGCAGATCGAAGGGGTGGAGCTCGAGGCGCTGTACACACCCGGCCACACCGACGACTCCTACTGCTTCCGCATGGCGGACCGGGTGTTCACGGGTGACACCTTGCTCATCCGCGGCACCGGCCGGACAGACTTTCAGAACGGCGATGCCCGCGCCCAGCACCAGTCGATCTTCGGGCGCCTTCTCACGCTGCCCGATGAGACCCTGGTCTTCCCCGGGCACGATTACAAGGGTGACACCGTGAGCACCATCGCCGAGGAGCGCCGCTGCAATCCGCGCTTGCAGGTGAAGTCGGTGGAGGAGTACGTCGAGCTGATGGCGAACCTGAAGCTCGCGAACCCGAAGATGATGGACGTCGCGGTGCCCGCCAACATGAGTGTGGGGCTGCACCAGGAGCAAGTCGCGCAGCGCGGCTGGGCGGCGAGCGCCACCGAGGCGCTCGCGCTCGTCGGCCGGCCCGACGTGGTGCTGATCGATCTGCGCGAGCGCGGTGAGCGTGAGCGCCACGGCAGCATCGCCGGCTCGCTCCACGTGCCCTACCCGAGCCTCGGCGAAAGCACCCGTGCCGGCGGCATGCTGCACGCGCTCGCCACCTCGACCGGGAAGCGGCTGCTGTTCTATTGTGCCTTCGGCGAGCGCTCGGCTATGGCGGTACAGGCGGCGCAAGACGCCGGCCTCACCGCCTGCTGTCATCTTCACGGCGGGCTCGCCGCCTGGAAGGCGGCGGGCGGACCCGTCCAATGAAGAGCTACGTCTTTCGGGAGTCTGGCGCGCCACTCGTTGAGGTCGAGACTCCCGACCCGGTGCCGGGCGGCACGGAAGTCCTGATGGAGGTGCGGCACTGCGGGGTCTGCCACACCGACGTGCACCTGCGCCAGGGCTGGTTCGATCTCGGCGGCGGCAAGCGTCTGGCCTCGAAGCTCACCCTGCCGCATGTCCTCGGGCACGAGATCGAGGGTGCGGTCGTCGCATCCGGCCCTGCGGCAGGCCCGCTCGCGGCCGGCGCGCGCTACGCCGTCTTCCCGTGGATCGGTTGCGGCCGCTGCCGCGCATGCCTGCGCGGCGAGGAGAACGTCTGCCTCGGTGAGACCCGCCAGCTCGGCTGCTCGAGCGCCTGTCCCGGCGGGTATGCGACGCACGTCCTCGTGCCGCATCCGCGCTATCTCCTCGACTACGGGGCGACCGAGCCGGCCCTGGCTGCGGCCTGCATGTGCTCCGGCCTCACCGCCTTCGCCGCGCTGAGGAAGATCGGCCCCGTGGAGTCCGCCGAGCGCGTGCTGCTCATCGGCTGTGGCGGCGTCGGGATGATGGGGATTCAGTTCGCCAGGGCGGTGCTCGGCCATGCGCCGCTCGTGGCGGACCTCGACCGAGCACGCCTCGAGGCGGCGCTCGCCTGCGGCGCAGCGCTCGCTTACGACGCCGCCGACGCAGCCACCCCCGAGCGGATTCGCGCCGATAGCGGCGGTGGCACCGCCGCGGTGGTGGATTTTGTCGGCTCCGAGCAGAGCTTCGCGCTGGCGAATCGCGTCGTGCGCCGTGGCGGACGCATCGTCATCGTCGGCCTCTTCGGCGGCGCGCTGCAGCTGCCCCTGCCGCTGATTCCGCTGCGCGCCCTGTCTATCATCGGCTCCAACACCGGGACTCTCGCCGAGGCCCTCGAGATGATGTCGCTGGTGCGCGCCGGCCGAGTTCAGGCGATCCCGCTCAGCCGACGCCCGCTGTCGGAGGCTGAGAGCGCGCTGCGCGCGCTCGAGCGCGGAGCGGTGACCGGGCGACTCGTGCTGGTACCGTGAGGATGATTCTCCAGGCGACCCTGATAGCGGGCGCCATCTACGCGCTCATCTGCGTCCTGCTCTACCTGTCGCAGGACCGGCTGCTGTATCTGCCTACCCCGGAGGTGGCGCACGGCGGCGCGAGTGCGCTCTCCCTCGGGCGCGGCAGCGTCACCCTCAAAGTGTGGGAGCTGCACGGCGCGGCCGCGCCTGCGCTCATTTACTTCGGCGGCAACGCCGAGGACGTCGGCGCCAATATCGCAGACTTCGATGCGGCGTTTCCCGCGCGCGCGGTCTACCTGGTGAACTACCGCGGCTACGGCGGCAGCACCGGCCGACCCTCGGAAACGGCGCTGACCGGCGACGCCGAAGCGATCTACGACGCGCTGCGCGCGCAGCACGACCCGATCGCGGTCATCGGCCGCAGTCTCGGCAGCGGCATCGCGGTAGCGCTCGCTGCACGCCGCCCGGTCGAGCGGTTGATTCTCGTCACTCCGTTCGACAGCATCGCCGGCGTCGCCGCCGATCATTTCCCCTGGCTCCCGGTCCGCGCGCTGGTGCGCGACCGCTACGACTCGCTGCGACGCATCGGCGAGGTGCACTCGCCCACGCTCGTGGTGGTAGCTGAGCACGACGAGGTGGTGTACCGGGCGCGCTCGGACGCACTGATCGCCGCGATTACGCCAGCGCTGCGGCACACCGTCACGGTGGCAGGGGCGACCCACAACGACGTGAGCGGCTATCCCCTCTACCTGCACAGTCTCAGCGCGTTTCTTTACCGCGCGCCGTAGCGGCGCAGCATGGAGATAATCGCGCGCTCGTCGGCCGCGACGGCCGCCCGCAGCGGCGTCGTGCCGTGGGCGTCGGCGGCGCTGGGGTCGGCTCCGTGGGCGAGCAGCACGGCGACAGCGTCCGCCTGTCCGCCGACGGTCGCCAGCATGAGGGCGGTACGTCCCTGCGCGTCGCGCGCGTCGATGTCGCCTCCGCTCGCGAGCTGTGCCCGGAGCGCCGTCAGATCACCGGCCGCGGCGGCCTGCCGGAGCGCGTCCGGATCGACTTGAGCAGGCGGGGAGGCTGGCACGGGGGCCGCGCCCGCCGCACCCCGCGAGGTGGCCGCCGTGGCCTGCGCGAAGGAACGGGCGCCCGCGACGACGACCGGCTCCTCGAGCGGCACCGCACGCGCAGCCCCTGCATCGGCTTGCTGCTCGAGCTGTCGCGTCGTCAGTGCATCATTGTGATCGGCGCTCGCTGCAACCCGCGCGCGCTCCCGCGCCACAGACGGGCGCGCCGGACGCGCGGCGGGGGGCGCGGTCGCCGGGGCGTTAACCGCTGGCGCTGGCGCAGGCAGCGCTTCACTTGCCCGCTGACTCTCCGAGGGTGCGGTCGGCGCGAGGAACTGCGGGGCGATCACCACTCCAGCCAGGACTGCGATCGCGAGCGTGCCGACGATCGCCGGCCGCCATCTCGGTACGAGCAGCGCCATCAAGCGGCGGCGGCGCGCGGCGCGCCGGGTCCGTTCGGCGGCGAGGCGCGCCGCATGGTCCAGCACCGCGCGCCGGGTAGCCTCGCTCGGACGGCTCGGATCGTGCTCGGAGGCGCGTCGATACCGCTCGTCGGCGTCTTCGGAGCGGTCGAACGGAGGTGGCAACGTGCTCATGCGTACGCGCTCAGCAAGTCGCGAAGCCGCGTGCGGGCGTAGCGCAGGCGGCTCTTGACGGTCTCGAAGCTTACGCCGGTGATCGCGGCCACTTCCTCGACGCTCAGGTCTCCTTCGAGCTGCAGGAGAAAGGCATCGCGCTGCTCCGGCGGCAGTCGTGCGAGTGCCTGGCGCAGCACCACCGCCTGATCGCGTGCCTCCGCCGCCGCGAGGGGACTCGCGCCCGGGTCCGCGGTCAGCCGCTCGACCACCGTTTCGGCCTCGTGGCCGAGCGCATCGAGGCTGAGGTGCGCACGCCGCGCGCGCACCGCGTCGACCATGCGGTTGCGCGCAATGGTGAACAGCCAGGTGGTGAAGCGCGCGCTCGGCCGATAGCGCTCTGCGTCGCGTGCCACGGCGAACCACACCTCCTGCATCAGCTCCTCCGCCGTCGCCCGGCTCCCGACGTTACGCTCGAGGTAGCGCCAGATGCGCAGCTCGTGCCGCCGATAGAGTGCCGTAAACGACCCGGCGTCGCCACGCGCATAGCGGGCAATCAGCGTCTCGTCACTCAGGCCCGCGTCGTTCATTCATCGCGGGTCGGGCACGAAGTGCCGCTGTTCCGAGTCCGGAAACGCGTCGGGCGCGCGCGGCGCCGGGCGCGGCTTGCGGATGATGCCCATGGCGACCAGGTTCTCGAAACTGTCGTAGCGAATGCGGATGACCTCGTTCGGTTGCGATTGCATGCGGTGAAATTCCGTGTCCACGGCGTAGGAATACTCGCGCTCCCCGTGTCCGGTCCCGAGCCGCGCCTCAGGCGCCGCGGCCGGCGCGCGCTGCAGTGCAGCCGCCCCCGCCATGGTGGCCACATCCTCAGCGAGTGAGCCTCTGGCGTCGCCGGCAACCGGAGGGGCTGCGCCAGCCTCAGGCGCAGGTGGCGACGCGATCCTCGGGGGCGCGTTCACCGCCAGCGGCCGCTCGCGAAACAGCGCGATGCCGATGACACCGACGTTGGCCGGCCGGCCGGTGCGCGCTGCGTAGGAGTCCCGGGAGTCGGTGAAGGTGAAGGCCGCGACCTCGGCGTTGCTCTTGCGCCATCCCGTGATCTGATAGCGCTCGCCCGGGTCGAAGACGTAGCCCGCCTGGTCGAATCCCGCCGTGTCTCCCGAAAGCACGTTGACGCCGTCGACCGAGGCCACCGCGAGCAGCCTCCCGCCCGCGCAATTGCGGATTTCGATCCCGTAACGCGACCCCGGGTCACCCGCCACCCAGTACTCGCCGCGCGCGTAATATGTCTGCAGTGTGACCCCATTGTCGCGATCGACGACGCTCACCCGCGCGAGCGAGCCCAGGGCGCCGGCCTCGGCACTCGCCGCCAGCGCCAATAATGACGCCATCAGATTAAGGTACCTCACGAATCGCCTCCGGTATTGGGAAAGTCCGATACCTTCAGCGTGGCAGCCCCCGCAATGGGGTTAAGGGCGACTCGGATGACTCAACGTCAGGCTCTGCCGTCGCGATACAGCCAGCCGGCGACTACGCCGAGAATCACCATCAGCGCGCCGTCGAACAGGATCTGCTTCACCACCGTCTCCGCAGGCATCGGCTGCACGACGAAGTAGATGAGGTACGTCGGGATCGTCGTGAGGAACGCGACCGCGATCCCGAAGCGCACGCCCTGCCCGAGCCACGGCTTCGGCTCCACGCCGCGCGCATAGATCCAGGCGAACGCGCCCGAGAGCATGAGGTGCGCGAGGATCATGAGGGGAAAGTAACGTTGCGAGTCCGCGGGCGTGCGGAACAGAGTGCCGCCGAGCCGCGTGTAGTCTGCGTTCAGCAGCACGCCGTGCACGACGAAGCTGCCGAGAAACCACGCGACGAAGATCACGATCCAGGCAATGATGAGTTTCTTGTTCACGAGTCACCTGTGGTGTCGGGAGGCCGGTTCGCGGGTGGACTTGCCGGCTCGCTCGCGTCCTGCGACTTGCTCACGGAAATCCACACGACGAGATCCCACGCGTTGCGAATGCCGATGAAGAGGAGCGCGAGCGCCAGCACGGCAACGCCGTACAGCGCCTCCCGCATCAGGCGCTCGCGGATCAACGCCGCCATGAGCACGAGAGCCGCATAGCCGAGCGTCGGCACGATCACGTTCCAGATCCAGTCCTCGCGAACCGGTGCGTAGCGCGTCGCGCCCAAGCCGATGCGATACATGTTGACGCCGACCAGGCATCCATAGGCGACGCCAGCCAGACCGCCGAGCGCCAGCCCGGCGCTCAGGGTGCCCGCGCTCTGATGCGGCATGCTCATGAACGCCGCAAGTGCCAACACGCCGCAGAAATGCACGATCGTGGGCGTCACGAACGCACCGACGCCCGTCGGCCGCACGGCCTGTCCGGATTCGCGCAGCAGCGCGATGACCACGAACGTAAGCCCGGTCAGCCCGCCGGCGCTTGAGCCGATGATGACGTAGAAGTTGTCCCAGCCAGCGAGCGGCGTGGCGTCCATTACTTCTTGGCAGGCTCCCCTTGCTGTTCTGCGCGGCATCGTAGACGCCGCGGCCCTGCAGCAGCAAGCCCGCGCGCACCCCGTTCCCGGAACACTTCATTCCTGCGGTTGTCTACAATGACGCACCACCCTCATGAACAGGACGCAATGAGCGCAGCCAGGCCTGTCGGATTCCTCGCCCTCATGATCGCAGCGGGAGCCGTCGGCGGGTGTGCCGCGGTGGATATCTGGCGCAAGTGTGGCGCGGGATGCCCCGGCGATGCCGAGATCTCGGCCGCGGTTCGCGCCCGCCTCGATCAACATACCGAGTTGCTCGCCCCCAACCACGTCTACGTCTCGACGCTCGGTGGCGTCGTGTACCTCAGCGGCGAAGTGGTCACCGACACACAGCGCCTCGATGCCGAGGACATCGCGCGTGCGACCCCGGGCGTCAGGCGGCTGGTCGACATCATCAGCCTCGAGTTCCAGGGCAGATAGGTCCGCGGCCTGTCACAGCTCTTCGAGATCGATCAGGGCGGACGGCGCCACGCGCCCGTGCACGACCGCAACCCCCTCGGCGCGCAGGCGTCGCGTTTGCTCGCGATGCGCGCGCGAGCTGCGGGGGAAGACGATGCGGCCGCCCGCGCCGACCACGCGGTGCCACGGCAGATTGAGCCCCGCGTCCGCCGTGCGCAGCGCCAACCCCGCCTGGCGCGCGCGTCCCGGCAGGCCGGCAGCCCGCGCCACGCCACCGTAGGTCGACACCCGTCCGCGGGGTATGGTACAGACCGCATGCCGGATCGCCTCGAGTGCGGCATCCTCTCCCGCCGAGCCCGGCCGGCGCTCGGCCGGACGGCCCCGGCTCAGAGGCTGCAGCAATGAGCCGAGCGTTTTCCTCCGGCGCCTCACCCGGGGCATACTACAAGAAAAGACCACCATGGCAGCCGCTCCCGCCGCCGACGATCTGCTCCTCCAGACCCGCGGACTCACCAAGGAGTTCAGCGGTTTCGTTGCGGTGAGCAACGTCGACCTCGGGGTGCGCCGCGGTCAGATCCACGCCCTCATCGGCCCCAACGGCGCCGGCAAGACCACCTTCTTCAATCTGCTCACCAAGTTCATGATCCCTACGCGGGGCCAGATCATCTACCGGGGCGAGGACATCACCTACGAGAAACCCGGCCAGGTGGCGCGCCGCGGCATCGTGCGCTCGTTCCAGCTGTCGGCCGTTTTCCCGCACCTGACGGCGCTCGAGAACGTCCGCATCGCGCTGCAGCGCTCGCTTGGCACCAGCTTCCATTTCTGGAGGCACGAGGCGACGCTCGCGGTGCTCGACGCGCGCGCCCGCGAGCTGCTGGCGCTGGTCGACCTCGCCGCCTTCGCAGGCGTGCTCGCGGTGGAGCTCCCCTACGGGCGCAAGCGCGCCCTGGAGATAGCGACCACGCTCGCCATGGAGCCGGAGCTGATGCTGCTCGATGAGCCCACGCAGGGTATGGGGCACGAGGACGTCGACCGCGTGACCGCCCTCATCCGCCAGGCCGCGGCCAACCGCACCGTGCTCATGGTTGAGCACAATATGCAGGTGGTGGCGCGCATCGCCGATACCATCACGGTGCTGCAGCGCGGCCAGATCATCGCGAGCGGCAGCTACGCCGAGGTGTCGCGCAACCCGCAGGTGCTGGAAGCCTATATGGGCTCCGCCGACACCGAGCTGCGGAATACCCACTGATGTCGGCGGACGTCCTGCGTGTGTCGGGGCTGCACGCCTACTACGGCGAGTCGCACGTGCTGCACGGCGTCGATTGTCACGTCGGGCGCGGCGAGGTCGTGACGCTCCTGGGACGCAACGGTGCCGGCCGCACCACCACGCTGCGCGCGCTGTTGGGGCTCGTGGGCTCGCGCTCCGGCTCGGTGTTGATCAACGGGAAGGAGACCGTCGCCCTGCCGCCCCATCGCATCGCCCGACTCGGGCTCGGCTACTGCCCGGAAGAGCGCGGCATCTACGCCAGCCTCTCGACCGAGGAGAACCTCGAGCTGCCGCCGCCGGTTGCGCCCGGGGGCATGTCAGCGGAGGAAATCTACGCTATGTTTCCCAACCTGAAGGAGCGCCGCGCGAGCCGCGGGTCGCACCTTTCCGGGGGCGAGCAGCAGATGCTGGCGCTGGCGCGGATCCTGCGCACCGGCGCGCGTCTGCTGCTGCTCGATGAGATCTCCGAGGGCCTCGCGCCGGTTATCGTGCAGGCACTCGGCCGCACCATCCAGAAGCTGCGCGAACGGGGCTACACCATCATCATGTCCGAGCAGAATTTCCGCTTCGCCGCCCCGCTCGCCGACCGCTTTTACATCATGGAGCACGGGCGGATGGTGGCGGATTTCGCATCCAGCGAGCTTCAGGACAAAATGGCATTGCTGCACCAGTACCTGGGCGTCTGAGGCCACGGCAACCCGAGGAGCACGACTCATGAAACTGCGGATGTTGACTCTTGCGACGCTTGCGGCGCTCGCCGCTCTCGCCAGCGGCCCGACGCTGGGGGCCGACGAGGTGGTAATCGGGGACATCGACGACATGTCGGGCGTCTATGCCGACGTGATGGGAGCGGCCGGGGTCGAAGTGGTCAAGTGGGCGGTTGCCGACTTCGGCGGCACAGTGCTCGGCAGGAAGATCACCGTGCTCTCCGCCGACCACCAGAACAAGCCCGACATCGGCGCGGCCAAGTTCCGCGAGTGGGCCGATCAGAATGGCCTCAACCTTCTGCTCGGCGGCTCCAACACCGGCGTCAACATCGCGATGGCCAAGGTGGCGGCCGTCAAGCACGTGCCGATCTTCAATATCGGCCCGGGCGGCGCCTCGCTCACCAACGAGGACTGCACGGCCTACTCGGTGCACTACACCTATGACACCGTAGCCCTCGCCAACGGCACCGCCACCGCCATCGTCAACGCCGGCGGCAAGACCTGGTTTTTCCTCACGGCCGACTACGCCTTCGGGACCCAGCTGCAGGCCGCCGCCTCCAAGGTCGTGGAAGCGCGCGGCGGCAAGGTTCTCGGCGCGGTGCGCGTGCCGCTCGGCGCGGCCGACTTCTCCTCCTTCCTGCTGCAGGCACAGGCCTCGGGCGCCCAGGTGCTCGGGCTCTCCAATGCCGGCACCGACTTCAGCAACTCGCTCAAGGCCGCGAACGAATTCGGCCTCACCAAGACCATGAAGCCGGCGGCGCTGCTCGCCTTCGACACCGACATCCACAGCCTCGGATTACCGACCGCGCAGGGGCTGTACCTGACCACGGCCTGGTACTGGGATCTCAACCCCGAGACACGCGCCTTCGGCAAGCGCTTCTACGCCAAGTTCAACCGCGAGCCCACCATGGACCAGGCGGGTGCCTACTCCGCGACCCTGACGTACCTTAAAGCCGTGAAGGCCGTCGGCACCACGGACGCGGACAAAGTGATGGCGGAGCTCAAGCGCGCGAAGATCAACGACCTGTTCACCACCGGCGGCTACATCCGCGCCGACGGCGCCATGATCCACGACATGTACGTGATGCAGGTGAAGACCCCGCAGGAGTCGAAGTACCCGTGGGACTACTACAAGGTGGTGAAGAAGATGAGCGGCGAGGAGGCCTTCGGCCCGATCACGGGACTATGCCCGCTCGCGCCCGCGCCCAAGTAGGCTGACCCCAAGCGGCCTGACGTACTGCGCGCGCGCCCGGCCCGACCGCCGTGACGACCGTCTTCGGCATCCCGGTGGCCGCGATCCTCGGCCAGCTGATGCTCGGGCTGGTGAACGGCTCGTTCTACGCGATGCTGAGCCTCGGGCTCGCGGTGATCTTCGGGCTGATGCGCGTGGTCAATTTCGCGCACGGCGCCTTCTACACGCTCGGCGCGTTTGCGGCGCTGCTCGGACTGCAGTGGCTCGGCATCAGCTACTGGGTCTCGCTGCTGCTCGCCCCGCTCGCCGTCGGACTCGTCGGCGTCGTGGTCGAGCGCCTGTTGCTGCGCCACGTGTACGGACTCGACCCCCTTTACGGGCTGCTGCTCACCTTCGGGCTCGCCCTGATCTGCCAGGGCTCGCTGCACCAGGTCTTCGGGGCTACCGGCCAGTCGTATCCGGTGCCGACCGCACTCGCCGGCGTCGTGAATCTCGGCTTCATGTTCCTGCCGGTGTATCGCGCCTGGGTGATCGTCGTGTCGCTCGCGGTGTGCTTCAGCACCTGGTTCGTGATCGAGCGTACGCGGCTCGGTGCGACGCTGCGCGCCGCCACCGAGAACGCACCGCTCCTGCAGGCCTTCGGCGTCAACGTGCCGCTGCTGGTCGCGGCGACCTACGGCGGCGGCGTGGCGCTCGCCGCGCTCGCCGGCGTGCTCGCCTCCCCGATCGTGCTGGTGAACTCGCACATGGGAAGCTCGCTCGTCATCGTGGTGTTCGCGGTAGTCGTGATCGGTGGGATGGGATCGATCGTCGGCTCGATCGTCAGCGGCCTGGTGCTCGGGGTGGTCGAGGGCTTCACCAAGGTCATATACCCGGAGGCCTCCAGCGTCGTGATCTTCCTCGTCATGGCGCTGGTGCTGATCCTGCGGCCCACGGGCCTGTTCGGCAAGGACTGACCGCGTGCGCGCCACTGCGATCCTCTACGCGCTGCTCGGGCTCTTTGCCCTGTGCGTGCCGCTGCTCGGGATCTATCCGGTGTTCATGATGCAGCTGCTGTGCGTGGCGATGTTCGCCTGTGCCTACAACCTGCTGCTCGGCTTCGGCCGCATGCTGTCGTTCGGGCACGCGGCCTTCTTCGGCTCCGCGGCTTACGCGACCGGTTGGCTCCTCAGCGCGCACGCCTGGGGCCCGGGGGCGGCGATTCTCGCGGGCGTGGTGGTCGCCGCGCTCCTCGGGCTCGTGGTCGGCGCGCTCGCCATCCGCCGCCAGGGTATCTACTTCGCGATGATCACGCTCGCGCTCGCCCAGCTCGTGTACTTCGTGTGCCTCGAGGCGCCGTTCACCGGCGGCGAGAATGGGCTGCAGGGCGTGCCGCGCGGCAAGCTCCTCGGGTTCCTGCCACTGAAGTCGGACCTGGTGCTCTATTACGTGGTGCTGGCCGTTTTCATCGCGGTGTTTCTCTTCATTCGCCGTGTGGTCCACTCGCCCTTCGGCCAGGTGCTGAAGGCGATCCGCGACAATGAGCCACGCGCCACCTCGCTCGGCTACGAGATCAACCGCTACAAGCTGCTCGCCTTCGTCCTGTCGGCGACCCTCGCCGGCCTCGCCGGCTCGCTCAAGGCGCTGGTATTCGGCTTCGTGACCCTGAGTGACGTCGATCAGTCGACCTCGGGAGACGTGATCCTGATGACGCTGCTCGGCGGCACCGGAACCTTCCTCGGCCCGGTGCTCGGCGCCGCGGTGGTCGTGACCCTGCAGCAGTATCTGTCCGACCTGGTCGGCGGCTGGGTCACCGCCATCATCGGCGCGATTTTCGTCGCGTGCGTGCTG
The DNA here is from genome assembly GCA_035569755.1 of Steroidobacteraceae bacterium. Classification (GTDB taxonomy): domain Bacteria; phylum Pseudomonadota; class Gammaproteobacteria; order Steroidobacterales; family Steroidobacteraceae; genus 13-2-20CM-66-19. The sequence goes on from DATMMK010000039.1 coordinate 22,301, forward strand.
TCGTTCCGCAGCGGCGTGGTCGGCGAGCTCTCGGCGTGGCGAGCGCGACGCGCCAAACCAGCATCCCCCTGAGTGCCCGCTCAAACCCTACGCGCGCACAGGGCAACGGCCGTCGCGATCGGCACTTCCTCCAACGCCACGGCGCGCGCCTCCGGGAACGAGGCCTGCACCAGATTGCTGAGCACGGCCCCCGGCGGCGTCTCGACGAACATCCGGCAGCCGAGCTCGAAGAGCAGCGTCACCGAATCGTGCCAGCGCACGGTGTGCGAGACGTTCTCGATCAGGTCCTCGGCCACTTCGCGCCCCTCATGCGCGACGCGCGCCCGGCAATTGCTCACGTAGGCCGCGCGCGGCGCGCGCACCGCGACGCCCCCGAGGGCCGCGCGCAGCCGCGCCGACACGCCCTCCATCAGCGGGCAGTGTGATGGGATCGCCAGACGCAGCCGGCGCATGGCAGCGCCGGCGGCGTGCGCCTCATCCGCGGCGAGGCTGAGCGCTTCGTCGGACCCCGAGACGACGAGCTCGCTCGGCCCGTTGACGCTCGCCAGGTAGAGTGGCGCCCGGGTGCTCACCCGCGCAATGAGTGCGCGCGCGTCGCGCTCCCCGAGGCCGAGAATCGCGCTCATGCCGTGGCCCTGCGGTACGGCCCGGGCCATCGCCTCACCGCGCAGCTTCACCAGGGCGAGCGCGTCGGGGAAGGTCAGGGCCCCGCTCGCCACCGCGGCCGCAAACGCCCCGACCGAAAGGCCCGCGACGGCGTCGGCCTCGATCCCCTCGGCCGCGAGGGCACGCGCCACGGCAACCCCGGCAATCACGGTGCTGAGTTGTACTGCAGCCGTCGACTCGAGCGCGGCGGCGCTATCGAGTTGCCCGGCCTCGGCCCCGAGGGCTCGGGCGGCTTCCTCGAGCGTCGCCCGCACCGCCGGGTGTGCCGGCAGTCGACCGAGGAACCCCGGCGTGTGCGTCCCCTGGCCGGGAAAGAGCAGCGCGAGCCGCATCAGGCAGCCGCTGCGGCGCCGCCCCAGGGGTCGTGCACGAGGCGCGGACCCTCGCTCGTGCGCAGCACGCAGGGTGTGCGGGCGGCCGCGTACTCCTCGAGTGACACCGCTCCCTGCGGCCCCTCGAGCAGGACGTCGCAGCGCACCGGCAGCCGCGTGAGCGCCGCATGCAGCTCCGCCGCCACCGCACGTGCCAGGGGCACTGCGGTCTCGATCATCAGATCGAGGTCGCTGTCCTCGGTCGCAGTCGCGACGCCACTCGCCAGCTCAAAGCCGACGCTTCCGCAGGGACCCCAGAGGAGCTCATGAGCGTGCATCAGCACGGCAACCTCCTCGAGGGCCGCCAGCGCCGGCACGCGCGCCGCGCCGCGCCAGTCGGCCCGCGCGGCGAGCTGCCGCGGTGTCAGCGACTCGAGCGCCGCGCGAGGATCAAGCCAGGCCGCGAGCCGCTCGGCGCGCGTGACGCCCCGCACCCCGACCGGCAGCAGGCCGTCGCGGCTTCTTGCCCGCCGCAATACCACCCAGGGGGCACGCGCGAGCGAGCGCTCGGCCCAGGCGGGAATTGTCCCGGCGAGCGCGCGCGGGTCCGCGAGCCGCAGCAGGGCATGCGTTGACAGCTCAGGGTGCATCCCACTGCTCGGCGAGGCGGCTGCGTACGGCGATCGAGGCGGCGCGGCCCGTTTGCGCCGCCGCGGAGCTCAGCCGGGTGGAGAGATCGCGCGCGCCGGCACGCGCCGCGGCGACGGCGGCGATGAGCTCGGCGCGCACGCGCTCGAAGTCCTGAGGTGCGGGCGCTGCGGCATTGACGCCAGCGATCAGGCGATGCAGGAGTCCGAGTTTTGCATACGAGCGTACGTCGTAGGCCATCGGCGCTACGCGCTCGCCGAGCTGCTCGAGCTCCTCCACCGTGCGGCGCGTGACTCGCGCCGCGGCCTGCTTGCTCATGGCGTGCACCAGCACCTCGGGCGAGTCGAGCGCCAGAATCCGGCTCGCCTGATAGCCGTGGGTCAGGAAACCGCCCGAGATGGCCTTGCCGACCAGCAGCGCGACCAGCGGGTGGCCCGCGAGCCGGGCACTGGCGTAGGCATCGACGGCCGCAGCGCCCGCGAGGTGAATGCCGAGGAGCTCCTCGCGCCGGCCATAGGCCTGACTCGTGACATCGACGAGCGCGATGATTGCACGCGGCCTGCGCCGCGCATCCTCCGCGATGGTACGGCGCACCTCGCGCGCCAGCCCCAGAGCTTCGTCGAGTCCAACCTCGCCCGCGCGGGCGCGCGGAAAGCGATTGTCGGGATCCGGGACCACCGCGATGAACCGCGCCACCTCGGGCCCGAGTGGCACGTCGGCGACGCGCACCGTGCGCGGCGGCAGATCGAGGATCCCCGCCGAGCCGGTGAGCCCCTCCAGCCAGCGCAGGCCGATCGTCGAGACGGGGGGATCCGCGCTCACGGCTTTAAGTCCCGCGGCCCCACAGCGCGCGCAGCGCGGCGGGCTCGGGCGGCCGCTCGCCGTCGATGCCGGCGAGGCGCGCGATGAGCCCCTCGACCTGCTCGCTGCGTGGCGCCGGAGCCGGGGCCGCGAATGCGCGGCGCACTTGCGCTGCGATCGCATCGGAATCGTCCTCGACGAGCACATCCGCAAAGCCGGTCGCCTGGCGCTGCTCGCCCCCCATCAGAGCCCAGATGAGCGCGCGGTCGGCGGCATCGAGCTCGGCGAGTCCCGCCTCCTGCTCGATCACCTCCGGTCCGTTCATGCCGAGCCGGGCCTGGCGCGTCACGATCAGGTGGCTGCAGAGTGCCGCCGCGAGCGACATGCCGCCGAAGCAGCCGACCATGCCGGCCACCACCGCCACGACCGGAACGTGACGGCGCAGCGCGACGATGGCCGCGTGCACCTCGGCGATCGCCGCCAGCCCGAGGTTCGCTTCCTGAAGCCGCACGCCGCCCGTCTCGAGCAGCAGCACCGGACGCACCGCCCGCCCGCGCTCGCAGTCGCGCAGCGCGAGCTCGAGCGCCCCGGCGAGCTTCGCTCCCGAGACCTCCCCGACGCTGCCGCCCTGATAGGCGCCTTCGATCGAGGCCACGACCGCGGATTCCCCGTCGATCGAGCCGCGCGCGATCACGACCCCGTCGTCCGCCTGCGCGACGACACCCTGCAGCGGCAGCCACGGGGACTTCAGGCGATCGAAGGGGCCGGCGAGTTCGCGGAATGTGCCCGGATCGAGGAGCGCACGCGCCCGTTCGCGCGCGTTGAGCTCGATGAAGCTGCGGCGCGCGAGAAAGCGCTCACCCTCGGGCGTGCTGCTCACGCGCGCAGCGCCTCCGCCGCCTGCTCGAGGCGCAGCAGCACCACGCCCGGCGTCGCGCCGAAGTCGTTGATCTCGATCGCGGCCGCCCCCTCGAAGCGGCTGAAGAACCGGTCGAGGACGTGCTTCCACACGGTGCCGAAACCATCAACGCTGGTGGTGACGGCTACGTGCGCGTCGCTGTCCGCCGAGGGCTCGAGCAGGACCTCCAGATCCCCCGAGCCAACGACCCCGACGTGCACGCGCCGCGCCACCGCCTCGCGAGCCGGGTAGGTGAAAGTCAGGCGTTCCATGATTCCTCGCTCTGCGCCGCATCATCGAGAAAGAGACACGCGGCGAGCAGGTCCGCACAACCGCCCGGAGAGGCGTTGCGCCGCATGAGCTCCGCATCGAGTGCCAGCAAGGCCGCGGCGCCCGCGGCCGTGGCACTGCCCCCGAGGGCGAGCACGCGGCGGGCACCGCCGCGCGCCGCGTGCACCGCGGCCCAGCCGCCGCGGTGCAGCAGGCAGGTGTCATCGAGGCTCGCCATGATGGCGAGCAGCGCATCGAGCCGCGCGCAGGATTCGGGGGCACCCCGATGGCGCGCCGCTGCGAGCGCCGGCAGTCCCACTTCGATGACGTGCGGAAAGCCCGCCGCGGCCTCGCCGCGCGCGCCCGCGACGCCGAACTCGCGGCACACGCGCGCGCCATTGCTTAAGCGCCGCGGCGCGTGACGGTCCGGCAGGCGCGCGAGTCCCGCCGCGGTCGCCGCCGCCTCGCGCGGCGCGGCGTCGCTGCCGGCGAGCGCCGTCGCGGCGACCAGCAGTCCCAGCACCCAGATCGCGCCGCGGTGTGCATTGCTGCCACCGGTCGCCTCGAGCATGGCCCGCTCGCCCCCGCGGCCGAGCGCTCCCAGGCGCTCGCGCAGCCGAACGCCGGCCGTGCTGGCGGCGGCATCGAGCGCCATGCGGTGAAAGGTGCCGCGCAGGGCACGCGCCGAGCGCAACAGCTTGGCGAGATCGAGGTCGCGATGCGCCCCCGGGCCGCGCTGGTCGACCAGCGCTGGCTTCGGCGTGAGCAACGCCTCGAGGATCAGGGCGCGCACGGCGCGCTCGGCCAGCGCCGCCGCGCGGCGCTGCGTGCCGCGGCGCAGATGCCGCGCCGGGAGCTGTGCTTGCAGCAGCGCTCCCATGTCCTACCAGGTGCGGAAACGCGCCGGCGGCTTGTACAGGCCCCCGGACCAGGCGACCAGGTCCTCGATACTGCGCGCGGCGAGCAGCGAGCGGCGCGCCGCGGCGCGCTGCACGCCCAAATCTTCGGGATAGGCGACCAGCCCGCGTGCCCGCAGGCTCGCCGTGCGGCTCGGGTCGGCGCCGCGGCCGATGGCGGTGGCGCCGGCGATGGCCGCGAGCGCCGCGCGCCGCTCCTCCAGTCCCTGTGCCTTGTAGAGATACGCGACGCCCTCTTCGCTCACTACGTGACTCACGTCGTCCCCATAGATCATGACGGGAGCGAGCGCCATCCCGCTGTCGCGCCCGACCTGCACGGCCTCGAGCGACTCTACCAGCGCCGGCACGCCGCCGCGATTGAAGGTCTCGACCAGCTGCACCACGAGCTTGCGGCCGCGCACGATGGGTCCCTCGGCGGTGACCAGGCTCAGCCAGGCGGGACTCGGGTGGCGGCGGCCGCGCGGATCGTGCCCCATGTTGGGGGCCCCGCCGTAGCCGGCGAGACGCCCGAGCGTCACGGTGGAAGAGTTGGCGTCCGCGTCCATCTGCAGCGTCGAGCCGATGAAGAGGTCGACCCCGTACTGGCCGGCGAGCTGGCACAGCACGCGGTTCGAGCGCAGGCTCCCGTCGCCGCCGACGAAGAACACGTCGGGGCGCGCGCGCACGTAATCCTCCATGCCCACCTCACCGCCGAAGCAGTACACGCTCTCGACCCAGCCGCTCTCGATCGCGGGGATGAGGGTCGGATGGGGGTTCAGGATCCAGTTGCGGCAGATCTTGCCCTTCAGGCCGAGGCCCGCGGCGTAGGTCGGCAGCAGCAGCTCGATGGCCGCCGTGTCGAAGCCGATGCCGTGATTGAGCGCGGTCACGCCGTGGTGCTCGTAGATGCCGCGGATCACCATCATGCCCATCAGGATCTGCAGCTCGCTGATCTGGCGCGGGTCGCGGGTGAACAGCGGCTCGATCGCGAACGGGCGGTCGGCGGGCACGATCAGGTCGACCCACGACCCCGGCACATCCACGCGCGGCAGCCGGTCGACGACCTCGTTGACCTGCACCAGCACGATCCCGTGGCTGAAGGCCGCGGCCTCGATCAGAGTCGGCGTCTCCTCAGTGTTGGGACCGGTGTAGAGATTGCCGGCGAGATCGGCCTTTTCCGCGCACACCAGCACGACGTGCGGAGTCAGGTCGACGAACATGCGCGCGTACAGCTCGATGTAGGTATGGAGCGCGCCGATCTCGAGCTTGCCGTCCTCGAGCAGCTGCGCCACGCGCAGGCTCTGCGGGCCGGCATAGGAGAACTCGACCCGGCGTGCGATGCCGCGCTCGAACAGTGTCAGGTGCTCGGGGCGCGTGATCGAGGAGATCAGCATGTGCAGACCGTGGACCTTGCCGGGGTCGACCTCGACCAGCGAGCGCGAGAGGAAGTCCGCTTGCTTCTGGTTGTTGCCCTCGAGCGCGACGCGGTCACCGGCGCGCAGCAGCCCTTGCAGCACCGGCACGATGTCGGCGCGGCGCACCAGCTTGCCGTCGACGTAGGCCGCGACGCCGGCGAGCCGCGCCGCCTTGTCCTCGCGGCGCGTGGTCCACGACTTGAGACCTGCTCCTGCCTCGAGCGGTGTCGCCATGCGCGTTACATTATTTCATCGCGAGATTGCGCGCGAGGAATGTGTAGATGTCGGTGTGCAGGGTGATCGCGCGGTAGACCGTCTGGCTGCCGCCGTGGCCGGACTTGAGCTCCACGTCGAGCAGCACCGGCGCCGCGCCCGCCTGCGCCGTCTGCAGCGCCGCCGCGAACTTGAAGGAGTGGGCGGGCATCACCCGCGTGTCGTGGTCGCCGGTGATGACGAGCGTGGCCGGATAGTGCACGCCGGCGCGCACATTGTGCAGCGGCGAATAAGCGTACAGTGCCTTGAATTCCTCCGGGTCGTCGGGGGAGCCGAAGTCCCCCTGCCAGCCGGCGCCCTGCCCGAACCTGGGAAAGCGCAGCATATCCATGACGCCCACCTCGGCGATCACGGCACCGTAGAGATCCGGCCGCTGCGTCATGCAGGCGCCAACCAGGAGGCCGCCGTTGGAGGCACCGAAAATCGCGAGCCGCGGCCTCGAGGTGTAGTGGTGGGCGATCAGCCACTCGCCGGCGGCGATGAAGTCATCGAACGCCACCTGGCGGTGCGTGCGGATGGCCTGACGATGCCAGGCCTCGCCGTACTCGCCGCCGCCGCGGATGTTGGCGACCGCGTAGACGCCGCCCCGCTCGAGCCAGGCGATGAGAGCGGCGTCGAACTTCGGCAGATTCGGGATACCAAAGCCGCCATAGCCGTAGAGCAGCAGCGGATTGTCGCTATCGAGCTTCAGCCCCTTCCGGTAGGCGAGCAGCATCGGGATGTGGGTGCCGTCCTTGGCCGGATAGAACACTTGGCTCTCCTCGAACGCTCGCGGGTCGAAGGCGACCTGCGGCTCGTGCCAGCGGGTACTGCGCCCCTGCTCGAGGTCATAACGGTAGGTCGTCGGCGGCGTGATGAGATCGCGGAACGAGTAGAAGGTCTCGCGATCGCCGGCGCGGCCGCCGAAGCCGGCGGCGGTGCCAGCGCCCGGCAGGAGGATCTCGCCGCGCGGCGTGCCATCGAGCCCGTAGCGCATCACCCGGCTGTGCGCATCGTGCACGCTGCGGACGATGAGCTGATGATCGACGAGGGTCACGCTCGGTGTCGTGAGATCGATGGCATCGGCTCCCTCGGGTATCACCGTGCGCCAGTCGCTGCGGGCCGGAGCGGTCGGATCGATCGCGATGACGCGTCCGTTCGGAGCCGCGAGCGTGGTGAGGAAGTACAGCCGCCCGCCGTCCGAGCCGACGTAGTTGTACGCCGCCTCGAAGCCTTCGACGATCGGTCGTGCCGCCGGCGCCGCCGCGGTGAGCTCGATGAGGTAGAGGTTCTCGAGCCCCTTGTCGCCGACCTCGCCCTCCCCCGAGGCGACGACCAGCCAGCGCCCGTCGTCGGAAAGGTGGGGCTGATACTGCCAGTCCGGATGGGCCGCGTCGTAGAGCAGGCGCCGATCGGCGGCCGCGGGCGTGCCGAGCGCGTGGTAGTAGAGAGCGTCGTCGAGATCGCGCGTGCTGAGCTCGGCGCCGGGGCGCGGCGCGGGGAAGGCGCTGTAGTAAAGGCCCTTGCCATCGCGCGCGAACGCGGGGCTGTAATACTTGGTGAAGCGCAGCGCGTCCGGCAGGTCGTGGCCGGTCGCGAGGTCGCGGATCCGCCAGTCGGTCCAGTCCGAGCCACCCACCGACACGCCGTAGGCGAGCAGCCGCCCGTCCCGGCTGGCGACGTATGCCGTGACGATGCCCTCGGGCGAGAGCGCGTTGGGGTCGACGGCGACTGCGCCCCGGGCGGGCAGATCCGCGGTCACGTAGAGCACCGCCTGGTCCTGGCGGCCGGAATTGTGCGTGTAGAAGTAGCGGCCGCCCTCGCTGAAGGGAACGCCGAAGGACTCGAAATCGTAGAGCGAGGCGATCCGCCGGGCCAGCCTGGCGCGCAGCGGGGTCGCCGACAGGTAGCCCTGGGTGAGCTTCGCTTCGGCCTCGACCCAGCGACGGGTCGCCGGCGAGTCGAGGTCCTCGAGCCAGCGGTAGGGGTCGGCGACCGCCGTGCCGTGAAAGTCGTCGACCACGTTGCCGCGAGGAGCCGGCGGGTACAGCAGGGCGTCGCCCGCGAGCGCCGTGCAGCCGATCGATGCCAGCAGACAGCCGCCGAGGAACGCGGCCCGATGTGAATGTTGGCGCATGTGCGGCGCGCTGCCACTTCCGAGGCGAGGGGTGCGCATTGTGCCCTGCCCGTTACGGTGGCACCACGGTAAGATCGCCCCATGCCGCAGCACATCGGGATCGTGGCCTGCTCAGCGGAGGGCGCGGCGCTCTGCTACCGCACGGTCTGCCTCGAGGGCGCGCAGTTCCTCGGCGACTTCGATCATCCCGAGGTGTCGCTCCACAATCACTCGCTGGCGCGCTATATGCGCTCCATCGACGCCGGCGACTGGCCGGGCGTCGCGGAGCTCATCCTGTCCTCGGCCAACAAACTCGCACGCGCGGGCGCCGACTTTCTCATCTGCCCCGACAACACCCTGCACCAGGCGTTTCCCTGGGTGATGCGGCGCTCACCGCTCCCGTGGCTGCACATCGCCGAAGTGGTGGCGGCGCAGGCGGTGGAGCGCGGCTTACGCACCCTCGGCATCACCGGCACGCGTTACCTGGTCGACAGCGAGGTCTATCCGGAGAAGCTCACGGCGCGTGGCCTCAAATACCAGCGCCCCGCGAGCGCCGAGCGCGCCGAGATCAACCGGATCATTTTCGAGGAGCTGGTGTGCGGGGTGTTCAAGCCCGCGGCGGTCGCCTACTTCCAGGCAGTCATCACGCGCATGAAGGATGCCGGGTGCGATGCCGTGGTGCTCGGCTGCACCGAAATCCCGCTCATCATCGATGACGGCAACTCGCCGCTTCCGACGCTCGATTCCACACGGCTGCTGGCGCGCGCAGCGCTGCGCCGCGCGACGCAGCGCGCCTCATCCTGAGGCCAGCGGCCTGAGCTCTCAGCGCCAGCGGCGGCGGCCACCGCCGCCGCCGGGCTCGAGCTACTTCTTCTTTTCGCTCTCGAACTTGAAGGACACGTTCACCCGGGCGCGGTAGGCGGTCACTTTGCCGTTGGCCACCTGCATGTCGAGCTCCTTGACCTCGACGATGCGCAGGTCCCTGAGGCTCTTGGCGGCCTGATTCACCGCGGCCGCAGCCGCTTTCTCCCACGACTCGGTGCTGGTACCGACCAGCTCGACGATTTTGTAAACACTCTCGGCCATGGCTCGCTCACCTTTCATCCCCGTCGTGGGGACAGTCTTGTTTTAACGGCAGTGTGCGCTTTCCGCGCGCCGGGCGCCAAGCGGCGCAGCGGCGCGTGCGGCGGACGCCGCGGAGCCCCCCGACCCCTGCCAGCCGCTGGCAGCGCGCCGGGGAAGACGCCTACGACGTCGTCACCGAGTTCGAGGTGAAGGGCGCGCGGGTGCCCGGCTTCAGCCTGCACATGCAGCGGGTGCGGAACGCTCCGACCGCAGATGCGGCCATACCGGCCGGCGCACCAGTGTGCTCTTGCCGAACAGCGACTCGATCAGATCGACCGCGAGCGCCGCGGTCTTGTTCTGCTCATCGAAGGCGGGATTGAGCTCCACCACGTCGAGCGAGGCGAGCCGGCGCGTGTCGGCGATCATCTCCATGCACAGCTGCGCCTCGCGGTAGGTCGGGCCGCCGGGGACCCGCGTGCCGACACCCGGTGCGATCCCGGGGTCGAGGAAATCGACGTCGAAGCTCACGTGCAGGTGCGTGTCCTGGTCCACCCCGGCGAGCGCCTGCTCCATGGTCGCGCGCATCCCCATCTCGTCCACGTGGCGCATGTCGAATACGTCGAGCCCCTGCTCGTGCACGAAGCGCTTCTCGCCGTCATCGACGCTGCGGATGCCGATCTGGCGCACCCAGGCGGGGTCGATGGCCGGAGTGTGACCGCCGATCCGGGTGAGCTCGCGCGGCCCGAACCCGCACAGCACCGCGACCGGCATCCCATGGACGTTGCCGCTCGGGGAGAGCTCGCGGGTGTTGAAGTCGGCGTGCGCATCGAGCCATAGCACGCGGAGCTTGCGGCCCTGCTCACGGCAGTGGCGCGCGACGGCGCCGATCGAGCCGATGCCGAGGGAGTGATCGCCTCCGAGGAGGATCGGCAGCCGTCCGGCGCGCAGCTGCCCGTACACGGCCTCGTGCACCAGCTCATTCCAGCGCACCACCTGCGGCAGGTGCCGGTAGCCCTGCTGCGGCGGTTGCCAGGGATTTCCCGGGCCGCTCAGGTTGCCGAGGTCGAGCACCTCGAGCTCGCGCTGCGCGAGCGCCGCGGCGAGACCGGCGACGCGCAGTGCCTCGGGCCCCATCGAGGCGCCGCGATCCGCGGCGCCCACGTCCGTGGGCGCGCCGATGAGGCTCGCCGCCCGCACGCCGCTCACGCCGTCACTCCGGAGTGCGTCGCAGACCTGACGGCGTTGTCGGCCAGCAGCCCGAACAGGTCCTTGGGATCCTCCAGATCCGGCACCAGGTCGATCTGGCGCTCGCCGCCACGCTCCTCCTGATGAATGCGCATGAGGTAACGCAGCGCCGAGAAGTCCTCGAGTGCGAACCCGACCGAGTCGAAGATGGTCACTTCGCGCTCACTGCCGCGCCCTGGCGCCCGGCCTGCGAGGACTTCGCACAGCTCGGTGACCGGGAAATCGGGCGACAGCTGCTGGATCTCGCCCTCGATGCGCGATTGCGGCTCGAACTCGACCACCACGCGGGCGTCGGCGCGCCGCAGAATGTCAGCGTGCAGCTCGGTCTTTCCGGGACAGTCGCCGCCCACGGCGTTCAGGTGCATCCCCGGGGCGATCATCGCCGGTGTCAGGATCGTGGCGTTGCGCTTGTCTGCCGTCACGGTGGTGACGACGTCCGCGCCGGCGACCGCGGCCGCGGTCGAGCCACAGCGCAGCACCTCGAGGCCCGGCAGGTGCAGCCGCGAGAGGTTCCGCACCAGCTTCTCGGTGGCGAGCGCATCGGTGTCATAGAGGCGCAGCTCGCGGATACCGAGCAGGTGGTAGAACGCAATCGTCTGAAACTCGCTCTGGGCGCCGTTGCCGATCAGGGCCATCACGCGGCTGCCGCGACGGACCATGTGGCGCGCCGCCAGCGCCGAGGTGGCCGCCGTCCGCAGCGCCGTCGTGAGCGTCAGCTCCGAGAGCAGCAGTGGGTAGCCGGTGGCGACGTCTGCGAGCACACCGAACGCCGTCACGGTGAGCAGCCCCACCGCCGTGTTCTTCGGGTGGCCGTTCACGTACTTGAAGGCATAGAGCCGACCGTCGGAGGCGGGCATCAGCTCGATCACCCCGACGCTCGAGTGGCTCGCGTGGCGGGGCGACTTCTCGAACTCGCTCCAGCGCAGGAAGTCGCTCTCGATCTCCTGCGAGAGCTCCTTGATGAAACGCGCCGCGCCCCGGCGGGCCACCAGCTCCCGGACGCGCTCGATACCGATGAAATCGACCATGACTGCTCTCCCAAGTACGCGCTTGCGGGGCGAGCCATCGGCGCATGCGGTATCCCTCACCGCGATAGTCAGGCACTTGCCTAACCATCGCCCAAGGGACCATGCGTTGCCCGGCCTCCTCTCGCTCTCCGAGCATGGTCGGGCCCGGCGGAACCAAAAGAAAGACAGAAAGCTGTACAGAAGTCGCAGCTTCCTGAGCAAATAGACATCCAATATTGTCTTTTTGCTCTATCATCGGCGGGATGGATGATATCGACCGCCAGCTTATCGGGCTGCTGCGCAACGACGCCCGCGCCTCGGTCGCCTCTCTCGCCAAGGCGCTCGGGGTGGCCCGTGGAACGGTCCAGAACCGCATGGCGCGGCTCACGGCCAACGGCTCGATCGTGGGCTACACGGTGCGGCTGAAGCCGGACGTCGAGGAGCAGCGCATGCGCGCCTTCATGACGGTCGCGGTCGAGGGTAACCAGGTCGATGCCGTGATCCGCGCGCTGCGGGGCGAGCCCGCCGTGGCGGCGCTCTACAGCACTAACGGCCGCTGGGACATCGTCGCGGAGCTGCGTGCCGACAGCCTCGAGGGGTTCGACCGGGTGCTGGCGCGCATCCGGCTGATCGAGGGAATCTCGCAGACCGAGACCAGCCTGCTGCTCTCGACATTCAAGTTCTAAGCAGCGCGAGCCAGTCGCGCCGCTGGTCACCGTAGGCAACGAAGAACGGGTTGAGGAGCGCCTCACGCTCGTTGTACCTGAGCGGTTGCCCGTCGAGCTCGACGACCGCACCGCCCGCGGCCACGAGCACTGCGTGCGCCGCTGCGGTATCCCACTCGCTGGTCGGCGTGAGGCGCGGATAAACGTCTGCGGCACCCTCGGCGATCAGGCAGAACTTCAGTGAGCTGCCGACCGCCGTGAGCGCGTGGGGCCCGAGCCGCGCGAGGAACCCCTCGAGCGAGTCGCCGCGATGCGAGCGGCTGCCGACCACGCGTACCGGATCCGCGGCGCGCGCCGCCACGTGTACCGCCTGTGCCGGTGTGCTGCCCGCCTGACGCCAGGCGCCCTCTCCCCGCACACCGCAGTACGTGGTATCGCGCACCGGCACGTGCACCACGCCGAGCACCGGCGCGTGCGCCTCGATGAGCGCGATGTTCACCGTGAACTCGCCGTTACGCGAGAGAAATTCGCGCGTGCCGTCGAGCGGATCGACCAGCCAGTGCCGCGGCCAGCGCGAGCGCTCGGCGTAAGGCGGCCGGGGCGCCTCCTCCGACAGCACCGGCACGCCGGGCGTCAAAGCCGCCAGCGCGTCCGCTATCAGGCGGTGCGAGCGCAGGTCCGCCGCCGTGAGAGGGGAATCATCCTCCTTCAGCGTGCGTGCGCTCTCGCCCTGTCCGTAGACCTCGAGGATCTCGCGGCCCGCCGCCCGCGCGATCGCGGCTGCGCGCTCGCCAAGGGACCCGAGCCCCTCGCTCATGCCGGCCCCGTCACTCCTGCCGCCTTGAGGTGCGCGACCACGAGGTCGGCGGCCTCCTCGGCGCTGAGCCGGGTCGTATCGATACGGATCTCGGGCCGCTCCGGCGTCTCGTAGGGCGAGTCGATGCCGGTGAAGTTCTTGAGCGTACCAAGGCGCGCCTTGCGGTAGAGCCCCTTGGCATCGCGGCCTTCGGCTACGGCGAGCGGCGTATCGACGAACACCTCGAAGAACTCGCCGCTCCCGAACAGGCCGCGCGCCATGCGCCGCTCGGCGCGGAACGGCGAGATGAACGACACGAGCACGATGAGGCCCGCATCGACCATGAGGCGCGCGACTTCCGCTACGCGGCGGATGTTCTCGACGCGATCCTGCGCCGCGAACCCCAGGTCCTTGTTGAGGCCGTGGCGCACATTATCGCCGTCGAGCAGGTAGGTATGCCGGCCCTGTGCGGCCAGCTGCTTCTCGATGCGGTTGGCGATGGTCGACTTGCCCGCGCCCGAGAGTCCCGTGAGCCACAGCACGCAGGCCCGCTGGCCCTTCTGCCGGGCACGCAGCTTCTTGTCGACGTCGAGCGCCTGCCAGTGCACGTTCTGCGAGCGGCGCAGCGCGAAGTGAATGAGGCCTGCGCCCACGGTGCCGTTGGTGATGCGGTCGATGAGGATGAAGCCACCGAGGTCGCGATTCTCCGCGTACGGCTCGAAGACGATCGGCTGGTCGAGCTCGAGCTCGCACACACCGATGTCGTTGAGCTCGAGCCGCTCGGCGGCGGTGTGCTCGAGGGTGTTGACGTTGATCTTGTGCTTCAGCGGCGTCACCGTCGCCGACACGGTGCGCGTGCCCGCCTTCATGAGGTAGGTGCGCCCCTGGAGCATCGGCTCATCGCCCAGCCACACGATCGTGGCCTCGAACTGGTCGGCGACCTGCGGGGCGGCGTCGGCGGCGGCGATGACGTCACCCCGGCCGACGTCGATCTCGGAGTCGAGGGTCACGGTGACCGACTCGCCGGCGACGGCGGCCTCAAGATCACCGGCGGCGGTGACCAGGCGTAGCACCTGGGCTTCGCGCCCCGCGGGGAGGATACGCACCCGCTCGCCCGGGCGGACGCGGCCGCTGACGATCCGGCCGCAGAAGCCGCGGAAATCCCCGTTCGGCCGGTTCACCCATTGCACCGGCAGGCGGAAGGGCCGGTCGCTGAGCCGCGCATCCACCGGCACACTCTCCAGGTGCTCGATGAATGTCGGGCCCTCGAACCACGGCATGTTGGCGCCGGGCTGTGTGACGTTGTCGCCGTACACGGCCGAGATCGGGATCGGCACGATCTGCGTGAGCCCGATCTGTGCACTGAAGCCGCGGTATTCGGCCACTACGCCCTCGAACACCGCGCGCTCGTAGTCCACCAGATCCATCTTGTTCACCGCGAGCACGAGGCGCGAGATGCCGAGCAGCCGTGCCAGGTAGCTGTGGCGCCGTGTCTGCGTGAGCACGCCCTTGCGGGCATCGACCAGGATGACCGCCAGGTCCGCGGTCGAGGCTCCGGTCACCATGTTGCGCGTGTACTGCTCGTGCCCGGGAGTGTCGGCCACGATGAACTTGCGCTTCGCGGTGGCGAAATAGCGGTAGGCGACGTCGATCGTAATGCCCTGCTCGCGCTCGGCCGTAAGGCCGTCGACGAGCAGCGCCAGATCGCGCTCGCTGCCGCGCGTGCCGAATCTTTGGGTATCCTCGTCGAGCGCAGCGAGCTGGTCATCGAGGATCACCTGCGACTCCCACAGCAGCCGCCCGATGAGGGTCGACTTGCCGTCATCGACCGAGCCGCAGGTAATGAAGCGCAGCAGGCTCATGCGATCGTGCGCCGCGAGGTAGGCGCCGATGTCGCGGGTCGCTGGCTCGGGGCGTCGCGCCATCAGAAATAGCCCTCCAGTTTCTTGATCTCCATGGAGCCGGCCGCATCGTGGTCGATGACGCGCCCCTGGCGCTCCGAGGTCCGGCTCGCGAGCATCTCGGCGATGACGGCCTCGACCGTGTCGGCACTGCTCTCGATGGCACCGGTGAGGGGATAGCAGCCGAGGGTGCGGAAGCGCACCTTCTTCACGACCGGCCGCTCGCCGGGCTTAAGCGGCAGCCGCTCGTCGTCCACCATGATGAGGGCACCGTCGCGCTCGACCACCGGGCGCGGGGCGGCGAGATACAGCGGCACGATGGCGATGCTCTCGCGCCAGATGTACTGCCAGACGTCGAGCTCGGTCCAGTTCGAAAGCGGGAACACCCGGATGCTCTCGCCCGCACGATGGCGCGCGTTGTAGAGCGACCAGAGCTCGGGGCGCTGCTGGCGCGGGTCCCAGCGGTGCTGCGCCGAGCGGAACGAGAAGATGCGCTCCTTGGCGCGGCTCTTCTCCTCGTCGCGCCGCGCGCCGCCGAAGGCGGCGTCGAAGCCGTAGCTGTCGAGCGCCTGGCGCAGCGCCTGCGTCTTCATCACGTCGGTGTGAACCTGCGACCCGTGTGTGATCGGGTTGATGCCGCGCGCCAGTCCCTCCTGGTTCACGTGCACGATCAGCTTGAGCCCGGCGCGCTGCGCAAGCGCGTCGCGGAACTCGTACATGGCGCGGAACTTCCACGTCGTATCGACGTGCAGCAGCGGAAACGGCGGCGGCGCCGGGTAGAACGCCTTGACCGCCAGGTGCAGCATCACGGCGCTGTCCTTGCCGATCGAGTAGAGCATCACCGGCTGCTCGCACTCGGCGATCACTTCCCGGAAAATGTGGATGCTCTCGGCTTCGAGCCGGTCGAGGTGGGTGAGTGACTCGGCTCGACTCATCTGGCTGCGCCCATCTGGCTCCACTCATAGTAGCCCGTACGCGGGCGGGCCGGGCGGGCATTGTAAGGGTCCCCGCGCGCGGGGCTGATCCGCGCTATTCTCGCGGCGTGATCAGTCAACCGAGTCGCGGGCACCGCCCCGACGCACGCCCAAGCGCGCGGCTCCTGGGCTGCCTGCGGGCACTGCTCCTGGCCGCTCCCCTGGCGGCCGTTCCTGCACAGACGCCACCATCACCCGCTCCGGGAATAGCAGCCGCGGCGGCGATGCCGACCCCGCCAGCACCCGCCTCGTCCACGCCTGCCCCTCCGGCCGGATTGGCCGAGCCACCGCTCTCGGAAGTCGTGGTCGAGGCCCCGGAGCCTCGCTTCGTCGCGAAGACGACCCGCGACCGGATCGGGCGCATCTGGGCGCCGGTGCTGATCGACGGCAAGGGTCCCTTTCGACTCGTGCTCGACACCGGCGCGAACCACTCGGCCGTCATCCCCTCGACTGCCGCGGTGCTCGGCTCACCGGGCGCGGCCGCCGCGACCGTGGTCACCGGCTTCACCGGATCCGCCGTGGTACCGACGATTGCCGTCTCGCGCATGGAGGTCGGCGACCTGCTCTTCGGGCCCACCACCCTCCCGGTCGTCCCGGACGTGTTTGGAGGCGCGCAGGGTGTGCTCGGCAACGAGGGTCTGGCGGGCAAGCGGATCTTCGCAGACTTCATGCATGACCGGCTGGAGATCTCCACCTCCCACGGCGATCCCCCGCACATAGGCTTCAGCGTCGTACCGCTGAAGGTGGTCGAGGGCGGACTGCTGCTCGCCGACCTGCGGGTGGGCGGCATCCGCTGCAAGGCCATCATAGACACCGGCGCTCAGGGAACGGTCGGCAATCTGCCGCTGCGCGAGGCGCTGATGCGTCATCCGCCTCGCGATTCCAAGCGTGCTCAGATTATCGGCGTGACGCTCGATGTGCAAAGCGGGGACAACATGCCGGCGCCCCAGATCGAGATGGGAGGTCTCACGATCAACGGCGTGCACATCACCTTCGGCGACATGTACCTGTTCCAGCACTGGCACATGACGGAGAAGCCAGTGCTGCTGCTCGGCATGGATCTGCTCGGGTCCTTCGACACTCTCATCATCGACTACCGCATGCACGAGCTGCAGATCCGGCTGACCCGCGGGCAACTGCCGCCCTGAGGCCCGGCGCCGCGCTATGAGCTACCTCGCCCGCGCGGTCCCATGCGCAGGAAACGCCGGCGCTCGTTCCACTGGTGCCGCGCGTGCAGGCGATCGGCCTCACTACCTGCCTCGAGCGGCAGCGCCTTGAGCGCGCTCAGGGCGGCCGCGTGCGCCATGGCGATCGCCGGATCCGTCTGCAGCATCCCGCGGTAGTGCTCGAGAAACTGCTGCTCGGCGGGTCCGCCGCCACCCGTCAGGAGCTCGCGCGCGTGCGCGCCGATCGCGGCGGCTTCGCTCTCGGGGAAATCTCGCGCCACGGCGAGCGCGTGGTCGACGTCGGCAATCAGGCCGTAGAGTGGCTGCAGCCACGCCCAGGCCGGGTCCGTGGTGATGTGCTTGAGCCGCTCGAGCGGCGAGGCAAAGGGTGCGAAACGCCGCTCGGCCTCGAGCAGCGCGCCGAGCACGCCCTGTAGCGCCGCGCTCGCCTCCTTCAGCCCCGTGAGCCACGGACGCTCTGCCGTCATGTCGTTCCCTTCAGCCAGCTGGGCTCGCATTCGGCAAGCTCGCCGATGCGCTCGACCGTGCGGTCCGCGCCCGGGTACGCCGCGAGCTCGCGTGGATCGAGCGCATAGTGCCCCTGGCGCGCAAAGATCGTCGTCAGCCTCGGTCCCCAGGCCTGCTTCATGGCCGAGAGTATGCGCAACTTGTCGTCGATCATCACGTAGTGCCCGGCCGGGTAGCGCCGCTCGACCGCCTCGAGCATCTGCTCCTTGTGCAGGTAGATGAGCACGCGGCCCGACACCGCCGCCCACAGCCCCGAGCGCTGCACCTTGCGGGGCTGGAAGACCACATCGCCGTCCGACAGGATGACGGTCTGTCCCAGACCGCCACAGTGCGCGAGCGCCGTCAGCGCGCCGGGATAGAGCCGCTCGGCAAAGGGATAATCGACGAGGAACGAGGACACCCGCAGCAGCTGCGGATCGTCGAGGTTCTCGAGCCGGTAGCGTTGCAGGGCGCCGAGATAGTCCGCGTAGCCCAGCTCGGCGCGCAGCTCCTGGAACAACGCCCAGTAGCGATCGCGGCTGGCGCGGCCGAACTCACGCTCGAGGTGCGCGCTCAGGTCGGCCTGCACGGCGTCGTTGTCGAGCAGCGTGTTGTCCACGTCGAACAGGAACACAGTTCTGGAATCTGCCACTTGCTTCACGTTCTGCCCCCTCGCGCCGGGGCAGTGTACGCTCTAGGGGGAACGCCTTAACGCTTGGGGCGGTCAACCCAGCGCTCCGGAGCGCGTTATCCGCGTTCAGGGCGTACTTTGCACGGAGGAACGCACATGAAATCTGAGCTGTTCATGAGGCACGCCACGCCGGGCCGCCTGCGGCTCCTCGCCGGCGTCGCAGCGCTGCTGCTTACTCAGGCGAGTTGCGGCGGCTACGACGACAACTACTGCGGCGGGGGATGCTTCGTCGGCCCGCAGCCCCCGGTCAACGTTCCCAACTCCATCGCGGTCGCCGACGTAAACGGCGACGGGGTACCGGACCTCCTGGTTGCCACCACACTGGACTCGGGAGTCCTCAACAATTCCGGCTTCGCCAACGTCATCCTCGGCAGCAAGAGCTCGCCGGGAACCTTCGACGCCGGCGTCCAGTACTCCATCACCGGAACCAACCCTTCAGGCATGGCCGTCACCGATCTCACCGGATCGGGCCAGTTGGATCTCATCGTCTCCAACTCGGGCTCCGGAACCATCTCCGTGTTCATGCACGGGACGACGGCCGGAGCCTTTCAGCCGGCGGTGAGCATCGCGACCGGCGGTCAGCCCAATCAGGTGGTCGCCGGCGACCTCACCGCCAGCGGTGCCAACCGCGATCTGGCGCTCGCGGACAACAGTCCCGCGGGCAACGCCATCATCCTGGTGCACGATGCGGCGAATCCGGGTCAGTTCCTCGCACCGATGATGCTACCCACCAGCCGCTTCACGCCTTCGGTCGCGATCGGCAGCATCGGCAACGGCAAGGTCGCCGTCGTGGCCGCGACTTATGACGGCAACGGCAACAACGGCGCCGTCTACGTTTTCGTGGAGACCTCGACCTCGCCGGTGACCTTCGCCGCCCCGGTGACATTCCCGGCGGGCGCCCAGCCTCAGGCCGTGAGGATCGCGGACGTAAACGGCGACGGCCTGCCCGATCTGGTGGTTGCCAACTACGGACCGGGGACGGATGGCACCGGCATGCCCGGCGTCTCGGTGCTGCTGCAGAGCGCGATGAGTCCCGGCACGTTCCTCGCGCCGGTGAGCTATGCGACGCCGGACGGCGCGATAGACGTAGCGGTCGCCGACCTCGACGGTGACGGCCGGCCGGATCTCGTGGTCGCGAGTATCGACCCTGACTTCACCGGTGGCGTGTCCGTGCTGCTGCAGAATGCCGCTCCCGCGCAGGCCGGCACGTTCGGCACCGCCACGGTGTACGCCGGAATGGGCCAGCCGCTGAGCGTCGCCATCGCCGACTTGAACGGCGACGGTCACCCTGACATCGCGGTCGCCGACGGCACGAGCGCCACCGTCCTGCTGCAGAACGCGAGCAAGCCCGGGACCTTCGCCAACGCCGTGCAGGTGGGGAACTAGCTAGCGGTCAGCGCGCGCTGTAGCCGCGCGCATCGAGACAGGAAATCATCGCGCGCCGGTAGTCGTCGCGATTGCCGGACTGCTGCCCGCCACGCGTCGGGTCGAAGCCCGTCTGACCCGCGGCCCAGCTGTGACACTCATAGCGGTCGTTCGCCATCT
Source organism: Steroidobacteraceae bacterium (assembly GCA_035569755.1). Lineage (GTDB taxonomy): Bacteria > Pseudomonadota > Gammaproteobacteria > Steroidobacterales > Steroidobacteraceae > 13-2-20CM-66-19. Next base: position 42,136 of record DATMMK010000039.1, read on the forward strand.
GCTCGTCGCTCTGGCCGTTGCGCGGATAGAGGTAGACGTCGGCGCCCGCATCCGCGGGTGCGCCCGCAGTGCCGCTCTCATCGGGCTGATCGCCCCCCGCCGGTGGCGGCGTCGTCACGACGTAGCCGTTGTCCGCGGGGCTCCAGGTGTAATAGAGGTTGTCCCAGTAGTAGTACGGCGCCCCGCCCCACCAGAAGGTCGCGTACCCGAAGGGCAGCACGGGCAGGAACCAGGCATAGCCCGGGTAATACCAGCAGCGCGGCCAGTAGACGCCGCGCCAGTAGCCGCCCGCCCAGGCGCGCCCGGTCCCGGAGTAGAACGGCCGGCCCGCGTAGCTGCGAACGCTGCCGCGCGCCGCGGCCGGGACGGTGACCCGGCCGGCCGTGTAGCCGGCGCCGTAGTGCGCCGCCGCGTACCCGCGCGCCCCGGAGTAATAATGCGCCCCCGCGGCGTAACCGCCCACGAACGCGCCGCCATGATTCACGTAGTGGCCGGCACCGGAATAGCCGCCGAAGTGCCCGCCCCCGGAATAGTGACCGCCGCCGGAGAAGTGGCCCCCACCGCCTCCGGAGAAATGCCCGCCGCCGCCACCAGAGTGCCCGCCGCCACCACCACCACCACCGGAGTGCCCGCCGCCGCCGCCACCACCGGAGTGCCCGCCTCCGCCGCTGTGGTCCGCGTAGCTCAACGCCGGCGCGCCCGCCACTGCGATACCCAGCAGCAGGGCTCCCAGCGTCCGGATCACAGGTCGCGCGTTCAGTGTGTTCACAGCCCTCACCTCAGTTCGTCTGTGGATTAGACTCCCGCTTCACGGGGGTGTTCAAGCCTCTGTGCATTAAAACGCAGTCACCTCACGCTGCGTTGACCCTTTGTCAGAATGGGGCGCCGGCGGCCTGTTCCCAAGGCCTGTAGCACACGGCACGGCGCGTTTACCCGCTGAAAACAGGGGTCCGGCACGCGCAGTTTTAATCTGCCGTTAATCTTTCAGAAAACCATATTGATCGCCGCCGCGGTCGTCACGCTCGAGCCGGTGTTGCGCCCGGCGACGAAGATGCGTGCGCCGACGATGAGGCCAACCCGCGAGCTGAAGTTGTACTCGACCGCCGGCGCCACGGCGAGATACTCGCTCGAGCCCGACTGCGCGGCGATTGTGGCCGGGCCGAGCGGCGCCGGCTCGCTGCCGGTGAGGCGCGTGCTCGAGTTGTGCACCCATACGAGGTCGCTCGCCAGCACCCAGTTGCGCGTGGCGCTGTACTCGGCCGCCGCGTCGGCGGTGAAGGAATCCCCCGGATGGGCGCGGCCGCGAAAGCCGACGGCAGTTCCGTAGACGCTCTGATCGGCGATGCTCGCCGAGCTCGAGATCGCGTAGGTCAGATCGAGGCGGACGCGCAGAATGCGCCCGTTGGGAAGCCACAGGTAATCCTGCGAATACCACGACAGCGAAGTGCTGTAGGCCCCCGCGCCGAAGCCGTCGGCCGGATTCGCGAGGCGATCGTAGCGCCCGGTCGGCAGCGTCGCCCCCAGCACCACGGCGGTGGCGGGCATCCAGCTCCCCTCGTGAAAGCTCGTGAGCCCGACCTGCAGCTGCGCCCCGAGATCACCGACGCCGGGCGATGAGCTGTTGGGGGCGCCGGGCGGCTCGTCGTAGAAGAAGCGCGGCAGGAAGCCGACGGACACACGGTCGGTAAGGCCGTAGATGAGATAGGTGAGCGAGCCGAGCTCGTGTCCGCCCGCGGCCGGCTCGTGCCTGCCGTTGCGGTCGTACTGCCCGTTGCTGTTCACGTCGAAGACGTAGGTCTCGACGAGCGCGTGACCGGCCGGGAAGGTCGAGGCATTGGGTGCGAGCAGCGGCCCGGTCCACCAGGCGTCGGCGCGCTCCTGGCGTGCCGGGCCGGAGGGCGCATCGTCTGCCGCCGACACGGCGCTCGCGATCAGCGTGAGGCTGAGAAACAGGCTTCGTGTTGTGAACTGCGTCACACAGTATCCGTCGTTAACTTTCCGTAACAAACGTCAGCGCACTCAAAGCTGCGACGTTGGTAACGCCCTAGAAGCCGGCATTTCCGGCTGAATACCGACCGCTCAACCAACTCAGCTTCTGGAGGATATGTCCATGAATTCGATTCGCACCGCACTGATCGCCGGCGTCGTCGCCGTGACCCTCGGCGCCCTCGCCGCCCCGGCCTTCGCCGACACGCAGTGGCAGAAGGACCATCCGCGCCGCGAGCAGGTCAACAACCGCCTCAAGAACCAGAACAAGCGCATCAAGCAGGAGCGCAAGGAAGGCGAGATCACCAAGGGGCAGGCCAAGCAGCTGCACCGCGAGGATCACGCGATCCGCCAGGAAGAGCGCACCATGGCGAGCACCAACGGAGGCCACCTCACCAAGGCCGAGCAGAAGTCGCTCAACCAGCAGGAAAACCAGGTCAGCAAGCAGATCGGCAAGTGAGCTGAGACTCCCCGGATGCCGGATCGCAGCGTAAGGAACGCGCTGCGGTCCGGCGACCCGAAACTTGCTGCCGTGGATCCGGCCTTCATGCCGTGAGCGAGAAGGGCGTGAAGTCGGTACCGCGATCGTAGTAGTCCTCCTGCTCGGCACGCTTGAGGAATGCGACGATCCGGTAGGTGGCGGGCGTCGCGATCACCTCCCAGAGCGACTTGAGCACGTACTGATCGAGAGCGACCGAGACCAGGTCGCTGAGCGTCCACAGGCCCGCGAAAGCGATCGTGTAGAAGAGCGCGGTGTCGATGAGCTCGCCGCACACCGTCGAGCCGATGAGGCGCGTCCACAGCCAGCGGCCGTTGCTCCAGATCTTCATCTTCGCCAGCACATAGCTGTTGACGAACGATCCGCACCAGAAAGCAATGATCGAAGCGCAGATGATGCGCGGCGTGTTGCCGAACATTGCCTCGACGGCCGGCTGCCGGCTGCGCCAGAACTCGGCCGGCGGCAGATGAACGATCACCGCGGACATGAGCGCCGCAAAGGCGAGCGCGGCAAACCCGCTCCATACGGCGCGCCGGTCGCGCGCATAGCCGTACACCTCGGTGAGGATGTCCCCGAACAGGTACGAGATCGGGAAGAACAGCACCCCGGCCATGTAGGTGCGCGGCCCGAGCCACGGCAGCGTGACGACCGAGACCTTGGCAGCGCCGATCAGGTTCGCGCACAGCAGCACGCAGACGTAGGCGCCGAGGATGAGGTCGTAGTAACGATAGCTCTTCGCCGTCATGCGCGCCTCAACGCGCGGCGCGCGCCGGCCGCACGGTGCCGGTGAGCTCGCCGAAACCGATGCGCCTGAAGGGCGGCCGCTCGCACCAGGCGCGGAAGCTCACGCGATCCCCATCCTCGAGGAAGGTACGCTGCTCGCCGCGCGCGAGCGCTATGGCGTGCTTACCGCCGCCGCTCAGCTCGAGGAGCGAGCCCGCCTCGCCGGGAGTGGGTCCCGACTGCGTGCCGCTGCCGAGGAGATCGCCGGGCTGGAGGTTGCAGCCGTTGACCGTGTGGTGGGTCACCATCTGCGACACCGTCCACCAGGAATCGCGGAAGTTCGAGTGCGAGAGGCGCTGCGGCGCGAGTCCGGCCGCACGCATGCTCGCGGTCTCGAGCCACACTTCGAGCTCGAGGTCGAAGCCGCCGGCACGCCGCACCCCGGTGTCGTCCAGGTAGGAAAGCGGCGGCGGCTCGCCGGGCGGGCGAGTCCAGGGTGTGCGAAAGGGCGCGAGTGCCTCGAGCGTCACCACCCAGGGCGAGACCGTGGTGGCGAAGTTCTTGGCGAGAAACGGCCCGAGCGGCTGGTACTCCCACGACTGGATGTCGCGTGCCGACCAGTCGTTCAGCAGGCAGAGGCCGAACACGTGCTGCTCGGCTGCGCCGATCGGGATGGGCTCCCCGAGCTCGTTGCCGCGGCCGATAAAGGCTCCGACCTCGAGCTCGTAATCGAGTCGGCGCGTCGCGGCGAGCTCGGGCACCGCGGCGCCCGCCGCCAGCACCTGACCCGTGGGCCGGGTGACGTCAAAACCCGAGGCGCGCAGCGAGGAAGCGCGCCCGTGGTAGGCGATCGGCACCCACTTGTAGTTCGGCAGCAGCGGATTGTCCGGACGAAACAGCCGGCCGACGGCGGTGGCGTGATGAATCGAGGCGTAGAAGTCGGTGTAGTCGCCAACCTCCGCGGCCAGGGTGTACTCAGCCGCGCTTTGGGGCACGAGCAGCCGCCGCAGACGCTGCTCGAGCGGGCTGCCGGCGCGCAACGCCAGCGAGAGTGCCTCACGCAGCGCCGCCGCGGCGGCGGCACCAGCGCCCATGAGGGCATTCAGCGCCGGCTGTGCGGATGCGGCGAGTGCCTGCCCTGCGGGCCCGCTGAAGGGCTGCGCGGCGGCGAGCGCACCGAGATCGAGGATCTCCGCGCCGATCGCGACACCGCCACGGAAGGACTCGCGGCTGCCGGCACGCCGAAAGACGCCGAACGGCAGGTTCTGGATGGGAAAGTCGCTCCCCGCGGCGTTGGCGGAGGCTACCCAGCTCGTGAGCTGCGGATCGTGGGTCGCGTCGACTGCCACCATGGCGGCTAGTGGGAGAAACCCTTGGGCAGGTCACGCCAGGCGCGCTGGTAGTCGCCCTGCAGCTGCGGCGCCTCGAGCGCGAAGCGCGTGGGGCGAATCACCGTGCGCGTCTCGAACATGAACGCCATCGTGTCGGCGATGTGCAGCGGCCGCGAGGTGTCGGCGCGGCTCGCCTTGGCGAAGGTCGCCGCATCAGGCCCGTGGCCGCTCATGCAGTTGTGGAGCGACGCGCCGCCGGGGGTGAAGCCTTCGGCCTTGGCGTCGTAGCTGCCGCTGATCAGACCCATGAACTCGCTCGCCACATTGCGGTGGAACCAGGGCGGCCGGAAGGTATCCTGCATGACGAGCCAGCGCGGCGGGAAGATCACGAAGTCGATCGTGTCCACGCCTGGCGTGTCGCTCGGGGACTGCAGCACGAGAAAGATCGACGGATCGGGGTGGTCGTAGCTCACCGAGCCGATGGTGTTGAAGCGCCGCAGGTCGTACTTGTAAGGGGCGTGGTTGCCGTGCCACGCCACCACATCGAGCGGCGAGTGTCCGATGCGCGCGCTCCACAGCTGACCCGCGAATTTCTCGACCAGCTCGAAATCGCCTTCCCGGTCCTCGTACCAGGCGATCGGGGTCTCGAAGTCGCGCGGATTGGCGAGACCGTTCGAGCCGATGGGACCCAGGTCCGGCAGCCGGAACGGCGCACCGAAGTTCTCGCACACGTAACCACGCGCCTCGCTCCCCGCGAGCTCGACCGCGAAGCGCAGTCCGCGCGGAATGACCACGACCTCCTGCGGCGCCGCGTCGATGAGCCCTAGCTCGGTCCTCAGGCGCAGCGCACCGAGCTGGGGCACGATGAGCAGTTCCCCGTCGGCATTGCAGAAGTAGCGTCCGCCCATCGAGCGGTTGGCTACATACCAGTGAATGCCGCAACCGCTTTGCTGCTCGGGCGAGCCGTTGCCGGCGATGGTCACGAGCCCGGCGACGAAATCGGTCGCCGCGCGCGGCACCGGCAACGGATCCCAGCGCAGCTGATTCGGCGAGGGGGCCACCTCGTCGAAGCGCCCGACCAGCCTGCCGGGATCGAGTGGGACGAAGCGCTCGTGTACGGCTGCCGGACGGATGCGATAGAGCCAGCTGCGCCGGTTGGCGTGCCGCGGGGCGCTGAAGGCGGTGCCGGAGTATTGCTCGGCGTAAAGCCCGTACGCGCAGCGCTGCGGGGAATTGCGACCCGCAGGCAGCGCTCCCGGCAACGCCTCGGTCGCAAAGTGGTTGCCGAACCCGGGCTGATAACGCAGCGGCGCGCCCGCACCTGTCGTCGCGTCTGCCTCTGTCTGGCCGGCCGCGGGCCTGCCTGCGGCTTTGCTCGGTCTCGGCATCGGGACACTCGCTCACCAGGGCGCACGGCGCGCCACTGGCTATTTTGCACCGGCGCACTCCCGAGTTGTTAGGCGATCGACCTGCTAACATGAAGCGCGTGCTGAGACTCCTGGCATTGACCGCCGCCAGCGCGCTCGCGTGCATGACGGCCGCGCTGGCCGGCTCGTCCGCAGGCGCCGTCTTCGCCCCGGTGGCGCGCTCGGCCCTGGTCACGGTCGACGGCGTGACGACGGGCGATACGCTGGTGCTGCGCGTGTTGCGCACGGCCGATCTGCAGCCCCTGCCGGGCGTCGAGCTCACGGTCAGCGTGGGCGGCCACGTTGTCCCGGTGACGGCACGCCCTGAGGGCACCTGGGCGGTGCCGCTGCAGGATCTGACCACGAAGGCGCCGGCAGGACTTTCGATCGTCGTGGCCCACGACGGGGTGCGCGAGGTGCTCGACGGCCGGCTCCCGGGCGGCGCGACCGCCGCGCCGCCCTCTCAGTCCGCGGGCGGGGCGAGCACCCTCATCCACAAGCAGATGGCGTGGTGGATTCTCAACGTCGTCATCGTGCTGATCGGCGTCATCGCCGTCTCGCGGCGCATGTCCTGACGCGGCGGGTTCGCCGCAACCGCGGTTACTGCGCGCTGAGCGACGCAAGGTAGCGCTGGAAGAACCGGTTCCACTTGTAGAACTCGGCAACCGCGAGGCGCTCGTCGCGCCCATGCGCGCGCACGTCATCACGGTCCACGGCGACGCCGCCGAAGGTATAGGTCGGCAGCCCCGCCGCGACCGTGTACTTGGCATCGGAGGCCCCCGGGTCGAGGAACGGGATCACCTTCGCCTGCGGCCACGCCGACTGCGAGAGCGTCGTCAGCGCTTTCATCACCTCGGGGCGCAGCGGCGCGGGCGCCACGGCGCGCTCGTCGGTGCCGCGCTCGAAGATCGAGCCGTCGTCGGCCACGTAGCGCACGCTGATCTGCGGGTCGTTGAGCGCCTTGATGAGCGTCTGGCGGATCTCCTCCTTGGAATGCCCGGGGAAGATGCGACAGTTCACCACCGCCTCGGCGCGCTGCGGCAGGGCGTTGTTGGCGTGGCCGGCCGCGAGGCGGGTGGCGACGCAGGTCGTGCGGGTCACCGACACGTTGTCCGGGTCGCGTGACAGGCGCGCGATCGCCAGCGCGTCCGGCGGGTCTTTAAGGAGCGCGCGCATGTCGGCGGCGTCCTGCGCCGTCGAGACTTCCGCCAGCTGCTCGAAATAGCCGCGGTTGACGCTGTTGAGCTCGAAGGGGAACTGGAAGCGCGCGAGGCGCGTGAGGGCGCGGGCGAGCTCATAGATCGCGTTGTCGGGGCGCGGCACCGAGCTGTGGCCACCGCGGTTGGTCACGCTCAGCTGATAGTCGGAGTAGAGCTTCTCGCTGGCGATGAGCCGCGCGACCCTTGGTGCGCCGTGCACCGCCATCACCGACCAGTCGTCCTGGTTCAACACGAACTCGGCGTCGATGAGCTCGCGGTGATTCTTCAGCAGCCAGCTCACGCCGTTGCAGCACCCGCCCTCCTCGTCGGCGGTGAACGCTGCGATGATGTCGCGGCTCGGGTGAAAATCGTCCTTCTTCATGCGGATCAGTGCGGCCGCCATGACCGCATCGCCGTCCTTCATGTCGATCGTGCCGCGACCGTAGTAGTACCCGTCCTTCTCGATGAGCTTGTAGGGATCGGTGGTCCAGTCCGCGCGCTTCGCCTCGACGACGTCGAGATGCCCGATGAGCAGCAGGGGCTTGTGCGCACCACTGCCGTGCAGGCGCACCACGAGGTTTTTCTTGCTGTCCTTCGGCCCGAGCAATGCCAGGTCCGCCCCCGGGAAGCCGGCGTCACGGAAGCGCTGGGCGAGCGCCTCCGCGGCCGTCGTCACATTACCGGTCGAATCGCTGGTGTCGATCTCGATCAGCTGCTTGAAGATGTCGTGTGCCAGGGCGTCGTAAGAGGCGTCCGCGGTCGGCGGCGCGGCCCCGGCCGCTGCGGCCGCGAGCGGCCAGAGCGCGGCCAGCACCACGGCGCAGGCGGGCGGCGCGCGCCGCAGGTAGCGGCTCACGAGCCGGACTCGAGCACCAGCAGGCGGAACGAGCCCGGGACGAGCGACGGCCGCGGGTGCGGCTGCGCGGCCGTGGCGGGCGGCGGCGGTCCGAAGTCCGCCGTCACGAGGAACACGCGGTGCTTCTCGAGGTCGAGCGCCATGGTGCGGGCGCCGCGCTGAGTGGCAGCGGACTGCACTACCTGCGGGGAACCTGAGGCTCCGATGCGCACCACCGTCAGGACGCCCTCGCCGCAGGAAGCGAACGCAAGTCCGGTGCCGGGATCGAAGGCGGCGGCGTCCACCCCGCCGCCGATCGGTGCGGTGCCGAGGAGCTTGCCGGAGGTCGCGTCCACGATCGCCATCAGCTTGTTGTCGCACACCGTGATCAGCCGCCCGTGTGCCGCATCGAGCGCGAGCCCCGACGGCTCGTCGCACCCGGCCACCGGCCAGACGCTCAAGACCGAGAGTTTCTGCGGATCGAGCACCGCGATGCTGTTCTTGTCCTCGAGGTTCACATACACGCGGCCCTTGCCGTCGCTGACGGCGAACTCGGGCTTGGCATCGAGCGCGATGGTGCCCACGACCTGGTCGGTCGTGGCGTCGATCGCGGTGGCGTTGCGTCCGCGCCCGTTGAAAGTGAACACACGGTGCGTGGCGGGATCGTAAAGAATCGCATCGGGGTTATCGCCGGTGACTTTGATGTCCTTGGAGCGCGCGGCCGACTTCAGCTCGAACACTACGGCGTTGCCTGCCCGGCCGGCGCTCACGTAGCCGCGCCCCTGGTCCGGGGCGAGCGCGATGCCATGCACCCCCGGCGTGTCGGAAATCTCGCCGGTGACGGTGAGCTTGTCGGCATCGATCACCAGCACGCGCGTGCCGTGGGACACGAACAGGCGGCGGCCGCCCTGATCGTAGAGCAGGTAGTCCCAACCCTCGTCCCCGGGAAGCGAGACCTGGTGGGTGATGCGGTAGTCGGGCGGGCCGGCCGCCTGCGCGGCGCCGAGCGGGGCGATGGCGAGCAGGCAAAGCAGGCGCGGCAGCAGGTGTTTCATGGCGAGGTCTCCGTAGTTGAGTCTGTACGAGGGAAGCGGCTTCCTGCCGCGCGCGGCGCTCGCTGCGCTCAGCGGATCAGCCTTGCACACAGGTCGAGCAGCGGACCCGGCAGCAGGCCGAGCAGCAGCACCGCGAGCGCATTCAGGCCGAGCGCGAAGCGCACCCCGGTGGAGCGTGCCGTCGGTGGCAGGGTGTCGGCCGGCGGATCGAAGTACATGAGCTTGATCACGCGCAGGTAGTAGTAGGCACCCACCACCGACATCGCCGCCGCGAGCACCACCAGCCACAGGTGGTGGGACTCCCACAGCACCTGGAAGATCCGCAGCTTCGCCCAGAAGCCCACGAACGGCGGCACGCCCGCCGTCGAGAACATGAGCACCATCATGGCGAGCGCCAGCATGGGATCGCGCTGATACAGACCCTTGTAGTCGTCGAGCCGGTCAGCCTCGAAGCCCTTGGAGGCGGCGAGCAGGATGACACCGAAGGATCCGAGCGCCACCAGCACGTACACCAGCGTGTAGTAGAGCGCCGCGCTGTAGCCTTCGGGCGTGCCGGCGACGAAGCCGAGCACGATGAAGCCCACGTTGGCGATGGTGGAGTACGCCAGCATGCGCTTCAGGTTCGTCTGCACGATCGCCACGACGTTGCCGACCACGAGCGTCAGCACCGCGAGCGCGGCCAGCATCTGTGACCACTCGGCCACGGCGCCGCCGAGCCCGTAGGTGAGCAGGCGCAACGCCAGCGCGAAATACGCGATCTTGGGAGCCGTGCCGATGAACAGCGTCACGCTGGTCGGCGCGCCCTCGTACACGTCGGGGAGCCACATGTGGAACGGTACGGCGCCCAGCTTGAAGGCCACGGCGACCACGATGAACGTGAGCCCGAGGATGATGCCCGGGTGCAGCGGGCCGTGGAGCCGCGCGGCGATCTCGCCCAGGTCCAGCGTCCCGGTGAGCCCGTAGATCAGCGACATGCCGTAGAGCAGCGCCCCCGAGGCGATCGCCCCCAGCACGAAGTACTTCATGGCGGCCTCGGCCGACACTCCCGAGTCGCGGTCGAACGCCACCATCGAGTACACCGAGAGCGCGAGCAGCTCCACGCCGATATAGAGGGTCAGCAGGCTGTTGGCCGAGACCAGCACGAAGATCCCGAGCAGTGCCGTGAGCGACAGCACGTAGTACTCACCGCGCAGGATGCCGCGATTCTCGAGATAGCTGCGCGAATAGAGCAGCGCCAGCGCCACGATCAGAAAGCCGGCGAGCTTCAGCGCCCAGCCGAGCTCGTCCGCGAGATACATGCCATCCAGCAGCACCGTGCGGCGCGCCACTTCGCCGTACTGCACCGTCAGCGCGGCGCCGAGCGCCAGCGCCAGCAGCGTCAGCGTGGGGGTGAGTCCGCGGCGGCGCTCGCCGGCGAATACGTCCACCAGCAGCACGATGCAGATCGCGGCGATCAGCCAGATCTCCGCGATCGCGGGCGCCAGGCTCTGGAGGCTCATCGGGTTTTCGGGCATGGCTTCACAGCTTGGTCGCGATCGCCTGGATGAGAAGATGGTGGATGGTGGGCTGCATCACCTTGAGCAGCGGCGCCGGCCAGACTCCCACTGCCAGCACCGCAGCCGCGAGTGACCCGAGCACCACGAGCTCGCGCGGATTGAGGTCCTCGAGTGCGGCGACCTTAGGATTCGCGACCGCGCCGAACACCACCCGCTTCACCAGCCACAGGGTGTAGCAGGCGCCGAGGATCAGAGTGACGGCGGCGAGCGCCGCATACCAGAAGCTCGCCCTGAAGCTCGCGATGATCACCAGGAACTCGCCGACGAAGCCGGAGGTGCCGGGGAGCCCGGTGTTGGCGAGCGCAAACAGCACCATGAACGCCGCGAACACCGGCATGGTGTTGACCACGCCGCCGTAGTCGGCGATCTGGCGGCTGTGCACGCGGTCGTAGAGCACCCCGACGCACAGGAACAGCGCCCCCGAAATCAGCCCGTGGGAGATCATCTGCACCATCGCGCCGTCGAGCCCCATGCCGGCGCCGTGGCTCGAGCCGGTGGCCCGCACGATCTCGTAGATGACGAAGGCGCCGAGAGTCACGAAGCCCATGTGTGCGATCGAGGAATAGGCGATCAGCTTCTTCATGTCCTGCTGCACCAGCGCCACGAAGCCGATGTAGATCACCGCGATGAGCGACAGCACGATCACCAGCAGATCGAGCTCGCGGCTCGCATCGGGCGCGATGGGGAGCGAGAAGCGCAGGAAACCGTAGCCGCCCATCTTCAGCATGATGGCGGCGAGGATCACCGAGCCGCCGGTAGGCGCCTCGACGTGTGCGTCCGGCAGCCAGGTGTGCACCGGGAACATCGGCACCTTGACCGCGAAGGCGAGCATGAGCGCGAGGAAGATCCAGCGTTGCTCGACGAGCGTGAGCGGCAGCGCCTGCAGGCTCGCGATCGAGTAGTCGCCCGCCTTGACGTACATGTAGATGAGCGCGGCCAGCATGAAGACCGAGCCGAGGAAGGTGTAGAGGAAGAACTTGATAGTGGCGTAGACGCGGCGCGGACCGCCCCAGATGCCGATGATGAGGAACATCGGGATCAGCATCGCTTCCCAGAAGAAGTAGAAGAGCAGCGCATCGCTCGCGGAAAACACCCCGATCATGAGTCCTTCCATGATGAGGAACGCGGCGTAGTACTGCGCCGGGCGGCTCTCGATCACCGTCCAGCCCGCGATCACCACCGGAACCGTCATGAAGGCCGTGAGCACGATCAGGGGCAGCGAGATGCCGTCGATGCCGAGGGCGTAGTAGGCCTGGAAGCGCGGAATCCACCGCAGCTTCTCGGGGAACTGCAGCGCCGCCGTAACGGTGTCGAAGTGTGCCCATAGCGGCACGGTGAGGGCGAGCGTCACGAGCGATGCAACGAGCGCGAGCCAGCGGCCGGCGCGGATGTTACGGTCGCCGAGCACGAGGACCCCCAAGCCCGCGGCGATCGGCAGCCAGATGAGGATGGAGAGCAGGTGCGGCATGCGCGTGCGGCTCTTCAGGGGTGAGTCAGGTACCAGCCCAGCAGTACCGCGAGCCCGATGACCATCCAGAACGCATAGGAGTAGAGATAGCCGCTCTGCACCCGCCGCAGCACGCCACCGAACCAGCCGACGCCTTCCGCGGTGCCGTTGACCATCGCGCCGTCGATCAGGGCCTGGTCACCGCCCTTCCACAGACCCAGGCCGATGCCGCGGGTGAGCGCCGCCAGAACTTCCTCGTTGAACCAGTCGAAGTAATACTTCTCGCTCAGGATCCGGTAGGCGAGAGGTAAGCGGTGCGCGGCAGCATCGGCGAGCTGCGGACGCTTCAGGAAGAACAGCCACGCGGCCGCCACCCCGGCAGAGGCGAACCAGAAGGGCGGCTTGAGGAGGCCGTGGAGCGCAAAGGCCACTGCGCCACCGAAGTCCTCGCCGACCCTGGCCGTAACATCGTTCGCCGGCAGCACGAAAATCGAGTGGCCGAAGTAGCTGCCGAAGAGCACCGGGGCCACCGTGAAGGCGCCGATCAGTACCGAGGGGATGGCGAGCGCGATGAGCGGCACGGTCACCACCCACGGGCTCTCGCGGGGGTCACCGCCGTGCCCGCCCTCGTGATCGTCCTCCGTGTCAGCGTGCGCGGCCGCCTCGCGGAAACGCTCCGGGCCATGGAAGGTGAGGAACAGCAGGCGGAAAGTATAGAGCGCGGTGACGAACACGCCGCTCAGCACGCACCAGTAAGCGAAACCCGCCCCCCAGCGGTGTGACTCCCCGACAGCCTCGATGATGGCGTCCTTGGAATAGAAGCCGGAGAAGAACGGCGTGCCGACCAGAGCCAGCGCGCCGATCCAGCAGGTGACCGCCGTGATCGGCATGTACTTCGCCAGGCCGCCCATGCGGCGCATGTCCTGCTCGTGGTGCAAGGCGATGATGACCGAGCCGGCCGCGAGGAACAGCAGCGCCTTGAAGAAGGCATGGGTCATCAGATGGAAGATCGCCGCGCCGTAGGCGGACACCCCGAGCGCCACCGTCATGTAGCCGAGCTGCGAGAGCGTCGAGTAGGCGATCACGCGCTTGATGTCGTTGTTCACCACCCCGAGCAGCCCCATGAAGAACGCGGTCAGCGCGCCCACGACCATCACCACCGAGAGTGCGGCATCCGAGTACTCGAATAGCGGCGACATGCGCGCCACCATGAAGATGCCGGCGGTCACCATGGTGGCGGCGTGGATCAGCGCCGAGATGGGCGTCGGGCCTTCCATCGAGTCCGGCAGCCAGACGTGCAGCGGCACCTGTGCGGACTTGCCCATGGCGCCCACGAACAGGCAGACGCAGATGAGCGTCAGCGCGTTGACGCTGGTGGTGCCGGTGAGCGGCAGCAGAGCCCGGGCGATGTGCGGGGCGGCGGCGAAGGCGTCGCGGTAGTCGAGCGAATAGGTGTAGTAGGCGATGCCGGCGATCCCCAGCACGAAGCCGAAGTCACCGATGCGGTTGACGATGAAGGCCTTCAGGTTGGCGAAGATCGCGCTCGGGCGCGTGTACCAGAAGCCGATCAGGAGGTAGGAAACCAGGCCCACCGCCTCCCAGCCGAAGAACAACTGCATGAAGTTGTTCGACATGACCAGCATCAGCATCGAGAAGGTGAACAGCGAGATGTAGCTGAAGAAGCGCTGGTAGCCCGGGTCGTCCGCCATGTAGCCGATGGTGTAGACGTGCACGCACAGCGACACGAAGGTGACGACCGTGATCATGAGCGCGGTCAGCCGGTCGATGAGGAACCCGACCTGCATGTGCATCGAGTCGCTCACCAGCCAGGTATAGACGCGCGCGTCGTAGGCCGGCACGCCGTCCCACCACATCTGCTTGAGCACCATCACGGACAGCACACAGGACACGCCCACCGCGAGGCAGGTCACGGTGTGCGCCCCGGCGCGCCCGATGAGGCGCCCGCCGAGGCCGGCGACGATCGCGGCGGCGAGCGGCAGCAGCGGAATGGCGAGCAGCACGTTGGGATTCACGGGATGCGCCTTCAGCCTTTCAGGGTGTTCAGGTCTTCGACGTTGATGCTGCGCCGCTCGCGGAACAGCACCACCAGAATCGCAAGCCCGATGGCCGACTCGGCCGCAGCCACCGTCAGGATGAAGAACACGAACACCTGGCCGTTGATGTCGTTGAGATAGCGCGAGAAGGCGATGAAGTTGAAGTTGGCTGCGAGCAGCAGCAGCTCGACGCACATGAGCAGCAGGATCACGTTCTTGCGGTTGAGGAAGATGCCGGCGACCGCCAGCGAGAACAGCACCCCCGAGAGCGTCAGCAGCTGTGCGAGCGTGATCACGGGCGCTTGTCCGCGTCCATCTTGACCAGGCGCACGCGATCCTCACGCCGCACCGCCACCTGGCGGCTGATGTCCTGGTGCTTCAGGCCCGCGCGGCGGCGCATGGTGAGGGAGATCGCGGCCACGATCGCCACCAGCAGCAGCACCGCCGCGAGCTCGAAGGGGTAGGCGTAGCGGGTGTAGAGGACGCTCCCCAGCGCGAGCGTGTTGCTGTAGTCGGCCGGCTCGGGGGCACCGCCGTGGCTGGCATCGAGCCCGAGTCCGCCGCGCGCCCACACGACACCGGTGATCTCCGCGATGACTGCGAGCGCGGTCAGCCAGCCGAGCCAGGCGAAGCGCGTGAAACCCTGGCGCAGCTCCGCCAGGTTGATGTCGAGCATCATGACGACGAACAGGAACAGCACCATCACGGCGCCGACGTAGACCAGCACCAGCACCACCGCGAGGAACTCCGCCTCGATCAGCAGCCAGATGGCGGCCGAGGTGATGAAGCACATCACCAGCGCGAGCGCCGAGTACACCGGGTTGCGCGAGACGATCACGCCGAGCGCCGCCAGCACCAGGATGGCGGCGAACAGATGGAACAGCAGCTGGATCAGCATGCGGCACCGCCCGCGGCGGCCCTGTCGGCGCGTGTACTCATCGGTACGGGGCGTCCGCGGCCTTGTCGGCGGCGATCATCGCCTCGTAGCGCTCGCCCACTGCGAGCAGCTTGTCCTTGCTCATGATGTTCTCGCCGCGCCGCTCCATGTGGTACTCGTGGATGCGCGTCAGCACGATCGCATCCACCGGGCAGGCCTCTTCGCAGAAGCCGCAGTAGATGCACTTGAAGAGGTCGATGTCGTAGCGCGTGGTGCGCCGCGTGCCGTCCGCAGACACGTCCGAATCGATGGTAATGCACACCGCCGGGCACACCGCCTCGCACAGCTTGCAGGCGATGCAGCGCTCCTCGCCGTTCGGATAGCGGCGCAGCGCGTGCAGCCCGCGGAAGCGCGGCGATTGCGGCGTCTTCTCCTCCGGGTAGTTGAGCGTGTACTTGCTCGAAACGAGGGTGCGCGCCGTGACCATCAGTCCCTTGATGAGCTCCGGCAGCAGGAAGGTCTTGAGGGGATTGATGGCCATCGCGTCCTCTCTAGTGATACCAGGGCCGCGCCCACGGCCCTAGGTGGTACGCCGCCAGCACCATCTCCACGCCGATCCACACCAGCGTCACGGGAATCAGCGCCTTCCACCCGAGCCGCATGATCTGGTCGAAGCGGTAGCGCGGGAAGGTGGCGCGGAACCACAGGAACAGGAACAGAAACACGAAGATCTTGAGTCCGAACCACAGGAAGCTCGGCGCCGCGAGCCACGCGATCCACCACGGCGCGCCGTGCATGCCGGGGTAGCCCTGGAGCGGGCCCTGCCAGCCGCCGAAGAAGAACACCGCCGTGAGCGCCGAGATCAGGATCATGTTGGCGTACTCGGCGAGGAAAAACAGCGCGAACGCGATCCCCGAGTACTCGACGTGAAAGCCCGCCACGATCTCCGACTCGCCCTCCGCCACGTCGAAGGGCGCGCGGTTGGTCTCGGCGACACCCGAGATGAAGTACACCATGAGCAGCGGGAACAGCCACAGCCAGTTCCACCCGAGAATGCCACCCTCCTGGGTGCGGACGATGGTGCCGAGATTCATGCTGCCGGTTGCCATGAGCACGCCGACCAGGGCGAAGCCCATGGCGATCTCGTAAGCGACCATCTGCGCCGCGGAGCGCATCGCACCGAGGAACGCGTACTTGGAGTTGGCCGCCCAGCCGGCCACTATGACGCCGTACACGCCCATCGAGGTGAGCGACAGGAGATAGAGGAGCCCGGCGTCCGCTTGCGACACCACCACCTCGGGCGACAGCGGGATCACCGCCCAGGCGGCGAAGGCGGGCACGAGCGCGATCATCGGCGCCAGGCGGAACAGCAACTTGTTGGCGTTGGCCGGGATGATCACTTCCTTCAGCAGCAGCTTCACCACGTCGGCGAACGGCTGCCCTACTCCCGGCAGCAGACCGAAGATGCGCACCCGGTTAGGCCCCCGGCGCAGCTGCATCCAGCCGATGACCTTGCGCTCCCACAAGGTGAGCAGCGCCACACTGATGATCAGCACCACCGTGATGACGACGATCCAGCCGGTCGAATGCCCGATGGGTGAACGGGCAAAGTCGAGCAGCGCGGACCAGAGGTTGGCGAGGTTCACCACCGTGCTTCCTCAGTAAGCCGCAGGCCCGGTGCGCCCTTCGCGCGTCTTCTGCAGTGACGGCGCCCGGCGCACCAGCGCATCGGTCTGATACATGGGCACATCGACCACGCGCACTTCCCCGGCCATCGCCGCGGCACTCGCCGCCCCGGCGGGGGTCACGGCGTGGACGCCCCGGTAGTCCTGCGCGGCGGACCCCGCGCACAGGGCACGCAGCTCCTCACGCACCTCCTCCGACGACTGGTACTCGAAGCCCGGCAGGTCGAGGAGATTGCCGAGCACCCGCAGCACCTTCCATCCCGGGCGCGCCTCAGCGAGGGGCACGGCTGCACCGCTCTGGCTCTGCCACTGCCCCTCGCAGTTCACGTAGGTTCCCGAGGTCTCGGCGAAGGTGCCGATCGGCAGCAGCACGTGCGCGATGCGCTTGAGCTCCTCGCCGGCGAACGGCGTCAGCGCCACCACCAGGGCGGTGCGGGCAAACACGCTGGCGCTGTCCGGATCGAGCGCATCGGTCGAGGGCTCGACGCCGCCGACGAGCACGCAGGCCTCGAGCGGCTTGCGCAGCATGTCGCGCGCCGTGAGCCCCGGCTGCGCCACCGGCTTGCCGCCCGCCTCACGGTGCGGCACGGCACCGGCCAGGTACGCGCCCACGCCGTTGCCGCCCTCGGCGAGCACGCCGAACGAGGCGCCGGAGAGTTGTGCGAGCGCGGCCGTGAGCGCGCGCAGGTCCGCGAACTGCGGGTGGCGGAGCGCGAGCGCCCCCATCCATACCGCGCGCCGCTCGCCGCTCACGAGGGCGGTTGCGACCGCGCGATGCTCCGCGCCGACCTGAGCCGCCGCGGTGGCGGCGGCGAGGTGCGCGGGTACCGGCTTGCCTGCGGCCGCGGCTACCGCGGCGAGAATCGCCGCGAGGTCGCCCACCATCGTGCGCGGCACCGAGGACAGGTACGCCGCCACCGGGAACTGGTAGGCGAAGCGCACCGGGTTCACGAAGGCGATCTGCGCGCCGCGGCGCGCGGCCTTGCGCACGCGGTGCGCGAGGATCGGCACCTCGCGCCGCAGGTTCGAGCCGACGATCAGCAGCGCATTCAGGGCATCGACGTCGGCGATGCGCATCCCGAGCCCCGGCGCCACCGGGTCAGCCGAGAAATCGCGGAAGTCGCGCTGCCGCAGGCGGTGATCGATGTTGTGAGTGCCGAGGCCGCGGGCGATGCGCCCGGTGAGATACAGCTCCTCCAGCGTCGCGGAGGGGCTCACCAGGAAGCCGCAGGCGCCGGCCCGCTCGCGCAGGCCGCGCGCCACCTGCTCGAGCGCGCTCTCCCAGTCGCTCTCGACCCAGTCGGCGCCGTGGCGGATGAGGGGACGCTCGAGGCGGTCCGGGCTGTACACCGCCTCGTAGCTGAAGCGGTCGCGATCGGCGATCCAGGTCTCGTTGATCGCCTCGTTCTCGCGCGGCACGACGCGCATCAGGCGCCCGCGCAGCACGTGGCCGTAGAGGTTGGAGCCGACGGCGTCGTGCGGCGAGACGAGCGGCGTCGAGGCCATCTCCCAGGCACGCGCGCTGAAGCGATAGGGCTTGGAGACCAGCGCGCCGACCGGACACAGGTCGATGACGTTGCCCACCAGCTCGTGATTGACCGCACTCTCTATATAGGTGCGCACCTTCATGTGCTCGCCGCGCCCGATCATGCCGAGCTCCTGGATGCCGGCGATCTCCTCGGTGAAGCGAATGCAGCGCGTGCAGTGGATGCAGCGCGTCATGTCGGTGGCGATCAGCGGACCCAAGTTCTCGTCCTGCACCACGCGCTTGCGCTCGTTGTAGCGCGAGGCGTCGCGGCCGAAGCCGACCGCCAGATCCTGCAGCTCGCATTCGCCGCCCTGGTCGCAGATCGGGCAGTCGAGCGGATGGTTGATGAGCAGGAACTCCATCACCGCGCGCTGCGCACCGATGGCGCGCGGGCTCTTGGTGAATACCTTCATTCCCGGAGTGACTGGCGTAGCGCACGCCGGCAGGGGCTTGGGCGCCTTCTCCACCTCCACCAGGCACATGCGACAGTTGGCGGCGACCGAGAGCTTCTCGTGGAAACAGAAGCGCGGCACGTAGATGCCCTGACGGTCGGTGGCGCGGATGATCATCTCACCCTTCCTTGCCTGCACCGGCACGCCGTCGACCTCGATGTTGAACACTTCGTCCGTCATGTGTCCTCGCGCAGCGCTCAGGCCGCGCGCGCTCCCAGGCTCTCGGTCACCAGGCTCCTGCCGCCGTGATCGATCATGTACTCGAACTCGTGGCGGTAGTGCTTGAGGAAGCTCTGCACCGGCCAGGCGGCCGCATCGCCGAACGCGCAGATGGTGTGTCCCTCGATGCGGTTGGCGACGTCGAGCAGGAGTCCGAGCTCCTCGCGCCGCGCCTCGCCGGCGAGCATCCGCCGGAGCAGCCGGTTCATCCACCCCGTGCCCTCGCGGCACGGCGTGCACTGGCCGCAGGATTCGGACATGTAGAAGCGCGACACGCGCTCCAGCACCCGCACCATGCAGGTGGTCTCGTCCATGATGATGGCGGCGCCGGTGCCGAGCGCCGAGCCGGCCGCCTTCACCGAGTCGTAGTCCATGTTGGTTTTCATCATGATCTCGCCCGGCACCACCGGTACCGAGACCCCGCCGGGAATCACCGCCTTGAGCTGCGCTGCGCCGCGCATGCCGCCGTTCAGCGCCAGCAGGTCCGCGAACGGGGTGCCGAGCGGCAACTCGAGGTTGCGCGGCTTTGCGACGTGCCCGGAGAAGGAAAAGATCAGCGTGCCGCCCGAGTTGGCTGGCCCGAGAGCCGAGAACCATGCCGGTCCCTTGCGCAGGATGGTCGGCACCGAGGCGAAGCTCAGCGTGTTGTTGATGGTCGTGGGGGCGCCGTACAGGCCGAAGTTCGCCGGAAACGGCGGCTTGAAGCGCGGCTTGCCGGGCTTGCCCTCGAGCGACTCGAGGAGTCCGGTCTCCTCGCCGCAGATGTAGGCGCCGGCACCGATGAAGGCATGGAGGTCGAAGTCGACGCCCGAGCCGCGGATGTTGCTGCCGAGGAGCCCGGCACCGTAGGCCTCGGCGAGCGCCGCCTCGAAGCGCGGGGCCGGCTCGCCCAGGAACTCCCCGCGGATGTAGTTGTAGGCGACCGTCGAATTGGTGGCGTAGCCGGCGATCGCCAGTCCCTCAATGAGGGCGTGCGGGTTAAAGCGCAGGATGTCGCGGTCGTGGCAGGTGCCGGGCTCGCTCTCGTCGGAGTTGCATACCAGGTATTTCTGCACCGGGGAATTGCGCGGCATGAAGCTCCACTTGGTGCCGGTGGGAAAACCGGCGCCACCGCGTCCGCGCAGCCCCGAGGCCTTGACCTGCTCGATGATCGCGCCGCGGTCGGGCTTCTCGGCCAGGATCTTCTCCCACACCTCGTAGCCGCCGATCGAGCGGTAGGTGGCGAGCGTCCAGGGGCGCTCGAGCTTCAGGGGCTCGAACGCCACCAGGTTCATCTTGTCGGCGTACTTGCGCTCGAGGTCGTTCACTTCAGCTCATCCAGGACCTGCTCGAGCTTCTCGGGCGTCAGGTTCTCGTGGAACACGTGATCCACCATCATCATCGGCGCGCCGTTGCAGGCCGCCAGGCACTCCTCTTCGCGCTTGAGGAAGATGCGCCCGTCGGGCGTGCTCTCGTTCAGCCTGATGCCGAGCTTCTTCTCGGCGTGCGCCACCAGCGCCTCGGCGCCATTCAGCATGCAGGAGATGTTGGTGCAGATGCTGACGTGATGACGCCCACAGGGGTGAATCTCGAACATCGAGTAGAAGCTCGCGACCTCGTACACCTGGATGGGCGGGAGCTTGAGGTGCTCGGCCACGGCATCCATGAGGTCGGGGGTGAGATGGCCCTCGTTCTGCTCCTGCGCCGCGCGCAGCGCCGCGATGCACGCCGAGCGCTGCCTCCCGGGCGGGAACTTCGCCACCCAGCGGTCGATCTCGGCGCGGGTCTCCTCGGAGAGCAGCGTCAGCTTGCTGACCAGCGCGGTGCCGGCGATGCCGACGTTACTGCGCCCGTTGCTCACCGGTCGATCTCCCCGAAGACGATGTCCTGGGTGCCGATCACGGCGACCACGTCGGCGAGCATGTGGCCCTTGCACATCTCCTCGAGCGCCGCCAGGTGCGCAAAGCCGGGCGCGCGGCATTTGAGGCGATAAGGCTTGTTGGCGCCGTCGGAGATCAGGTAGATGCCGAACTCCCCCTTGGGAGCCTCGACCGCCGCGTAAGTCTCGCCCTCGGGCACCTCGTAGCCCTCGGTGAAGAATTTGAAGTGATGGATGAGGGACTCCATGTCCTCCTTCATGCGCTCACGCGACGGCGGGCGCACCTTGCGGTCGTCGATCATCACCGGACCTGGGTGCGCGCGCAGCCACTCGAGGCACTGGCGGACGATGCGGTTCGACTGGCGCAGCTCCTCGATGCGCACCAGGTAGCGGTCATAACAGTCGCCGTTCACGCCCACCGGCACGTCGAAGTCCAGGCCCGCATACACCTCGTAGGGCTGCTTCTTGCGCAGGTCCCAGGCCACACCCGAGCCGCGCAGCATCGGGCCGGAGAAGCCAAGCTGCATGGCGCGCTCCGGCGTCACGACGCCGATGTTGACGGTGCGCTGCTTCCAGATGCGGTTGTCGGTGAGCAGGGCCTCGTAATCGTCGATCGCGGCCGGGAACTGCTCGGTGAACGCCTGGATGAAATCCAGCATCGTGCCGCTGCGTGCCTCATTCATGCGCGCGACGTCCCGGGCCGAGTGCCAGCGCGTCACCTGGTACCTGGGCATCGAGTCCGGCAGATCGCGGTAGACCCCTCCCGGGCGGTAATAGGTCGCGTGCATGCGCGTTCCCGACACCGCCTCGTAGACGTCCATGAGCTCCTCGCGCTGCTTGAAGGCGAGCAGGAACACGGTCATCGCGCCGATGTCGAGGCCGTGCGAGCCCAGCCACATGAGGTGGTTGAGGATGCGCGTGATCTCGTCGAACATGACGCGGATGTACTGCGCGCGCTCCGGGGGCGCGATGCCGAGCAGCCGTTCGATGGCGAGCACGTACGCATGCTCGTTGCACATCATCGAAACGTAGTCGAGCCGGTCCATGTAGCCGATCGACTGGTTGAAGGGCTTGGACTCGGCGAGCTTCTCGGTACCGCGGTGCAGGAGGCCGATGTGGGGATCGGCCTTCTGGATGACCTCGCCGTCCATCTCGAGCACCAGACGCAGCACGCCGTGGGCGGCCGGGTGCTGCGGCCCGAAGTTCATCGTGTAGTTGCGGATCTCGTTGACGGGAGCGGCGGACATCAGCGCGGCCCCTGCGGGTCACGGAGCGCCGGCTCGTAACGGTGGTCGTGGCGGATGACCTTGGGCACGAGCACCCTTGGAGCGATGCTCACCGGGCGATAGACCACGCGCTGCCTGTCGGGGTCGTACTGCACCTCGACATTGCCGCTCAGCGGGAAGTCCTTGCGGAACGGATGGCCGATGAAGCCGTAGTCGGTGAGGATGCGCCGCAGGTCGGGGTGACCGCGGAACACGATGCCGAAGAGATCGAACGCCTCGCGCTCGAACCAGCTGGCGCTCGCCCAGACGTCGATCACCGAATCGACGGCGGGCTCGGCCGTGTCCGGACACCTGACGCGCAGCAGCAGGCGATGGTTGTGGGCAATGGAGAGCAGTTGATAGACGACGGCGAAGCGGCCGGCAGCGTCCGGGTCGGGCGCACTCTGCTGCGCGCCCCGGGCACGGCTGAAGCCCGAGCGGGTGGCGCTGTCTGTCTGCCAGTCATCCAGGCCGTAGTGCAGGTAATCGACCCCGGCCAGATCGATCAGCATCTGGAATCTCAGGTCCGGCGCATCGCGCAGCGTGCGGCACACCTCGAGGAGCGCCGCGGCGTCGGCCTGGTAGGCGAGCTCACGCGCGAGCGCCGGCACACGCCGCACGCTCGTCGCGAGCCGCGCGTCGACCTTCCCCGCGAGTGCCTCGACCGACTCGCTCTTGTCGTCCGTCCCCTTCATCCGCCTATCTCGCGATGGTGCTGGTGCGTGCGATCTTCTTCTGCAGCTGGATGATGCCGTAAACCAGCGCTTCGGCCGTCGGCGGGCAGCCCGGCACGTACACGTCGACCGGTACGATGCGGTCGCAGCCGCGCACGACCGAGTAGGAATAGTGGTAATAGCCACCGCCGTTCGCGCACGAGCCCATCGAGATCACCCAGCGCGGCTCGGCCATCTGGTCGTAGACCTTGCGCAGCGCCGGCGCCATCTTGTTGACCAGCGTGCCGGCCACGATCATGACGTCCGACTGGCGCGGGCTCGGCCGGAACACCACCCCGAAGCGGTCGAGGTCGTAGCGCGACGCCCCCGCGTGCATCATCTCGACGGCGCAGCAGGCGAGCCCGAAGGTCATCGGCCACAGCGAGCCGGTGCGCGCCCAGTTGATGAGGGAATCCAGCTGGGTCGTGACGAACCCGCGCTGCGCGAAGGTCTCCGGGCCCTCGGCGACCGCTAGTCCCACTCGAGCGCTCCCTTGCGCCACTCATAGATGAAGCCCACCACGAGGATGGCGAGGAAGATGCCCATGGCGATGAGGCCGGCGAGCCCGATCTTCCCGAGCGCCACCGCCCACGGAAACAGGAACGCGATCTCGAGATCGAAGACGATGAACAGGATCGCCACCAGGTAATAGCGCACGTCGAACTTCATGCGGCTGTCTTCGAACGCCTCGAAGCCGCACTCATAGGGCGAGAGCTTGGCGCGGTCGCCATGGAAACGGGCGAAGTAGCGCCCGAGGCCCGTGCCGAGCGCGAGCAGGACCGCGGCGAGCGCGGCGGCCACCACCAGAAAGATCAGGATGGGCAGGTAATTCAGCAGCATGCGCGAGCGCCGTTAAAAAGGCAGATCGCACCGACCCGCCCCGACAAGAGTCCATTATTGTAGCAGCGCGGTCGTCGTTTTTGGTGCCGACGGTCGGATTCGAACCGACACGCCTTGCGGCGCTAGCCCCTCAAGCTAGTGTGTCTACCAATTCCACCACGTCGGCAAACATCGAGAGTGGCGCCTGCGCGCCTGCGTGCTACTTGGGCGCTGGTGCCGGTGCGGGCGCAGGCGCCGGAGTCGAGGCAGGCGCCGTGGCGGGCGCGGCCGGCGGCGCCTGGGCCGGCGCACTGCCCGGCGGCGGCGCACCACCGGCGGCCGGGGCCGTCTTGCCGGTGTCCGCGGCCTCCTCGAGGATCGTCTTCGGCCGCTCCTTGCCAGCGGTCGTGCCAAGGTAAGCAAGCGCGAGACTGTTGATCATGAAGATCGCGGCAAAGACAGCCGTGGCGCGCGACAGCGCCGTCGAGGCGCCGCGCGCGCCGAAAACGGTGCCCGACGCACCGGCGCCGAAGCCCGCGCCTGCCTCGGCCCCTTTGCCGCGCTGAAGCAGCACGAGGCCGACGATCGCAAACGAGGAAAACACCTGAACTGCCGTCAACAACATTCGTAACATCGGATGCATCCACTCATCCCGGCCGCGCTGCGGCCAGGATTGTCAGAAACTCTTCCGCCTTGAGCGAGGCGCCACCAATCAAGCCGCCGTCGACGTCCGGCATATTGAACAGCTCGGCCGCGTTGCCCGCCTTGACGCTGCCGCCGTAAAGAATGCGGGTGGCGGCGGCAATCTTAGCATCCCGGGCTGCGATGCGGCCGCGGATGAACGCATGAGCCTCCTGGGCCTGATCGGGCGTCGCCGTGCGGCCGGTTCCGATCGCCCACACCGGCTCGTAGGCGATCACGCCGCGCTCGAGCGTGCCGGCGCCGCACAGTTCCAGCACCACGTCGAGCTGCCGCGCGACGATCTCGCGCGTGCGGCCCGCCTCGCGATCGGCGAGCTGCTCGCCGACGCACAGGATCGGAATGAGTCCCTTGGCGTGCGCTGCGGAGAACTTGCGCGCCACCAGCTGATCGCTCTCGCGATAGAGCAGCCGCCGCTCCGAGTGACCGACGATCACGTATTCGCAGCCGACGTCCTTGAGCATGGCGGCGGAGACTTCGCCCGTGAACGCCCCATGCGTATCCGCGCACACGTCCTGGGCTCCCAGGATGAACAGCGAGTCGCGCAGCAGCCGCCCGACCTCCTGCAGGTACACGAGCGGCGGGCACACGACACAGTCGGCCGCGGCCGAGGCCGGGGCCTGGGCGAGGAGCTCCTCGGCCAGCCGCGAGTTCTCGGCCCGCGAGCCGTGCATCTTCCAGTTCCCGGCAACGATCGGACGGCGCATGAGATTCAGCTTTTGAGACGGGCTCGACCCCCAACGGGGCGCGGGATGATAGCGACCGAGGGGGGGTGGTGCAACGCTAGCCGGCGGCAGCCTTGACCACGTCGGCGAGCTCGGTGGCGGCGGCCCGGGTTGCACCCTCGTCCCGGCCCTCGACCATGACGCGGATCACGGGCTCGGTGCCCGAAGGCCGCAGCACCACCCGCCCTTCACCCGCCATGGTCCGCTCGATACGCGCCAGGGCCTCCTGCACCGCCGGCACCGCCGCGGGGTCGAAGCGCTTCGCCACCCTGACGTTGAGGAGCACCTGCGGGTACTTCTGCATGCCGGAGGCGAGCTCGGCCAGCGGGCGCCCGCTCTGCTGCATGACCGCCAGCACCTGCAGCGCGCACACGAGCCCGTCGCCGGTCGTGGTCTTGTCGAGGCACAGGATGTGTCCCGAGGTCTCGCCGCCGAGACTTCCCTGCAGCTCGCGCAGCATGGCGAGCACGTAGCGGTCACCGACCGCGGCGCGACGGAACTCGATGCCGCTCGCGCGCAGCCCCACTTCGAGGCCCAGGTTGCTCATCACCGTGCCAACCACCGGGCCCTGCAGCGTTCCCGCCTGCTTGCGCGCGCGCGCGATGACATACAGCAGCTGATCACCGTCGACGATGCGGCCGAGGTGATCGACCATGACCAGCCGGTCGCCGTCGCCATCGAGCGCGATACCGACGTTGGCGCGCACGCCCGGCACGGTCAGCTGCAGCAGATCCGGTACGGTGGATCCGCAGCCGTCGTTGATGTTGCGGCCGTTGGGGGAGCAGCCGATCGGAACGATCTCGGCGCCCAGGTCGGCGAGGATCCGCGGCGCCACCTTGTAGGCAGCGCCGTTGGCGCAGTCGACGACGATCTTGAGCCCCGACAGGTCGATCCCGGCCGGCATGGTCGAGGCGCAGAAGTCCTGATATACGGTGCGCGAGCGGTCGACGCGCGTGGCGCGCCCGAGGCTGCGCGAGGTACGCGTGAGCGGCGGTTGTGCGAGCTCGCTCTCGATCGCGTCCTCCAGCTGGTCGGAGAGCTTGGCGCCCGAGTCATCGAAGAACTTGATGCCGTTGTCGTCGTAGAGGTTGTGCGAGGCACTGATCACCACGCCGAAATCGCAGTCGAAGCGCGTCGTCAGGTAGGCGATTCCGGGGGTCGGCAGCGGTCCGATCAGCATGACGTCGACCCCGGCGGCGACGAAGCCCGCTTCCAGCGCCGACTCGAACATGTAGCCCGACAGCCGCGTGTCCTTGCCGATCAGCACGGTGCCACCCTCGGGGGCCAGCACGCGCGCCGCGGCACTGGCCAGGTGGAGCGCAAAGTCGACCGTCATCGGGTGCTCGCCTACGCGGCCCCTGACGCCGTCCGTTCCGAAGTATCGTCGGGCCATTCAGTTCCCTCTTACCGCGGCAACCACTCTGAGCGCCTCGACCGTGGCCGCAACATCGTGCGCGCGCACGATCCGCGCCCCCGCGAGCACCGCCATCACGGCCAGCACCACGCTGCCGAGCACCCGCTCGCCCTCGGGATGGCCGGTGAGTTTGCCCACCATGGACTTGCGCGACAACCCGACCACGAGCGGCAACCCGTCGACGCCGAGCTCGCGCAGGTGGCGCAGCAGCGTCAGATTGTGCTCCAGAGTCTTGCCGAAGCCGAATCCCGGGTCGAGGACCAGGCGGTCGGCGGAAAAGCCTGCCGCACGGCAGACCTGAGCCCGCTCCGCCAGGAAAGCACGCACCTCGCCCACGGCGTCCTCATAGGCCGGCGCGGCCTGCATGGTGCGCGGCTCGCCCTGCATGTGCATCAGGCACACGGCGCAGCCGCTCTCCTGCGCCGCTTCGAGGGCTCCCGGCTCGCGCAGCGCGCGCACGTCGTTGATGAGGCCAGCGCCGGCCGCCGCCGCGGCGCGCATGACCTCGGGCTTGCTGGTGTCGACGGAGATGACAGCGTCGGTGGCGCCCACGAGCCCCTCGATGACCGGCACGACGCGGCGCAGCTCCTCCTGTGCACCGACCGGCTCGGCGCCGGGCCGCGTCGACTCGCCCCCCACGTCGATGAAGGCCGCGCCCTCCCGCGCGAGCGCCAGGCCGTGGCTGACGGCCCTGTCGGCGTCGAGGAAACGACCCCCGTCGGAGAACGAATCCGGCGTCACGTTGACCACGCCCATGACGACCGGATCGGTCAGGTCGACCGTCTTGTCCTTACATCTGAGGAGGCAGCTCAGTGCTGTTCCGCAGGTATCGCGCTGCCGGGAGGCTCGGCCTTCGGCGGCTTGTTCGACAGAGTCTCGTCCCAGCCGGCCGGCGGCTTGGGTGCCCTGCCGGCCATGATGTCCTTGAGCTGCTCCTCGTCGATGGTCTCGTACTTGATGAGCGCATCGGCCATGGTGTGCAGCTTCTCGAGGTTGCTCTCGAGAATGCCCTTGGCGCGGGTGTAGTTGTTCTCGATCACGCGCCGCACTTCCTCGTCGATCGCGTGCGCCGTGACATCCGACACCTGCTTGTGCTGGGTGACACTGCGCCCGAGGAACACCTCGCCGGTCTCCTCCGAGTAGGTGAGCGGCCCGAGCTTGTCGGACAGGCCCCACTTGGTGACCATGTTGCGCGCCAGCTCCGTGGCGCGCTCGATGTCGTTGGCAGCGCCCGTGGTCACGCCGTCGACCCCGAAGATCAACTCTTCGGCCACGCGGCCGCCAAACAGCGAGGTGATGCGACTCTCGAGCTCGCGGCGGCTGGTGCTGTAGCGGTCGCCTTCCGGCAGATACCAGGTGAGCCCCAGCGCGCGGCCGCGCGGGATGATGGTCACCTTGTAGACCGGGTCGTGCTCCGGCACGACGAAGCCGACGATCGCGTGCCCCGCCTCGTGATAGGCGGTCATCTTTTTCTCGTGATCCGACATCACCATCGAGCGCCGCTCGGCGCCCATGTAGATCTTGTCCTTGGCCTTCTCGAACTCGTCCATCCCGACGATGCGCTTGTTGGCGCGCGCGGCGAACAGCGCCGCCTCGTTGACGAGGTTGGCGAGGTCCGCGCCCGAGAACCCCGGGGTGCCGCGCGCGATGAGCGCCGGCTTGACGTCATCGGCGAGCGGCACGCGGCGCATGTGCACACGCAGAATCTGCTCGCGGCCACGCACGTCGGGGAGCGGCACGACTACCTGGCGATCGAAGCGGCCCGGACGCAGCAGCGCCGGGTCGAGCACGTCCGGCCGGTTGGTGGCGGCGATGACGATGATGCCCTCGTTGCCCTCGAAGCCGTCCATCTCGACCAGCAGCTGATTCAGTGTCTGCTCGCGCTCGTCGTGCCCGCCGCCGAGACCCGCGCCGCGGTGCCGGCCGACGGCGTCGATCTCGTCGATGAAGATGATGCACGGCGCGTGCTTCTTCGCCTGCTCGAACATGTCGCGCACGCGCGAGGCGCCGACGCCGACGAACATCTCGACGAAATCGGAGCCGGAAATGGTAAAGAACGGCACCTTGGCCTCGCCGGCGATGGCGCGCGCCAGCAGCGTCTTGCCGGTGCCGGGCGACCCCACCATCAGCACGCCCTTGGGGATCTTGCCGCCGAGCTTCTGGAACTTGCCGGGGTCCTTGAGGAAGTCGACGATCTCACCCACTTCCTGCTTCGCCTCGTCGACCCCGGCGACGTCGGCGAACGTGACGCTTACCTGATCCTCGCCGAGGAGCCGCGCCCGGCTCTTGCCGAAGGACATGGCTCCCCGCCCGCCGGAGGCGCCCTGCATCTGCCGCAGCATGTACACGAACACGACGATCAGCAGCAGCGCCGGCGCGAGCTGCAGCAGCAGCTGCCCCATGTAGTTCGGCGGCTTGGGGGGCTGGCCCTCGATACGCACATCGGCCTTCTCGAGCGTGCCGATGAGCGCGGTGTAGTCGGTCTCGGGGTTGAAGGTCTTGAACGCGGTCTTGTCCTTGTGCTCCCCGTAGATCATGTCGCCCTGGATCACCACCGACTCGACGCGATTGTTCTTCACGTCATCGAGGAAGGTGGAATAGGCGATCTGCTGAGGCTGTCCCGCGGTCGGCATGTAACGGCTGAAGACGAGCAACAGCACGATCACGATGACGACCCAAAGCAGGATGTTTTTTGTCAAGTCGTTCAAAGGCTTCCGTCCTCGAGGTGGGGCCGCCCCATACCGCCCCTACCCATGTTTTCGAACCTACACCAAGCGATACTGCAAGGCCAGCATATACATCTCAGGGCTGCGCGCACGGGAGGCCTGCGGTTTGACCAGCTTGACCCGCCCAAATTCGCGGCGGGCGCCCTTAACCAGATCCTCGAAGCCGGTCCCCTGAAAGACCTTGATCAGGGCGTCCCCACCCGGCTTCAAGACGCGCCGGGCCATATCGACGGCGAGCTCCGCGAGGTACGTGGACCGCGCCTGGTCGGTGACATCCACCCCGCTGAAGGCCGGGGCCATGTCCGACAGCACGACGTCGACCTGACCCTCCGGCAGCAGCGACAGGATCTGGCTGAAGACCTCCTCCTCGCGGAAGTCACCCTGCACGAACTCGACTCCGCCGAGCGGCTCCATCGGCAGGAGGTCGGATGCCAGCACCCGGCCCTCGCTCCCCACCCGGGCGCGCGCGTACTGGCTCCAGGCCCCGGGAGCGGCGCCGAGGTCCAGGCAGATCGCGCCGGGCTTCAGTAGTCTCTCGCGCTGGTCGATCTCCTCGAGCTTGAATACCGCCCGCGAGCGCCAGCCGCCGCGCTGGGCTCGCTGCACGTACGGATCGCGGAAGTGCTCCTTCAGCCACCGATCGCTGCTTTTCGACCGCTTAGGCATCGGCGCCCAATCTACCTCTACAATGAGTCGGTGAAGAAAACCACGCCCCGAAAGGCGGAGGCGGCGGTCGCAGCCGCCAACGTGGCGGCAGGCGGGTCGGCGCCGGCACCCGAGCTCTCCGAGCGGCAGCGCCGGCATCTGCGCGGGCTCGCGCACCCTCTGAAGCCCGTCGTGCGCCTGGGGGCTGCCGGCCTCACCGACGCGGTAGCCCGCGAGACCGAGCGCGCCCTCGGGGATCACGAGCTCATCAAGGTGAAGGCGCCCGGCGGCGACCGCGAGGCACGCGATGCGCTCTTCAGCGCACTCGCCGCGCGCACCACGAGCGCCCTGGTCCAACGCATCGGCAACGTCGCCGTGCTCTACCGGCCGCACCCGGTGCTGCCGCGCATAATGATCCCGGATTAGCCGAAGCGGACCGCGACGATCTCGTAGGACCGCACCCCGCCCGGCGCCGCCACCTCGACCACGTCACCCTCGGACTTCCCGATGAGCGCCCGCGCAATCGGCGAGGTGACCGAGATGCGCCCGGCGCGTATGTCGGCCTCGTCCTCGCCGGCGATCTGATAGACGACGCGCGCGCCCCCGGCGCGGTCCTCGAGCTCTACCGTGGCGCCGAACACCACTTTGCCGGTGTCCGGCAGGGTCGCCGGATCGATGACCTCGGCGTTGGCGAGCTTGCGCTCGATCTCGGTGATGCGGCCCTCGACGAACCCCTGCTGCTCGCGCGCGGCGTGATACTCGGCGTTCTCGGACAGGTCACCGTGGCCGCGGGCCTCGGCGATCTGCCTGATGATCGCGGGCCGCGCCTCGGACTTGAGGCGCTTGAGCTCCGCGCGCAAACCCTCAGCGCCGCGCAGCGTCATGGGAGTGCGCTTCATATCCCCGACGCCTCCAGATGCAGGTCCTGCAGGCGGTTGACCTCGACCTCGTCCAGGTGGTCGAGCGCCTCGACCGTCGCGAGCCCGGCAGCGAGCGTCGTGTAGTAGGTGACGCGCCGGTGCACCGCCTCGCGCCGGATGGAATTCGACTCGCGGATGGCGAGCTTGCCCTCGGTGGTATTGACGATCAGATCGATCTCGTCGTTCTTGATCATATCGACGACGTGCGGCCGGCCCTCGCGCACCTTGTTGACGCGGCGGCACGCGACCCCCGCCTCGGTGAGCGCGCGTGCCGTGCCCTCGGTCGCGAGCATCTCGAAGCCGCGCTCGATGAGCTTTTTTGCCAGCTCGACCGCGCCCGGCTTGTCGCGGTCGCGCACGCTGATGAAGCACACGCCCTTGCGCGGCAACGTCACGCCCGAGGCGCTCTGCGCCTTGGCGTAAGCCTCGCCGAAGGTGCGTCCCGTGCCCATGACTTCGCCGGTCGATTTCATCTCGGGGCCGAGGATCGGGTCGGCTTCCGGGAACTTGTTGAACGGGAACACCGCTTCCTTCACCGAGAAGTAGTGCGGCTGGCGCTCGACCGCACCGACCAGCTGCTTCAGCTTGAGCCCCGTCATCACCCGCGCCGCGACCTTGGCGAGCGGCAACCCGGTGGCCTTGGAGACGAACGGCACGGTGCGCGAAGCGCGCGGGTTCACCTCGAGCACGTAGATGACTCCCGCCTGGATCGCGTATTGCACGTTCATAAGGCCGACGACGTTGAGCGCGCGCGCGAGCTTGCGCGTCTGCTCGCGCAGCTCGACCTGGGTTTCACGCGTGAGGCTCACGGGCGGGAGCGAGCAGCCCGAATCGCCCGAGTGCACGCCGGCCTGCTCGACGTGCTCCATGATGCCGCCGATCAGGATGTCCTCGCCGTCGCACACCGCGTCCACGTCGACCTCGATCGCGACGTCGAGGAATCGGTCGAGCAGCACCGGGCTGTCGTTCGACACCCGCACCGCGTGGCTCGTGTAGGTGCGCAGGTCCTCCTCGTTGAAGACGATCTCCATGGCGCGCCCGCCGAGCACGTAGGAAGGCCGCACCACGAGCGGAAAGCCCACCTCGCGCGCCAGAGCGACGGCCTGGTCCTCGGTGCGCGCGGTGGCGTTGGCGGGCTGCTTGAGGCCGAGCTTCCTCACCAGAGCCTGGAAGCGCTCGCGGTCCTCGGCGACGTCGATCGAATCCGGCGAGGTGCCGATGATGGGCGCGCCGGCGGCCTCCAGCGCCCGCGACAGCTTCAGCGGCGTCTGCCCGCCGAACTGCACGATGACGCCCTCGGGTTTCTCCACCGCCAGGATCTCGAGGACGTCCTCGAGCGTGAGCGGCTCGAAATAGAGGCGGTCGGAGGTGTCGTAGTCGGTCGAGACCGTCTCGGGGTTGCAGTTGACCATGATGGTCTCGAAGCCGTCCTCGCGCAGCTGCAGCGCCGCATGCACGCAGCAGTAATCGAACTCGATCCCCTGGCCGATACGGTTGGGGCCGCCGCCGAGAATCATGATCTTGCGGCGATCGGTCGGATGCGCCTCGCACTCCTCTTCGTAGGTGGAATAGAGGTAGGCGGTGGAGGTGGCGAATTCCGCGGCGCAGGTATCGACGCGCTTGTAGACCGGCAGGACATGGAGCTCGTGGCGCTTGTCGCGGATCGCCTTCTCCGGCATGTCGAGCAGCTTCGCCAGACGGCCGTCGGAGAAGCCGCGCCGCTTGAGCGCCCGCAAGCGCTCGGCGGTCAGTGTCCCGAAGCCATGGGTGCGTACCTCGGCCTCCTCGCGCACCAGCTCCTCGATCTGTGCGAGGAACCACGGGTCGATGTAGGTGAGCTCGGCGACCCGCGCGAGCGTCCAGCCGGCGCGGAACGCGTCCGCGACGTACAGCAACCGGTCGGCCCCGGGGGCGCGCAGCTCGTGCGCGAGCTTTGCCTGTGTCTCATCGGTGAGCGGCAGCGCAAGCTGGGGGCTGAGCCCGTCGAGGCCGGTCTCGAGCCCGCGCAGCGCCTTCTGCAGCGACTCCTGGAACGTGCGCCCGATCGCCATCACCTCGCCGACCGACTTCATCTGGGTCGTGAGACGGTCGTTGGCCGCCGGGAACTTCTCGAAGGTGAAGCGCGGAATCTTCACCACCACGTAATCGATGCTCGGCTCGAAGGAGGCCGGGGTCGCCCCGCCGGTGATGTCGTTCTTCAGCTCATCGAGCGTGTAGCCGACGGCGAGCTTGGCGGCGATCTTGGCGATCGGGAAGCCGGTCGCCTTGGAGGCGAGGGCCGAGGAGCGTGACACGCGCGGGTTCATCTCGATGATGAGCAGGCGCCCGTCCGTGGGGTTGACCGCGAACTGCACGTTCGAGCCGCCGGTGTCGACTCCGATCTTGCGCAGCACCGCGACCGAGGCGTCGCGCATGCGCTGGTATTCCTTGTCGGTGAGCGTGAGCGCCGGGGCGACCGTGATCGAATCCCCGGTGTGCACGCCCATGGGGTCGAGGTTCTCGATCGAGCAGATGATGATGCAGTTGTCGCGGTGGTCGCGCACCACCTCCATCTCGAATTCTTTCCAGCCGATCACCGATTCCTCGAGCAGCACCTCGCCGGTCGGGGAGGCGTCGAGCCCGCGCGCCACGATGTCCTCGAGCTCCTCGCGGTTGTAGCCGATGCCGCCGCCGCTGCCGCCGAGCGTGAACGAGGGACGCACCACCACCGGATAGCCGATCTCGCCGGCGATCGCGAGCGCCTCATCGAGGCTGCGGGCGATCTGCGAGCGCGGCGTCTCGAGGCCGATCTCGCGCATCGCGTTGCGAAACAGCTCGCGGTCCTCCGCCATGTCGATGGCGGCGCGCGAGGCGGCGATCAGCTCGACTTCGTACTTTTCCAGCACCCCCTCGCGCACCAGATCGAGGGCGGTGTTGAGCGCCGTCTGCCCGCCCATGGTCGGCAGCAGCGCATCGGGCCGCTCTTTCTCGATGATGCGCGCCACGGTGCGCGCGTTGACCGGCTCGATGTAGATGGCATCCGCCATCTCCGGATCGGTCATGATGGTCGCGGGGTTGGAGTTCACCAGGATGACCCGGTAGCCCTCCTCGCGCAGCGCCTTGCAGGCCTGGGCTCCGGAATAATCGAACTCGCACGCCTGGCCGATGATGATCGGGCCGGCACCGATGATCAGGATGCTCTCGATGTCGGTGCGCTTCGGCATCTAGTTCACTGGCCAAAATCGCCTGCGGCGATTGTGGCGGACATCGCTGCGTCGACCGCCGGCAAAAGGCGCGACTTTTGCCGGCTGCTCATCGGGCCGACCCGGCCTGCTGGCGCAGCGTGTCCTCGGCGAGCTTCAGTTGCGCCTGCAGCCGCCGCAGCATCAGGTGAT
The DNA here is from genome assembly GCA_035569755.1 of Steroidobacteraceae bacterium. GTDB lineage: Bacteria > Pseudomonadota > Gammaproteobacteria > Steroidobacterales > Steroidobacteraceae > 13-2-20CM-66-19. The sequence continues at coordinate 76,146 of DATMMK010000039.1, forward strand.
TGAAGCGCTCGAAGAGCGCGCGCATGTCGTGCGGCCCCGGGCTCGCCTCCGGGTGGCCCTGGAAACCGAAGGCCGGCCGGTCGGTGAAGGTGAGTCCCTGGAGCGAGCCGTCAAAGAGCGAGCGATGCGTCGCCTTGACGCCCGCGGGCAGGGTCGACTCGTCGACGGCGAAGCCATGATTCTGGCTGGTGATGAAGACGCGGCCCGACTCGAGATCCTGCACCGGGTGATTCGCGCCGTGATGCCCGAACTTCATCTTCACGGTGTGCGCGCCGGCGGCGAGCCCGAGGATCTGGTGCCCGAGACAGATGCCGAACACCGGCACGTCGGTCTCGAGGAACTTGCGGGTCGCCGCGATCGCATAGCTGCAGGGCTCCGGGTCTCCGGGACCGTTGGAGAGGAATACGCCGTCGGGCTCGAGCGCCAGGACGTCCGTGGCCGCAGTCTGTGCCGGCACCACCGTCATGCGACAGCCGAAGTCGGCGAGGAGCCTGAGGATGTTGCGCTTGATGCCGAAGTCGTAGGCGACGACGTGCAGCCGTTGCTGCGAGCGGATCGGCGGACGTGACGGATCGGGCCACACGCTGCCGTCGTTCCACTGAAAGCTGCGCTTGGTGCTCACCACCTTGGCGAGATCCATGCCCTTCAGGCCCGGAAACTTGCGCGCCAGCTTGATGGCGGCGGCTTCGTCGGCCTTCTCGCCCGTCATGATGCAGCCCGCCTGCGCGCCGTTCTCGCGCAGCAGGCGGGTGAGGCGCCGCGTGTCGATGCCGGCGATGGCGACCACCCGGCCGCGCTCGAGAAACTCCGGCAGCGACTCGTTCGCGCGCCAGTTGCTCGAGCGGATCGGCAGATCGCGGATGATGAGACCTGCGGGATAGATCTGCGCCGCCTCGAGGTCCTCGGGAGTCGCGCCGGTGTTGCCGATGTGGGGACAGGTCAGCGTGACGATCTGTCGCGCGTACGAGGGGTCGGTGAGAATTTCCTGATAGCCAGTGAGGGCGGTGTTGAAAACGACTTCGCCTGTGGTGTTGCCTTTGGCTCCGATCGACTGTCCGCGGAAGATCGTTCCGTCGGCCAGCGCGAGCACCGCAGGTATGCTCAGGTTCACTTCCCCTTCACGCACATACACAAAGCGGGAGGAGTTCTCATCGAACATCCTCCCGCCTTGCATGGACTAACCCGTACACGGATTAGGTGGAAATTTTACGGGTTGGGCGGTCGACGTGTCCACGGAAAATTCCCCTCCAGCGGAGCCTCGCAAAGCTCAAGTCACCTCGTGACTTGAGCTCTAAGATAATGTTTTTGAACCAATAAAATCGCGCATGCTGTAGCGCCCCGGGGGCCGAGACATGAGCCAGAGCGCTGCCGTCAGGGCACCACGGGCAAATATCTCCCTATCGCTCGCCCGGTGGGTCAGAGCGAGCTGCTCGCCGGGGCCGGAAAAGAGCACGGTGTGCTCGCCCACGATGTCCCCTGCGCGGATGCTGGTAACCCCGATCTGTCCATCAGGGCGGCCCTGATCCCCACCCTCCCGGGGGCTGAGCGTGAGCCCTGCGGGGGCCGGTAATCCGCGCGCGCTCGCTGCGGCCCGGCCTAAGGTGAGCGCCGTGCCCGACGGAGCATCGCGCTTCATCCGGTGGTGCAGCTCGAGGACGTCGATATCGAAACTGGCGGGCAGCGCCTGCGCGCTCTGGCGCACGAGCTCGGCGAGTAGTGCCACCGCAATGCTCGTGTTGGGTGCTACCAGCAGCGCGATCTCGCCGGCCGCGGCATCGATCGCCGGCTCGAGCGCGGCGTCGAGCCCCGTGGTGCCGATGAGGAGCGGAGTGCGCGCCGCGCGGCAGGCGGCGACGTTCGCGCCGGTGGCGGCGGCGTGGCTGAAGTCGATCGCGACATCCGCGTCGGCGAGCGCGCGCGTGAGATCGCTGGTGACGGCCAGGTTCGTGGAGGCGAGACCTGCGACCTCGCCGGCGTCGCGCCCGAGCGCGAGGCTCGCCGCCGAGGCGACGGCGCCGGTGATGAGCAGCTGCGGGAAGCCGGGAGCCGCGCGCAGCACGGCCTGGCCCATGCGGCCGGTGACGCCGATCAGCGCGATGCGGGCGAGAGGTGCCTTGCGTGGATCGGAAGCCATGCGTGCTGCGGCCCCTTCAGGCCTCGCCGCGGTCCGACCCGAAGAAGCGCTTCACGCCGTCGAGAAAGCCTTTCTCGCGCGGCGCGTGCTTGCTCGAGTGCGTCTTGAGGGAGTCGTCGAGCGAGCGGATCAGGTCACGCTGCTCCGGCGTGAGGTGCACCGGGGTCTCGACCACCACGCGGCAGAAGAGATCGCCGCGGGCGCCGCCGCGTACCGGCTTCACCCCCTTGTCGCGGAGGCGAAACACGCGCCCCGACTGGGTCTCAGCCGGAACCTTCAGGGTCACGTCGCCATCGAGCGTCGGCACGGCGACCGAGCCGCCGAGCGCCGCGGTGGCGAAGCTCACCGGCACTTCGCAGGAGAGATGCTCGCCGTCGCGCTCGAAGATCGGGTGCTCGCGCACGTGGATCTCGACGTAGAGATCGCCAGGTGGCCCGCCGTTGCGGCCAGCCTCGCCCTCGCCGGAAAGGCGCACGCGATCTTCGTTGTCGACGCCGGCGGGTACCTTCACCGAGAGCTTGCGGGTGCGGCGCACGCGCCCCTGCCCGAGGCACGTGTCGCAGGGATTTCTGATGACGGTGCCGGTCCCGCGGCAGCGCGGACAGGTCTGCTGCAGCTGGAAGAAGCCCTGGCTGATGCGCACCTGGCCCGCGCCCCCACAGCTCTCACAGGTGGCGGGCTGACTGCCCTTGGCGGCGCCCGAGCCGTGGCAGGTGTCGCACTCGGCGAGCTTCGCCACCTCGATCTCGGCGGTGGTGCCAAACACGGCCTGATCGAGATCGAGCGCGAGCTCGTAGCGCAGATCCGCGCCGCGGAATACCTGCGAGCGCCCGCCGCGGCGCGCGCCGCCGAAGATGTCGCCGAAGACGTCGCCGAAGATGTCGCTGAAGGCGTCCCCGGGCCCGAAGCCGCCACGGCCGCCGCCGCGGGCCGCCGCCTCGATGCCGGCGTGTCCGTGCTGGTCGTAGAGCGCGCGCCGTTGCGGGTCGGTGAGCACTTCGGAAGCCTCCTTGGCCTCCTTGAAGCGCTCCTCCGCCTCCCCGTCATTGGGGTTGCGGTCCGGGTGATACTTCATCGCCAGGCGCCGGTACGCCTGCTTGATCTGCGCCTCGGTCGCCGTTCGCGGTACGTCGAGTACCTTGTAGTAATCGCGCTTGGACATGGGCCGCCGGCGGCCCCGCTCAGGAGGCCTTGCGTCCCTTGTCCTTCACCTCTTCGAATTCGGCATCGACGACATCGTCCTTGCCCGCGCCGGCTCCTGTTCCGGCGCCGGCGCCGGCCGCCGCCTCGGGTCCGCCCGCCGCCCCACCCTGCTGCTCGGCGTAGGCGCGCTGGGCAATCGTGGCCGAGGCCTGCGCAAGCGCCTCGGTCTTCTTCTCGATGACGCCGCGGTCATCGCCCTTGAGAGCCGTGCGCAGATCCGACACCGCCGACTCCACCCGGGCGCGCTCGGCTGCGTCGGCCTTATCGCCGAGCGTCTGGAGCGACTTCTCCACCGCGTGGATCAGGCCGTCAGCCTTGTTGCGCGTCTCGACCAGCTCGCGGAAGCGCTTGTCCTCCTCGGCGTGCGCCTCGGCGTCGCGCACCATGCGCTTGATCTCGTCCTCGGACAGGCCGCTCGAGGCCTTGATGACGATCTTCTGCTCCTTGCCGGTCGCCTTGTCCTTGGCCGACACGTTGAGGATGCCGTTGGCGTCGATATCGAAGGACACCTCGACCTGCGGCATGCCGCGCGGCGCCGGCGGAATGTCCGAGAGATCGAACTTGCCGAGTGACTTGTTGTCGGCCGCGCGGTCACGCTCGCCCTGCAGCACGTGAATGGTCACTGCCGTCTGGTTGTCGTCGGCTGTCGAGAACGTGTTCGATGCTTTGGTCGGGATCGTGGTGTTCTTCTCGATGAGGCGCGTCATCACGCCGCCGAGCGTCTCAATGCCGAGCGACAGCGGCGTTACGTCGAGCAGCAGGACGTCCTTCACCTCGCCGGCGAGCACGCCCGCCTGGATCGCGGCGCCCACAGCCACCGCCTCGTCGGGATTGACGTCCTTGCGCGGCTCCTTGCCGAAGAGGTCCTTGACGTACTTCTGCACGAGCGGCATGCGCGTCTGGCCGCCAACCAGGATGACTTCGGCGATCTCGGAGGCGGCGACCCCCGCGTCCTTCATCGCGGTCCGGCACGGGGCCACGGTCTTCTGCACCAGGTCCTCGACCAGCGACTCGAGCTTGGCGCGGGTCAGCTTGATGTTGAGGTGCTTCGGCCCCGAGGCATCGGCGGTGATGTACGGCAGGTTGATGTCGGTCTGCTGGGTCGAGGACAGCTCGATCTTGCCCTTCTCGGCCGCCTCCTTGAGGCGCTGCATCGCGAGCGGGTCCTTGCGCACGTCGACGCCGGACTCCTTCTGGAACTGCTCGGCGAGGAAGTTGATGATGCGCAGGTCGAAGTCCTCGCCACCGAGGAAGGTGTCGCCGTTGGTCGAGAGCACCTCGAACTGGCGCTCGCCATCG
>DATMMK010000040.1:0-30194 GCA_035569755.1 Steroidobacteraceae bacterium
GCGCGTCGACCTCGCGCGGCGTGTACAGGTAGTTGATGACCTCCTTGCGATCGATGCGCAGCTGCACCGAGTCGAGCGCGAAGAAATCGCCTACGTCGACCGCGAGAAACACCGCAACCTGGGTGTTGGCCGGAAACAGCAGCTCCTCCTCGAGGACGAACAGGTCGCGATTGAGGTCGACCACGTCCTTCTTCAGGTCCTGCACCTGCTCGTCGAGCCCGCGCGTCTCGGGCGAAGTACCGTCGGACGGCGCAGCAGTCCCGGCCGTATCGCCCGCCGGAGTCGCTGGCGGCGTCGTGGGCGGAGTCGTGGACAGCGATGGGGCGGGAGTCGGTGCGGCGCCCGCTGCAGGTGCGGCGGCGGCCTCGCGTGTCGGGGTCGGCGGCGGCGTCATGGGCGGAGTCGCACGCCGCACGGGGGGCGCGGCGGCCTCGGACGGGGATTCGGCCTCGGACGGGGATTCGGGTTCGGGCGTTTCCCCGTAGGCGGCATCCCGTGCCGAGGGCCTGGGCGGCAACATGGGCGGGGTCTGATACTTCGCGGGCGGTTCGGGCGGGGCCGGTGTGGGGTCCGGCGCGCGCGCGGCGGCGGCCAGCGTTGCGACGAGCAGCGCACCGCCGAGCAGCGACTTGAGAGCTTCAGGCATGTTGGTTCCGATCATTCATTCAGCAGAACCCGCAACTCCTGCAGGTAGACGTCGTCGCTCTCGGCGCTGAAGTCGCGCAGCACGTTGCGGACGGTGCCACCGCGATCGATCAGCACGGTCATGGGCAGATTGTCGACCCGGTAGGCGCGGCCCACCGTCTTGTCCGGATCGAGCAGCATCGGGAAGGCGACCGGCAGACCGCGCGCATACTCGCTCGCGCGCGCCGGGACGTCGTCGACGCCCACTCCGTAAATCGCGAGCCCGGCGGAGCGGTAGGTGGCGAGACTGCGGTTGAGGGCGTCGAGCTGCCGGCGACAGCTATCGCAGGCGCTGCTCCAGAAGGACAGCACCACGACCTCGCCGCGATGCTCCGAGAGACGCACGTTGCCGCCGACGACGGCGTGCAGGGTGAAATCCGGGGCCGCGCGGGCGATGAGATCGTAGTCACGCTGCGCCAGCGCCGCGCTGCAGGCGCCGAGCAGCGCCACGGCCGTGCACTTCAGAAACATGCGCGCGCGTGACCGGCGGTCACGCGCCGCCGGACCGTCGGGTCGTTGCAAGCTCAAGAGAAGATCCTTCGGGCTGTGAACCGAGCTGCGCGCAAGCGCGGGAACCCTCGCACAGCGCGGACGAGACTGTCAACGAAGCGGCGCGCGAAAGCCCCTTCAGGACCCACACCACCCGTCGCACAGTCGTCGCCCGGCGACAGTCGGCTCCCAGGCGGTGTGCAGCGGTGCCGCGCAAGCGCGGCGCCCGGCGCCTAGATGATCGGCTCGAACACCGTCATGGCCGCCAACTGCGCGGCCGTGCCGAGTCCCTGCATGGGGAACAGCGTCGGGAACTGTGCGTCCGTGCCCGCCAGTCCCATGTAGTTGAGCATGATGAGTTCGGGGATCTGGTTGATGGAGTTGGCCGCGGGGCTCGAGCTGCTGACCACGGAGCCGTCGGAGCTGAAGTAGCCGATCTGCTGTCCGGCGACTCCGTTGCGCAGTACCGGGCGGCCCTGCGGGCTGAACACCAGGAACAGGGTGGCCGCCACCGCGGAGTTGTCGCCCTGCCAGCCGAGCTTGTTGCGCCCGGCGGTGCTGGTGTCGACCATGCTGTTGGCGGTGAGCGAGCCGTCGCTCAGGATCTGGATCATGACCGGCGTGCCCTTGCGCGAGGCATACTCGAGCACCGCGCCGATCATCTGTCCGGCCGTGAAGTTTTTCGTCTCGCCGGTGGCACGCGAGCCGTCGTGATAGTCATAGCCGCCCATCGAAATGGTGCCCGCGCCGGCGTAGCCGTCGATCACGAGCTTCATCACTGAGGCGGTCATCTGCACATCCTGACTCTGGAAGTCCGCCGCCGTAAAAATGGGTGTCGTGCCGCCGACGATGAGCGGATCCTGGGTGGGATCGAGCCCCGCGGGACCGGCGGCGAAGATGTTGGCCGTGTTGGCGGCTTTTACGTAGGAGCAGCGCACCTGGTTCTTCAGGGCCGCATCCGTACTACCGCCGCCGGGGATGAGCTGCACGCCCGGCGTGCTGCCGCTCGGGTTGCTGAGCGCACCGCTGAACTCGCTGCCGGTCGAGCCTGCGCCCTGGTAAGGGCCGGTGCCGGCGCTGATGCGCGTCTCCGATTCGAGCTCGGCGATCGCGAGCGGATCGGGTGGGCCGCCGCCGGGCGGCACGGGTGCGAGCGCGATCGCGTCCGAGGGCTGGCGGATGGTGGTGGGCTGGAGCGCCGGCTGGATGGTGTACATGAGGGCCATCGAATTGCCGCCCGACACCGAGGAATTGGTGCCGACCAGATTGACTACCGTGCCCTTGGCGCCCGCCTCGGCGATACCGTAGATCGGGTTGGTGGTGTTCGACTGGGTGTCGTTCTGCGACATCGCCGGAATCACCGCGCCGTTGACGCCCGCCTGGGTCGCGACCGAGGCCTTGGTGAGAATGCCGCGCAGGATCGCGCCGTCGGAGTGCCACAGGAGCCCCAACGCGCTCGAGACGAAGGTGCTGGACGTCGGCACCATGTTGCCGGGCACGCCGAGCTTGCCGAAGCCCGCCGTCGAGAGGAAGTTCGCCTGCCCGCCCTGCACGCCCACCAGCGCCTCGGAGCCCACCAGGTTCGCACCTCCCGCCAGGTCGAACACGATGAACGGCAGCGAGCCCGAGCCCGAGGGTACGTTGCACTGCCCCTGGGCGAGGAGCGCCGCGATGTCGGCGTCGAGCCCGGCCGCGCGCGCCGCCTGTGCCTTGAGCAGGGAGCCGAGCCAGGCGGATCCGAGCACCATGCCCTGGGCGCCGAGCATGCCGGCCGCCAGGAAGTCGCGGCGCGTCACCGGGCGCGGGTGGTTCTCGTGCAGTAACGGGGTGCCGGGCGGCGTGGGCCGTGGGGGACGCTTGGCTATCAGCATCTTGGGTTACCTCTCAAATCCTTTCCCTTACTGCAGGGTCACGGCACCGCTCGCCAGCGCGGCGGTACAGGCCGCCACCGTCGCCTGCGACACGGTCGCCGCCGGGTTGATCTGCGGCACGCGCGTGATCAGCGCATCGACCTCGGCCTGCACGGCGCTCGCCATCTGCGGCGCGGCGGTGGTGCCGATGGCATTGGCGAGCCCGTTGATGACGATGGCGCGCTGCGCGCTGCCGCTCGCGCCGAAGAAGCCGGAGGCGCTGGCGCTGAGGCTCGCATCGAGCCCGGTGCCGAAGAAGGCGTCGCGCAGGCTCGCGCTCGCCATCAGCTCGCCGCAGTACGCGTTCGCGAGCCCGGAGATCGCCGTCTGCTCCGAGGAGACGAACGCCGAGATGAGTGGCGTCGCCGGCATCGCCTGCTGCGCGCTCAGGTAGAGCGTTTGCACCACCTGATCGGTAGTCGCCACCCCGGTGAGGCGCGAGAGCGTGTTGTTGATGCGCTCGTAGGTCGCGATGCCATAGTCGGGCACCGGCGTGTTGTCGGGCACCGGCGGCGTCGGAATGCCCGGCGGATCGACGAAGGTATGCGTGCTGCTGCCGAGCTGGTCGAACGACAGGAAGAACAGGTCGTTGGCCGGACCCAACGACACCGGGATCACCGTGCCGAGGGGCGAGAGCTGCTGACCGGTGCTCGGGTTGTAGCTCGCGCCGCCGATGGCGGTCTGCAGCTTCGCGAACGACTGGCCCGCGGGCGCCAGCAGGCCGTTCACGCCGATACGCAGCCCCGCGACGGTCAAGTTCGCCGGGATCGTGGCGTTCGGATCCAGGCTGATGAACGTCGGCTGGTAGAACAGGTAGCTGTAGTTGTCGTACTGGCTGGCCGTGAACATGATGTACGACTGGTTGACGCCGGTGAGCGAGCTCACGCCGAACAGCAGGTAGTACTTCTGGCCGACGCCGGCGTTGAAGTTCTGCGTTATCTGCGCCTGAGTGAGCGCGGTGTTGTACATGGTGACCATCTTGATCACACCCTGCCACTGGCGCTGCCCGCTGGTCTCGTTGCCGAGCACCAGCGCGAAGCTGCTGTCCCAGTTGGCGAACGAGCCGCCCTTGGAGGGATCCGCGTCGCCGGTGAAAATGCCGTTCACGTAGATCTTCTGGCCATTGACCGGATCGTAGGTGAGCACGACGTGCTGCAGGGCCGCCTGGGCGGCACCGTTGGCCGTGGTGGTGACGAGCGCCGGCATGCCGTTGGTGTCGGTTACGCTCGAGCGGGTGAAGCCCTCGTACTGCTCGGTGGCCTGGCCGAGCGTCACGTTGCGCGTCGTGTTGCTGCCCGAGTAGCTCACGATCCAGGCGTTGGTCTGCGCGACGTCGGCCGGCGCCACCCACGCCTCGATCGAGTACTCACCCGATCCCTGGATCATGTTGGCGAACTTGGCGCTCGCGCTGGTCGAGGCCTGGGCGGAGCTGCCCATGGCGAAACTGAGGCCCCAGCCGCCCACCCAGCTGACGTTGCCGGAGAGCGTGAGGTCCGCTTCGGGCGTCACGCCGCTCGTGTCATAGGCGGTCGAGCCCTGGCCGGTCTCGAACATGTACTGGGCGATCATCGACCCCTGGAAGCGGCTGCCGCTCGAGGCGATCGTGCCCTGGGTGAGGCTCACCGCGTTCGAGACCACCAGGGTCGGGTCGATGGGCGTGATCGGGATGCCGTTCGCAAAGGCGGTGATCTGCGCGAGCATCGCGGCGGCGCTTCCCGGACAGTCGGGTGCGCCGTTCGAGCTCGCCGTCGGCCAGCAGTGATGGAACTCGTTGGCGAGGCGCTCGTAGAAGCGCGACTGGTTGGGCTGCGCGAGATTGATCTTGGGTTGCGCCGCAACATAGGCGGCGTCGATGTTGTTCGGATCGGCGAAGTACGGCTGCTGCGGGCTCGCCGAGGACGGGTTGTGGCAGCCGGAGCAGAACCTGGTGAGCAGCGGATAAACGCTCGCCTGGTAGCTCGGGTTGCCGACGGTCGGATCCGCCGGGAACTGCTTGCCGCCGCCGGCAGCCTGGACCGGCGGCGCCGTGAGCACCACCGAGGTGCTGGACGTGGCCCCGGCGCCGAGCCAGTTCTGGATCCACTGCAGCATGGTGGCGGCGCACGCCGAGGGGTCTGCGACCCAGCAGTTGTGTCCGCCGCCGACCTTCAGCACCAGGGTCGACTGGCTGGGGTTGGTGAGGTTCACGAGCGGCAGCGCCGCCTGGTACGCCTGATTCACGTCGTCCGAGCGCGCAAACATCGGCGACTGTCCGCCCTGGTGGTGGCAGCCACCGCAGCGGTTCGAGGGAATGATGTTCTGCCACAGGTTGACCTGGAACGCCTGGATGTCGGCGTTCTGCGCGGGCGGACCGGTGTACTGCTGCGTGGTCACGGTCGTCGTCTGCTGGTTCACCGTGGTGGGCGCGCCGCCCGAGGAGCTGCAGGCGGCGAGCACCGCGAGCGTGGCGGCCGCGGCGGCGACGGCGAGCGCGCGACGAGCGAGCAATTTGTCCATGGCACTACTCATACGGCTGTGCATGTTGGGCGCTCCCTTACGACCCCGGGCAGGCCGCAGCGGACTGCTGGAACACCTGCTTGAGGTTGTAGCCGCCGGAGGTGAAGCTCGAAGTGAGCGCGGAAACCGTCGCCAGATCGGTGCTGCTCGCCGGCGCGCGGAAGCACACCGCCTGGAACACCTTGCTGACCTGGCAGCGCGCGAAGGTGGTGCTCGCGCCGAGCTCCTGGCCGAGCGACTTGGCGCCATTGCCGCTGCCCGGGAGCGAGCCCGACCAGCCGAGTACCGTGTTGGGACCGGTGCGCCAGCGGTTATCCCAGCTGTCGTCCGGGGTCACGAAGCCGAACGGGAAGTTGAAGGCGTTGATGAAGTACTTCGCCTGCACCTGGCCAGGGGTGTAGACCATCTGGCCGGAAGTGGCGTCGAAGTTGTAGTAGGCAAAGGCCTGCACCATCGGGTCCATGCCGCTGTGGCAGCCGACGCAGTTGTTGAGAAAGATGCGGCTGTCGCCACCCGGCGAGCGCGCCACGTCCTGACGGATGCGGTCCGAAGGACGCGTGGTATCCATCAGTGTCGGCATGTCGTTGCAGAAGTGATTGATCATCGTGAAGCGGAACATCGCGCGGTTGGTGCCGTTGATGAAGAACGCCGAGGCCGCGCCGCGCGTGGTCATGAGTCCGGCGGTGGCCGCGGTCGGCGTGCCATACACCCCCGACTGGGTGCCGGCCACCAGGGTCGACATCAGGTCGACGCCGTTCTGCTCCGCGGTGGCATAGTGGTTGTTGTTGGCGGCTGACGGCGCCGGCAGCCCCGAGGCGTTGCTGGTATAGATGACGTCGGCGGACAGCGCGGTGTTGAACGGCACGTTGTCGCGCACCATGCCGATGACGGTGGCCACGTAATCGTTGAGGGGCGAGAACACCGTGGCGCTGCGGTTGGTCCACGGCATCGCGAAGTTCTTGAGCGTGACGTTGTAGAAGCCCGGCGCCCCGGTGGCGACCGCCGCCGCCTGCGCCAGCCCGGCGCTGCCGGGCGCAGCCCCGGCGGCGCCCGCGGCGCACGCACCGCCGCAGATCGCATTGGTCATCTGCGCGAGCTCGGCCGCCGACGGTGGCACGCCGGCGATGCGCTCGTAGATGCGCTTGGCCTGCTCGTTGGGGCCCGCGAGGGCGGGGGCGAGGGGCTGCGCGAACAGCAACAGCGCGCACGCCGTGAGCGTGGCGCGCGGCGCGCGGCCAGGACCTGTGCCTGCAGTCATGACATTCATGGCGCTGGTCGACTCCCTGCAAATGTCTCAAAGCGCGCGCCGACTATACGGCCCGCGCGGCCCCGCCCCGAATGTCTCAACTGACTGACGTCGCTGCTCGCCGACAGCTTTCGTTGCTGACGGCACGCGCGGATGATTGCGCCGCGAACTGCGAGCCAGGTCACGGCGGGCGCTCGCCCGAATGACTACCAGTAGTGCCTCGGGCGGCGCGCTGCGCTTAGGGCTCAGCAGAACACGCGGCGCGTGGTTCGTACCGTGACGTAATGCCGCCAGGTAGAAAGTAATCAGCGTGTCGGCGAATTACGTTACATTCGTCGCGCGCGAGCGCATGCGGAATGGGTGGTGCAACGTGCGGATGAGTCTACGGCCCGTTGGAAGTGCCTCGCGGCGCCGGGCGCAGCTGCTGGCGGCCGTGCTCGCCGTCACGCTCGCCGCCTGCGCCGGTAACGGCTCGGGTGGCAGCGGCAGCGTCAACATCGCCAACAGCCAGGGCGGCGATCCCGCCACGGTCGACTTCCCCATCTTCTACGTGAAGCGCCCGGTGCCCACCAACGCGGCGGGGCTGCTGGTGCAGGATGACCTGCGGATCCTGCGCGACCTGGTGGCGGGCGCCGACCTTTATATGCGCCAGAGCGCCTCGCCGAGCGCCATCGAGACCAACATCACCGCGCGCGTCACCGCCGGCGCGCGTTACGACGTGAAGGACGTCGACGTTTCGGCCGACGGCACCCGGGTGGTATTCGCCATGCGCGGTCCGCTCACCAAGGGCCAGCAGGCCAAGAGCCCGCCGTGCTGGCGCATCTGGCAATACGTCATCACCACCGACACGCTGGCGCCGGTCATCGACCCGACCATCGACCCTGACCCGGCGACCGTCAACGACGTCTCGCCGCACTATCTCGCCGACGGGCGCATCGTCTTCTCGACCACGCGCCAGGACACCTCGCAGGGCGTGCTGCTCGATGAGCACAAACCGGGGTTCATCGCGCTCGATGAGGCCTCGGCGGCCGACCAGGGCGGCAATGAGCCTGACTTCGTGCTCGAGGTGATGAATGCCGACGGCACGCGCGTGCACCAGATCACCTTCAATCAGAGCCACGACCAGGATGCCACCGTGCTGCAGAGCGGACGCGTGCTCTACAGCCGCTGGGACCGTGCGTCGGGACATGACGCCATGTCGCTCTACACCGTGAACCCCGACGGCACGGACGTCGAGCTCTACTACGGCGCCAACAGCCACATGACCGGCACCGTGGCGCCGGGCACCACCACGCCGACGGTGGTCGAGTTCATGCGGCCGCACGAGCTCCAGGGCGGAGGCGTCATGTCGCTCATCCGCCAGTACACCGGCGTCGATGACGGCGGCAACCTCGCCCTCATCGACGGCGTGCACTACGTGGAGAACCTGCAGACGCTGCGCGGGCCACCTTTCAACTACAGCCCCGCCAGCTACCCCGGCCCGGCGCAGACCCAGGCGACGCCGCTCAACAACATCTATACGATTCCCGGGCCCTCCCCGGGCGGGCGCTTCAACTCCGCCTATCCGCTCTGGGACGGGACCGGCCGGATCATCGTCAGCTGGTCGGAATGCCGGCTGCTGGATACCACGCAGACTCCGCCGCCGATCGTGCCCTGCACCAGCGCCGGCCTCGCCAATCCCAACGCGCAGACCGCCCTGCCGCTCTACAGCCTGTGGATGCTCGACCCGGCGCAGGGAACGATGATACCGATCATCGCGCCGGTGGAGGGCGTCATGATCACGTACGTCGTGGCCACGCAGCCCAAGCCCGTGCCCAACATCATTCTCGACACCGTGCCGAGCGGCCAGGCGCAGAGCTTCGCCAGCAACGACGTCGGCGTCATCGACATCAGGAGCGTCTACGACATCGACGGACTCGCGGTGAACCCGGCGAGCGGCGCCGCGGTGAACATCGGCACGATCGCAGATCCCGGCCAGACGCCGGCGAGCGCGCGCCCGGCGCGCTTCATCCGCCTGGAGAAGGCGGTCTCGATTCCGGACAAGACGGTGCAGGCGCTCACCCAGGCCGACTTCGGCGTCAGCAGCTACATGATGGAGATACTCGGCTACGCGCCGGTCGAGCCGGACGGCTCGGTGCACCTCGAGGTGCCGGCCAACGTCGCCTTCCGCGTGAGCATCCTCGATGCCAACGCGCGCGCCATCACGTCCGCACAGGGCGTATGGCTGCAGCTCATGCCGGGCGAGACGGTCTCCTGCAACGGCTGCCACAAGCCGCAGGGCGGCGCCCAGAACCCGGTGTCGCACGGCCGCCTGGGCGCCTTCAATTCCGCCTGGGTGGGCGGCACGGCGGGCACCGCCTTCCCGCACACCATCGCGAGCGGGGCCGCCGCCTTCATCCCGCAGAGCAACGGGGAGACCATGGCGCAGGCCCGCATGGCGGTGAGCTGCGCGAGCGACGCGCCGCCGTGCCTGCAGATGGTGCCGAGCGTCAACGTCCTGTACACCGATGTGTGGACCGACCCGGCGCAGGCGACCCCGGGTGCGCCCATCACCTACAGCTATACGGACGCAACCAACCCGATCCCGGCGATTCCGACCAGCGCGCTGTGCGCAACCGCCTGGTCCTTCTCGTGCCGCATCATCATCAACTATCCGCAGCACATCCAGCCGATCTGGGACGCCGCGCGCATGGGCATGCTGAACGGCGTGCAGGGGAGCGTGACCTGCTCGCAGGCCGGCTGCCACAGCCCGACCAACGCTGCCGGCGCCGCGCAGACACCGGCGGGGAATCTCGACCTGACAAATACGGTCGATGCGAACACCAACGAGTTCATCTCCTACGGGCAGCTGCTTACCCCTCACAACACGGTTATCATGGGCCAGCCCGGACCCCAAGTGGGTCCGTTCATGAATGCGGGTAGCGCAAATGGCAGTGCCTCGAGCGCGTTCTTCAACTGCTTCGCAACAGGTTCCGGGTGCAACAACCCGTCGCATACGGGTTGGCTGAACATCGCGGAGCTTCGCCTGCTGTCGGAGTGGCTGGATATTGGCGCGCAGTACCACAACGACCCGTTCGCCCCCGCGGCCCCCATGTGAGCAAGGGTCAGATCTGATACGCCGTGCGCAACGCCCGGCGCACGCCGCGGCTCTGGCACTCGCCGCGCTGCTCCTCGTGCTGGCGCCAGCGGCGGGCGCAGCACGCGAGTACCTGCAGCTGTTCGTGGCCGAGCCGTATCTGGAGCTGCATACCGGGCCCGGCCGCGGCTACCCGGTGTTCAACGTGGTGCCGCGCGAGGAGAGCGTCGACGTGCTGTTCCGGCGTACCGACTGGTTCAAGGTGCGCACCGAGCACGGCGTCGAGGGCTGGGCGAGCCAGGCCGACATGGTGAAGACGGTGCTGGCGGACGGTTCGCCCTTCAAGTACGAGCTCGGCGACCGGGGCGGCTTCAGCTCGCACCGCTACGAGACCGGGGTGTTTGCCGGCGCCTATGGCGGCGCGAATCTCATCTCCGCCTACGGCTCGGTGTCGCTCAACCCGCAGATGGCGGTCGAAGCCGCCGCCGGCCAGTTCCTCGGCCGCTTCTCCAACGGCGAGACCGCCGACCTCGGGTTCGCGCACGTGATTTCCGCGGATACGCGCTGGTCGCCGCTGCTGCTGCTCGGCGTCGGCATCGCGCACACCGAGCCCAAGGCGACGCTGGTGACTCCGTCAAACCGCACCGAGCAGACCGCCTATGTGGGTGGCGGCATCCGCTACTACCTGACGCGGCGCTTCTTCATGCGCGCCGAATTCAAGGCTCACTATATCTTCACGAAGCGCAACCAGAACGAGGAAGCAGACGAATGGAAACTGGGATTCGCGTTCTTCTTCTGACGGCGGCGCTCGCCCTGCTTCCGGGCTGCGCCACGGTGCGCAACTGGTTCCACGGCAGGCACGCCGCCAACAGCGCCGACACCCAGGCCGCCCAGCCGTCGGGAACCCCGGAGGCCTCCGGCAGCAACGGGCCGGACACGCAGACACCGCCGCGGGTGATCGAGCCGCAGGTCGAGCGGCGCACGATAAAAGTGCCGCGCATCAGGAGCTCGAACGTGGAAGTGGGCCTCTTCTACGGCGCTCTGTCGATCGAGGACTTCGGCACCAATGCCGACTACGGCGTGACCGCCGCTTACCACATCACCGAGGACTTCTTCTTCCAGGGCGAGGCGGGCCGTTCCCGGGGAGGACGCACCAGTTTCGAGACCCTGAGCGGCAACATTCAGCTGCTTACCGAAGCTGAGAGGCGCTTCACGTACTACGACCTGTCTCTCGGTTACAACTTCCTGCCAGGCGAGGCCTTTCTCGGTCGCGGCGTCGCCATGACGAGCGCTTTCTATCTCCTCGGCGGTTTCGGCGCCACCGATTTCGCCGGAGATACCAAGTTCACGGTGAACTTCGGCGGCGGCTATCGTGTCGTACCGACCGACTGGCTGGCGCTGCACGTCACGGTGCAGGATCACTTGTTCCAGACGAGCCTGCTCGGCGTTACTAAGCTCACCAACAACCTCGAGGCGCGCATGGGAGCGACCGTCTTCTTCTAGTGAGGGACGCAACGATGAGGAACCCGATCGCAGCCTTGATTGCCACCGCCGCGCTGGCGCTGCCCGCGCTGGCGGCCGACCCGACCGGCGGGCGGGCACCGCAGTTCACGCTCGCCGCCCGCAGCGGCGCCAACATCAGCCTCGCGCAGTACAAGGGCCAGGTCGTGATGATCAACTTCTGGGCGAGCTGGTGCGGGCCGTGCCGCCAGGAGATGCCGCTGCTCGACAGCATCTACAAGCAGTACCACCGCATGGGGTTCACGCTGATCGGGGTGAACGTCGAGCCGGACTCGAACGCCGCCAATCAGTGGCTGAAGGAGACCCCGGTGAGCTTTCCGATTCTTTATGATAAAGAGAGCAAGGTCAGCAAGATGTACGACGTCGCCGGCATGCCGAGCACCGTGATCATCGATCGGGCGGGCAAGGTGCGGGCACTGCATCGGGGCTACAAGCCGGGCGACGAGAACGGGTATCTCGACAGCATCAGGACACTGGTGCGGGAGTAGCGCGATGCGGATGACGCAGGGACGGCGGACGTTGGCGCGCGCGGGCGAGCGCGCTGCGCGCCGCTTCGCGCCCGCGCTGCTCGCGGCAGCGGCGCTCGCCGGGCTCGGCGGTTGCACTTCGGTCGAGCCATGGGTGAAGCCCTACGAGCGCGAGCACCTGGCCGATCCCATCATGGCGCTCAGCCGCAACTCGATCGCGGCGACCTACCGGGACCACGTGTTCGAGACCCGCGAGGGCTCCCACGGAGCCACCGGGGCGGTCGGGGGCGGCTGCGGATGCAACTGACCGCGGCGGCGCGCGCCCTGCTCGCGCTCGGCGCGGTCACCGTCCCGGCCCTGGGCGGAGTGCTGCCTGAGGACCAGGCGGACCTGATGTACCACTCCTACTCGGGCGGCGACCTCACGGTGCGCGGGCCTTCGGTGCTCATCCGCAAAAAGATCGGCGACAACCTCTCGCTCACCTACAACTACTACGAGGACATGATCTCGAGCGCCTCGATCGACGTGAAGCTCTCCGCGAGCCCCTACCACGAGATCAGAAAGCAGAACAGCTTCGGCGCCGATTTCCTGCACGGCAAGACCACCTACAGCGTCGGTTACATCCATAGCCGCGAACCCGACTACAAGGCCGACACGACCTACTACTCGGTGAGTCAGGACATGTTCGGCGACCTCACCACCATCACGCTCGGCTACCGCCGCGCCTGGGACAATGTGTACCGCGATCTGTGCGCGGCGCCGCATCCGAACAACACGGAATGTCCCGACATCATCAACGACCCGGCTTTCCATCAGCGGGCCGATCACTGGGGTTATACCTTCGGGCTCACGCAGATCCTCACGCGCAACCTGGTGGCCAACGTCAACTACGAGATCGACACCGACCAGGGCTATCTCGCCAATCCCTACCGCCAGATCCGCTACGCCTCCCCCGGGGGCGTCGGCTTCACGCTCGCCCCGCAGATCTATCCGGGGACGCGTACCAGCAATGCCGCCTCGGTGCAGCTGAAGTATTACCTGTCGTGGCGCGCCGCCCTCAGCGGCTCGTACCGCTTCTATCACGACACCTTCGGCATCACCGGCAGCACGCTCGAGACCGACTACACCATGCCGGTGTGGAAGAGCTGGATCTTCGACGGCAGCGTGCGCTACTACCGGCAGACGCACGCGAGCTTCTACAGCGACCTGTTTCCGTACGCCAACTACGCGAATTTCATGGCGCGCGACCGCGAGCTCGCCGCCTTCAGCAGCTGGACCCTCGGCGTCGGCGCCTCGTACGAATTCCTGATCCCGCACGTGCCCTGGATCCACAAGAGCACCGCCAATATCCGCTACGACCGCATGATGATCGACTACAAGGACTTCCGCGACGCACTGCTCGCGGCCCAATTCGGTGCCGGCGCCGAGCCGCTCTACAAGCTCGACGCGAACGTCCTCGAAGCGTACCTGTCGATCTGGTACTGACCTGAACCGCAGCTGAACCGCTCGTAAGGCGCGGCACTATGCGCCGGGCGGTCGCGTCTGAGTTAAGCTCCGCCCTGGTCGTTCATTGCTGGGGCAATCACATCATGCGCACACGCACTGCTTTGTTCAGTCTGCTCGCCGGCCTGTCGCTCGCGGGCGCCGCCGCGGTAGTCCACGCTCAGGCGCGCGAGGAAGGGCGGCTGCTGGTAGCGAGCCAGGTTCTCGGTGAGATGCGCGGCTCACGCGATCAGGCCATACCCGACCGGCTGCTCGAGCGCGCCTACGGCATCGTCGTGATTCCGGATACGACCAAGATCGCCTGGTTCTTCGGCGGACGCCGCGGACACGGCGCGATGGTCGTGCGCGACAAGGACGGGCGCTTCTCGAGCCCGATCTTCGTCACGATGACCGGTGGCAGCTTCGGCTTCCAGTGGGGTGTGCAGTCGACGGACGTCGTGCTGGTCTTCACCACCCCGCGCGGGATCCAGGGCATCAACGGCGGCAAGGTCACGCTCGGCGGCGACCTGTCGGTTGCGGCCGGCCCGGTGGGGCGCGACGCCTTCGCGGCCACCGACGCGACCTTCAAGGCGGAGGTCTACTCCTACTCGCGCAGTCGCGGTGCCTTCGCAGGGATCGCGCTCGACGGCACGGTCATCTCGATCGATGACGGCGCCGATGCCGACTTCTATCGCAAGCCCGGAGTCCTGGCGAGCGACATCATGTCGGGAAGCGTACGGAGCGAGGACGAGTCGGTACGGCGCTTCCTCGCCGCGGTATCGTCCAGCACCGGGGCTCAGCGCCAGGCTTCGGCCGCGCCGGCTCCGCAACCGTCGCCGGGCCGGAACCCGGCGCCGGCGCCCCGGGGAAGCGCGCAGTCCTTCCCGCTCGCGGACCCGAAGCCGGGCAGCGAACCGAAGTAACCGACCAGGCAGCTCACGTCGCCCGCGCGTCGGCGCCCGCCGCCGCGGGCGGGGTGCCGAGCTTTCTGCGGAATTCGCGCTGCAGCAGCGCGAGGCTCGTGATTGCCTGCAGCGTCACGGTCGCCACCGACAGGTACCACACCTCCTTCAGCGAGAAGTTCGGCAGCGTGGACAGGACGACTGCGGGCAACACGAACGTCACGAGACGCGATCCTGAGCTCGCGAGCGACGGCCAGGTGTTGCCGAGCGCCTGGAACAGCCCCGAGCAGGTGAAGATGAGCCCGGTGGCGACGAAATTCCAGGAAATGATGCGCAGGTAAGCCGCGCCGACCTCGACCACTTCGGGCTGGCGGCTGAAGAACTCTATGAAGACCTGCGGCCGCAATTGACACACCAGCGTCACGACGAACATCAGCGCAGCGGAAAGCAGCGCCGCGGCGCGGAAGGTCTCGCGCACGCGCGCGTACTTGCGCGCACCGAAGTTCTGTCCGGCGACGGCCGGCGCGGCGAAGGCGAGCGCCATCACCGGCAGGAACAGCGCCTGCATCACCCGCCCGCCAATCCCGAAGCCTGCCTGGGCCGCGGGGCCGAAGGAGCGGATGACCCAATAGATGACGCCGATGATCACGAACATCATCAGGAACTCCCCGCCCGCGGGGAGGCCGACGTTCAGGATGCGGCGCACGATCGGCGCGCGCGGCGCGAGCTGCGCCCGGTCGACCTTCACGTAGTGCTCGAGCCGCGCGAAGTAGATCCACAGGATCACCACACCGGCGGCGACGGCGATGCTGCTCGCGAGCCCCGCCCCGGCGGCACCGAGCGGGTAGTGCGTGCCCCAGCCGGCAATCAGCACCGGCGCCAGCACCGTGTTGAGCAGCACCGTGAGCACCTGCACGACCATGGTCGGCTGCACGATGCCGGTGCCACGCAGCGCGGAACCGAGTGCCACCAGCGCGAACTGCAGCGCGAGCCCCGGGGTGTAGTAGCGCAGAAAGACGGTGCCCGCGGCGGCGGTGGCCGCATCCGCCGCCATGGAGCGTACGTAGACTCCCCCCAGAAGCCAGCCGCCGACCAGCGTTGCCACCCCGCAGATTGCCGACAGCGTCACCGACTGATTGAAGATCAGGTTGGCTTCCGCCTGGTCCTTGCGTCCGACGGCGTGTGAGACCAGCGCGACCGTGCCCACCCCGAGCATCTGGGTGAGCGCCATGATGATGAACATGGCCGTCCCGGCCGTGCTGACCCCGGCGATGGTCGCCTCTCCGAGGTGCGCCACGAAGTACATGTCGACCAGCAGGTACAGGGTCTGAAACAGCATGCCGATAGCGAGCGGCACCGCCATCGCGACAAGCTGGCCGGTGATCGGGCCCTGGGTCAGGTCTTTCATCAGGCTCCCCTCGATTCCTTTGCATGCAACATTAGATGAGGCCGGGGGCGCTTGCCACGGGATCAGGGGACCACGCCCGCCCATTCCGGGAGATTGGCCGCACCTGGCAATCGGTGGACAATTGCGCCCCCATGAACGAATCCGCCCTGCGCCTGGCCGGCGTACAGGCCGCAGGCCGTACCGCCGTCGCCGTCCTCGCGGCCATCAGCTTCTGCCACCTGCTGAATGACATGATGCAGTCGCTGCTGCCGGCGCTGTACCCGATGCTGAAGAGCACCTATCGCATGAGCTTCGGGCAGATCGGGCTGCTCACCTTCACCTTCCAGTTCACGGCGTCGCTCCTGCAGCCGATGGTCGGCGCGATGGCCGATCGCACGCCGCGTCCCTACTCCCTCGCCATCGGCATGGCGTTCTCGCTCGCGGGGCTGCTGCTGCTCGCCTTCGCCGGCAGCTACCCGCTGCTGCTCGTCGCCGCGGCGCTCATCGGCACCGGCTCGTCGGTGTTCCATCCCGAGTCCTCGCGCGTGGCACGCATGGCCTCCGGCGGCAAACACGGGCTCGCGCAGTCGGTGTTCCAGGTCGGCGGCAACCTCGGCTCGGCGTGCGGACCCCTGCTCGCGGCCTTCGTCGTGCTGCCCTACGGCCAGTCGAGCGTCGCCTGGTTCTCGGTGGTGGCGCTCCTCGGCATGTTCGTACTGTTCAACGTCGGGCACTGGTACAAGGCGCACGGCATCACGCGGCTCGAGCACGCGGCGCGCACCCGCGCCATCGAGGCCTCGCCGCGCCGCGTCGCGGGCGCGATCGCGGTGCTGCTGGCGCTCATCTTCTCCAAGTACTTCTACCTCGCCAGCATCACGAGCTATTACACCTTCTACCTGATCGGTCATTTCCACCAGTCGGTGCGCAGCGCGCAGCTGCATCTGTTCGTGTTCCTGGCCGCCGCCGCGGTCGGCGGCTTCGTCGGCGGCCCGATCGGCGACCGCATCGGCAGCAAGAAGATCATCTGGGTGTCGATCCTCGGCGTGTTGCCCTTCACGCTGCTGCTGCCGCACGCCAATCTCTTCTGGACCAGCGTACTCACCGTGCCGATCGGACTCATCATCGCCTCGGCCTTTCCGGCGATCGTGGTCTATGCACAGGACCTGCTGCCCGGCCGCACCGGTGCGGTGGCGGGCCTGTTTTTCGGGCTGGCCTTCGGCATGGGAAGCGTCGGCGCCGCGGTACTCGGCAAGCTCGCCGACCATTTCGGGATCGACGCCGTGTATCAGATCTGCGCATTCCTGCCGCTCATCGGCCTGCTCGCCGGATTGCTCCCCGACGTCAGGCATCGCTCGCCCGCCGTCGGGCTGCCGGCCGCTGCGGGGCAGTCCGCGTCCTGAAGATATGAAACTCATCTCCGCGAACCTGTTGGACGAGCTGGCGGCCGCGGCCGCGGCCAGCCCGCGCGGGCGTACCCACTACAACCTGCACGGCTCGCCCACCGACGTGGTGCAGCGCTATCTCGTGGTGGCGAGTCGCGGCTCCTATTTCCGCCCGCACCGCCACACGACGCGCGCCGAGCTGGCGCTCATCGTGCGCGGCGAGCTGGATCTTATCGTTTTCGACGCAGCGCGCCGCGTCACGGCCCGCTACGGCTTCGGTGCAGGCACCGGCAACATCGCCTACGAGAACGGCCCGGGAATCTGGCATACCGTGGTCGTCAGGGCGGACGCCACCACGTTCCTCGAGATCAAGGAGGGGCCTTACGATCCGGCGACCGCTTCGGAGTTTGCCGACTGGGCGCCGGCCGAGGGAGATCCGGGCGTCGCGCCCTTCCTCGAGTGGGCGCGGCACGCATCACCGGGAGACACGGCGCCGGAGCCATGAAGCGCGGCATGTCCGATGCGAGCTTATGACTGCAGGAACCCCGCCAGATCGCTGCCGCTCATGATCGTCTCGAGGTAGCCGAAGCTCCCGGAGTCCTGGACCTCGCGGCCGGCGGCGTACAGGCCGGTGATCGCCGCACGGTACAGCGAGGTGGACAGGCTGATGCGTCTCACCCCGGCGGCGGCGAGCTCCGCCACGCTGAAGGAGCGGCCGCGGATCCCCACCATGAAGTTGACGGGCTTGTGCACCGCGCTGCAGACGGCACGCACCGTGGCGAGGTCGGGGAGACCTGGGGCAAACAACACGTCCGCGCCGGCGCGCTCGAAGGCCTGCAGACGCCGCACCGTATCGTCGAGGTCGGGACGGCCCTGCAGATAGTTCTCGGCGCGCGCCGTGAGCGTGAACGGAAAGGGAAGCTGGCGGGCGGCTTCGACCGCGGCCACGACGCGCTCGAGCGCGAGCCCGAAGTCGTAGATCGGCGCGCCTGCAACGCCACTCGCATCCTCGATCGATCCGCCCACGAGCCCGGCCGCCGCAGCCTGGCGGATGGTCTCGGCCACCACCTGCGGGGAGTCGCCGAACCCCTGCTCGAGGTCGGCCGAGACCGGCAGCGCGCAGGCGTCCACGATGAGGCGCGCGTGTGCCAGCGCCTCGTCGCGCGTGATCTGCCCGTCGAGCCTGCCGAGGGTGGCGGCGCACGCCGAGCTCGAAGTGGCGAGCGCCTCGAACTTCAGTCCCGCCATGACGCACGCCGATGCGCCGTCCCACACGTTGGCGATGACGAAGGTACCGGCGCGCTGGTGCAGCGCGCGGAAGCGCGCGGCTTTGTCAGACTGGGTAGCGTTCACGGAGGACTCCTCTGCCGATGAACTAATGCACGCCCAGTTCGACTTTCACCGTGTCGCCCGAGTCGGGCCTGGGTGCCGCATTGACGATGAACACGCGCGCCGGGTCGACCTGCCCGTCCGAGAGGATCGCATTCTGGATGGCCTGGGCGCGCGATCGCCCGAGTGCCTGGAGGTCGGAGTCCGGGATCTGCATATGGTTGATGAGCACGGTCTCGAGATCGGCGATCGCCGCATCGACATCGGCCGGCTCCTGCTTCTTGCCCGCCTGCACGGCCTGGGCCGATGCGGGGAGCGGTGCGTCCTTGCCGAGATCCGCCTGGAACTGCTCGATGAGCAGCGGCAGATGCTTGCCGGGGTCTGCGAGCGCGAGCTCCTCGGCTTCCTGCGGATGCTTGCGGCCCTGGCGGCTGCCCGCCACGCGGGCCGCGAGCTGCGCGCGCAGCCGAACTTGCGCAAGCTGCGGCCGGTCGAGTCCCGCTGAGGCGACGATCGGCACATCGAGCTTCAGCTGCGGGCGCTCCTTCATCGCCTTGCTGAGCGCGGCGAGCTGGTCCTTCGCCGAAGGGTCGAGCTCGGCGCCGCCGGCGGCGAACTCCACGATGTTCATGTGCTCGCCGCCGCCGAACAGGTGACCGAGGAGCGCGAAGGGGGCCGTCGCGACTTTCACGATCAGGTTGACGAACATCTTCCAGACTATCGGCCCGATCCTGAAGGTCGGGTCATCGAGCGAGCCCGACATCGGCAGCGGCAGGTCGATCACGCCGTTGCGGTCCTTGAGCAGCGCCACCGCAATCTTCAGCGGCAGATGCACGGCTTCGGGGCTCTCTACCGGGTCCCCGAGCTCGAGCTGATCGACGACGAAGTGCTGCGCGGCGTTCAGCTGGCGCTGCTCGATCTTGTAGGACACATCGACCGAGAGCTTGCCCTTGTCGATCTTGTAGCCGACGAAGTATCCGGAATACGGATTGACGATGGTCAGATCGAGGTCCCTGAAGCTCAGGGTGACGTCGGTATAGAGCGCCGCCGACAGGAGATTCACCTCTCCCGCGATGTGCAGCGGCGAATAGCTGGCGAGCTTGCCGTCGAGCTGCACGCGGGCGCGCGAGTTGGGATCCGAAGACAACCCGGTGACCGCGCCGTTCAGCGCCTGCATGCCGAGCGCAAAGCTCGGCTTGATCCACAGGTCGGTGTAATCCGCCGAGCCGTTGACCATGCGCACGGCGCCGATCGAGACCGGGAAGGGAGTAAGCGGGGCTGCGGGGGCCGCGGCGGTTGCCAGCGCCGCATGCTTGCCCTTGCCAGCTCGCGCCGGGGGCGCAGGCGCCGCATGCGGAGCGGGCGCGGCGAGCGCAGCTGGCGCTTCTTGCGAGGGCTTCGCACCCGGGGGCGTCAGCACCTGCCTGATGTTCACGCTGCGGTCGGGCGCGATGATCATGCGCGCGTAGGGCTCGAGCGCCGTCACGCTCCCGACTCGCAGGCTCGCCGGCTGCGAGCGGTAGCTGACATTCGCGATGCGCAGATCCTTCCAGCGGATGAAGTCCTTCTTCAGGGCGTCGTCCACGGTGCTCAGGTCCGCGATGCGGGTATCGCCCTTCACGCCGAGGAACCCGTCCGCGTGCCGCTCGATGTCGATGCGGGCGCCCAGCTCGCCCCTGAGGAGCGTCATCGAGGTGTACTTCGCAAGGAGCGGCTGCAGCGCCGGGAGTCCCAGATGCCCGGCCTCGACGTGTGCCGTCCCGGCCCCGGACCGCGGGGTCACTTTCGCCTGCACGGTGAGCTTGCCGGAGGTGTTTACGCCCGTGTCGAGCTCAATGTCGAGCGTGTCGTCCGGCGCCAGATTGAACCCTCCGACGTGCACGTTGAGGGGGTCCAGCACCACAACCGCCGCCGGCTTCACCTGCCGATCCTCGGCGGATAGCTTAAGAGCGCTGACGGAAATATCGGGTACCGAAACCGTCCAGGGGGAGGGCGAGGCCACCACCGCGGGTGACGGTGCGGCGGCCGCTGCGCTGCCGGGGGCAACGCCCGTGGCGGCGGACGCCTGGGCCCCCGGCGCGGGCGCCGGTCCGGTCAGATCAAGGAGATTGAAGCGTCCCTGCTCGTCGAGCCAGGTGCGGATCTCACCGCCCGAGAGCAGCACCTTCGCGACCTCGACGGCGCGCCGGCCGAGATCGAGCTGCACGTCGTCGACCTCGATGCGCTGAAGCGAGACGTAGTCGTCGGATGCGCCGGAGGGCTTCACTCCGAGGCTGGTGACGGTCGTGTTGTGGACGTTGAGCCTGACACCGATCGGGCCGGCTGCGCCGGCGCTGACGTCGTAGTCGCCGCTCAGCGCGATGACACCCGAGTCGATCTCGAACGGCAGGCTCGCGGACAAGTAGCTCCAGAGCGTGCGCGCCTTGAGATCCGTGATCGAGAACCTGCCGTGCGAGGCGAGCGGTGTGAGGCGCACCGTGCCGCTCCAGTCGAGGCGCTCGCCCTGCGGCGAGGCGGCAGCGAGCGTGTAGGCATCGCCGGTCGCAGCCGTCGTGCTGAAGTCGCGCAGCTCGAAGGCGATCGGCTTGAAATCGGCACGGAAGGGCGTCGGGCGCGTACGGTCCTCGAAGCTCGTGCCGCCGTCGATCACGGCCAGGCGACCTATGTAGAGCCTCGGAGGTCCTGGTTTCTGCTGCGGCTGCGGCGGCGGCGGCGGCGCAAAGCCCTTGCCGAGGTCCGCCAGGTTGAGCTCGCCGTCCGGGCGTATCACGGCCCGCACATACGGGCGCTCGAGCACGATCTCGCCGAAGCTCGGCCCGAGACGCCAGAGGCTCGCGAGCTGCAGGCCGACGTGCAGGTGGTCGAACGAGAGCATCGTCTGACCGTCCGCGTCCGGAAGCGAGACCCCGCTGACGTCGAGGTTCAGCGTGAAGGGGTTGAAGCGCAGATCCCCGATCGTCAGGGTGCGGGCGTAGTGGGTACGCACGAAGTCGCCGACACCCTGGCGTGCGAAGTGCGGCACCGCGAAAAAGCCCGCAGCCGCGTACGCGCAGAGCAGCAACGCAGCCGCGGCGAGCACGACGACCTGACGGCGGGAAAGGGCCATGGGCCGCGAGTCTCCTTGTTTTCTTATGCCGCTCGGCTGGTGTGCGGACTATCGTAGATCATCGGTGCGGCCGCGGGGCAAGCTGCCGCACCACTTTGGCGCGCTGACGGCCCTTGAATGCCTGCGACACCACCGCCGGCGGCTCCCACCTCATTTTAAAATCCATGCGCTTCGCGTAGGCTTGCGGCTTCAGGGGGAACGCTGCGCGTTTACCACAATCACTATTAAAAAGAGGGGCGGCCATGACACGTAGTCGACGTCGGAAACTAGTGCGCGCGCAGGCCATTGGGCAGCGGCGTATCTCACGGGCGCGCATACCTGTTGCGTCCGCGCTACTCGCGGCTGTACCCGCGGCTTACGCGCAGAACGCCCCCCAGACGCAGGCACCCTCCGAGACGGCTGGCGGCCTGGCAGAGATCGTGGTGACCGCCGAGAAGCGCGTCGAGAACCTGCAGAACGTCCCGATCAGCGTCACCGTGTTCGACACGGCGAAACTCGAGCAACTTGGCATCGTAAACCTCGACGACTACGTCAAGTACTCGCCGAGCATCTCCTACGTCCGCGGCCAGGGCGAGGGGGGTAACGGTGAGCCGGGCGGCGCGCATATCTACATCCGCGGCGTCGTCAGCGGCGGCGACGGCAACCACTCCGGCTCGCAGCCAAGCGTCGGTGTGTATCTCGACGAGCAGCCGGTTACGACCATTGATGGCACGCCCGACGTCCACGTCTATGACGTGCAGCGCATCGAGGTACTCGAGGGGCCGCAGGGCACCCTGTTCGGTGCGAGCTCCGAGTCGGGCACGGTGCGCATCATCACCAACAAGCCGGACCCGAGCCACTTCTCCGCGGGCTACGACGTTCAAGGCAACCAGGTCACCGACGGCGGCGCCGGCTGGGAAGTCGAGGGCTACGCCAACATCCCGCTGAGCTCCGCGGCCGCGATCCGTCTGGTCGGCTGGGCCGAGCACGACGCCGGCTACATCAGTAACGTGGCGGGAACCAATCGCAGCGCCTGTATCGTGAACGGCGTGCGCACCTTCCCGACCTGGGCGGGCCAGACACCCTCGCCCACCTCGTGCCCGACGGTGGCACCGGTCGGCGCGGGCGCGATCAGCAACGCCACTTCGGTAGCCTCAAACTACAACACGGCCGATATTCACGGCGGGCGCGGGGCGCTCAAGCTCGATCTCGGCGAGAGCTGGACGGTGACCCCGTCGGTCATGGCGCAGGGCATCAGCAGCGAGGGCTTCTTCGGCTACGACCCGGGCGTCGGCGACCTGCAGGTGGTGCATTTCGGCCCGGAGCAGACCGATGACTCCTGGTACCAGGCCGCGCTCACCGTCGAGGGCAAGTTCAGCAACTTCGACCTCGTCTACGCCGGTGGCTACTTCAAGCGCACCTCGCACACCATCGGCGAGTACAGCGATTACTCGGAGTTCTACGACCGGGTGTTCGGGTCGGGCGCCGCCTGGGTCGGCAACAACGGACTGCCGGTGATGCCGCAGGAGTTCGTGATCGGCGGGGGGTTTTTCGAGAAATGGAGCCACGAGCTGCGGCTCACGACGCCGGAGAACCTGCCGGTCAAAGGGACGGTGGGCCTGTTCATCCAGCGCCAGCTGCACAACATCTACCAGCTCTACACGATGCCCGGCTTCGGCTACACCAGCCCGTACACGGGTAATCCGAACGGCTTCGCCACCTCGCTCTCGATCCCGGGAGCCCCGGATGCCATCTGGCTCACCAACGAGCAGCGGGTCGACCGCGACCAGGCGGCCTTCGCGCAGGTGACCTGGGATATCAGCTCGCAGTGGGCGCTCACCGGCGGATTGCGCTACTACAAGTACGACAACTCGCTGCAGGGCTTCTTCGGCTACTCGGCCAACTACTCGGGCAGCACGGGTCAGTCACAGTGCTTCGCCCCACCGATCGGCGGGGGCCTCGGCGGCAAACCCTGCACCGACGTGAGCACCGAGGTGACCAACACCGGCACCGTGCCGCGCGTCAACCTGACATACAAGATCGCTCCCGACGTCATGGTGTACGCCACCTACTCCAAGGGCTTCCGGCCCGGCGGTGTGAACCGCGTGATCGGGGCGCAGCCCTATGCGGCCGACTACCTCACCAACTACGAGTTCGGCTGGAAAATCCAGTCGTCTGACCGTCACGTTCGGTGGAACGGCGCGCTCTTCTGGGAGGACTGGAAGAACTTCCAGTTCTCGTTCCTCGTGCCGCCGAGCATCACCGCGATCGCCAACGGCGGCAACGCGCGCATCAAGGGCCTCGAAAACGAGCTCGACTTCGTGCCGACGGACCATCTGTTCATCAGCACCAACCTCACCTGGCTCGATCCGGTGCTGACGCAGAATTATTGCGGCGTGTCCGGCATCACCCAGTGCGCGGGACAGCCAACGGCCTCCTCGCCATTCCTGCCCGGCGGTGTGTGGATTGGGCCGCTTGCGCCCACCGGAACGAACCTGCCGGTGGTGCCGAAATTCAAGGCCAACATCGTCGCCCGGTATACCTTCGCCGAGACCGGCGACGTCACACCGTACGCGCAGGCCGCCTACGTCTACCAGACCCAGACGGCGCCGCAGCTGCAGGTTGATATCGACCAGATCCTCGGCATGATGCCGGCCTACGGGATACTGGACCTCTCCGCCGGGGCGCACATCAAGGACTTCAGCATCGAGATGTTCTGCAGCAACTGCGGGGACAAGCGTGCCCAGTTCTCGCGCTTTGCGAATACCAACCCGTTGAACGACAACCAGGTGTACATCATCCCGGCGCAGCCGAGGACCATCGGCATCAAGTTCTCGCAGCGCTTCTAGCTCTATAGCGCTGGAGCGGGGCGGCCCGCCCCGCCCAGCGCGGGCTCAGCGGTCGTGATCGCGCTCGTGATCACCGTGATCATGATCGCCGCGATCGTGGTCGCGGTCTTCGTCGTGATGCCCGCGGTCATGGTGCTCGTGCCCGTGCTCGCGCTCCCAGCGCGCGCGGTCGAAGCCCGGCTCATATTCCGCCGATCTCACGAAGTACACCGGGCGGTCGCAGGCATGGTACTCGTGACAGTGCTTGCGCCAGTGCTTGGCGTGTCCCGGAGGCACGTGCAGGTAGAGCGGCTCGCCCGGCGGCGCACCCATCACCGGCTGCACGACCATCGGCTGCTGGTACAGCACCGGTGGCGGCGACCGGTTGCCGAGCACCACCTGCCCGTAGACGCCGGGCACCACCTCGCCCGTGATGACGGCGTTGACGCTGACGTTCTGCGCCTGCGCGCAGGTCGCGGCGCCCGCCAGGGCTGACACGATCAGGATCGAAGCAAGGACTCGCATGCATCACTCCTCGAGAGCCGATGGCTCGCCACAACGCTTAAGGATTATGCCGCCGTTGCCTCAGCCATGACACCCTGCGGCCGCTGAACGGGCTCTGAACGGCCGCCTGGGGCAGGCGCGTCAGCCAGGGAGTGGCTCGATGAGGCTCGCATCGTTCGGCAGGCGCGGATTGTTGACGCGGCGGCTGACCTTCCAGCCGACCATGAGCTCGTCGGGATAGGGCTTGAGCGCCGCCTGCGCCTCGGGCTTGCCGCCGTCGAGCCACGCGGCGTAATCCTCCTCGGCGAGAATCGCGGGCATGCGCTGCTTCTCGTTGTGGATGTCGGCCAGCAGGCGGTTGGCCGGCACCGTAATCAGCACGCAGGAGTGGACCCAGGTGCCGTCGGCGCGCCGCGAGCGATCCCAGATCCCCGCGACGCCGAACACCTCGCGGTCGCCGAGGCGCAGAAAAAACTGATCGCGCGAGCCGTCCTCGTTCACGTGCGGCTCGTAGAAGCCGCCCATGACAAAGATGCAGCGCTGGTCGCGCTGCCAGGCGTCGCGATAGCTCGGCGCGCTCGTCAGCCGCTCGACCGTGGCGTTGATGGTGGAGGCTTTGAGCGGCACGCCGTGCGCCCAGAAGGGAATCAGCCCCCAGCGCATCAGCGCCGCGGTGCGCTCGCCCTGTTGCGACACGGCGACCGGCACCTCCTCGGTGGGCAGCACCCGGTAGCTCGGCGGGTATTCCCAGCGCCCGCGCCGGATGCCGAGGGCGCGCTCCGCCTTGGCCGCCTGGGCGAGGATGTATTTACCGCACATGAGCTTAGGCGCGCTGCAGATAGCCGCGAACAGTACTGCGCGCAATTTAACACTGGTTGGACGCACGGCGGGATGCCTCGCCACACTTCAGTCATGCTCCCGTGGAATTCCATCGAGCGGCTGCGCGATCACTTCGGCGATTACGTGATCGTCGTGACCTGCCGCCATTGCCGGCATTCACGCGAGCTGACGCCGGCATTTCTGGCGCGTCACTGCCGCGCCGGCTGGGATGAGCCGGTCGCGAAGGTCATCGCGAGATTCCGCTGCCGCTGCGGCAAGAAGCTGGTCGACGTGCATATCGGCTTCAACAGGAAGCCGCGCGGCTGGGTGAAGAACCCCTCGTGAGCGAGCCTGCGAGCGCCGACCCTAGCGCGCCACCTCGAGAATCTTCGCGATTCTCGTCTCCGCGTCGGTGCGGATCCTGAATTCCACGCGCCGCGAGCGCACTGCGTCCTCCTCTCCGGAGGCATCGAGAATCGGCCGCGATGAGGACAGCCCGTTCGCGGTCACGAAGCGGCGCAGCCAGTCGACGTCGCCGCGCAGCCGCGGCAGCGCCAGCACAAAGAGCAGCGTCGATCGGGTCCGCGCCTGCGACAGCTCCATGTTGTGCAGATAGGCGACATCGGGCGACCGGGCACCGACCCAATCCGACGATGTATGTCCCTCGATGCGGATCTCACTGATCGCAGAACGGAACTTCGGCGACGTCAGGATCCGCACGTAGCGGGGGAAGAAATCGTCCAGAATCTGCCTGAAGGCCAGCTTCAGCTCGCTGCTGCCCTCGGCAAACAGAATGTCGGGCTCCGAGAAGCGGATCGTCAGATCATCCTTGAGCAGCTGGGCGTGCCATCGCGGCAGATCCGCGGAGAACTCCCTGCGCAGGGCCTCGTAGAGGGCGTCGCGGGTGTCGGTGTAGGCAACAGCGACCGTCTTGATCTTGTCTGCATCGGCCTCGACCCGCACCATGTAGCACACCGCAATCAGCAGAAACATGACCATGAGCCCGGTCATCAGATCGCTGAGCGGAATCCAGTGATCCTCCGATGCAACCATGCGATCCGCCGACAGCGCGTCGCTCATAGTCAGGCCCTCGTGGCCCGCAGGGACTCGGGCGCACGACGCGACTCGGTGCCGTGCGCCTCCTGCTCACGCTGCAGGACCTGCCGACTGCGGGCGATGATCTGCACGATTCTCTTCTCTATGACCGGTAGCCCCTCTTCCACCTCGACAATCAGCCCGGAGAGAAGCATGAGCGCCCGTGAAAGGTGCTCGCTCTGGCTGTTCAGGGTGTCCACCACGCCCTGCAGCGAGCGGGCCACCGCGGCAAATTCGGACGTCATGTTCACGACATCAGTGAAGCGCAAGGTCGCTTCGCTCATGCTTTCACGGGTGGCACTTTGCTGCGCTATCGAGGCCTCGATGTGCTTCCCATATTGAGCCTGCCAGGAAACCAGCCGCGCGACGCCGGCATTCAGATGCTGGAAGTTCTCGCCGAACTGCTCGTTGACTTTCGCGTTGAAGTCCCGGACCACTGACGACAGCGCACCGGTGAGCGCCGAGGAGTTCGACTCCGCGACATCCTCCTGGTAGCGGCCGAACGCTGCGCCCAGCCGGTCGAGCCGCTCGTTGCCGCCCGCGATCGACTGGTCGAGCTGCAGCAGCAGGCGAGCCAGGTCGTCCACGGTGGACCCCTCCTGCTTGGCCGATTTCGCGGCACTGGCGTCGCCAAACAGCACCACCCGTATCTTGAGCGTGAGTGCCCAGAAGATTCCGACCACGGACGACCAGAACGCCGTGCGGATTCCCTGCAGCAGCTGCGGGACGCTGCTGCGAACGTCGTGCGGATCGAAATGCAGCAGCCCCCAGGCGATGCCCGCGAAGCAGAAGAATATACCCAGTGTGGTCAGGATCGCGGGCCCGAGCGCCGTGGAGCGGCGCGACCATCTGATGTGCAGCGCCAGGGCAACGACCGAGATCAGCACGGCCGAGAACAGCGTGAAGCCGTTGAAGGATTCCCAGACGTCCATCACATCTCCCGGGGCCCATCTCCGATGGCACATTGGCAGGCCGGCTTTCGGTTGCTGACTGGGAAACATGAGCCGAATGGCGCATGTGGGGGCGCCGGCGCGGCGGAAACGGTCGCATAATGGCGACAGCGCGCGCCGCGATCACGCATGCGGCTAGTGTGCCGTTGTGGTCGCCAGGCCGCCGGCCGCCGCGGAGGCGCCCGGACCCCAGAAGTCCCGCTGGATGATCCTGCAGAGTGCCGCGGTGAAGCGCTCGCCGTCGGCGCGCGTCATATGCGACCACTCGGGAAGATAGTAGCCCTCTACGTCGGGGCGCAGCTCCGGGTAGTCCTCGAAGTGAATCCCCGGAGCGCCGCTCCTCGCGAGCAGCACGTCCCAGGTGCGCGCGCGCGGGAACATCTTGTTCTCATAGGCGAGGTATTCGCCGGTGCTCGGCATGCGCACGAACAGAACCTGCACGCCGCGCGCGCGCAGCTTCGCCACCGCTTTCGCGGCGCTCTCGATCTGCTCCCGCTCCGCCTGCGCGGCCTCCTCGGGCGTCGGATCGTCATCGGAGGGCACGAAGCCCTCGCGCCAGATGTTGCGCGCCATCTCGCGATACACCAAATCGTCTCCGACCTTGCTCCACAGGTGCGTATTCCGGTCGGATTCTGAATCCGCGAGCTTGCGCACCTCGGTGAACCAGCGCTTGCCGGGGCGCGCCGGCCAGGGTTGGCGCGCGAGCACGACCTCGAGCGCATAGTCCCGGTCGTCGAAGGCGATACGAGGCTCGATCAGGTGCATCGACAGCCACTGGCCGATCCGTTGTGAGGGCGACTCGCGGCGCACGTAGGCGAGCACGCCGCCGCGGTACTGATATCCCGAGAAGAACACGTCGGGGGCGACGCCGACCAGCACCTGCCCGGTGAACAGCGGATCGTCGGCGAGATCCTCGAGGAAGGGCAGCGGGGACGTGCCCTCGATGGCGAGCTGGATGGGGCGCCGGCCGGCCACGCGCTCCCAAACCGGAAGCTGGATGTCGAAGAACACGCGCGAGGCGCCGAGGAGTACGGTCGCATTGCCCTCCCCCGCATCGATCCGCCGGCGCTGCTGAGCCCACAGGCCGAAGGTGTTGGCGATGCTCGGATGAACACCGTAGGCGCGCCAGTATGCCTCCCAGCCGCCGAGCAGCACGCCGAGCATGAGGATCGCGCCGGCGCAGATCCTGCCCCACGGTTGCTCCGGCACCGGGCGCACCGGGACTGGTTGCGCAACGCCCGGACGGTCCGCCGCGGTCTGGCGCGCGTAGCGATCTGCTGCGGGCGGCGCGGCCACCTCAGCGCGCCTCACCGTTCGCGGCGCGCGACGGCCAGAAGTCCCGCTGAATCACTCCGTACAGCGCGGCTGTGTAGCGCTCCGCCTCCGCGCGGGTCATGTGCGACCACTCCGGCAGGTAGTAGCCCTGCAGCTCGGGGTAATCCTGGAAGTGGATGCCCGCTGCGCCGCTCCTCGCGAGCAGCACGTCCCAGGTGCTCGCGCGCGGAAATAGCCGGGTCTCGTACGTGAGGTACTCGCCGTCGCTCGGCGAGCGCAGGAACAGTACCTGCACGCCATGCGCGCGCAGCTTCGCGACCGCCTTCGCCGTGCGGTCGATCTGCTCCTGGGTCGTCTGGCGAAGCTCCGCGGCCGGCGGATCCAGTGCGGGCGCGAAGCGCTGGTGCCAGATGCTGCGCACCAGCGCCAGGTACTGCGGATCATCCGCGACCTTACTCCACAGATGGGTGTTCCTGTCCGCCTCGCTTTGAGAGAGCTTGCGCACCTGGGCGAGCCACGGTTTTCCCGGGCGCGCCGGCCACGCCTGGCGCGCGAGCACCGTCTCGAGCGCGTAGTCCGGATCGTCGAAGGCGAAATACGGCTCGATGAGATGCATCGAGATCCATTGGCCGATGCGCTGCGACGGAGACTGCTTGTGAGCGTACGCGATCGCGCCATTGTGGGAGGTGTATCCGCGGAAGAACACCTGAGGGTCGATGCCGATGATCAGGCGGCCCTTAAAGTGCGTATCGTCGGCGAGATCCTCCGCGAACGCGAGCGGCGAGGTCCCCTCGAAGGCGAGCTGGATCGGGCGGCGGCCGTCGAGCCGCTCCCACACCGGCAGCTGGATGTCGAAGAAGGGGCGCGAGGAGGAAACGATCACCGTCGCATCGCCCTCCCCCGCATCGATCCGACGGCGCTGGATGGCCCACAGTCCGTTGTCGTTGGCGAAGCCCGGGGTGACACCGTAGGCGCGCCAGTACACTTCCCACCCGCCGAGCAGCAGTGCGAAAAGCAGCGTCGCGCCGAGCAGGATCCTCCCCCAGCGCTGCTCCGGTACCGGGCGCACCGGGACCGGCTGCGCAATTCCCGGACGATCCGCCGCCGTCTGGCGCGCATAGCGGTCGGGCGTGCCGCGGGGCACCTCGCAGCGTAGGAGCGCACTGTCAGAACTGGAAGTAGATGAAGGCACTGCCAGCACCCTGTGCGATGACAATCGCGAACGCGAGCAGCGCCCACACGATGCTGACGAGCGCCGCGGGCGCGC
>DATMMK010000041.1:0-21963 GCA_035569755.1 Steroidobacteraceae bacterium
ACGCTCGGCAACCGCCAGGCCGCCGCCTTCATACCCGCCGCGGGGGTGAGCGAGGAGGAGCTCGCCGACACCGCGCAGCTCGCCTCGCTCGCCGACGAGACCCCCGAAGGGCGCAGCATCGTGGTGCTCGCCAAGCAGCGCTTTCGCCTGCGCGAGCGCGACCTCGCGAACCTCGGCGCCAGCTTCGTGCATTTCTCGGCACACACGCGCATGAGCGGCGTCGATATCGGTGCACGCCAGATCCGCAAGGGGGCGGCCGATGCCATCCGCCGCCAGGTCGAGCGGCTCGGCCAGGCCTTCCCGCGAGCCGTGCAGACCGCGGTGGACGAGGTCGCGCGCCGCGGCAGCACGCCGCTCATCGTCAGCGACGGCGCGCGGGTGCTCGGCATCATCGAGCTCAAGGACATCGTCAAGGGCGGGATCCGCGAGCGCTTCGGCGAGCTGCGTCGCATGGGCATCAAGACGGTGATGATCACCGGCGACAATCCGCTCACCGCGGCTGCGATCGCCGCCGAATCCGGCGTCGACGGCTTCCTCGCCGAGGCGACCCCGGAGGCCAAGCTCAAACTCATCCGCGAGCATCAGTCGCAGGGGCGCCTGGTCGCGATGACCGGCGACGGCACCAACGACGCGCCGGCGCTCGCCCAGGCGGACGTGGCGGTGGCGATGAACACCGGTACCCAGGCCGCCAAGGAGGCCGGTAACATGGTGGACCTCGACTCCAATCCGACCAAGCTCATCGAGGTGGTCGAGACCGGCAAGCAGATGCTCATGACGCGCGGCGCGCTCACCACCTTCTCGATCGCCAACGACGTCGCCAAGTACTTCGCCATCATCCCGGCGGCCTTCGTCACCACCTACCCGCAGCTCAACGCGCTCAACGTCATGCGCCTCGCGAGCCCGTTCTCGGCGATCCTGTCGGCGGTGATCTTCAACGCGCTCATCATCGTCGCGCTGATTCCGCTCGCGCTGAAGGGCGTGCGCTACCGGCCGCTCGGGGCCGCGACTCTGCTGCGGCGGAACCTCCTGCTCTACGGGCTCGGTGGGATCGTCGTGCCGTTCATCGGCATCAAGCTGGTGGACCTCGCACTCGTCGTGACGCATCTGGTGTGAGCGCGGGGATCCCATGAACGCATCCCGCAGTCCCTTCGCCGCGAGCCTGCGCACGGCCCTCGCTCTGTTCCTGTTGCTCACGCTGCTCACCGGCCTCGCGTACCCGCTCGTCGTGACCGCGGTTGCGCAGCTCGCTTTTCCCGCCCGTGCCGCGGGCAGCTTCGTCAGGCGCGACGGCGTGCGCGTCGGCTCGGCGCTGATCGGCCAGAGCTTCAGCGATCCGGGCTACTTCTGGGGCCGGCCGTCGGCGACCACGCCGCAGCCCTACAACGGCACCGCCTCGAACGCCTCGAATCTCGGTCCGCTGAACCCGGCGCTCACCGCGGCGGTGAAGGAGCGCGTAGCGGCGCTTCGGGCCGCCGATCCCGGCAATACCGCCCCGGTGCCCATCGACCTGGTCACGAGCTCCGGGAGCGGCCTCGACCCCGAGATCAGTCTGGCGGGGGCGGCTTACCAGGCGGGGCGCGTGGCGCGCGCCCGCGGCCTGCCCGAGACGCGCGTGCGGGCATTGCTTGCCGCGCACGCCGAGGGTAGGTTGCTGGGAGTTCTCGGTGAGCCGCGCGTCAACGTTCTCAAGCTCAACCTGGCGCTCGACGCGCTGAAATGACCTCGCATGGCCGAAGTCCGGCCTGACCCCGACCAGCTCCTCGAGCGAGTCAATGCCGAGGAGAAGCGCGAGAAGCGCGGCCGGCTGCGGATCTTCTTCGGCGCCTCGGCCGGCGTCGGCAAGACGTACGCGATGCTGGAAGCGGCACGCAGCATGCTTGCCTCCGGCACCGAGGTCGTAGTCGGCTATGTGGAGCCTCACGGGCGCGTCGAGACCGAGCGGCTGCTGGACGGCCTGCCGCGGCTGCCGACGCTGCCGGTGAGCTACCGGGGAATCGTCCGCCAGGAATTCGATCTCGACGCAGCGCTCGCGCGGCATCCCGCGATCCTGCTGGTCGACGAGCTGGCGCACTCCAATCTCGTGGGCGGCGAGCCTGCGCCGCGCCATCCCAAGCGCTGGCAGGACATCGAGGAGCTGCTCGCGGCCGGCGTGAGCGTCTGGACCACCGTCAACGTTCAGCATCTCGAGAGCCTGAACGACCTCGTCTACCAGACGACCGGCATCCGCCAGCGCGAGACACTCCCCGACCATGTGTTCGACGAGGCCGACGACATCGAGCTCATCGATCTGCCGCCCGACGATCTGATCGCGCGCCTGCACGCCGGCAAGGTGTACATCGCCGACCAGGCGCGCTCCGCCGTCGAGCGCTTCTTCCGCATGCAAAATCTCATGGCGCTGCGCGAGATCGCGCTGCGCCAGGTGGCCGACCGCGTCGAGGCGGCCTCGCGCGAGTTGCCGCCCGATCGCGCCCAGGCGCGCGGGGCGCGCGACCGCCTGCTGGTCGCGGTGGGGCCGGACGAGCAGGCCGAGCAGTTGGTGCGCGCCGGCAAACGCATGGCGGACGCCCTGGACGCGGAATGGACGGTGGTCTACGTCGAGACGCCCTGGCTCCTGCGCCTGTCGGATGCGCAGCGCAACCGCCGCATCGACGTCCTGCGCCTCGCCGAGTCCCTCGGCGGCGAGACCGTGACCCTCGACGGGCCCTCGGCCGCCGACATCCTGCTCGAGTACGCTCAGACCCGCCACGCCACCCGTGTGATCGTCGGCGCCCCGAAGCGGCGCGGCTGGCGCGCCTGGCTGCGGCCTTCGACCGCTACCGAGCTGGCGCGACGTGCCCGCGGCTTCGACGTCGTGCTGATCGCCTCCGCCGGGCGCACGCCGCCGCCAACGGCCGCGAACTCCCTGCACGGGCAACTCCCGGCCTCCACCCCCGTGCGCTGGAACCGCTACGCCGGGGCGGCTGCCATCACCGCGCTGTGCACAGGGGTGGCGGCGGTCATGTATCCGAACTTCGACCTCTCCAACCTGGTCATGATCTACCTGCTCGGCGTGACGGTCGCGGGACTGCGGCTCGGGCGCGGTCCGTCGGCGCTCACCGCGGTGCTGAACGTCGCTGCCTTCGACTTCTTCTTCGTGCCGCCGCGCTTCTCGTTCGCGGTGTCGGATGTACAGTATCTGGTCACCTTCGGCGCCATGGTCACCATCGCACTGGTGATCGCGACCCTGACGGCAAGTGTGCGGCAGCAGACGCGGGTGGCGGGCGCGCGCGAGCGGCGCACCGCGCTGCTCTACGCCATGAGTCGCGAGCTGTCGGTAACGCGCGGGACCACCAGCATGGCGCGGGTCGCGGTGCGGCACGTCGCGGAAGTGTTCCAGTGCCGGGCGACGGTGCTGCTCCCGGATACGGATGGCAAGCTCCACTATCCCGCGCAAGCGCCGCTCGAGGCGTCTTTCCGCGGCGCCGATCTCGCCGTGGCGCAGTGGGTTGCCGACCACGGGCGCCGCGCGGGTCTCGGCTCCGATACGCTGTCCGCGGCCCGCGGCCTGTACGTGCCGCTCGGCGACGAGCGGCGCACCGTTGGGGTGCTGGCGGTGTTAGCCGACAATGCGCGCCGCGTCCTGCTGCCGGAGCAGAGCCACCTCCTCGAGACCTTCGCCGGACAGGTCGCGCTCGCCCTCGAGCGCGCGCAGCTCGCCGAGGTGGCGGTGCAGTCGAGCCTGGCAGCCGAGCGCGAGACGTTGCGCAATACGCTGCTGTCCTCGATCTCGCACGATCTGCGCACCCCGCTCGCGGTGATGGCCGGGGCCGGCAGCGCGCTCGCGCAGCACGGCGCGACGCTCGATGAGGCGACGCGCGTGCAGCTGGCACGTTCCATCGAGACCACCGCGCGCGAGATGTCGGAGCTCGTATCGAACGTCCTCGACCTGGTGCGCCTCGAGTCGGGGCAGGTGGCGCTGCGGCGCGACTGGCAGACGCTCGACGACCTCCTCGGCAGCGCGCTCGGCCGGTACGAGGAGCGCCTGGCTGGCCACCGTGTGGAGACGCGCCTGCCGCCGGATTTGCCGCCGGTGTGGGTCGACGCGACGCTCATCGTGCAGCTCCTTGCCAACCTGTTCGACAACGTCGCCAAGTACACCCCGCCCGGCACGCGCGTGTCGGTGTCCGCAGTGCCGGCCGGCGACTTCGTACAGGTATCGATCGAGGACGACGGGCCGGGGCTGCCGGCCGGGGACCCCGCGCGGCTCTTCGACAAGTTCCAGCGAGGGAGCGATGAGGGCACCGTGGTCGGCGTGGGGCTGGGACTCGCGATCGCGCAGGCGATCGTGCGCGCCCATGGCGGGGAGATCGAGGCGCAGCGGCGCGAGGGGGGTGGGGCGCGCTTCGTGCTCACGCTCCCTGCCACCGAGGGCGCCGCGGTGCAACCCGCGGTGGCCACGCAGGCGCCCCGATGACCGAGGCGATGCACCAGGTTCTGGTGATCGAGGACGAGCCGGGCATCCGCGCCGTGCTGCGCGTGCTGCTCACCGCCGAAGGCTACCGCTGCATCGAGGCCGATACGGCGCTGCGCGCCGAGATCGAGGCGCGCAGCCACAAGCCGGACCTGTTGCTCATCGATCTCGGGCTCCCCGACGGCGACGGCCTGAAGGTGATCCGCCGCGTGCGCGAGTGGTCGCCGGTGCCGATCGTGGTGCTGTCGGCGCGCACCATGGAGGAGCAGAAGGTGGCGGCACTCGATGCCGGCGCGGACGACTACATCGCGAAGCCCTTCAGCGCTCCGGAGCTCCTGGCGCGGCTGCGCGCGGCGTTGCGGCGCGTGACGCACGCCACGCCCTCGTCGGTGCTCAGCTTCGGCAGCGTGCGCGTCGACCTGGCGCGGCGCGAGGCGCATGGCACGGACGGCGAGCTTCACCTGACTCCGCTCGAATACCGGGTGCTCGGCTGTCTCGCCCGGCAGCTCGGCTCGATCGTGATGCAGCGTCAGCTCATCCGCGAGGTGTGGGGGCCAGGGCGCGAGGATGACTCACGCTCCCTGCGGGTGTGCATCAAGAACCTGCGGGCCAAGCTCGAGCCCGACCCGCCCCAGCCGCGCTACCTGATCACCGAGACCGGCGTCGGCTATCGGCTGCGCGCCGACGAGGACACGGCTAACTAGGTGAGCGAGACGACCAGCTTCGCCGAATGACTGCGCCAGTTGATCGGGATGATGAACGAGCGCAGCCCCGGCTTCTGCGGAATGGTGGGCTTCTGGCCCGAGAGCACCGAGGGGACCGAGATCACGAAGTCGCGGCCGAAGTCGCGCCGCGCATTGCCGGAGATAGTGTTGGCGACCTCGCCCACGAGATCGCGCATGGTCTCGTGACTGAAGTCGTTCTCCTGCATCTTCATGAGCAGCACGGTCAGCATGGCCTTGGGTGCGGTGAACATCACCACCCCCTCACGCTTGCCCGAGATATTGATGATGCCGGTGTACTCGTGCACCGCCGGTGTGCCTTCCAGCAGATACGGGGAACCGATCGAGGCCGGCTGCTGCGCCGCCACCGCGAAGAAGCTCGTCGTCCCCTCGACGAAAGTCTTGAGCTCCTGTTCCTGCAACATCAGCGCATCAACTCCGCGATCGCTTCGTTCAACTGCCGGTCGGTAAAGGGCTTGTTGAGGAAGCCATTCGCACCTTTCTCCATCGCCTCGACGGCCGTCGCCTTGTCGGCGAGCGCCGAGACGACCAGGATGCGCACCTCGGGCTTGAGCGCCACCAGGCGGCTGATGCACTCGATGCCGTCCATGCGCGGCATCGTGAGATCCATGGTGACGACGTCCGGATCGGTGCGCTTGAACAACTCGATCGCCTCGAAGCCATCACGCGCGGTGCCCACCAGCTCGAGCTCGTCGAACTGTTGCGAGCGCTCAATGCGCCGACACATGATGTTCGAGTCATCGACGATCATCAGCTTCGTGGGCCGCCTTGCGTTCATCGGCCGTCTCAGGCCACCGCGCTGCTGGCGGCGCCCGCCGGCAGCGAGATCTTGAAGCGCGTGTACCTGCCCGGGTGCGTGCTGACGCCGATTTTACCCCCAAGGGCGTAGACGCTGCGCGCCACCACGTCCATGCCCACCCCGCGGCCCGCGTCCATCGAGACTCCGTCCTGGGTGGAGAAGCCGGGGCGGAAGATGAGCGCCATTGCGGTGCGCGTGTCCATCGCGGCCGCCTCGTCCTCGCTGACCAGCTGCCGGCGCACCGCCGCGGCCTTGAGCGAATCGGGCGCGATTCCCGCGCCGTCATCCTCGAACACCAGCTCGAAGCCCTCGCCCGACTTGTGGAATGCGACGCTGACGACCCCGACGTCGTCCTTGGTGAGTGCCTGGCGAATCTCCGGCGACTCGATGCCGTGGACTGCGGAGTTGCGCAGCATCTGGATGAGGCAGTCCTTGACCGTGCCGACGTAGTGGGCCGGCACCTCGCCAAGACCGCTGAGCTTTAGCCGGAAGCGCTTGCCCTGATCCTGCGCCAGCCGCTCGGCGAGCGCGTGCAGCGTCGGCACCAGGTCTTCGGCGCGCCGGGCGAACTGCCCCGGGGAGCGCGTGGCGGCCGGCTGGGGCGGAGGAGCCGGCGCGCGTACCGCCGTCAGTGCCGGAGCCGGCGGCGCGTGCGCCGGCGCTCCGTCCTTGAGGGCGGTGAGGCGCCCGGCCATCTCGCGCACCGAGCGCAGATGCGCCAGCAGCTCATCGAGCTTGAGCACCATCGGCAGGAAATCGCTGCCCGAGAGCTCGGCCTTCTTCTTCAGCTCGCTCACGATGTCCTCGAGCGTGTGCACGCGGGCGGCGATGCTCGAGAGGCTGAGCGCCGAGGCTTCGCCCTTGATGGAATGCAGCTCGCGGAACAGTCCGGAGAGCTTCTTGCGGAATTCCGCGTCGGTGCGCGCCGGCTCCTTGAGGATGGTGTTGACGAGCTTCAGCCCGGTCTCCGCGCCGTCGAGGAACGACACCAGCTGCAGCGGGTCGACGTGCATCATCGCGAGCATCATGTCGACCTGGGCGTTGGCGTTGTCCTGCGACTCCTGCAGCTCGCGCGCCAGCAGCACGCTCGAGGTGATGTCGCCGACCGCGCACAGCACCTGCTTGATGCCCGTCGGGCCCATGACGCGGTGGAAGTCGAACTGCAGGTAGCGCGTCTCCTTGCCACCGTGGCCGTTGTCCACGCTGATCTCGAGCTGACCCAGCGGATTGATGCTCTTCATCAGGTTCTCGTGGGCGCGTTCGCCCCACAGGAGCTTGATGTACTTGGTGGCCGTGGCGAGCGTCGAGGCCGGCACCAGATTCCTGAGCAGCTCCTCGAAGGTGAGGCCGGCGAAGTCCTTGCGGCCGAACATGTGCGTCAGCGCCTCCGACCACACCGAGCCGATGCGGTACTCGGCGTCGAGCAGGAAGAAGCCCTCGCGCACTGTCATGAGGATGTCGCGGGTCTGCTCCTGCGCCTCGCGCGCGGCGCGCTCGTGGCGCGCGCGCGTGAACTGGAACCAGACGGCCGCGGCCGCCAGTACCAGTGCGGCCAGCACGCCGATCGACAGCAGGGCACGCAGCCGCGCGGCGGCCCCGGAGGCCTCGTGCTGCAGCGAGCTGGCGAGCGTCGCCAGCTGCAGCTGCAGGGTCTTGGCGTTGTCGGTAGCGAACAGCTGGGCGCGCTTCACCTCGGCATAGTGCGTGCGCCCGTCGCGCGACAGGGTGCTGCCCGAGGTATCGGAGTCTATGTACGGCTGGCCGTTGAAGCTCACCACCGGCTCGATCACCGGGCCGTACTCGCGCCACAGCTGCAGCGCGCGCGTCAGCTCCGCAGAATGCACGTAACCGGTGGCGTTGAGCTCCTTCAGCTGCCGATCGAAGCGCCGCACCGTTGCGCGCAGGTCCTCGAGCGCCTGGCCGGAGTAGGCGCGTGCCTCAAGCCGGTCGCGGAGCGAGGCGAGCTGCTGGGTGAGGTCGTCCGGATAGGTCTGCAGCGTGCTCGCAGTCTGCAGCGCGACGATGTTGGCGCGCATCTCGGTGGCGATGCGGAAGCCGACGAACAGCACCAGGCCCATGACGAGCGTGAGCACCGTGCCGACACCGGCGGTGATGAGTTGGCGACGGCGGTCAGTACCGCTCAGCAGCATCGGGGCTCTCCTAATTCCTATTGCTTCGGCAGCTCGAAACGCACCAGGGTCTTGGTGGGTACCTCGACCGCGGCGCCGTTGACGAGCACGGGCGCGTATCTCCAGCGCTTCACGGCGCTGACCGCGGAGCGGTCGAAGACGCCGGCGGGCGTCGACTGCAGCACCTGCACGTCGCGCGTCTCTCCCCGGCCGTCGACGGTGAACGACAGCAGCACGCTCCCGGCCACGCCGTGCGCCAGCGCGCTCTGCGGATAATCGGGAGGTACGCTCCTTACCAGCTTCAGGCTCGCCGCGAGGCTGGCCAGATCGGCCCCGGGTTTCGGCGCAGCGAGCTGCTGCACGGCGAGGATGTCCCTCGGGTCTGCGCCGAGACGGCGCGCCGCGCCGAGGTCCTGATCAGCGCTCCTGCCGGCCTGCACGGCGGCGCGCGCCCGGTCGAGGAGCCTGGCGGTGAGATCGCGGCCCAGCCCGGCGATCGCGGAGTTCTCGGCATCCGCCGACTGCAGCTGCGTCAGGTAGTACGCGGCGCTGTCCTGTGCGGGATCTGTGAGGCGGCCGGCTTGCAGCCGGTCGCGCACCAGCTGTGCGAGGCGATCGCCCTCGGCCTGCACCGCCTTGGCGCGCGCACCCACCAGGTCGCGCTGCATGGTGGTGATGTCGGCGGCCGACACCCCGGCCGCGCGCGCTTCATTGAGCCAGCGGTCCGACTCGGCGGCGTTCTTGGCGAGCGCGGCGTCGTGCGCCTTGCGCAGGTACGCAGCCCCGAGATCGTGCTGGGAACGCTGGGTGCTCGCACTCGAGGGGGCGGCCGTCGTCAACTGATGCACGTAGAACTTGGCGCTGTCGTCGGCCGGATCGAGGAGCTTGCCGTCGCGGATGCGGTCCTGCACGAGGACGGCGAGTCGCTGGATCCTGGAGTCCTCCTGCTGCCGGCGCGCGAGATCGCCCCGCCACTTGGCGAGCTGCTCGGCCGTCAGGCCACCGGACTGCTGCGCCTGGCGCAGCAACACATCGGCGCGCTCCGGGCTGCCGTCGCTAATCGCCTTGCCGATCTGGGCATTGAGGAGCAGAGCAGCCAGCTCCGGGATGCGCGTGTCCTCGGGAACCGCGGCCCGAAGGTTGGCGAGATCCCGGGCCGACTCCTCGAGGTGCCCGCCGTTCAGCGATTCCTCGAAGCGGCCCGCGATCACGGCGGCGACCCGCGCGAGTCCGTCCCGCGCCTCGCCGCTCGTCGGATCGGCGACTGCCGCAGAGCGGTAGTAGACCAGCGCATTCTCGCCGGCCGGCTCGGTGTAATGGCGCTCGCGCATGGCTGCCCGCGCCTTCTCGAGCAGCTCGTCCACCTTGCCGTGCACGATCGAGAGGTCTGCGCTCGGCGCGGCGGCGGGCGCCGGCGCGGGCGCGGCCTGCGGGGCTTCCGGGACTGCCTGCGCCTGCGTCTGAGTCGCCGGCGGAGTCTCCGGTTTAGGGGCGGGCGCTGTAGCCGGGCCGACCCCGCTG
Organism: Steroidobacteraceae bacterium; assembly: GCA_035569755.1. GTDB lineage: Bacteria > Pseudomonadota > Gammaproteobacteria > Steroidobacterales > Steroidobacteraceae > 13-2-20CM-66-19. Next base: position 9,643 of record DATMMK010000041.1, read on the forward strand.
CCAGCGCCCCGCATGAAGAGCCAGGCCCCCACGATCAGCGCTGCCACCGCGACACCGGCCCCCCCGATCAGGAGCGTGCGTTTCGATGTGCCGCGCAATCCCAGGACTTCGAGCGTCGCGGACGAGGTATCAACGGGCTCGAGCTCGAGTTCGAGCGGAGGAGCGGGCGTGAGGATCGGCAGTGCCGCCGCCTTCTTGCGGGCGGCCGCCTCATCGATCACTGCAGTGAATATCGCATGGGTCTTGCGCGCATCGATCGGCGAGGACGGCAGTACCGCAAAGGTCTTGGAGCCCTTGACGACCGCGGCTGCCTGTCGCTCGAGCGCATCGGGCGCAAACACCAGGATCACCGCGTGCGGGGCCCGGCTCTGTGCCGCATCGACCGCCGGACGGATCTCGCTCGTCTGCAGCGCATCGATGACCAGCACCTGGCCGCGCCGGGAGTGGGAGGACAGAGACTCGAGCGCGGCCTCGATCGTATCTACCGGCCGGATCGATGCCTCACCGGCGAGCGCCTGACCGAGCTCGAGGAGGAACTCGTCGCGGGTCGTGATTGCAGTGACGTCAACGGAGGGCTGAGGACTAGCCGGACTCGCCGAATGAACGGCGGCATTAACCGGCGTCGCAGCGGCCGGACTGCGCGACGGTCTGGATTCTGCACTGGCCACTTGAAGCGTCTCCCACCGTATTTTGCACCGAAAACTATAAGCATCCCCTTCGTCCGTGAAGTGTGGATGAAGTAAGCCCCGCGCGCGCTTCCGGTCCGCGGCGCAGAACTCCCTCCCGAAGGAGGATATGTAGCCTCAGCGAGAGCGCAAGTGTTTCAGTTCACAATAACGAGAGGCTGCGTCGGTCGTTTGCGACGCGGATCACCGAACCCTGAAATCAGGCCTCGCTCCAGGCGAGGCTCGCCGTGTTTGCACGCCCGGGGTGGCTCCCACCGATGGCCCACCGGCCGGGGCGGCGCCGGGGCGCCGCAGACGGGGCGGCGATCTTTGCAATCAGCCACTTAAGCGGGCTGCGACGGGCTGGCGGCCGACATCCGGGCGCCGTGGTGGCAGGGGGAGGCTCTGGCGTGAACAATCCGTTGCTGTGACACTCTTAACGTAATCACTCCACTAGGATCTGAAGGCCGTCACTTTTTATGTGGGACGTTGAGTCTAAGTTAATCCCAGGTGGATCCGCCGGCGCTGCCGGCATCCAGGGACTGGAACCTTGAGCTCAACGGAGGGATCGACGATGCGATCTGACTCGGATTCTCGCGAGGCGAGCGCCACCTTCATCGACACCCTGAGTTCCTTCAGCAAGCTGCACCGCGCGCAGCGCTGGGAAGGCACCTTCGGGGAATTCCTGGGCAATGTCTTGCCGGCGAACCCGAGCGCACTGGCGCGCTCGAGCCACGAGTACATCTGGGACATGCTGCGCTGGCACGGCCGCGCTGCGGCGCCCGAGGCCGCGGAGAACGTGCGGGCGCGGGAGCTCTTCAAGCACGAGCTGTTCGGCATCGACGAGCCGCTGTCGCGTCTGGTCGATTACTTCAAGGCCGCCGCCGCCGGCTCCGACGTCGGACGGCGACTGCTCCTGATGCTCGGGCCACCGTCGGGTGGCAAGTCCACGGTCGCGATCCTCCTCAAGCGCGGGCTCGAGGAGTACAGCCGCACCGACGAGGGCGCGCTCTACGCGATCCGCGGCTCGCCGCTGCGCGAGAACCCGCTGAACCTCATTCCCACCAGTCTCCGTGCCGAGTTCCGCCAGCGCTATGGGATCGCTGTGCAGGGCGAGCTCTCCCCCTGGGCGCGTGACTTCGTCGAGCGCGACTACGAGGGCGACTTCGTGCGCGTGCCGGTCGAGCGCGTGTTCCTCGCCGAGGCCTCGCGCGTCGGCATCGGCACTTACGCGCCGCACGATCCGACCACCGCCGACATCGCGGACCTGGTGGGCTCGGTGGATCTCGCCAAGGTCGCGCAGATCGGCGACGAGGGCGACCCGCGCGCCTGGTCCTGGTCCGGCGCCGTGTACGCCGCGAGCCGCGGCGTGCTCGAGATGATCGAGATCCTGAAGGTGAAGCGCGAGTTTCTCTACCTGCTGCTCACGCTGACGCAGGAGAAGAACGTCAAGGTGTCGCGCTTCCCGCTGATTCACCTCGACGAGACCATCCTGGCGCACACCAATCTCGCCGAGTTCCACAAGTTTCTCCAGGAGAAGGAGAACGAGGCGCTGCTCGATCGCATGGTGATCATCAAGATCCCCTATGCACTCTCCTACCGCGACGAGTCGCGCATCTACCTGAAGCTGGTGTCGGGCGCGCCGGCGTTTCGCAACGTACATCTCGACCCGCACGTGCTCAATCTCGCGGCGGTGTTCGCCATCCTCACGCGCCTGGTGAAGCCGGAGCGCGAGGGACTCGATGTCGCCAAGAAGCTGCGGCTCTATGCGGGCGAGGCCGTCGAGGGTATGCCCGAGACCGAAGCTCAGCGCCTGCGCGCCGAGGTGCCCGACGAGGGCTTGACGGGCGTCAGTCCGCGCTTCGTCGTCAACGCGATCTCGAATGCCATCACCCGCGGCAACACCCACAGCCTCACCAGCATGGAGCTGCTGCTGGCGCTCAAGGACGGGATCGAGAGCGATGCGCGCATGGACGCCAAGCAGAAGAAGGCCTGGATCGACCACCTGGTGACCGCCCGCAAGGAGTTCTACAACCGCTGGGTGAAGGAGGACGTGCACCGCGCGATGTTTGCCTCCTTCGAGGCGGAGGCGCAGCAGCTGCTCGAGAAGTATCTCGACGAGGTCGAGGCCTCGCTCGATCACCGCCAGGTCACCGACCCGATCACCGGCGAGACCCGCGCGGCGGATGAGCGCTTCCTGCGCTCGGTCGAGGAGAAGATCAAGGTATCGGACTCCGGCAAGGTGTCGTTCCGCCAGGAAGTCGTGCGCAAGGCGATGGTGGCGTTCAAGGCCGGCGAGAAGTTCAAGCTCGCGAGCCATGCGCGCATGCGCGAGGCGATCGAGCAGTACTTGTTCGAGGAGCGTCGCGACGTGCTGCGGCTCGTGACCTCGACCGCACGCCCCGACGAGGAAGCGCGCCAGAAGATCTCGGTCGTGCAGCAGCGCCTGGTGAGCGAATACGGCTACGACGAGCACAGCGCCAAGGAAGCGTTGAGCTACGTCACGACACTGCTGGCGCAGGAGTAGCGCCGCCGCCAAAAAAGGTGTACCAGTAGACGCTATGGACGAAGAGGGCGGCAAAGGCGGCGGACAACCCCCTCTCAGCGCCGCGAAGTGGTACGAGCTCTTTTCGCGCGGCGCGCGCGACTGGCTGCGGCACGATGAAAAAGTGCGCGAGGCGGTGCGCGCCAACCTCCCCGAAATCATCGCCGGCGGCGAAGTCATCAACGACGGCGCGCGCACCGTGCGCGTGCCGGTGCGCATGCTCGAGCACTATCACTTCCGCCTGCGCCGTCCCGAGGAGCAGCAGGGCGCGGGTCAGGGCAAGGCCAAGCCCGGTGACGTGTTCTCCGATCCCGCGCAGAGCCAAGGACCCGGGGAGAAGGGCGCGGGCGGGCGCGACGAGGGCGAGGTGCAGCTGCTGCTCGAGTTCAAGGTCGACGACATCGTCGATTGGCTGTGGGAGGAGATGAAGCTTCCCAACCTCAAGGCGCGCGTCGGGCCGTCGGATGAGACCGACTGGACCCGCGAGGGCTGGGACCGCCGTGGGGCGCGCTCGCGGCTCGACCGGCGCCGCTCCTTCAAGGAGCTGGTCAAACGGCGCGGGGCGCCGGGCGCCACTCAGACCTTCACCGACGAGGATCTGCGCTTCCGGCAGCTGGCGCGACGCAGGCAGCCGGCGATTCACGCGGTGGTGTTCTTCATGCTCGACGTGTCGGGCAGCATGTCCGACCGTGACCGCAAGCTCGCCAAGACCTTCTTCTTCTGGGTGGTGCAGGGACTGCGGCGCCAGTACCGCTCGCTCGAGACGGTGTTCGTCGCGCACACCACCGAGGCGTGGGAGTTCAACGAGCCGGAGTTCTTCCAGGTGTCGGGCACCGGCGGCACGGTGGCCTCGACCGGGCTCCTCAAGGTGCGCGAGATCATCGACGCCCGCTACAACCCCGGCCGTTGCAACCTTTATCTCTTCTACGCCTCCGACGGCGACAATTCGGTGAGCGATGCCGCCGAAGCGCGTGCGGCGCTCGCCTCGGTAGCCGCGGATGCCTGCTTCACCGGCTACGTCGAGGTGTCTTCCGGCCTCTCGCGGCAGCTCGCCACCGAGACCGGCAAGCTCTTCGCCGAGCTCTCCGGCGCCGGGTGCGCCGCCGGCAGCTACGCGCTCAACGACTTCGACGACGTATGGGGCGCGGTGCGGCACTTCTTCTCGGCCGAGACACAGACGCCCGCCGCCGCTACATGAGACGCGCCGCTTCATGAGCTCGGACTGGCGCGATTACATCAGCCGCATCGAGGAGCTCGCGAACCGCTCGGGGCTCGCCTTTCATGCGGTCGACTTCGAGGCAGTCCCCGACAGCTTCATGATGGAGATCGCGGTCTACGGCTTGCCGGTGCGCATGCCACACTGGTCGTTCGGCGTGCGCTACATCTACCAGCTGATCCAGCGCCGCATGGGGAACTCGCGGCTCTTCGAGGTGGTGTTCCCGGGCAATCCCGGACACGCGTATCTTGCCGCCAGCAACGGGCTCGCCGAGAACATCCTGGTCACCGCGCACGTGCTCGGGCACGCAGATTTCTCGCGCAACAACCTGCTGTTCCGGCGCTGCCAGGAGCAGGTGAGCGAGCACATCGTCGAGCACGCCGCCAACCACGCCCGCGCGATCCAGCAGGTGATAGAGACCCAGGGCGCGCAGCGCGTCGAGACGGTGCTGGATGCGGCGCTCGCGCTCGAGCAGCACATCGACATCGACCAGTCGTTGCGCCGCGAGCGTTATGCGGAGTATCTCGAGGAGCCGAAAGTTCTCGCCGACGACGGATTCCGTAAGCGCTTTGCAGCGCTCGACCCGGTCGCGGCCGGCGGTGTGGAGATGAAGAAGCGCGCGCCGCTGCCGCCGCACCCGGAGCGGGACCTGCTGTGGTTCGTGGCGAACTACGCCCCCGAGATGGAGAGCTGGGAGCGCGACATCTTCCTCGCGGTGCGCGAGGAATCGTTCTATTTCTACCCGGTGTTCGCCACGCAGATCATGAACGAGGGCTGGGCGTCGTACTGGCACGCGCGGCTCCTGCGCGAGGCGGACTTCATTCCGCAGCAGTCGTACGTGGATGCGATCAAGTGCCACTCGGACGTAGTGCGGCCGATCGCAGCCGACGCCCAGGTAGCACTGTCCGTCAACCCTTATCACCTCGGCTTCTCGATGTGGGAGAAGATCGTCGAGCGCGACGGCCTCGAGGCCGCGCGCCACATCATGGAGCAGGACGATGATTTCGCCTTCGTGCGCAATCACCTGACGCGCGAGCTCGCCGACGAGCTCGGCCTGTTCCGCTTCAGCGCGCGCAGCGACGGTCAGATCAAGGTGCTCGAGCCGGAGCTCACCTCGCTTCACGAGGCGCTGCTCGCGAGCAAGTACAACTTCGGGGCGCCGGTGGTCGCCGCGCAGCACGTGCGCACCGACGGCACGCTCGAGCTCGTGCACGACAGCGCGAGCGACGGGCGTGGGCTCGACCTCGAGCGCAGCCGCAAGGTCCTCGATTACCTGCAGCGCGTGTGGCGGCGGCCGATCGTCCTCACGACCGTCAACCAGGCCGGTTCGACCCTGGAGTTGACGGCCCCTTAGCGGGCGGCGCCGGCGTCCCCTCCGGCTCGTCTGCCTCATCCCCCCAGTCTTCCTCGCCCTGGGAGGTCACGATCGAGACCGGGTCGCTCGCGGGGAAGCTGTCCTCCAGCGCCTCGTCCAGCTGGCGCTGAATCCTTTCCTCCCTGCGGCGCTGCCGCGCCGCATCCGGCGGGGGCTTGATGCTCATCTGTCTCGTTACCTCACTAGCCGAGCACTCGGTGTTCTGCCGACGGCTGCTCGCATGGTACTCCCGCCCAAGTAGCCGCCGTTACGCCCCCGGAGTAGGCTGTGGGGGACCAGTGATGCTCCTAGCGGGCGTCTAAAAACTAAGTCCGGGAGCATCCACCATGGGGAACGCGACTTCGGGCATCAGAAATATTGCGCTGGTCGGCCCGGCCGGCGCAGGCAAGACCTCGATCACCGAGACGCTGCTGCTGCAGGCCGGCGCCATCCGTGCCCGCGGGAGCCTGGCGCGCGGCACCACGGTCTCGGATTTCGATCCCCAGGAGAAGCGCCTGCAGCATTCGCTCGACACCGCCATCTGCAGCTTCAGCACCGACGGCACCCGCATCAGCCTCATCGATACCCCGGGATACCCGGATTTTCTCGGCAAGACGCTCTCGGTTCTCGAGGCGGTCGAGGCGGTAGCCATCGTGGTGAGCGCGGTGAGCGGCGTAGACACGCTCACCCAGCGCCTCATGGACTTCGCGCGCGAGCGGGGGCTGTGCCGCCTCATCATCGTCAACAAGATCGACAGCCGAGATGCGCGCTGCGCGCAGGTGCTGGAGGAGCTGCGCGAGGCCTTCGGCAGCGAGTGCCTGCCGCTGAATCTCCCCTCCGGCGGCGGCGACTCGGTGGTGGACTGCTTCTTCCAGCCGCACGGCCGCGCGACCGACTTCTCCTCGGTCGAGGCCGCCCATACCCAGATCATCGACCAGGTAGTGGAGCTCGACGAGAAGCTGATGGCGCTGTACCTCGAGCAGGGCGAGGAGATTTCCCCGGAGCAGCTCCACGACCCTTTTGAGCAAGCCTTGCGCGAGGGGCACCTCGTGCCGGTGTGCTTCGCCTCGGCGGAGACCGGCGCGGGCATTGCGGAGCTGCTCACGAGCATCGTGCGCCTGATGCCCAATCCCGCCGAGGGCAACCCGCCGCCCTTTCTCAAGGGCACGGGCGAGGCCGCCGTGCGCGTGCCGGTCGCGCCGGATCCCGCCAGCCACGTGATCGCGCACGTCTTCAAGGTGAGCATCGATCCTTACGTCGGCAAGCTCGGGGTTTTGCGCGTGCATCAGGGCACCGTGCGCCAGGGGAGCCAGCTGTTCGTCGGCGATGCGCGCAAGCCCGTGAAGATCGCGCACCTCTTCAGCCTGCTCGGCAAGGACACGATCGAGATCACGGAGGCGGGCCCGGGCGAGATCATCGCCACCCCCAAGGTAGACGAGCTGCACCTCGATGCCGTGCTGCACGATTCGCACGACGAGGATCAGTATCACTTGAAGCCCGTGACCTTCCCGCCGCCGATGCTCGGGCTTGCGATCGAGCCCGACCGCCGCGGGGATGAGCAGCGGCTCGCCGATACGCTCCACAAGCTCACCGCCGAGGACCCGTGCGTGCGCATCGAGCACCACGCCGCGGTGAACGAGACGGTGCTGTACGGCATGGGTGAGTTTCACCTGCGGGTACTGCTCGAGCGCATGACCGAGCGCTATGGCGTGCACGTCAAGACGCACCCCCCGAGCATTCCCTACCGCGAGACCATCACCCGGCCGGCCGAGGGTCACTGCCGCCACAAGAAGCAGACCGGCGGCGCCGGGCAGTTCGGCGAGGTGTACCTGCGTATCGAGGCGCTCGGACGCGGCGCGGGCTTCGAGTTCGTCGACGACGTGGTCGGGGGCGCGATCCCGGGGCAGTACATTCCGGCCGTCGAGAAGGGCGTCAGGCAGGTTCTGGCCGAGGGCGCGCTCGCTGGCTTTCCGATCCAGGATGTGCGGGTCACCGTCTACGACGGCAAGCATCACTCGGTAGATTCCAAGGAGGTCGCCTTCGTCTCCGCGGGGCGCAAGGCGTTCCTCGATGCGCTGCAGAAGGCGACGCCCATCGTGCTCGAGCCGATCATGCGTATGGAGATCACCGCTCCCGCAAGCGCCATCGGCGACATCACCGGGGACCTCGCCACCAAGCGGGCGCGCATCTCAGGCAGCGACACGCTCCCGGGGCAGCGCGCGACGCTGCAGGCGCTGGTGCCGCTCGCGGAGATCTCCGAGTATCAGTCGCGCCTCAAGGCCCTCACCGGCGGCCAGGGCGCCTATACCATGGAGCTGAGCCACTACGATCCGGTGCCACCGCGCAAGCAGCAGGAGCTTGCCACAGCATGGCGGCCGCGGGAGGCGCAGGAATAAGGTGGCCGTGACCGCGCCGCCCGCGCGGCGGCCGTTCCTCGCGTTCGTCCGTGCCGGTGCGGATTCGCTCCACGGGCGCCTCATCGCCGAAGATCCGCAGCGCAACTGGGACTGCTGCGTCTCCTGGTACATACCGGCGCGCAACGAAGCGCTCGCCGAGTTCTACTCCCACGGCGGCTTCAACAAGCTCGACGGCTTCCTCGAGTTCGCCCGCGAGTGGCCGGCGTATCGCGAGTACCGCTACGTGATACTGCTCGACGACGACATCTACCTGCGACCCGGCGACCTGTCGCGCTTCTTTGCGCTGTGCGAGCGCTACGGGACCTATCTCTCGCAGCCCGCGCTCCGCTGGCTCACGCACACCACGATCAACGCGCTGGTGCGCAACCCCGTGTGCGTGCTGCGCCGGGTGAGCTTCGTCGAGGTGATGGCGCCGTGCTTCTCGCGCGAGGCGCTCGCGGCGCTCCTGCCGACCTTCGGCATGACGCGCAGCACCTGGGGAAACGATCTCGCCTGGGCCGGAACGATCGGCGGCCGTCATCCGATCTGCGTCGTGGACGCGATTGGCATGGACCATACGCGCACCGGCGACGGGCGCCCCACCGCCTTCTACCGCAAGCTCACCGAAATGGGGGTGGACCCGGGCGCAGAGCTCGAGCGGGTGCGGCGCATGTACCCCGCCTTCCGCGGCTCGCGCACGCTTGGCACCGGCCACGTGTTCCGGCCCGGCATACCGGCGTGGGCGGCGCCGGCGCTGATGCGCCTCGTCGAGGAGCTCAAGTTCATCGTGCGCATCCGCAAAAAGACCCTGCTGCACCTGCGGGCGCTGCGCGCCCGCCTCGAGGATCTGCTCGCTGCGCGTTGAGCGCGTGGCCGCGGAGCGCCCTTCAGCGCCGGCCGCGCCGGTCGAGGAGCTCGCGGATCACCGCCCAGCGGTTCTCGATGAGCCCGAGTGCCTCGGGCTTACGCGTAGCGAGCACGCCGAAGTCCTTGGCGAGGTACTCGCCGATCAGCTCGTCCACCCGCTCGGCGAGCAGCTGCGAGGTCGGGTCGGGATTCAGGACGATGCCGAGCCCGGTCGGTGGGGTGGCGATGGTGCGCACCACGAGGTCGGGGCGGTGCGTACGCAGCAGCAGCATCAGCCGCCAGATGTCGCCGCTCCAGAAACCCGTCACCTGCTCGCGCCGCGCCGTGCGCTCATCGAGCGGGTAGCAGTCGTGCATGAGGATCACGGAGCTGCCGCAGCACGCACGCTCGACGTTGATGAAGTCGCGCAGCGCGTACTCGAAGTGGTGCATGCCATCGATGAACGCGAGCTCGACCGGCTGGCCGCCGAGCTCGGCGCTCGGTACGTACCGGGCGAAGAAATCGTCGCTGGTCTCGCGGTAGATCCGCACGTTGGCGGGCGGCGGACGCGCGAGGTTGGGCGCCGGATCGATGCCGAGCACCTGCGTCTGCGGCAACACGCACGCCAGCGACTCGCCGCGCGAGATCCCGATCTCGAGGTAGGTGCGCGGGCGCAGGTGGCGGTGGATACGTGCGAGCACGTGGAAGTAGTCTTCGCCCGGAAGCGCCAGCCGCGACATGAGCGTGTAGGCGCGCGAGTAGTCGGCGCGCTCGACTGCCTGGCGGCACAGCGCGAGCGCCTCGTTGCGCCGGCCCAGCCAGTGTTGCAGCCGGGCACGGCGAAACAGCGCACGCGCGGCATGCTGATCGGCGTCGGCAGAGAGGTTGGCGGTCACGCGCCCTGAGATTCCCGGTACTGCCGAGCGTACCACTGCCGGTACTCGCCGCTCGCGACGCCGCGCCACCACGGCTCATTATCGAGATACCAGCGCACCGTCGCCTCGAGGCCGGCCGCGAGCGGCGTGGCGGCGCGGAACCCGAGCCGGTGGGAGATCTTGCCCGAGTCGACCGCGTAGCGGCGGTCGTGCCCCGGCCGGTCGCGGACGTGCTCGATGAGAGTGCGGGCGCGCTGGCGCTGCGCCGGGGCGCTGCGCGGGAAGCGCGCTGCGAGGCCCGGCTCGGCCGCAAAGGCCTGGTCCACCAGATCGCACACCGTGCCGACCACGACGAGGTTCGTCTCCTGGGTGGAGCCGCCGATGTTCCAGGTCTCGCCGGGTGCCGATTGCGTGAGAATCAGCTCGAGGGCGCGACAGTGATCGCTCACGTGCAGCCAGTCGCGGATCTGCAGGCCATCGCCGTAAATCGGCAGCCGGCGGCCCTCGAGGATGTTGAGGATGCACAGCGGCAGCAGCTTCTCCGGGAACTGGAACGGCCCGTAGTTGTTCGAGCAGTTGCTGATCGTGCAGGGGAGCCCAAAGCTGTGCGCGTAGGCGCGCACCAGGTGATCGGCTGCCGCCTTGCTGGCCGCGTACGGGGAGCTGGGGGCATAGGGCGTGCGCTCGGTGAAGGCGGTCGCCGCGGCCGAGAGCGAGCCATACACCTCGTCGGTCGACACATGATGAAAGCGGCAGCCGCGCAGCGCGGCCTCCGCGCCCCAGGCAGCGCGCGCCGCCTCGAGCAGCGCCTGGGTGCCGAGCACGTTGGTGCGCAGGAACTGCGCCGGGTCCTCGAGCGAGCGGTCGACGTGCGACTCGGCGGCGAAGTTCACGATCGTGCCGAGCGACTCTTCCGCGAGGAGCGAGGCGAGGCGCTCGCGCTCGCCGATGTCACCGTGCACAAAACGCAGCCTCCCGGCCTCGATGAGCGGCGCGATGCTGGCGAGATTGCCGGCGTAAGTGAGGGCATCGAGCACCACGAGGCGGTCTTGCGGGTGCGCGGCGCACCAGTAGTGGCAGAAGTTTGCGCCGATGAACCCGGCGCCGCCGGTGACGAGCAGGCGCCTCACGGGCGCGCTCCGCCGCCGGCGCCGGCGGCGAGCGTGGCGCGCAGCGCGACGCGCCAGTGCGGCGCGCAGACTCCGAGGAGCTGCTCGGTAGCGCGCTTGTCGAGGACGCTGTAGGCGGGGCGGGCGGCCGCGGTCGGGTAGTCGGCGGTGCCGATCGGCGTCACCGGCGGCGCAGCCGGCAGGAGCTTCAGCCGCACGGCCTCCTCGCCGATCGCTACCGCGAAGTCATACCAGCTCGCGGCCCCGGAATCGCACCAGTGCCAGAGGCCCGCCGCGCGGCGCGTGCTGAGCGCCCACAGAGCCCCCGCGAGACCGGCGGCGTGAGTCGGCGCGCCCACCTGGTCGCTGACCACTTTGAGCTGGGGACGGCTCCGCATGAGCTCGAGCATGCGCCCGGCGAATCCACCGGCGGCGCTGTAGAGCCAGGAGGCCCGCACCACCGTGCAGCGCTGCGCCAGCACGCCGAGCACCGCCGTCTCGCCCTGGAGCTTGCTGCGGCCGTAGACCGAAAGCGGATTGGGCTGCGCGTCGGGCGCGTAGGGATGTCCCTGTCGGCCGTCGAACACGAAATCGGTCGACACGTGAGTGAGCCAGGCGCCGGCCGCGCGGCACTCCGCCGCCAGCACGGCGGGACCGCGGGCGTTGGCGCGCTCGGCGGCGTCCGGTTCGCGCTCGGCGTCATCAACGCGGGTGAAGGCGGCGGCATTGAGCACCAGCTCGGGCGCGAAGTCCGCGAACACCGCGCGCACCGGTCCCTCCTCCGCGATGTCGAGCTCGGCGTGCGTGCAGGCCTTCAGCACGAGACCCGCGGGGGCCGCGGCCGCGAGCGCGCGCCCGAGCTGCCCCGCCGCGCCCGTCACCAGCACCCTCACGGAAAGCACTCCGCGCGCTCGAGCGATCGCCCCTCGCGGTCCTTCGCCGACAGCAACGGCGTCACGCCCGTGGGCAGCGGCCAGCGGATCCCGAGCGCCGCGTCGTCCCACGCGAGAGTGTGCTCGGCCTCGCGCACCCAGAAATCGGTCACTTTGTACTGCACACGCGTGTCGTCGGCGAGCGAGAGGAATCCGTGCGCGAACCCGGCCGGCACCCACAGCGACTGCTGCCGCCGCGCATCCAGCGTCACCGCGGCGTGCGTGCCGAAGGCGCGCGAGGAGCGCCTGAGGTCGACCACCACGTCGAAGATCGTGCCGGCGAGCACCCGTACGAGCTTCGCCTGCGCGTGCGGCAGCTGGTAGTGGAGCCCGCGCAGCACCTGCGCGCGCGAGTGGCTGACATTCTCCTGCACGAAGCGCGC
>DATMMK010000042.1:0-56120 GCA_035569755.1 Steroidobacteraceae bacterium
GCGTCGAGCTGACTCATCCGGGAGAAGGGCCCCTCCTGCTCGACGAAATAGTGCTTGAGCCCGGCTCTCTCCGCGGCGCTGAGGATCGGCCGGTAGTCGATCATGCCGTGCCCGAGCTCGGCCCCCGGATGTGCCGGCGCACCGCTCACGCGCGGCCCCGCGGCAACGGGCAGGAAGTCCTTCACGTGAATCATCGGGAAGCGATGCGGGTAGCGCCTGAAGTAGCTGCGCGGATCCCGTCCGCCCAGGGTCATCCAGCCGCAGTCGATCTCGAATTTGACGAGCCGCGGATCCGTCTCCTTGAGCAGCAGGTCGTAGCCGATGGCGCCGCCACCCTGATCCGCGAACTCGAAGTCGTGATTGTGATAGACGTACTGGAGGCCGACGCGCCGCGCCTGCTCACCGATGTGATTGGCGAGTGCGGCAGTGCGCCTGGCCTCCTCGAGCGTCATGCCGGAGCTGGTAGCGCCGGCCGGGAGATCGCGCTCGATGAGCGCCCGCAGGCTCCCGCTCGCCGCGTAGCGCGCGCCGAGCGCGTGCGCGTCGTCGAAGGCCGCATCGAGCTTGTCCGGCTCGAACCCGAGGTGCGCGCTCGGGCAGCCGAGCCCGGCCGCATCGAGGAGCGCGCGGAAGCGGCGCGCGCTGAGGCCCGCGAAGCCGGCTGTCTCCACCTCACCGTAGCCGATCGCCCGCAGCGCCTTGAGCGTCGCCGCCGGGTCCGCCTGCAGCGCGTCCTTGACCGCATAGAGCTGGATCCCGACCGGGCCGCCGAGCGGCGTCGCGCGCAGCACGCCGGGCGGGGCCGCGCCTGCCAGCACGGCCAGGCCGCAGCGTCCCGCACGCTCGAGGAACGCCCGGCGCGTCGTGGTGCTCATGGAGCGAGAGCCTGGTCGAGCTCCGCGATCAGGTCGCGAACGTCCTCGACGCCCACCGACAGGCGGATGAGGCCGGCGTCGATGCCGAGCGCCTTGCGGGTCGCCTCCGGGAGCGAGGCATGGGTCATGATGCCCGGATGCTCGATGAGGCTCTCGACTCCGCCCAGGCTTTCGGCGAGGGCGAACAGCCGGCAGCGCTCGAGCGTGCGGCGCGCCGCGGCGAGTCCGCCGCGCAGCACCGCGGTCACGATCCCGCCGTAGCCGCCCTGCATCTGCCGCCGCGCGAGCGCGTGCTGCGGGTGGCTCTCGAGACCCGGGTAGTGCACGCGCTCGACCCCGGCGTGCTGCTCGAGGAAGCGCGCGATGGTGAGCGCGTTGGCGCAGTGCCGCTCCATGCGCAGCGCGAGCGTCTTGATGCCGCGCAGCGTCAGGAAGCTGTCGAAGGGGCTCGAGACTCCGCCGACCGCGTTCTGCAGAAACCCGAGGCGCTCGGCGAGCTCGCTCCCCGCGCGCACCACCGCGGCGCCGCCGATCGAATCCGAGTGTCCGTTCAGGTACTTGGTGGTCGAGTGCACCACCACGTCGAAGCCGTGCTCGAGCGGGCGCTGGATGTAAGGTGTCGCGAAGGTGTTGTCGCAGACGCTGATCAGCCGGTGCTTTTTCGCGAGCGCCGCGACCGCGGCCAGGTCCACGAGCTTCAGCAGCGGGTTGGTCGGCGTCTCGATCCACACGAGGCGCGTGTTGGGACGGAGCGCCGCCTCGAGGGCGGACGCATCCGAGAGATCGACGAACGCGACGCTGTGGCCCGCCGAGCGCTTGCGTACGTTCTCGAGCAACCGATAGCTGCCGCCGTAGAGATCGTGCATCGCGACGATGTGCGAGCCGGCATCGAGCAGCTCGAGCACCGTGGCGCTCGCGGCCATCCCGGAGGCGAAGGCGAAGCCCGCGCCGCCTCCCTCGAGGTTCGCGACCGCAGCCTGCAGCGCATCGCGGGTCGGGTTGCGGCTGCGCGAGTAGTCGTAGCCCTGGTGCACCCCGGGACTCGACTGGACGTAGGTCGAGGTCGCGTAGATGGGCGGCATCACCGCGCCGGTGAGGGGGTCGGGGTGCTGCCCACCGTGGATGACGCGGGTGGCGAAGCGCTCTGTGGGACTGTCGCTCATGATTGACCTCAGGGGGGCAGCCGGCGGCGCAGCCAGTTGAGCAGATCGATGCGCGTGACCAGCCCCTGGAATTCGCCGCCGTGCATGACGATCGCCACCATACCGCGTTTGAAGATCTCCATGAGCTGCTCGACCGGGGCGTCGGCCGGCACCGTGACCAGGTGGCTCGCCATGGCGTGCGTCACCGGCTCGTTGAAATGCTGCGGGTTCTCGACGACCTCGAGCAGAATGTCCTCCTCGTCGACGATGCCGATGATGCGTCCGTCCTGCATCACCGGGACCTGCGAGATGTCGTAGAGCTTCATGCGGCGGTACGCGGCCAGCACCGTCTCGCTGGCGTTCACGGTGACCGAGGCGCGGTCCTTGTGGCGGCGCACGATGAGATCGCGCAGGTCGCCGTGGCTCTCGCGCTCGAGGAAGCCCTGGTCGAGCATCCAGTAGTCGTTGTAGACCTTGGACAGATACTTGTTGCCGCTGTCACACACGAAGGTCACGACGCGTTTCGGCTGGCGCTGCGCGCGGCAGTAGCGCAGCGCCGCCGCGAGCAGTGTCCCGGTGGAGGTGCCGGCGATGATCCCCTCCTGCTTGAGCAGCTCGCGGCAGGTCGCGAAGGCCTCGGGGTCGGGGATGCTGTAGGTAGCGGTCACGCGCGAGAAGTCAGCGACCGGCGGCACGGTGTCGCCGCCGATGCCCTCGACCAGCCACGGCGACATCTTCGCGGGCAGCTTGCCGGTGCTCGCGAAGCTCGCCAGGCCCGAGCCCACGGGGTCGGCCAGCACCATCTCGACCCGCGGTGCGGTGCGCGCGAAGAAATGTGAGAGGCCGGCGAGGGTTCCGCCGGTGCCGACGCCGCAGATCACCGCGTCCAGCTTGCCGTCCATCTGCTCCCAGATCTCCGGCGCGGTGGTCTCCTCGTGGGCCTGGGCGTTGACCGGATTGCCGAACTGGTTGACGAACCAGGCATCCGGCGTCTCGCCCGCCAGGCGCTCGGCGACGTCGCGGTAATACTCCGGATGCCCCTTGCTCACATCCGAGCGGGTCATCACCACCTCGGCGCCCATCGCCCTCAGATGAAAGATCTTCTCCTGGCTCATCTTGTCGGGGATGGCGAGCACCAGGCGGTAGCCCTTCTGCGCCGCGACCAGCGCCAACCCCAGCCCCGTGTTGCCCGCGGTGGCCTCGATGAGCACGCTCCCCGGGCGGATGCGGCCGGCGCGCTCGGCGGCCTGGATGAGGTAGAGGCCGATACGGTCCTTGATCGAGCCGCCGGGGTTCTGATTCTCGAGCTTGAGGAACAGCTGGCACGGGCCGGTGTCGATGCGGCGCACCGCCATGAGCGGCGTGTGGCCGATCATCTCCAGCACATTGCCGAAGCTTTGCGGTGACATCTCCGATCCTTCAGCGCGGGCGCGGGCCGGTGCGAGCGGCTCGCGCCGCCGCCGCGGGGCCGAGTGGATTCTTGCGGAGGATTGTACGGTCAGGCGGGGGCGGCGGCGACAATCAGCCCGCTCGAGAGCCAGGCGGCGAGCAGCGCGGCGGCCTGCGCCGGCGCCTGCCCGGCGTCGTGCGCCGCAGCCAGCAGCTCGCACAGCTCCCCGAAGCTCGATCCGGCGCGCGCCGCATCCAGCAGCGCGGCCTCGGGCGGCTCGAGCGAGCGGAAGTAGGTCCTGAGGTCCTGCCGCCACGCGAGCCACTCGACCGGCACCGCCGCCAGCTCGAGCTCCGGCCGCTCGCCGCCCTCGGTCAGCGCCTTCCACAGCTGCGGCGCGTTCCACTCAAGCGCCAGGCGCCGCACGCTCGGGTGAAAGCCGAAGCGCAGCTCCGCCCAGTCCGCGGGCGCGACCCGCGCGAGCGCCACGGCGGACAGCGGCTCGGCGTCGGCGGCATCGAACACCGCGCACAGCATCCATTCCCAGCGCGCCAGCTCCGCGAGCAGCGGCACCTCGGCGTAGCGCGCGTGCGCGCCGAGAAACTCCTCGAGCGCATCGCCGTAATCGCGAATGGAGAAGTAGGGCGAGTCGTGCGTGCGCACGTACTCGGCCCCGAGTGCCTGGAAATCCTCCTCGCCAAGGAGCGCGGCGAGCGCGGGGTAGCTGCTCCCGAGCGCATCGATCAGGCGGCTGCCGTAGGCGCCGGCATAGATCCCGAGCCGCGTCGCAACGGGCACGCGTGCGCTGCCGGCGACGCGCTCCTCGATGGCGCGCGTGCCGCGCAGCAGATGGTCCTGGAACTCGCCCTGCAGGCGCGCGAGATCGCTCACGGAGCACCGGCCGACAGGCCCGCGGTGGCGCGCGCGCCCGGCGCAGCGGATTCCCACGCCGCGAGCGCGCCACGCGCCACGCGGCGCGCCTCATCGAGCTCCGCGCACAGCTCCGCGAGCGGCGGAATGTGATCGTCGCGCTCGATCATGGTCGAGACCGGCCCCAGGCGCCGGACGGCGGCGGCGTACAGCTCCCACACCGCATCGCGCACCGGATGGTCGTGGGTGTCCACCAGGTAGTCGCCGTGGTCCTCGTGCCCGGCGAGATGGATCTGCTGCACGCGCGCCGGCGGAATCGCATTCAGGTAGGCGAGCGGGTCGAACTCGTGGTTCACCGCGCTCACGTAGATGTTGTTGACGTCGAGCAGGATCAGGCAGTCGGCACGCTCGGCGATCTCGGCGAGGAACTCCCACTCGGTGAGCGGCGCGCCGCGGAAGCTCACGTAGCTCGAGACGTTCTCGAGCAGGATGCGCCGCTCGAGCACCTCCTGCACCGTGCGCACCCGCGCCACCACGTGATCGACGGCCTCGCGGGTATAGGGGAGGGGAAGCAGGTCGTGGGTGTTGCGCCCGGCGACGCCGGTCCAGCACAGGTGATCGGAGACCCATTCGGGCTCGACCCGGGCGGCGAGCGCCTTCACCTGGCGCAGGTACTCGCGATTCAGGGGAGCGGTACTGCCGATCGAGAGCGACACCCCGTGCAGGGCGAGTGGGTAGCGCTCGCGGATCCGCATCAGGTAATTCAAGGGCTTCCCGCCCGGCACCAGGTAGTTCTCGGTCAGCACCTCGAACCAGTCGACCGGCGGGCGATCGGCGAGCACCGCCTCGTAGTGATCGACGCGGAGCCCCAGGCCAAAGCCGAGGGAGGGTTGGGTCAGCACTTCGTGCGTCTCTCTCTATTAATGCGGATTGTAGCGCGCGGTCTCATCCAGTAGACCGGACCGTGCGCTACTGGATTGCCGGACCGCCCCAGCGCGCCGTCAAATGCTCCCTTGGCCCTTGAAATGTGGCGTGCCCGGATCGACTACAATGGACTGGCACGCGTCTGCCTGACGCAACCCCCGACTCGCTAGTGAAAGTGAAGGAATGAACGACCCTTCCGGTGGTGATGCCATCCTCGTGCGTGGCGCCCGCCAGAACAATCTCAAGAATCTCGATCTCGACATCGCGCTGAACGAGCTCGTGGTCGTGACGGGAGTCTCGGGCTCCGGCAAGTCCTCGCTGGTGTTCGATACGCTGTACGCCGAGGGGCAGCGCCGCTACGTCGAGACCTTCTCACCCTACGCGCGGCAGTTTCTCGATCGCATGGACAAGCCGCAGGTCGATTCCATCTCCGGCATTCCGCCCGCGATCGCCATCGACCAGACGAACCCGGTGCGCACCTCGCGCTCGACCGTCGGCACGATGACCGAGCTCAACGATCACCTGAAGCTCCTCTACGCCCGCGCCGCGCAGCTCTACTGCCGCCGTTGCGGGGAGCCGGTGCGGCGCGATGGCGCCGAGAGCATCTACGCAGACCTCGCCGCGCGCGCGCGCGCCGCCGGCGACCCGCGCCTGGTGCTCTCCTTTCCCGTGCCGGTGCCAGGCAACTTCACCGAGGCCGAGGTGCGTGAGCTCCTCGCGCGCCAGGGCTACACCCGCTTCCTCGAGTCCGCGCCAGCGCCGCCGGCCGCAGCCACCGCCGCAGCGGGCGCCGGCAAGGGACGCACCAAGCGCGCGCGCGGCAAGGCGGCGCGCGTGCCGCCGAAGATGCTCGAGGTGGTGCAGGACCGGCTGCGCCTCGGGGGCGCCGAGCGCGGCCGGGTGCTCGAGTCGCTCGAGGCGGCACTGCGGGTCGGTCGTGGCCGCGTCAACGCGCACCGGGTGGACGAATCCGACCCTCCGCAGATCGAGGACACCTGGCGCTATTCGAGCGAGCTGCACTGCGCGCACTGCGACCTCGCCTATCACGAGCCGACCCCGAGCGGGTTCTCCTTCAACTCCCCGCTCGGCGCCTGCGACGCTTGCCGCGGCTTCGGCCGCACGATCGGCATCGACTACGGGCTCGTGATTCCCGACGAGAGCAAGTCGCTGCGCGGCGGCGCGCTGAAGCCCTGGCAGAGCAAGTCCTACGCCGAGTGCCAGGAGGATCTGGAGAAATTCGCGAAGCTGCGCGGCATTCCGCTCGACACCCCGTGGCGCGAGCTGTCCGCCGAGGCGCGCCGGTGGGTAATCGAGGGCGAAGGCCCGTGGAGCCGCAAGGTCTGGTACGGCGCGCAGCGCTTCTTCGCCTGGCTCGAGACGCGTGCCTACCGCATGCACGTGCGCGTTCTGCTGTCGCGCTACCGGGCCTATACGCCGTGCGCGGCCTGCGGCGGAGCGCGCCTGAAGACCGAGGGGCTGCTGTGGCGCATCGGCAGCCATGAGCTCGCCGCCGCGACTTATCGCGAGCAGCCGCCGTTTCGCCCGCAGGGCACCGAGTGGAGCGCGCAGAGGCTCGCCGCGCTCCCCGGGCTCTCGATTCACGACGTGATGCTGCTGCCGGTCGAGCGCTCTTACGAGTTCTTTCGCGCCCTGCGCCTCCCGCAACCACTCGATGAGGCGACCGACCTGCTGCTCGGCGAGATCCGCGGCCGCTTCCGTTATCTCGTCGATGTCGGCCTCGGCTACCTCACGCTCGATCGTCAGTCGCGCACGCTCTCCGGGGGCGAAGTGCAGCGGATCAACCTCACCACCGCGCTCGGCACCTCGCTGGTCAATACGCTGTTTGTGCTGGATGAGCCCTCGATCGGCCTGCACCCGCGCGACATGCAGCGGGTCATCGGGGTGATGAAGCGCCTCAGGGACGCAGGCAATTCTCTGGTCGTGGTCGAGCACGACCCGCAGATCATGCTGGAAGCCGACCGCATCCTCGATCTCGGCCCCGGGGCCGGCGAACGCGGCGGGCAGATCGTCTTCTACGGCACCCCCGCGGCGCTGCGCACGAGCGCGCGCTCGCTCACCGGCGAGTACCTGAGCGGACGCCGGGCGGTCGTGCCGGTGCGCGCTCCCGGCCCGGCGGACGCCGGCGCGGGCGGCAGCCGCGACGGCGGCGTCGTGGCGGAGGCGCGCTCGAATCGCTGGCTCGAGCTCAAGGGCGCTGCTGAGCACAACCTGAAGAACCTCGACGTGCGCATCCCGCTCAAGCGCCTGGTGTGCGTTACCGGCGTCTCGGGCTCGGGCAAGTCGACGCTGGTCGAGGACGTGCTCTACCCCGCGCTCCTCAAGTACCGCGGCCGGCCCACCGAGGCTCCCGGGCAGTTCGTCGGCCTCGCGGGCGCCGAGCTCATCGACGATGTGGTGATGGTCGACCAGAACGCCATCGGCCGCACCACCCGCTCGAACCCCGCGAGCTACGTCGGCGCCTTCGATGCGATCCGCGCGCTGTTCGCCGCCGAGCTCTCCGCGCAGGAGCGCAAGTACACCGCCGGCACCTTCAGCTTCAACTCCGGCAACGGCCGCTGCCCTACCTGCAGCGGCAACGGCTTCGAGCATGTCGAGATGCAGTTCCTCTCCGACGTCTATCTGCGCTGCGCGGACTGCAACGGGCGGCGCTATCGCGACGAGGTGCTCGACATCCGCCGCGAGGGCGCCGACGGCCGCCGCGCCAACATCGCCGAGGTGCTCGAGATGACGGTGACCGAGGCGGGCGCGTTCTTCGCGGATGCCGCCGAAGTGGCAGCACGCCTCGCGCCGCTCGCCGACGTCGGGCTCGAGTACCTGAAGCTGGGCCAGCCGGTGCCGACGCTCTCCGGCGGCGAGGCGCAGAGACTGAAGCTCGCCGGGCATCTCGCCGAGGCGGGCTCGGTACTGTCGAGCACCACGCACAAGGGCAAGCTCTTCCTCTTTGACGAGCCGACCACGGGACTGCACTTCGAGGATGTGGCGAAGCTCCTCAAGGCGTTCAGGAAGCTGCTCGCCGCCGGCCACTCGCTGCTCGTGATCGAGCACAACCTCGACGTCATCGGCGCCGCCGACTGGATCATCGACTTAGGTCCCGAGGGCGGCGAGCGCGGCGGCGAGATCGTCTGCGTGGGGACGCCGACCGAGGTGTGCGCATCTTCCGCCTCGCACACCGGCAGGGCGCTCAAGGCTTACCGGGCGGCGCTCGCCGCTCACGTGCCGCTCGCAGCCGAGGCCGCCGTGCCCGGGTCCGCCGTCGCCGAGCCGCGCCCCGCCTACGCCGGCAACGGGCGCGCGCGCGGCGCGATCGTCATCCACAAGGCGCGCGAGCACAACCTGAAGAACATCGACGTCGAGATCCCGCGCGATCGCTTCACGGTCATCACCGGCGTATCGGGCTCGGGCAAGTCGACGCTGGCCTTCGACATCCTCTTCAACGAGGGGCAGCGCCGCTACCTCGAGTCCCTGAACGCCTACGCGCGTCAATTCGTG
The DNA here is from genome assembly GCA_035569755.1 of Steroidobacteraceae bacterium. Lineage (GTDB taxonomy): Bacteria > Pseudomonadota > Gammaproteobacteria > Steroidobacterales > Steroidobacteraceae > 13-2-20CM-66-19. Next base: position 8,712 of record DATMMK010000042.1, read on the forward strand.
CAGCCGGCCGCGCGGCCCGACGTCGATGCGATCTTCGGCATTCCGCCGACCGTGGCCATCGAGCAGCGCACCAGCCGCGGCGGACGCAAGAGCACCGTGGCGACCCTCACCGAGATCTACCACTTCATGCGGCTCCTGTACGTGAAGCTCGGCACGCAGTACTGCCCGGATTGCGATGCCGCGATCGAGCCGCAGAGCGCCGGCTCAATCGCCGCACGGCTGCTGCGCGACTACCGCGGCCGCTCCATCGCGCTGCTCGCACCGCTGGTCGTGGCGCGCAAGGGCTACTACACCGACCTGGCGAAATGGGCGGCGAAGAAGGGCTTCAGGACGCTGCGCGTCGACGGCGAGATGGTGCCGAGCGCGCCCTGGCCGCGGCTGTCGCGCTTCCGCGAGCACACCATCGAGCTGCCGGTGGCGGAGCTTCAAGTGGGTGCGAAGACCGACTCAGCGCTGCATGCGGCGCTCGCACGCGCGCTGGATTTCGGCAAGGGACTGGTGCACGTACTGCCGGCCAAGTCGTCGACCGTCACAGTTTTCTCCACCAAGCGCTCCTGCCCCTCCTGCGGGCGCAGCTTCGCCGAGCTCGACCCGCGCCTGTTCTCCTTCAACTCCCGCCACGGCTGGTGCGAGAGCTGCTACGGCACCGGGGTCGAGATGCCGGGCTTCGATGAGGAGCAGTCGGGCGAGGAGCTGTGGTGGAACGAGTGGTACGAGCGCGAGCCGCCGGCCTGCAGCGCGTGCCGCGGTGAGCGGCTGAACCCGGTGGCGCTCAACGTGCGCTTCCGCGAGCGCTCGATCGCCGCGCTGTCTGCGCAATCGGTGGCAGCGAGTGCGGAGTTCTTCGCGGGGCTGCGCTTGAAGCCGCGCGAGCGGGAGATCGCCCGCGATCTGCTGGCGGAGATCCGCGCGCGGCTCAAGTTCCTCGCGCGCGTCGGCCTCGCCTACCTCGAGCTCGACCGCTCTGCGCCAACGCTGTCGGGCGGCGAGGCGCAGCGCATCCGCCTCGCCGCGCAGCTCGGCTCGAATCTCCAGGGCGTGTGCTACGTGCTCGACGAGCCGACCATCGGGCTGCACCCGCGCGACAACGCCATTCTGCTCGACTCGCTCGCCGGTCTCACCGGCAACCGCAATACACTGGTCGTCGTCGAGCATGACGAGGACACGATCCGGCGCGCCGACCATGTGCTGGACTTAGGTCCCCAGGCCGGCGTGCGCGGCGGGGAGCTCATCGGCGCCGGCACGGTGCGCGACCTCATCGCCAATCCCCGCTCGACCACCGGGCGGTACCTGCGCGAGCCCCTGCTCCATCCAGCGCGGCCGCATCGCGCCGTCACCGCCGACACCGCGCTCCTCACGCTCGAGCGCGTGACGCGGCACAACCTGCGCGGCGGCGACGTGCGCGTCCCGCTCGGGCGGCTGGTGGTGATCACCGGAGTGTCGGGCTCGGGCAAGTCGACCGTGGCGCGCGACGTGCTCTATGCGAGCCTGAAGCGACTGCTGGGCGTCACCGCCGGCCGGCGGCGCAAGCGCATGGCCGCCACGGCGCCCGTCGGCTGCGCCGCGGTGCACGGCCTCGAGAGTCTCGGGCGCGTGCTCGAGGTGGATCAGACGCCCATCGGCAAGACTCCGCGCTCCTGTCCGGCGACCTACATCGGCCTGTGGGACGAGGTGCGGCGCATCTACGCCGGCACCACCGAGGCGCGCATTCGCGGCTACACCGCGAGCCGCTTCTCCTTCAACACCGCCGGCGGCCGTTGCGAGGCGTGCGAGGGCCAGGGAGTGAAGACCATCGAGATGAGCTTCCTCCCCGACGTCAAGGTGCTGTGCGACGTGTGCGGCGGGCGCCGCTTCAATTCCGAGACGCTCGGAGTGCTGTGGCGCGGGAAGAGCATCGGCGACGTGCTGGCGATGGACGTCGACGATGCAGTCGGCTTTTTCGCGGCCCACGCGCGCGTGCATCGCGCGCTGCAGCTCCTCAAGGACGTGGGTCTCGGCTACCTCACGCTCGGGCAGCCGAGCCCGACGCTCTCAGGGGGCGAGGCGCAGCGCATCAAGCTGGTCGCGGAGCTCTCCAAGGTGCGCGACGACGAGCTGCCGGGCCTGCAGTCCGCCTCACGCCGGACGCTCTACGTGCTCGACGAGCCCACGGTGGGACTGCACATGGCGGATGTCGAGAAGCTGGTCCACGTACTGCACCGCCTGGTCGCGGCCGGCAACACCGCGGTGGTGGTCGAGCACAACCTCGACGTGATGGCAGAGGCCGACTGGATCATCGATCTCGGGCCCGAGGCCGGTGCCGGCGGCGGCCGCATCGTCGCCCAGGGTCCGCCGGCGGCGATCGCACGCCGGAGCAAGAGCTCGCACACGGGCAAGGTACTGGCGGAATTTCTGCGCGGCAGGACGCGTAGCGAATCGGCGGCGGCCTGAGCCATGGCGCACGATCTGGTCTGTTGGAAATGCGGGGCATCGTTGAGTGAGCTCAGCCTGCCGCTGCAGCGGCTGGATGAGTGCCCGAAGTGCCGTGCGGAGCTGCACGTGTGCCGCATGTGCGTCGACTACGACACGCGCGTCGCCAAGCATTGCCGCGAGCCGACGGCCGAGGAGGTGAGCGACAAGACGCGCGCCAACTTCTGCGACCACTACAAGCCGCGTCCCGCCGCCTACACCCCGCCCAACACGGCCGAGGTCGACAAGGCGCGCTCCGAGCTCGAGCGGCTGTTCGGGAAACGCTGAGCGACTAGGACTTCTTGACGCGCTCGCTCAGCCGTTCCAGCAGCCGGGAGAACGGCGAGTTCTTCTGCACCTCGACGCGCAGGTGCCGCACGCCGGTGTCGTTGACGACCTCGCCCCGTCCGGAGTCGATGGTGAGCTCGCTCGCGCCGAGGATCTCGAGCGTTTCCTCGAGCGTCGGCCCGGAGCGGCGGTCGCGGATGCCGACCCGGCCGGGGGCGCGAACACGGGGCCTCACCGCGCGCGGTGCGGGCTTTGCTGGCGCGACCGGTGGTCGGACGGGGATCTTCTGCTGGTCATGGTTGGCGTCGTGGAGCTTGAACTCCCCGGACGATGCCGTGCGGCGCGTAGCCCCGGGCGCGGGCGGGACGGCGGCCTCGGCGGTCTCATCGTCCGTGGCGCGCGCCCGCTCCTGCGGGCTCACCGGCACGACCGCCACCGAGCCGAACTCGGAGCGGACGTAGTAGGCGACCTGCTTGGCGGAGATCGCGTCGCTGAAGAACCCCAGGCGCAGGCCGTACCAGTGGCGGCCCTCGCGGCTGCCCTCGACGGTATAGAGCGTATAGGCGCTGAAGATCGCGAGCGGCGGCACCTTCTCGAGCTCGACCGGTTGCACCGACCAGTGCAGCTGCACCGCGAACCACACCGGCGCATTGTTGATGACGGCTTCCTTGAGAGCCTTGCGGGTGCCGGTGTCATCGGGCTTGAGCAGCGGAATGTTGCTCGCCTGGGCGTCACCGGGTTCGCCATCCTCGGGGCGCCGCTCCTCGAGAACACGCAGAACCTGGGTGTCGCTCAGCGCGCCCTCGGCGGCAGGAGCGTTGCGCGGCGGCAGCGGCGCCTGCATCAGGCGGGTCTCGCCGGTGGTGCTGGTCTCCCCGAGAGCGGCGAGGACTTCACGCACGTTCGAATCCTGGTACGCCGGCTTCACGGGCGGGCGGCCTGGCGCACCCGGACGCGCGGCGGCGGGTGCCGGCGCGGGACGGGGTGGCGCGACCGGGCGGGACCGGCTGGCCGCGGCCGGCGGTACGGGAACGGGGGTTCTGGCCGCCGGCGCCCTGCTCATCGGAGCCGGGCGCGCGCTCGCTGCCGCCGGGGCTGCGACGGGAACGTGGCGCACGACCGGAGCGGGCGCGACCCGTGTCAGCGGCTGAGGGGACGGGAAGGGTTGCGCCGGGCGCGGTGCCGCGCGCTGCGCGCTCTGCGGGGCGGCGTGCACCACCGGCACCCGTAGCGAAGGATTCGGGGGGGCGGGCTGCGGCGGGCGGGGCTTAGGCGCCGCGACCCGAGTGGCCGTTCGGGTGGGTTCGAGGGCGCCGCGCGACTGCGGGCCGGCGGCGTGCTGTGCCTGGGCCGCAGCGGCCGCGGCCGCGCGCTCGCGGAGCTTGCGGCCGGGGGCTTCACCGGCCCATGCGCCGGGGTAGATCTCGCGCACGACCCCCAGCCACTCCTCGGCCTCGGCGCGCGTCGCAAAGTAACCCATGTGCAGGCGAAACCGCTCGCGGCCTTCCTCGAAACGCCGGCTCACGAAGAAGTTGAAACGCTTGAGCTCGGGCAGGTCGGTCTGCGCCAAAGCCATGGGTGTGCTCGAGGAGCACAGATTCAGGACGAACGGGCCCGCCGTCGCGGCAGGGGCCGATTCGCCGGTAGTGGCGCCGGACGTGTCGTCGGCAGCCAGCTCTGGCTGTGATGTCATAACTTCCCCGGAACTCGACCAATCCCTGATAACGTCCCCGGCGAGCGCGACTCTAGGGATTTGCGGCGGAGATCGGGAGTGCGAGCGTCGCGCTTTTTGCTGCGCGAGCCTGGCAGCCCCGCCGTCGTAGAACCCTTGCGTCCGTTAGACCGGTGGCTTTGCGTCCCCGCCTTTCGACGGGTTTGCCCTTGAAACCGTGCAAGTGTCAAAGCGTCGCGGTTTGCAGTCAAGTGCCGCGTTCGCGCGGAGCGCATCAGTCTTGACATATGGTGTCGCGCCCGCGCGCGGCGCCTTTATGTCTCACTGCGGTGTACCCGCTGCAGGAGTGGCGTCCCAGAAGCGACCGGCGCTCACCAGGCGCTCGCGGTAGAAGCCCTTGCTCAAGCTGCCGTAGGTGACCGCGCTGCCGGCACGCGGCGCGTGAACGAAGCGCCCGGACCCAACAAAGATGCCCACGTGATCGACGCGCCGCGCGTGGATGTGGAAGAACACGAGATCGCCGGGTGCCAGCCTCTCGAGCGGCACGGCGTGCGCGGCGCGCTGCTGCTCGCGCGCGCTGCGTGGAATCGTGAGACCGACGCGCTCGTGCAGGTAGCGGGCGAGCCCGCTGCAGTCGAAGCCCGCGGCGTCAGCGCCGCCGAAGTGGTACGGAGCCCCGACGAGCGAGACCGCGAGCGTGGCAATTTGAGCGCCGGTGTCGGAGCGCGGCCGGCGTGCATGGCTGGCGCAACCGGCGAGCGCCAGCACCGCAACGGCCAGGGCGCCCCACGCGCACGCGCGGCGCGCCGGCTCCATCAGCGGGCGGGCTTGCGGTCCGGCGCCGGCGCAGCTCGCGCCGGCGACAGGCGCGCGAGCGCCTCGATACTCGGATTGACGTACCGTTGGACGCCTCTGCGCCCCGAGCGCGTCGCTCCGACCATCGCCGCCGCAACCCGGCGCGCGGAGATGCCGCGGAAAGCGGCGCGATTGCCGACCAGAAAGGGATTTAGCAGCGGCATCAACGCCGTAGCCGCCAGCTCGAGCGGGCGCATTTCGTGGCGCCAGCCGAGCAGCAGCCCGGGCTCCAGGATGTCGAGCGCGGCGAAGCCGAGCCGTTCCAGCTCCTCCTCCATCTCTCCCTTGGTGCGCAGATAGAAGTTGCGCGAGCGGGAATCCGCCCCTGCGCTCGACATGACGACGAAGCGCTGCGCGCGCGCGGCGAGCGCCGCGCGGGCGAAGGCCACCACGTAGTCGACGTCCACCTCGCGGAAGCTCTCGCGCGAGCCGGCGCGCGCGATGGTCGTGCCGAGGCAGCACAACGCAACCTCGCACGCGACCCCCCGCAGCTGCGCCTCCAGGCGCTCGAACTGCACGATACGATTGGCGAGCCGCGGGTGCTCGCGTGCCAGCGGCCGGCGCGTCACGGCAATCACCCGGCTGAAATCGGCGGCTTCGAGCAGTGCATCGAGCACAAACCCGCCCGTCAGGCCGCTCGCGCCCGCGAGCAGCGCGACCCTCATCTGGCCGTTTAACATCGGTATGCCCCGTTACCGTGCGAGCGTTCTTTTGAGCACAGCTTAGCCAGCGCCTGAGCGCTGGGGCAAGACTCCTTACCAACCCGGCCCTTACAGACTGAGCCGCAGCTGCGCCCCGGCGGGTCCCGGCGGACGGAATAGCGTGGTGTCGAGGGAGCCGCGCTCCGTCTGGTTGAGCTTCAGGCGCTGGCAGGCGAGCTTGAAGCGGTTGCGCAGCAGGAGCGCATGGGGGCCCGTGCCGCGCATGCGCGAGCCAAAGCGCGGGTCGTTGTCGCGCCCGCCGCGCATCTCGTGGATGAGGGACATGACGTGCGCGGCGCGGTCGGGGTAGTGCTCGGCGAGCCATTCCCTGAAGAGGTCCTTCACTTCGTAAGGCAGGCGCAGCAGCACATAGCCGGCCCAGCGCGCCCCTGCTCCGGCACAGGCCTCGAGAATGCGCTCCATCTCATGGTCGGTGATCGCCGGAATCACGGGCGCGACCATCACGCCGCAGGGTACTCCCGCCGCGGCGAGCGCGGCGAGAGTGCGTATGCGTGCCGCCGGGGAGGCGGCGCGCGGCTCGAGCCTGCGCTTCAGGTCGTCGTCGAGCGTGATGACCGTGAGCGAGACGCTGACGAGATTGTCACGTGCGAGCGAGGTGAGCAGATCGAGATCACGCAGCACCAGCGAGTGCTTGCTCAGAATCGAGACCGGATGACGCGCCCGCTCGAGAACCTCGAGAATCGAGCGCGTCACTCTCATGCGGCGCTCGTCCGGCTGGTAGGCATCGGTGTTGATGCCGAGCATGATGGGCTTGCAGACGTAGCCGGGGCGCGCCAGCTCGGCTTCCAACAGCCTGGCGGCATCGGCCTTGTAAAAGAGGCGTGTCTCGAAGTCGAGCCCGGGCGACAGGCCCAGATACGCGTGAGTCGGTCGCGCAAAACAAAAAACGCAGCCTGTGGAGCATCCTCGATAAGGATTGATCGACTGGTCGAATCCGACATCCGGCGAGTCGTTGGTCGTGATGACGCCGCGCACTTTGTCTGGCTCGAGCGTTGTTGGAATGGAGTCCGCCTCCTCCTCCATGTACCAGCCGTCGTCGACCGCAGTGATTTGCTGCGCGTCGAACCTTCCGGGCGGATTGGAGAGGGCCCCGCGGCCCTTCAGGGCGCGGGGGCGGGAGTTCATGCGGGTCATGGCTTAACTGTACGCCCATACAGTATCGGCGTAAAGCTAAGCAAGCTATTGATATTACTAGATAAATCTTGAGTGTATCGGGCCAAGGGGGAGCGGCCGGTTGGCAGCGGGCGCCCGTTACTTCACGAGGCGCAGCGAAAACGGATAGCGATAGTTCACGCCCTCGCTCGCCCTGATCGCGGCGGTAAGGCTGAGAACGAGCCACGCGATGAAGAGCGCAATACCGAGCAGGACGCCAATGAAGATATACACCGCGAGCTCGCAGGCGAGTGCCGCGAGCGAGACCGTGATGTTGAAGTTGAGACTCTCGAGGGCCTGCTCGCGCACGAACGCCGACTGGTCGCGCTTGCTGTGCCAGACCAGCCACGGACCCGCCACATTGCCGAAGAGCGGCATGACGGACCACAGGAACCACGGGCCTGCCACAGTAACAACGAGTGGCACCACGGGGACGAGCAGCAGCACCAGGCCCGCGAACGCCGCCAGGTGCGCCAGCATTCCCCAGGTGCGCTCGTTCTCGGTCGGCGCCGCGCCCGGCGCCGGACCCGCGCCGGGCTCGCTCATGTCGACTCCTCCCTAGTGCAGGCTCGAGCGATAGCGGATGGTGACGCCGTAGCTGCGGCCTGGCTGAGCATAGTATGCCGCCGTCTGGTAGCTGCGGTCGAAGACGTTCGCCGCCCGCGCTTCCAGCGTCCAGCCGCTGCCGGGCTGCCACTGGGCGAGGAGATCCACCGTCAGGTAGCCGCCCATCGGCAGGGTGTTGGCGAGATCGTCGTAGCGCCGGCCCTCCCAACGGGTGACGAGCGCGAACGAGCCGTCGGCGCTCGCCGTGGTGCCGGTGTGCACCAGCCGGCGCACCGTGAGGCTCGCGCTCTGCTGCGCGCGGCGCGGCAGCAGGTCGTCGTACCCGGGTCCGGGCGAGACGTTGAGCGGCTCGAGCCCGGTGAGCTGTCCGCCCACCACCCAGTCGGCGCCGCGCCAGTCGCCCTGCAGCTCGACGCCGCGTATGCGCGAGCGGTTGATGTTCAACGGGAGGAAGGTTAGCGGATCGATCGAGATCTCATTGTTGATGGTCGTCTGGTACGCGTGCAGCGACCAGCGCAGTGCGCCCTCCCCGCCGTCGAGCCCCGTCTCCCAGGACTGCGAGGTCTCGGGCTTGAGGTTCGGGTTACCGAATCCCGGGAAGTAGAGCTCATCGAAAGTTGGCGCGCGGAATGCTGTGCCCCAGGTGAGCAGGAGGCGCAGGCCCTCGCCGAGCTTGCGGGCTACACCTAAGTTTTCGGTCCAGTGATCGCCGAACTGCTCGTTGTCCTCGAAGCGGGCGCCGGCGAGCGCCGACCAGCCGGCGAAGTCGGCGTGCAGCTCGCTGAATCCCGCGCGGGTGGTGCGCGAGGTGACGTCAAACGGCGTGTCGCTGTCGACGTGGACGGCCTCATAGTCGAAGCCGCTGATCAGCCTGACCACCCCGGTGAGCTTGCCGTCGGCCTGCAGACTCGCGCTGTTACGTACCGTGTCGAAAGTGCCGACGGGTGTGGGATCGAGAAAATCGCGCTCGTCGTCCTCGTCGCGGCCGGCCATGAGCCGCAGGTGCCAGCTGCTGCCGAGCGCCTGGTCGAGGTGCGCGGTAAAGACCTTCTCCTGGAAACCCAGCCGGTCGTCGAACCCGGCGCCGTCGAACGCCGTCCAGCCGTGGGTGTAGAGCACGTCCGCCGACGCGGTCAGCGTGTCGGTGAGGCGCGCGCCTGCATTGAGGGAGCCGGAGCGGTTCTGGTGGCCGTCGGGCACCTGCGGGGCCGCGGGGTCGAAGCAGCCGGCGATGGCGGACGGCAGGCAGGCGGGGATGCCGCGGGTCGTGAGCACGTCGCCCGCTACGCTGCCCCAGGCCGCACCGCCGCGGCCTGCGAGGTAGCCGCTGAACTGGTGCGTGTCGTAGCTGCCGGTCATGGCGCTGCCGCCGAGCGTCGCACCCGGGTCGCCCGCCTGGCGGGTGAAGATCTGGATGACGCCGCCGACCGCGTCCGAGCCATAGAGCGTCGAGCGCGGGCCGCGCACCACCTCGATGCGATCGATCTGCTCGAGCGGGATGATTTCGAACGGCGCGATGCCGAGCGTCGCCGAGCCGACGCGCACGCCGTCGATGAGCAGCAGCGTATGGTCGGAGTCGGCGCCGCGGATGAAAACCGAGCTCTGCTGTCCGAGGCCGCCGGAGCTGTCGACGTTGATTCCGGCCAGATCGGCGAGCAGCTCCTGCACCGAGGACACCTGGCGTGCCTCGATGTCGGCGCGCGTCAGCACCGTCGAGGAGAAGAACGACTGGTCCTCGGGCTCCGGCGCGCGCGCGGCGGTGACGATCACCTGCTGCAGCTGCTCCGCCGGCCCGGGTTGGGAGGACGGCAGCTGCTGGCACCAGGCGGCTGGCATGCAGAAAAGCAGGGGCAGAACCGCGCAGATACGCGCGCGGCGCGGATTGAGACCTGTAGACATGGCGAAGCTCCTCGATAGCACACACCCGTGCCCGTGTTCGCCGTGTCGGGAGCTGGCAGGTCTGCGCCGTCGGGCGCACACCGTTCGACCAGCGTCGCCCGCCGCGACGTCCAACGGTGATGCGCGAGGCCGGTCTCCGGGCTCTCGAGCGGAGGCTCAAACCTCCTGGTGGACCGCCTTCCCGCACCCTTCGGTGCAGTGGCTTGTGATCCGCCTGATCTCGATTACCGTTGCGGGGGCAGCGCCGGGTTTGGACGAATCCGCACCGGACTTCCCGTATTACCCGTTCCCTTCCGGGATGGGCACCTCACGCCGCGCGAAGCCTGCCTGTAGCCGCGGTGCGTCGTCAAGACAATTCATCGCGACGCGGCGCGTGGCATCATCGTCCGCCGTGAAGCCGCTCGAAAACGACACTGCACCCGCGCGGCTCGGTACAGCGGCCGAGCTGCTCGGCTATCTGGCGGTGGCGCCGCTCATCGTGTGTCTCGCCGGCGAGGCGCTGCTCCCCGGCTACGGCGCGCGCGAGCTCGCACAGCGTGGCGCGATCGCCTGGGGAGCCGTGCTGCTCGCCTCCGCCGGGGCCGTGCATTGGGGACTGGCGCTCGCCGGGCGCGTGCCGCGAACGGCGGCGCGCATGGCGGCGGCTGCCGCGCCCGCCCTGGTCGCGGCGGCCGCGGTGCTGGTGGGCGGACAGCGCGCGCTCGCGCTGCTCACCGTCGGCTTCGGGCTCTTCTGGCTCTACGAGCACCGCTCGCTCGGCAGCATGCTGCCGGGCGTCTATCTCGGCTGGCGGCGCAACCTGAGTCTCGCCACCTGCACGCTGCTCGCGCTCAGCATGATCGCCTCCGACGCGGCGGGCCTGTTGTGATCGGGGACCTGTCTTCGGTCCCCTGGCTGCGGCGCCTGCTCATCGTGGCAATGCTCGGGGGGCTGCTGCTGCTCGGCTTCCTGGTGCTCGATCCCTTCATCGTGCCGGTGGTATGGGCGGCGATCCTCGCCTACGTCAGCTGGCCGGGCTACGAATGGCTGCTCGGCAAGTGCCGCGGCCGCAGCATCATCGCGGCGCTCGCCATGACCACCGTGGTGAGCGCTGCGGTCATCGCGCCCCTCGCCTGGCTCGCGGTGGTGGTGCGCGTCGAGCTGCTGCACGTCTACCACCATCTGCAGGCGCTGCTCGCCGGCGGCTCGATGCCGCAGACGGTGCTCAGGCTCCCGTGGATCGGCGACCAGCTGCAGGAGCTGGCGTCGCGCGCCGCCCAGGATCCGAACGCGCTCGGGGCGGAGCTGCGCAACGTGCTCGAGCATTCCCGCGAGCAGATCGCGCACCTGATCGGCGGCATCAGCCGCAACGCCGCCAAACTGCTGCTGACCGTGGTGAGCCTGTTCTTCGTGTACCGCGACGGTGCCCGGATCGCCGCGCAGCTCGGCCGCGCGCTCGAGCAGGTGCTCGGTCCGCGCGTGCACAACTACCTGACGTCGATCGGCCAGACCGTCAAGGCGGTGGTCTATGGGCTGGTGCTGGCCGCGCTCGTCCAGGGCGTGCTGGTCGGCATCGGCTACTGGTTCGCCGGCGTCGGCGCCCCGGTGTTTCTCGCCGCCCTCACCACGGTGTGCGGCCTCATCCCGTTCGCGGCGCCGACCATCTGGGTGTGCGTGACCGGGTGGCTGCTGCTCGAGGGCAACACCTTCGCCGGCGTCGGGCTGCTCATCTGGGGTGGCATCGTCATGGGCTGGACCGACCACATCGTGCGGCCGTTCCTCATCAGCCGCGAGGCGCAGATTCCGTTCCTCGTCGTGCTGTTCGGCGTGCTCGGCGGGCTGGCCGCCTTCGGACTGGTGGGCCTGTTCGTGGGACCGGTGATCCTCGCGGTGCTGCTCGCGATCTGGCGCGAGTGGCAGGCCGAGAGACAGCTCAGTTGATTCAGGGGCTCAGGCGGAGAGGAACATGCGGTACGCCGGGTTAGCGGTCTCCTCGACGTAGGCGTAGTGGAGCTCGCGCAGGTGCTCGAGGAAGTCGGCGCGGTCGCCGGGTGGCACCTGGATCCCGGCCAGCACCCGCCCGTAATCCGAGCCGTGATTGCGGTAATGGAACAGGCTGATGTTCCAGCGAGCGCCGATCGCCTGCAGGAATTTCAACAGCGCGCCCGGTCGCTCCGGGAACTCGAAACGGTACAGGTGCTCGTGCTCGAGGCCGCGCGCATGCCCGCCCACCATGTAGCGCACGTGCAGCTTCGCCATCTCGTCGTCGGTCATGTCAGTGACGGTGAAGCCCGCGGCGCGCAGCAGCCCTGACACGGCGTCCTTCTCGGCGCGCCCCTGCGACAGCGCCAGCCCGACGAAGATCTGCGCGGCCTCGGGGCCCGCGTAGCGATAGTTGAATTCGGTGACGCTGCGCTTGCCGAGCGCCTCGCAGAAGCGCAGGAAGCTGCCGGGCTGCTCCGGGATCACGACCGCGAGCAGCGCCTCGCGCTCCGCGCCGAGGTCGGCACGCTCGGCGACGTGGCGCAGGCGGTCGAAGTTCATGTTGGCGCCGCTGTTGATCGCCACCAGGCGCTTGCCGCGCCAGCCGTGGCGCGCAACGTACTGCTTCAGTCCCGCCACCGCGAGTGCCCCGGCCGGCTCGACGATCGACCGGGTGTCCTCGAACACGTCCTGGATCGCGGCGCAGATCTCGTCGGTGCTGGTGAGCACGATCTCGTCGACCGTGCCGCGGCAGAGCGCAAACGGCTCTTCCCCGACCCGTCGTACCGCCACGCCGTCGGCGAAGATGCCGACCCGCTCGAGGGTGACGCGCTGGCCGGCGCGCAGCGATTCGTACATCGAGGCGGCATCGCGCGGCTCGACGCCGATCACTTTTACGCCGGGATACAGGTACTTCACGTACACGGCGATGCCGGCCAGCAGCCCCCCGCCGCCGACCGGCACGAATATCGCGTCGAGCTTGCCACCCGACTGGCGCAGGATCTCGACCGCGATGGTGCCCTGCCCGGCGATGACGTCCGGGTCGTCGAACGGGTGCACAAACACCAGGTTCCGCTCGCGCGCCAGGGTGAGCGCCCGCTCGAGCGCCGCGTCGTAGTCGTCGCCGTGCAACACGACCTCGGCCCCGAGGTCGATGACCGCCTGGACCTTGATCAGCGGGGTCGTCTCGGGCATGACGACGACCGCGGGGATCGAGCGGCGGCGAGCGGCGAGCGCCACGCCCTGTGCGTGGTTGCCGGCCGAAGCGCACACCACCCCGCCTCTGGCGGCCGCCTCACCCAGGTGCGCGATGCGGTTGTAGGCGCCGCGCAGCTTGAAGGAGAACACCGGCTGCAGGTCCTCGCGCTTCAGCAGCACCTCGTTGCCGAGCCGGCGCGACAGGCGCGCCGCCGCCTCGAGCGGCGACTCGATCGCGACCTCGTAGACGCGTGCCTTGAGGATTTTCTCGATGTAGGGGCTCGCCACGACCGACGAGCTTAGCGAACGCGGCCTGCCGCTGTCAGCGCTTCTCGCCGTTGCGCCGCATGGCGAAGCGGTACTCGGCGCGCGCGATCGTCACCCGATCGCCGTCGTTGAGGGTCTGGCGGGTAATGCGCTTGCCGTTGACCATCACGCCGTTGGTGCTGTTCAGGTCCTCGATGATGGTATGGGCGGGACCGGCCAGGATCACCGCGTGGTGGCGGCTGATGTACTTGACGTCGATCTGCAGGTCGTTTTCGGGCGTGCGGCCGATGGTGGTCTTGCGCCCGAGCACGTGCACGACCTCGCGCTCGCCGTCGCTGCGGATCAGCAGGCGCGTCGCGCCCTCGAGCGGCGCGCTCGCAGCCTTGCCCTCGGCGGCTTCCGTCTGCGGTGCCTGGCGTCGCGCCTGCTCGCCGCCGCTGGCGCCGTGCACCGTGTGGCTCTCATCCAGGGTGTGCCGCCATTGCTGGTTGGCTCTCTCGAGCTCCGCGACGCGCGCGTCGCGGCCGCGCAGCTGCGACTCGAGCCGCGCAATGTTCTCCTCCGCGGCGCGCACATCCGCCTCGAGCTCGTGCGCGCGAGCGACGGCGGCCTCCGCCGCGCTCTGCAGCGTGCGCCGCATCTCCACCTGCTCCGCCATCCGGTCCTCGAGCTGCTTCACGCGCGCCTCGCCCGCGGCGATGCTGGCGAGGTGCCCGCTGTGCTCGAGCTGGGCGGCGCGCAGGGCTTCGGCCCGCTCCTCCGCCTCGCCGCGCACCCTGGTGAGCTCCTCCACGCGTGCGGTGAGGCTCGTCTCGACGGCCCGCAGCCGCGCCAGCTCGACGTCGCGCAGCCTGAGGGCGGTGCCGAGCGTCGCCACCTGGCTGTCGAGATCGGCGATGCGCGAGGCGCGCTCGCCCAGGTCCGACTCGAGCTCTCCGGTGCGCATGTCGCGCCCGGCGAGCTCGCGCGTGAGGCGCTCGTGGCCGGACTGGTGCGCGTCGATCTCCTCGTGCAGATCCGACAGCAGTCCCTCGAACAGCGCGCGGCGCCGCTCGGCGCTCTGGAGTGATTCGAAGTAGGTTGCGGCGCGGGTGCGCAGCTGCTCGGCAGCCTCACGCGCCGCGGCGAGCTCCTCCGCGAGGTCGCTGGCCTGCTGCCCCGCCGCCGCACGTGCCCGCTCGAGCTCCGCGCCGACCTCGGCTTCGCGCTGCCCGGCGGCGGTGCGTGCCGCGGCGAGATCCGTCTGGTGTTGCGCCTCGCGGCGTTCCGCGGCGGCGCGCGCCTCGGCCTCCGCCCCCGCGCGCTCGATGTCGCGCTGCGCCACGACAGCCCGCGCCGCGGTCAGCTCCTCCGTCAGCTGCGCGACGCGCCGCTCGGCGGCCGCGCGCTCGGTGCGGGCCTCATCGAGCGCATTCTCGATTTCCACCAGGCGTGCGCCGCGGCCCGCGAGCAGCTCCTGCGCCTCGCGCAGGTTGGCCACCGCGGTCTGCAGGGGATCCTCGGCACCCTGCGTCCGGGCGGCCGGTTCCGCGGCCGCTTCGGTGAGCGACGACAGCCCTGGCTGTATCCAGGTCTCGGAGAGGCGATCGTGAGCCGCGGCCTCGTGCGCCTTGAGGTCGAGAGCCGGCAGCTCGTCGGTGCGGTCGAGATCAATTCCCGCAGGGAAAGACCCCTCGGGAGGCAGCTTCGGGCGTGGATCCATCTCGCGTTTCATCCCCAATATCTTTGTGGGGAAAATTTTAGCGCCGCTAGAGGCTTAGGTCCGTGTGTCCTGGTGCATTGTGTGAGGTGAATCGCGAAAAAAAAGCGTCAGCAGCCGGCCGGGCGCGCCTCAATCGCGCAGAAAGCCGCGCACCGCGTCCGACACGGCACCCGGAGCCGACTGAAACAGGTCCGCCCCGTAGTCCGAAAGGTCCACCATGCGGGCCGCCGGCTGCATCTCCCGCACCCGGGCGGTGGCGTCCCACCACTCGTCCCGGGGTCGCAGGACGAGAAGTGGCTGCGAGACCCGTCCGAGGCGCTCTCGCAGCGCATACGCCGCCGCCGCGGCGGCGAGATCGTCTCCGGGCGCGCTCGCGCCTCCTTGCGGGCGCGGCGCGCCGAGCGGAACCGAGACGAACACCAGCCGTCGTATCTGCGGGCCGCGTGCCAGCGCAAGCTCGGTGGCGAGCACCGTGCCCGCCCCGTGCGCCAGCAGATCGGCGTGGCGCAGCCGCATATTGTCAAGAAAGTCGCCGATCGCCGCGGTGTAATCCGCCGCGCTCATCGACCCGGTGGGGCCGTCGGATTCCCCGTAGCCCGGCAGATCCGGCGCGTATACCGAGCGGTCGCGGCCGAGGAGCGCGAGCAGGCCCTTGAACGTGCGGCCCGAGCCCTGCGTGCCGTGCAGGCAGATGAGGGGCGTTCCCTCCTCGAAGCCGCCGCCCGGCGGAATCGCGTTGTGAACGTGCAGCTGGCCAAAGCGGGATTCGAAATACCCGCGCCGCACTCGCGGCTCCGCGTCCACCAGTTGCGGCCTGGGAGTCGTCCTCGACATGTACGACATAGTGCCACGTTCGCCGCACCTCTTGCGTACGCAGGCCGGGCGCGTAAATTGGCAGCCATGCGGTTCTTTCTGGTACTCGCCGGGTGCAGTGCCCTGCTCGCCGGCTGCGGGCTGGCCGAGACCGGCGCCGCGGCTGCGAGCGGCTCGGCCGCCCAAGCACAGCAGGCGGCGCAGGCGCGGGCACAGGAAGAGCGCGTGCGGCAACAGATCGAAGCGGCCAGCAAGGAGGCGGCAGATCGGGAGCGCGCCGCCGCTGACGCCGCCGGCAGGTAGCCCTTGCCGAGGCGAAGGCGGCTCCTGTGCACAACCTCCAGATCCGCCTCAAGGGCCTGCCGTCCAGGCCTAACGACTTCGAGCTGATCGAGGCCGCGCCCCCCAAGCTCAACAACGGAACTTTCCTCGCGCGCGCACTGTGGCTCGCGCTCGACCCGTTTCATGTCGGGCACGGCGCCACCGGCAACCCCGGTTTCGTGCGGCCGGGCGACCTGGTGCCGGCGCGCGGCGTCGGCGAGGTGATCGAGTCGCGTCACGACGTCTTCGGCGTCGGCAGCATCGTGGTGCTCGACGCCGGCCTGCAGCAGTTTTCCGTTTCCAGGGGCCAGTACGCCCGCTTCGTGCACCCGGGGCAAACCCCGGCGTCCACGGCGCTCGGCACCCTCGGCGCACCGGGGATGGCCGCCTACTTCGGACTCCTCGACCTCGCGAAGCTGCGCGCCGGGGAGACGCTGCTGGTCTCGGCCGCCTCGAACGCCGCGGGCTCGATGGCCGGACAGATCGCGATGCTGAAGGGCGCGCGCGCGATCGGCATCGCCGGGACGCGCGAGAAATGCGAATGGGTGACGCGCCACGCGCGCCTCTCGGCTTGCATCAACTACCGCTCCGAGCCCCTCAGCGCGCGGCTGCGGCAGCTCGCGCCGCACGGCGTCGACGTATACTTCG
The DNA here is from genome assembly GCA_035569755.1 of Steroidobacteraceae bacterium. GTDB lineage: Bacteria > Pseudomonadota > Gammaproteobacteria > Steroidobacterales > Steroidobacteraceae > 13-2-20CM-66-19. Next base: position 25,225 of record DATMMK010000042.1, read on the forward strand.
ACAACACCGGGGGCGAGCTGCTCACGACCATCATCGCAGAGCGGCACCTGGCGGGCGGTGCGCGCATCGTGCAGAACTCGCTCAGCGCGGCCGATCCGGGCCCGGCGCTGCTGCGCGCCGGTTACCTGCCGGAGAAGGACGGGATCCACGTGCTGCGCGCACGGGTGCGCGATTACGAGCACCGCCGGGGCGAGTTCCTGCGCGAGGCGATCCCCTGGCACGGCGCCGGCCGCATCGCCGTCAAGGATCACGTCGTCGAGGGGCTCGCCAACGCCCCGGAGCATCTGCTGCTCGCGATGCGCGGCGAGAACTTCGGCCGCCCGCTGGTCAAGCTCTAGGCTGCCGGATGACTGCCGGGGCCCCCGCCGATCTGCGGCGGGGGCCCGCGGGAGACCTCAGCGGTGGCGTCGCGCCTTGCTCTTGCTCGCGCCCCTGCGGGCGCTCTTCTTCGCCGGCTTCCTGCCCGCCACCTTCTTCTTCGCGACTTTCTTCTTCGCAGCCTTCTTCTTGGCGGCTTTCCGGGCGGGCTTCTTTTTCGCGGCCTTCTTTTTCGCCGGCTTCTTCGCGGCCGCAGGTTTGGCCGGGGCCGGCGCGGAAGCCGCCGTTCTCGGCGCAGGCGCTGCGGCCGGTTTCGGTGGTGGTGCCGCGGGCTTCGCGGCCGCGGTCCGCGGCGGCTCCTGCACCGCGAACGCCCCGCCCTGCGGATCCATGAAGAGTGCGATCCAGCTGCCGCCCGGCACCTCGACCGGCCCGTGCAGCAGCCGCCCGCCCGCCGCCTTGGCGGCCGCGACCGCGCGGCCAGAGTCCGTCACCTGCACGTAGCTCAGCCACGAGGGTGGGGTCGCCGGTCCCTGGACGTTGCACATGCCGCCGACCATCGAGCCGAAGCGCTCGAAGATCTGGTAGACGCCCATCGCGCCCATATCGTGGCCGGTCCCCTTGGTCCAGCCGAACAGCTCGCCGTAGAAGCGCAGCGCGCCGCCGACATCGGTGGTGGCCAGCTCGTGCCAGGAAAAGATCCCGGGGCCGGGCGCGGGGCTCGCGCCGCCGGTCGGGCCCGGCGTGTACAGCGCAAACGTCGCGCCCTGCGGATCCGCGAGCACCGCGAAGCGGCCGACGTTCGGAATGTCGGTCGCCGCCTTGACCACGCGCGCGCCAAGGCGTTGGGCGTGCTCGGCCGTCGCGTCGACGCCCGGGGTGCCGATGTAGATCAGCCAGTGCGGCGGAGTTCCCGCCGCATCCGGAGGCAATGCCATCAGGCCCCCGACCTGGCTCTGGCCGGCCATCCAGATGGTGTAGCCCGGCATGCTGGACGGCTGGGTACGCCACGGCACCACCCTGGGGTAGAAGGCGGCAGCGGCGGCCGTGTCAGTCGTCAACAACTCGTGCCAGATGAATCGTCCCCGGATATCGGCATTGCTCATGGCCCTTCCCTCTTTTTTAGCAAACGACCAGTCAGCGAACGAGAATTAGCGCCGCATTCTGCCTCGCCGCGGCTGTCACTGCCACGACTCCTGCTGCGGCGGGTGTCGCGGTGCACTGCGCTCGTGCCAGATGAGGTAGAGCCCGCTCGCGATCACGATCCCGCCACCCAGGCACACCCGCGCCGAGGGCAACACCTGCCATACCACCCGGTCGATACCTACTCCCCACAGGAGCGCGGTGTACTCGAACGGGGATACTACCGAGGGCGGCGCCGAGCGGAATGCCTCGGTGAGCAGGTACTGGCCGATCGCGGCGAGCACCCCGAGCGCCAGCAGCCATTTCCAGTGCCCGGGCTCGATCGCCACCCACCCCGGGGCGGCGATCGCGGTCGTGAACACGGTCATCAGGCTGATCGTCCAGAAAACCACGCTCACCGTGGTGTCGGTACGGGTGAGAACCCGCACCGCGATGCCGCTCAGGGCGTAGGCGGTGGCGCCGATCAGGGCGGCCACGGCGCCGAGACTCGCCAGCCCCGAGGTGGTCGGCCGCAGCATGACGAGCACCCCGGCGAGCCCGACCAGGATCGCCAGCCAGTTGCGCCAGACGAGCCGCTCGCGCAGCAGCGGCACCGAGAACGCCGCCACCAGCAGCGGCGCCGACAGAAAGACCGAGTAGGCGTTGGCGAGCGACAGCGAGCGCACCGCGTAGATGAAGCCGCCGATCACCACGACGCTCAGGCAGCCGCGCAGCAGATGCATCGGCCAGCGGCGCGGGACGAGATCGCGCAGGCGCCCCGCGAGCAGCGCCGGCGCGAGCGTGAAGGGGAGCGAAGCAGCGCCGCGCAGCGCCGCCACCTCCATGGGCGGATAGCGCATGGCAAAGAATTTCAGCACCCCGTCCATGAAGGAGAACACCGCGACCGCGGCGATCATGGTCGCGATGGCCTGCAGCCGGTGCTCGCGCACGGATCTTAAGCCACCGAACTCAAGCCTGCGCCGGGCGGCCGGTGCCGGCCACCGCGCGATAGCTGGTACCGAGCCAGCGCGCCGGCAGCGGGAAGGCGCTCACGAGCGACACGATGAGCGAGGACGCGTAGGGCACGGACTGGATGAGGAGCACGACGATCCAGGCGAGGCGGTCGGGACCTGCGGTCTCGCGCGTGCCGGTGTAGGCGACGCCCCACGCCGCCAGCAGGAGTCCCGCCACCATCACGGTCTCCTCGCGCGCCGCGGCGAGCGCGCGCAGCAGCCCCGAGCTGGCGCCCTGCTTGGGCGTGCGGAAGAAGGGCTCGCTGCGGGTGACGAGCCCCTTGACGGCCGCGGTGCCGATCGTGTGGGTCAGGGCGAGACCCGCGATCGCCGCCGCCACGGTCTGTCTGATGTTGGCGCCCACCCGCACGTGGTACAGGTGGACGAGCTTGGCGAGCTTGAAAGTGAACAGCGACAGCGGCAGCACCGAGTACATGACCAGCGGCGGGTCGACCTTGCCGGGCGCCCACACCATCGCGGCCGACCAGCCGAGAGCCGCCAGGTTGAACAGCAGGTTGCAGCCGTCGGCCACCCAGGGGAGCCATCCGGCGACGAAGTGGTAGCGCTGGCCCGGCGAGAGCGGGCCGCCCTCGAGGAACAGCGCGCGCGCGTGCGCCTTGAGGATCTGCATGGCGCCGTAGGCCCAGCGGAAGCGCTGTTTCTTGAAGTCGATGAAGGTGTCGGGCATGAGGCCGCGGCCGTAGCTCACCGGCACGTAGATGGCGTCGTAGCCCGCCTCGAAGATCCGCAGGCCGAGCTCGGCGTCCTCGGTGATGCACCACTCCGCCCAGCGGCAGTCCTCGAGCTGCGCCCGCCGCACCATGGTCATGGTGCCGTGCTGGATGATGGCGTTGCGCTCGTTGCGCGTGATCATGCCGATGTGGAAGAAGCCGCGGTACTCCGCGTAGCACATCGCCTTGAAGGCACTCTGATCCGCGTCGCGGTAGTCCTGCGGCGCCTGCACGACGGCGATGCGCTGGTCCTGGAAGGTCGGTATGAGCTCGCGCAGCCAGCCCGCGTCCACCACGTAGTCGCTGTCGATGGCGGCGACGATGGCGGCATCGGGAGCGGTGCGCTCGAGCGCGTAGTTGAGCGCGCCCGCCTTGAAGCCCGCGAGCGGCGCGACGTGGAAGAAGCGGAAGCGCGACCCGAGCTCTGCGCAGTGCGCCTCGACCGGACGCCACACGCTCTCGTCGCGCGTGTTGTTGTCGATGACCAGCACCTCGAAGTCCGGATAGTCGAGCCGCGCGAGTGCATCGAGCGTCTCGATGAGCATCGCCGGCGGCTCGTTGTAGGCCGGCACGTGGATCGAGACCTTGGGTGCCTGGCGGCCGTCGGTGAGGGTCGGCGGGCCAAGCCGGCGCCGGTACTCGACCCAGTGCGCCTCGGCCCACTCGTGCGCCTCGGCGAGCAGCACCAGCAGCACGCCGAGCATGCCGAGCAGCAGCAGCACACCGGCAATCACGCTCGAGACCGTCATGTACTGCTGCGTGAAGTCGTAGATCACCCACACGGCGATGGTGGTGGCGGCATACACCACGATGGCGAGGAAGCTGCGGCCGCGGTTGCGCAGCGCATCGCTGGTGAGATAGACGAGCCCGAGCACCAGCAGCGCCGCCGCCACGGAAATCGCCGCCAGGATGTGCCACTCCGGCACGCGCACGATCGGCTCGGTGAAGGCGAACTTCGGCTGCCGGTTGACGTCGTACACGCCCCAGTAGGAGCCGACCGCCCCCTCCTGGTACGCCTTCCACGGCTGATCGAACGCCTCCATGACGTAGTACTTGATCTGCTCGCGCTCGGCGCGGCTCAGGAAGCGGCGCAGGAACAGCGCCTCGTTCGACACCGAGGCCACGGCCGACTCGCGCGTGCGCCCGCGGCTCGGCCAGCCGATCTCGGCGATGACGATGGGCTTGTGCGGGAAGGTCTGCTGCAGGCGCTTGAACTGGGCGAACGAGTAGTCGACCGCGGCATCCACCGGGACGCCTTCCCAGTAGGGCAGCAGGTGCACGCCGATGTAGTCGACGTGCTGCGCGAGCTCCGGGTGTGCCAGCCAGGTGTGCCAGGTCTCGGCGGTGCCGACCGGCTGGCCGATGGCGGCGCGCGCGCGGTCGAGATACTTCTCCAGCGCCTCGACCGGCAGATCGCCGCGATACAGCACCTCGTTGCCGACCACGACGCGCACCACGTTCTGATGCGAGCTCGCCAGATCGATGAGCGTCTTCAGCTGCTCTTCGTTCTTGTCGAGGTGGCTGTCGAGCCAGGCGCCGAGCGAGACGTTGATGCCGTGGCGCTCGGCGAGCTCGGGCACGTCGGCGAGCGTCGCGCCCACCGAGTAGGTGCGCACCGCGTTGACCTTGCCTTCGATGAGCGCCAGATCCGCATCGATCTCGGCGTCGGTCGGCATCTCGAAGTGGGTGGGATCCTCGTTGGCGCGGAATGGCGAGAAGGCGAATCCCTGGATGCGCGCCGGCCAGGGCGGCTCGCGCGTCGGGCGGTTGAGGTACGCCCACACGGCGAAGGTTAGCGTGGCGAACACCGCCGCGATGATGAGACTCGGGATCGTCTTCATGGACCTGGGGAAGTCCGTCCGCTACCAGCTGCCGGTGTTGGTCATCGATTTCCAGGGCTCGGCCGGCGCGAGCGCCGTACCCTTCTGCAGCAGCTCGATGGAGATGTTGTCCGGCGAGCGCACGAACGCCATGCGCCCGTCGCGCGGCGGCCGCAGGACGGTGACGCCGTGCTCCTTCAGGCGCTGGCAGGTGGCATAGATGTCGTCCACCTGGTAGGCGAGGTGCCCGAAATTTCGCCCGCCGCCGTAAGTCTCGGCATCCCAGTTGTGGGTGAGCTCGACCTGGGCGCTCGCATCCCCCGGGGCGCACAGAAACACCAGTGTGTAGCGCCCCTGCGGGTAGTCTTTGCGGGACAGCTCCTCGAGCCCGAGCGCGTCGCGGTAGAACTTCAGCGAGGCGTCGATGTCGGTGACGCGCACCATCGTGTGGAGGTATTTCATGGCTTCATCTCCGGGCGAGAGTCAATCACCCGTGAAGGGCACGGGCGGCGCTGAGCAGACTGCGACCCGCGTGGGCTCGCGGTAACGCCGGTCGCGCAGATAGCATTCGTCGAACACCGAGCAGTAGCACACGCGAACGCCGATCTCGCCGCGCAGCTTCTCCAGGCGCGCCCAGCGCGGGTCCGCCGGAGCCTCCGGCCAGGCAAACAGATTCAAGGACTTGCCCGCCTGAATCATGGCGCCGCGCATGTCGCCGGTGAACCGGTAATCCGTTTTCGGCAGCGAAGCGGCCGGCTCCTGGGTGCAGCACAGGGCGAGCAACGCGCGCAGATCCGTCGCCGGCTTATCCGCGAAGCTGACCTCTATGGAGCGCAGCCGCGCCGGTCCGATCCCGGTGTTCTCCAGCGACAGGTACACCGCGTGCTGCAGCCCGCGGCCGTCGCCGAAATCGAAGGCGTTGCCGTAGGAAAAATCGATGTTCGGGTAGCTGTTGGCGGCAACCAGCCTCTCCATGGTGCGCCCGTTGTGAATCGCGAGAAACAGCGACACCAGGCTCACGAAGAACGCCGACAGCGCGAGGCTGATGTCGAGCCAGTTGAAGCCCGTGCGGTGCGGACGATGCGCGACGCCGTGCGAACCCTCTTCCATCAGTGCTTTTCCACCGGGATGATGCCGAGCGAGGCCTCGATGCGCGCCGGGTCGTAGATCCTGCCGCCCTTCATCACCAGATCGACGCGATCGATGTCGGCGATGCGCACGCTCGGATCGCCGTCGATGAGGATGAGATCCGCGAGCTTGCCGGGGGCGATCACGCCGCGCTCGCCGTTGGCGCCGACGACCTGTGCCGAGGTGAGGGTCGCCATGCGCAGCACCTCAGCGGGCGCAATGCCGGCGCGCGCGTAGAGCGTCAGCTCGTGGTGCAGCTCGTAGCCCGGCATCGAGTCGGTGCCGGGAATGATGGTCACGCCGGCCTCGTGCAGCGCCTTGATGAGGGCGAGCATCGCCGGCAGCGCCTCGCGGTAGGCGGCTTCCCCGCCTTTTGGCGGGACCAGCGCCCCGGACAGGAGTCCGCGCCGCACCTGCGGCGGCATGCGCGGCGCGACCGCCTCGAGCCCAGGAGTCACCGCAGCCGGGTCGCCGCAGAACAGCGCCTCGAACACGTTCATGGTCGGATCGAGCACGGTGTGATGCCGGGCGAGGTAGGCGATGAAATCGCGCGCCGGCGGGCGATCAGGGGGGAACTCGCGGGCGTGCGCCGCAACCGCGGTGAAGCGGTTCATGTTGCGCGTCTCCTGCACCTCGGGATAGAGGAAGTCGAGCACGATGAAGTTGAGGTGCTGGATCTCGTCGGCGCCCGCGGCGACGAACTGCTCGGCGCTCATGAACGCCGGCACGTGGCCGCTGACCCGCAATCCGCGCGCGTGCGCCTCGGCGGCCATCAGCGGCACGATGGGCGGCGGGATCGAGGAGTAGATCTTGATCTGCCCGTAGCCGTGATCGGCGTACCAGTCGACGTCCGCGATCGCCTGCTCTGCGGTATCGATGCGCATCTTGGTCGGACCGGCGTACTGGCCCGTGCCGTCGATGATGCCGGACTTCCACACCCGCGGGCCTAGCTCGGTGCCGGCGTCGAAGCGCGCCACGCGCTCGAGGAACTCGTCGGTGTCGTTCCCCATGTCGCGGGCGCTGGTCACGCCGTTGGCGAGATCGAGCGCGCCGCTGTTGTCGCCGAAGTGCTGGTGGTTATCCCACAGCCCCGGCATGAGAAAGCGGCCATGCGCGTCGATCACCTCGGCCCTGGCGTCGGCGGTCACGTCGGCGTCCGCGGCAACCCGCACGATGTGTGCGCCGCGCACCAGCACGCTCGTGCCCGCGGTGACCGAGAGGTCGCGCGGATCGAAGAGCCTGGCGTTGCGGATGACGACCTCGCCCGCCGGGACGTGCGTCAGCTCGCCGGCGAGTCGCGCCGAGCGGACGGCGTTGCAGTGTGCCTGCGCGGCGAGCAGCTGCGGCAGCTGGTCGTGCATTGCCGGCGGCAGCACCGAGAACCAGTCGGAGACGTTGGCAGCGGTTGCGCCGTCGCTCTCGAGCCAGATGAGGCTCGGCGAGAAGTCGAGCCCGCTGATCGCGTAGAGCGCGAGTCCGCTGTGCGGGCCGGTCGCGTGCGCCGCGTCCCCGGTGGGCAGCTCGACCTTCTCGAGCGTGGCCTCCCCCGCGGGCAGGAGCGCGAGCCGATGCCCGGGCGCCTTGAGAAGCGCGCGCGCCAGCACGCCGAAGAGCTCGGGCGGCGCATTGACGGGCACGTAGAACGCCTCGCCCGTGACCGTGGTGCTGCCGTGCTCGGAGCGATTGCTCCAGGACGCCTTGCCGCCGGCGAGCCGAAACGTCTCGGTCACCGGCGCCTTCATGTAGTCGTTACCGCTCCCCTGGTACTCGGTGAGGACGCCGGCGGCATCGAGCTTCCAGCTGGCGGTGATATGGTCGCCACGGCCGCGGTCGTTGAAGGAATACTCCGCGTGCGTCGCGCCATCGCTGCCGGTGTGCACGCCCTGCTGCCCGGCATGGTTGCCGAGCATCACGATCTCGTCCTGCCGGGTGCCGCCGGCGGCAGCCGGGCTCGCGGGCGCGGGCCCCGCCACGGCGAGCAGGCACAGAGCGAGGGGTGCAGCGCCTGGCGTCATGCCTCTCATCAGAACATCTCCGAGGGTCCGGGAGTCTTGATGGCGACCTTGGTGCGCGACGGTATGTGCTCGCCCGTGATCATGTCCTCGTAGGTCTGACCCGGGCCCACCATCGGATAGACGCCGGCGTCGGGGTCGATCATCACTTCGAGGAAGGCGGGTCCCTGGAAGCCGACAAACTCGGCGATGACGCGCGGCACGTCCGCCTTGTGCTCGAGGCGCACCGCGTAGCGGAAGCCGTCGGCCTGGGCGGCGCGGACGAAGTCCTTCTTGTGCAGCGACTTGTCGCTCGCCGACAGCCGGCCCTTGAAGAACAGCTTCTGCCACTGCTTGACCATGCCGTCGCCGAAGTTGTTGAGCACCATCACTTTGACCGGCAGGTCGTAGGTGGTCGCGGTCTCGAGCTCGCCGATGTTCATGCGGATGCTCGAGTCGCCGTCGATGTCGACCACCAGGCGCCCCGGCTGCGCGAGCTGCGCGCCGATGGCCGCGGGCAGGCCGAAGCCCATCGTGCCCATGCTGCCGGAGGTGAGCCACTGGCGCGGGCCCGCGAAATCGCAGTACTGCGCCGCCCACATCTGGTGCTGGCCGACGCCGGTCGAGATGATCGCCTCGCCGCGCGTGCAGCGGTTGAGCTCCTCGAGGACGTAGTAGGGCTGGATGAGCGGACTCGCGCGATCGTAGTTCATCGCGTAGCGGCGCTTGAGCTCGGCGAGCTCCGCGTGCCAGACACGGAAGTCGCGCTGGAACTGCCCCTGCCGGCCGTGCGCGGTGAGCGCCGCGAGCGCCTCGGCCACCAGCCCCACGTGGCTCCACTGCACGCGCTTGACCTTGTTGACCTCAGCGCGATCCACGTCGAGGTGCGCGATGCGCTTCGCATTGCGCGCGAACTTGTCGGGCACGCCCGCCACCCGGTCGTCGAAGCGTGCCCCGACCGCGATGAGGAAGTCGCAATCGTCGACCGCGTAGTTGGCGAAGGCGGCGCCGTGCATCCCGAGCATGCGCAGCGCGAGCGGCACGCGGGTATCGAGCGCGCCGATGCCCATGAGCGTCGTGACGACCGGTAAACCGAAGGCGCTCGCGAACTCGCCGAGCCGCCCGGCGGCGTTGCCGTTGATGACTCCGCCGCCGGCATAGATGAGCGGGCGCTGCGCCTCGGCGAGCATCGCGAAGAAGCGCCCGGCCGCGGCGGCATCGAGCGAGGAGCGGGTGAGCTCCTCGAGCCGCCGCCGGTAGCCGGGGATCGGCAGGAGTCCCTCCCCGCTGAACGTGCCTTCCCAGTTCTGGACGTCTTTCGGGATGTCGACGACCACCGGCCCCGGCCGCCCGGTACGGGCGATCTCGAAAGCCGTCCGCACCGTAGCCTCGAGCTTCTCGGGCTCGGTCACGAGGAAAATGTGCTTCGCGACGGCCCCCATGACGGCGGCTACGGGGGCTTCCTGGAAGGCGTCCGTCCCGATAGCGGCTCGGGGGACTTGGCCACAAATAACGACAATAGGTACAGAATCAGCCATGCAATCGCGCACGGGTGTAACAGTGTTCGTGGCGCCCGGTCCGGAGGTGACGATGCACACGCCCACCCGGCCGCTGGCGCGCGCGTAGCCTGCCGCCATGAAGCCGGCGCCCTGCTCATTGGCAGGAACGATGAGGGGGATCTGCGGGCGCCCCGTGCGGGCGCACTCCTCGTTGTAGAGGAAGACGGCGTCGTAAGTCGGGAGAATCGCCCCGCCGCTGTAACCGAAGATGGCCGTGACGCCCTCGTCGGCGAGCACCTGCATGATCATGCGCGCGCCGCTCATCCGCGACCCCGCGAGCAGATGGACCGCCGGGCGGGCCTCTGGAGCCATGTCGCTGAGGGTCGACGTGCTCATGGACGGGGTTTTGCGAAACCTCTTGGGGGGTAGCGAAGGCGACAGAACTTTCGAGCCTAACAGCTTGGGTTCGTGGTGCAAACTCGCGCCGATCCCTCTATTCTGCCAGGGCTTTTTCGCGCGCCCGTCCCGACATGCGCCATATCATCGCGATTCAGTTGCAGAACGAAGCGGGGGCCCTGACACGGGTGGCGGGCCTCTTTTCCACGCGCGGCTACAACATCGAGTCGCTGTCGGTGGCCCCCACCGACGACCCCACGGTCTCGCGCCTCACGCTGGTCACGCGCGGCTCGGATGCGGTCATCCAGCAGATCGTCAACCAGCTCAACAAGCTGGTCGACGTCGTGAGCGTGCTCGACATGACGCGCGGCCAGCACCTCGAGCGGGAGCTGGTGCTGCTCAAGCTGCGCGTCGATCCGCGCCACACCGACACGGTGCGTGGACTCGTCGTGCGCAGCGGCGGCCGGGTGCTCGATCCCGCCACCGAGGGTTTCATCGTGGAGCTGACGGCGAGCGAGGCCGAGATCAACGCCTTCATCGCGGACCTGGCCCGCGGCGCGCAGCTGCTCGAGGTGGTGCGCAGCGGCGCCCTCGGCATCCCGCGCACCGCGCGTGCCCTGCGGGCCGCAGCGCCGGCGACGGCGGACGTGTAGTCCATTGGAAAAATCTAGAGTGTCAGCACCGTCGAGCCGGTGGTGCGACGCCCCTCGAGATCGCGATGCGCGTCGGCCGCCTGCCGCAGTGGATACTTCTGCCCGATGACGACGCGCACCTTGCGTGCGCGCACGGCGGCAAACAGCTCGCGGGCCGCGGACTCGAGCTCCGCGCGCGTGCCGATGTAATTAAAGAGCGTCGGGCGGGTGAGAAAGAGTGAGCCGCGCTTGCTGAGCTCGAGCGGCGCGATCGGCGGCACCGGACCCGAGGCGTTGCCGAAGGTGACCATCATCCCGCGCCGGCGCAGGCAGTCGAGCGATTCCATGAATGTGTCGCCGCCAACCGCGTCATAGACGACCGCGACGCCTTCGCCCCTGGTGAGCGCCTTGACCCCGTCGACCAGCGCGTCGCGCCCGGCGATCAGTACGTGGTTGCAGCCGTGCCGCCGGGCGAGCTCCGCCTTGGCCTCGCTCCCGACCACGCCGATCACCTTCGCGCCGAGCGCGCGCGCCCACTGACAGAGGATCAGCCCGACGCCGCCCGCCGCGGCGTGCACCAGAATCGGGTCGCCGCGCTGAACGCGGTAGGTGCTGCGGATAAGGTACTGGGCCGTCAGACCCTTGAGCATCAGCGCCGCGGCCTGCTCATCGGAGATGCCCCGCGGCACCCTGACCAGCCGCTCGGCCGGGACATTGCGCACCTCGCAGTAGGCACCGGGGCTCGGCCAGACGTAAGCGACCCGCTCGCCGACCTTGAAACCGCGCACCCCGCGGCCGAGGGCGGTGACGACCCCGGCCGCCTCGCGCCCGAGGCCGCTCGGGAGCGAAGCGACGGGATAGAGTCCGGTGCGGTCGTAGACGTCGATGAAGTTGACGCCGATCGCGTGGTGGCGCACCTGCGCCTCGCCGGGAGCAGGCTTGCCCGGATCGAGGTCCTCGATGCGCAGCACCTCGGGACCGCCGTGCTCGTAGAAGCGGATGGCAGTAGGCATGGGCGACTACAAGGCCGAGTCGTCAGTCTCGCCGGTGCGGATGCGAATGACGCGGTTGATGTCGGTGATGAAGATCTTGCCGTCGCCGACCTTGCCGGTCTTGGCGGCCTTCATGATCGCCTCGATGACCTGATCGACCAGCTCGCCGCGCACCGCGACTTCGATGCGTGTCTTGGGCACGAAGTCGACCACGTACTCCGCGCCCCGATAGAGCTCGGTGTGACCCCGTTGGCGACCGAAGCCCTTCACCTCGGTCACCGTCATTCCCGACACGCCGATATCCGAAAGCGCCGCGCGCACGTCGTCGAGCTTGAACGGCTTGATGATCGCGGTGATCAGTTTCATGAGGCTTTGCTCTCCATCCGGGCGCGGTGTCGTCGATTGTGCAGCTTTCATGCCATGGGCGAAATCAGCGCCGTGGCGGCCGCCGGCGGCACTGCCCGGGTGCCGTCGCGCGCGCCTCCTGCACCATTGCGGCGCAGCGCCGCGCACTGAGCGCCCCGCCCTGGTGCGCCAGGCCGGCACCCACCTGGGATATTCTTCGCGCCGATGTACGAGCACATCGCGATCGTCGGGGCGGGCCAGGCGGCCGTGCAGGCCGTCGATACACTACGCCGCAGAGGCTTCGCGGGAAAGCTGACGCTGATCGGCGCCGAACCCTCGCCACCTTACCAGCGCCCGCCGCTCTCGAAGAAGTATCTCGCCGGCACGCTCGAGCGCGAGCGGCTCCTGATCCGCCCCGCCGGCTTCTTCGCCGACCATGCCGTGACGACCCACTTCGGCCGGCGCGTCACCGACATCGCCCCGCGCGAGCGGCACGTGCGGCTCGACGACCGCGTGGTCGTGCCTTTCGACGCACTGCTGCTCGCCACCGGCAGCCACCCGCGCCCGCTGCCGGTTCCCGGCGCCGACCTCGAGGGCGTGCATTACCTGCGCACCCTGGCCGACGCCGATCGCATCCGCGCAGGCCTCGGAAGCGGGGTGCGGCTGCTGATCGTCGGCGCCGGCTACATCGGGCTCGAGGTCGCGGCCACCGCGCGCGAGCTCGGCGTGGAGGTGACGGTGCTCGAGATGGCCGAGCGCCCCATGAACCGGGTCACCTGCCCGGAAGTCTCGGCATTCTATGAGGCCGAGCATGCGCGCCGCGGCGTGCGCATCCGCTGCAACGAGCGGGTGCGGGCGCTGCACGGCGACGCGCGCACCGGCCGTGTCAGGAGCGTCCTCACCGAGGCCGGCGGCGAGTACCCCGCGGACCTCGTGCTCATCGCCGTCGGGGTGGCGCCGGCGGACGAGCTCGCGCGGGCCGCGGGCCTCGACTGCGAGAACGGCGTGGTGACGGAAGCGCATTGCCGCACCTCGCACGAGGCGATCTACGCGGCCGGCGACTGCGCCAGCCACCTGAGCCGCCAGTACGGGCGGCATCTGCGCCTCGAATCGGTCGACAACGCCTTCGAGCAGGGCACGACGGTCGCGCTGAACCTCATGGGCAACGAGACGCTGCACGATAAGCTCCCCTGGTTCTGGTCGGATCAGTTCGACCTCAAGCTGGTCATCGTCGGGGTCGCCCAGGGCTATGACACCGTGGTGCTGCGCGGCGCGCCGGCGGCACGCAGCTTCAGCGCCTGTTATCTGCGCGGTGGGGAGCTCATCGCCATCGATACGGTCAACGCGCCGAAGGACCAGATGGCGGCGCGCAAGCTGATCGCGGCGCATGCGCGGCCGCAGCTCGACAGGCTCGCGGACGCGGGCATCGCCCTCAGGGACACGGTCTGACCCGCGAGCGGTCCGCTTAGAAAGTCCAGGTGAAGCCGCCGGTCACCATGTAAGGGTTGCCGCCCTGGGCCGCGAAGCGCTCGTACTCGGCGCGCACCTCGAGCGAGCGGAAGCGGTACATGAGGCCGCCGCCGCCGGCGGCGCCGACGCCGGTACTGTTGACGGGGAGCGGATTGGCGAGCGGCGGACACACGCCGCCCCTCGGGCAGGTGCCGACGATCGTAGTCGCCGTGGTGTGGAGCCTGGCGAGCCCCGCCTTCAGGTAGAAGTCGACGATCGGCGTCGGCAGATAGAGGATGCCGAACGCACCCTCGCCCTTGCGGCTCGCGCTGTTGGTCAGCGGCACGTTGGAATTTTTGTAGACCGACGTCCCGCTCGAATGACCGAAGTCGAGGTACTGCAGCTCCGCCGACAGCTCGGAAATGGGACGCCAGCCGGCGATGATCGTGTAGGCGGAGCTGCGGCTGCCGAAGCCGCTGACGAGCCCGGTCGAGGCATCCACCGTCGCCTTGCCCAGGGTGGCGCCGAAGGAGAAACCCAGCAGGTCCTCGGCGTGCGCGCCGCCCGCGGCGCAAGTCAGCAACGCGGCGCACGCCAGGGTCGCGCTCGCTCTCGATCGCCGCGCATCGGTGCGCCGCTCGCGCATCGGTCCACTCTCCGTGCCAGGAGCAACTTGCGACAGCATACAACAAGGATGTTGGCACCGGCCGATGACGCCAAGCACCGACAGACGCGCCAGCGCGAGAACTGTCACCTCAACGCAGCACCACCAGCAGATCCTTGAGGTCCACCGCGTCTCCCGGCTTCACGACTAGCTCGGCCACCTCGCCGTCGCTCTCGGCGCGCACCGCGGTCTCCATCTTCATCGCCTCGAGCGTCAACAGCAGCGCGCCGCGCGCTACGCGTGCCCCGACGGCCACCGCCACCGTGGTCACGGTGCCCGGCATCGGCGCGCCCACGTGGCGCGTGTTGCCGGGCTCGATTTTGCGGGCCGGCGGCCGCTGTGCGACCTCTGCGAGATCACGCACCCGCACCGAGCGCGGCTGGCCGTTGAGCTCGAAGAACACCGTGCGGGTCCCGTCCTCGTGCGGCTGGCTGGTCGCGAGGTAGCGCACGATGAGCGTCTTGCCGCGCTCGAGATCGATGCTGATCTCCTCTCCCGGCTGCATGCCGTAGAAGAACACCAGCGTCGGCAGCAGCCCGAGATCGCCGTGCTGCTGCCGCTCGCGCGCATAGTCCTGCCACACCCTGGGGTACATGAGGTACGAGGCCAGATCCTCATCCGACACCGGCGCGGCGAGCCGCTCCGCCAGCCGCGCGCGCTCCGCCTCGAGGTCGACCGCCGGCAACCGCGCGCCCGGCCGCGCGCTGAGCGGCGCCGCGCCCTTCAGCACCTTGCGCTGCAGTGCCAGTGGGAAACCGCCGTAGGGCTGTCCGAGCTCGCCGCGGAAGAACTGCACGACCGATTCGGGAAACGCAACCTCGGTGCCAGGGTCGAGCAACTGCTTGCGCGTGAGCCCCGTGGTGACCATGACGAGCGCGAGATCCCCGACTGCCTTGGAGGTCGGGGTCACCTTGATGATGTCGCCGAAGGCGTCGTTGACCTCGGCGTAGGCGCGCGCCACCTCCGGCCAGCGCGCCTCGCTGACCCCGAGCGCTCGCGCCTGTTCGCGCAGGTTGGTGTACTGGCCGCCCGGCATGCCGTGCACGTACACCTCGGAGGCGCCGGCGCGCACGTCGCTCTCGAAGGCGACGTAGAGGCGCCGCACCTGCTCCCAGTAGGAGGAGATGACGCGCAGCTGCCCGGGGTCGAGCCCGGCATCGCGCGGGCCATGGCGCAGCGCCTCGACGATCGAGCCGAGGTTCGGCTGCGAGGTGAGCCCGGAGAGCGCGTCGATCGCGCCATCGACCGCATCGGCGCCCGCCTCGATCGCCGCCAGCACGCTTGCCGCGCCGATGCCACTGGTGTCGTGGGTGTGGAAGTGCAGCGGCAGGCCGGTCTCCTCCCGGAGCGCCTTCACCAGCGCGTACGCGGCGCGCGGCCGTATGAGGCCCCCCATGTCCTTGATGCCGAGCACATGGGTGCCCGCAGCCTTGAGCTCGCGCGCGAGCTTCAGGTAGTAATCGAGCGTGTACTTCATCTCGCGCGGGTCGCCCAGGTTCCCGGTGTAGCAGATCGCCGCCTCGCACAGCTTCCCCGATTCGAGCACCGCGTCGATCGCAACGCGCATGTTCTCGACCCAGTTGAGGCAGTCGAAGATGCGGAACACGTCGATGCCGCACGCCGCGGCGCGTGCGATGAAGAAGCGCAGCACGTTGTCGGGGTAGTTGGCATAGCCGACCGCGTTCGCCGAGCGCAGCAGCATCTGCAGCAGGATGTTGGGAATGCGCTCGCGCAGCTGCCTGAGGCGCTCCCACGGGTCCTCGCGCAGGAAGCGCAACGCCACGTCGAAGGTCGCCCCACCCCAGCACTCGAGCGAGAACAGCTGCGGCGCCAGGCCCGCGTACCAGGGCGCAATGGCCACGAGGTCGGCGGTGCGCAGCCGCGTAGCGAGCAGCGATTGGTGCGCATCGCGCATCGCCGTGTCGGTGAGCAGCACGCGCTCCTCGTCCAGCATCCAGCGCGCGAAGCGCGCCGGTCCCAGCTCCGCGAGCTTCTGCCGTGTGCCGGGCGCGGGCGGCGGCGGCGCTCCCGGTGGCAGCTGTGGCGGCGCGCGGTGCGCCGGGCGCGGGCGGCCCTCGACTTCCCTGTTGCCGTTGACGATGGTGGCAGCGATGCCGGTGAGGAGCCGCGTGGCGCGATCGCGCTTCGCGGGCGAGCGGTAGAGCTCCGCCGTCTCGTCGATGAAGCGGGTCGTGTACTCGCCGCGGGCGAAGCGCGGGTGGCTGATCAGCTGGTCGAGAAAGCGCAGGTTGGTCACGACGCCGCGGATGCGGAACTCCGACAGCGCGCGGTGCATGCGCGCGATGGTCTCCTCGGGCGTCGGCGCCCAGGCGGTTACCTTGACCAGCAGCGAGTCGTACGAGCGCGTGATGATCGCGCCGGTGTAGGCGGTGCCGGCATCCAGGCGGATGCCGAAGCCGGCGGGGCTGCGGTAGGCGGTGATCGTGCCGTAGTCCGGAACGAAATTGTTCTCCGGATCCTCGGTGGTGATGCGGCACTGGAGCGCATGGCCCGACACCCCGATGTCCGCCTGGGCCGGCACGCCGCTCTCGGGATCGCCGATGCGCGCCCCGCTGGCGATGCGGATCTGCGCCTTGACGAGATCGATGCCGGTCACCTCCTCGGTCACCGTGTGCTCGACCTGGATGCGCGGATTCACCTCGATGAAGTAGCAGGTGCCTGAGTCGGCGTCCTCGAGGAATTCCACGGTACCGGCGTTCAGGTAGCGCACCGCGCGGCCGATGGCGAGCGCCGCCGCGGTGAGCTCGGTGCGCTGCGCCTCGCTGAGGAACACCGCGGGCGCGCGCTCCACCACCTTCTGGTTGCGCCGCTGCATGCTGCAGTCGCGCTCGTACAGGTGCACGAGGTTGCCGTGCCGGTCGCCGAGGATCTGCACCTCGACGTGGCGCGCACGGCGCACGAGCTTCTCGAGATAGACCTCGTCGTTGCCGAAGGCGGCGAGCGCCTCGCGCCGCGCCAGCGGCAGCAGCTCCTTAAGCTGCGCCTCGTCCTCAAGCGCGCGCGTGCCGCGGCCGCCGCCGCCCCAGCTCGCCTTGACCATCAGTGGATAGCCGATGCCGCGTGCCAGCCGCGCGCATTCGGCGAGATCGGCGGGCAGGGCTGCCGTGGCCGGCATCACCGCAACGCCCGCCGACACCGCGAGCGCGCGCGCCGTGATCTTGTTGCCGAGCGCCTCCATGGTTTCGGGCTCGGGCCCGATGAAGATGATTCCGGCCGCGGCACAGGCGCGCGCCAGCTCGGGATTCTCGGAGAGCAGGCCGTAGCCCGGATGGATGGCATCCACCTGCGCCTCGCGCGCGACGCGCAGCAGACCCTCGATGTCGAGATAAGCCTCCACCGGCCCGCGGTCACGTCCCACCAGGTACGCCTCGTCCGCTTTGGTACGGTGAAGCGAGAAGCGATCCTCCTGCGAATAGACCGCGACGGTTCGCACCCCGAGCTCGTTCGCCGCCCGCATGACGCGGATGGCGATCTCGCCCCGGTTGGCGACCAGGATGCTGCGGATCCGCTGCGACGTGGCGGCTTTCACCTTAAGATCTGCTGCCGGAACCTGCCGTGAGGACCGCGGCGCGCAACTGCCGCGGGCTTTTCGATCATAGCCGCTTTGGGGGAGACCATGCCGTACCCGCACACCCGCCCGCTCGCCAGCCTGGCGCTCGCCGCGACCGCGCTGCTCGGCGGCGCGCCGCTGCCGGCCGCGGAGCATCCGATCGTCATCGTCATCCACGGTGGCGCGGGCGTCATCGAGCGCGCGCACATGACGGCGGAGCGCGAGGCGTCCTACCGGGCGGGGCTGGGAGCCGCGCTGGACGCCGGCTACGCGGTGCTCGAGGCGGGCGGCGCGGCGCTCGATGCGGTCGCCGCCGCGGTGCGCACCATGGAGGACGACCCGCAGTTCAATGCCGGCCGGGGCGCGGTGCTCAACCACGACGGCATCTGCGAGCTCGACGCCGCCATCGTGGACGGGGTGGGGCCGCGCGCCGGCGCGGTAGCAGGCGTCCACCACGTGAAGAATCCGATCGACCTGGCGCGCCTGGTGATGGACAAGTCCCCGCACGTGCTGCTCGCCGGGCAGGGCGCGGAGGAGTTCGCGCTCGCCCAGGGGGTGGTGCTCGTGCCCGAGAGCTACTTCATCACCCCGGAGCGCCTGCGCGAGCTCGAGCAGGAAAAGCGCAGCGCCGCCGAGCGCACGCCGACCGCTCCGCTGCCGCTGCGTCCGTCGCGGCCAAAGGGCATGGGCACCGTGGGTGCGGTGGCGCTCGATCGCACGGGCCACCTCGCCGCCGCCACCTCGACCGGCGGCCTCACCAACAAGCTCTACGGGCGCATCGGCGACACACCGATCGTCGGCGCCGGTACCTATGCGAGCGAGTCCTGCGCGGTGTCCGGCACCGGCCAGGGCGAGTTCTTCATCCGCCAGGTGGTGGCCTACGACATCTGCGCCATGATGCAGTACCAGCATCTGTCGCTCGCCCGGGCGGTCGACACCATGATCCACGACAAGCTCAAGCGCACCGGCGGCGAGGGCGGCGTGATCGCGCTCGACCGCGACGGCAACTTCGCCATGGATTTC
This sequence comes from Steroidobacteraceae bacterium, assembly GCA_035569755.1. Lineage (GTDB taxonomy): Bacteria > Pseudomonadota > Gammaproteobacteria > Steroidobacterales > Steroidobacteraceae > 13-2-20CM-66-19. The sequence continues at coordinate 43,919 of DATMMK010000042.1, forward strand.
AACAGCGCCGGAATGCACCGCGGGGTACGCGATTCGACGGGTAAGCGCGAGATCGCCATGTACCGCGACGCCAACTGAAGCTGGGAGGAGACATGTACGCCATCGCCATCCACGGCGGCGCGGGCGCGGTGCCGCGCGCGACCCTCTCGCCCGAGCGCGAGCAGCGCTATCGCGCCGGTCTCGAGGCCGCGCTCGAGGGCGGCTACGCCGTGCTCGAGCGCGGCGGCTCGAGCCTCGATGCGGTGACCGCCGCGGTGCGCATCCTCGAGGACGACCCCTCGTTCAACGCCGGGCGCGGTGCGGCCCTGACCCGCGACGGCGCGGCGGAGCTCGACGCCGCCGTCATGGACGGCCGCCAGCAGCGCGCCGGCGCGGTCGCCTCGGTGCGCCACGTCAGGAACCCGGTGGAGCTCGCGCGCCGGGTGATGGAGAAGTCGCGCCACGTGCTGCTGGTCGGCGGTGGTGCCGAGGAGTTCGCGCTCGAGGAAGGCCTCGGCCTCGTGCCCAACCTCTACTTCCGCACCCCCGAGCGCCTCAGCCAGCTCGAGCACGAGCAACGCGGCGAGCGCGTGTCGGATCTGGTGCCGCCCGCGCTGGGCACCGTCGGCGCGGTGGCGCGCGACCGCGACGGCAATCTCGCGGCTGCGACCTCCACCGGTGGCATGACCAACAAGCGTCCCGGGCGCGTCGGCGACTCGCCGATCATCGGCGCCGGCACCTACGCCAAGAACGGGGTCTGCGCGGTGTCAGCGACCGGCCATGGGGAATACTTCATCCGCGCGGTCGCCGCGCACCACGTGTGCGCGGCGGTCGAATACCGGGGCTTGAGCCTCGAGCTCGCGATGCGCGAACTATTGCACGACGTCCTGCGCGGACTCGGCGGCGATGGCGGCCTGATCGGCGTCGACCGGGACGGGTGCATCGTCATGGACTTCAGCACCGAGGGCATGTATCGCGGCGCGCGCGACTCCTCGGGCCGCAATGAGCTGGCAATCTACCGTTAGCGCAACTTCGACCAGGATCCCACCATGAAAACCCGTTACCGACTGCTCTTCTCGCTGCTGGCGGCGCTCGCGCTGGCGCGCGCCGACGCGGCGCCGGAGTGGACCGAGGGCCGCGACTACTTCGTGATCCGCCAGCAGCAGCCGACCAGCACCCCGCCCGGCAAGATCGAGGTGCTGGAGGTGTTCTCCTACGGCTGTCCGGCCTGCAACGCCTTTCAGCCGACGATCGAGCTCCTGAAGAAGGGCCTGCCGCCGAACGCGCAGCTCGCCTACCTGCCGGCCGCGTTCAACAAGTCCGAGGACTGGCCGATGTATCAGCGCGCCTACTTTGCCGCACAGGCGCTCGGCATCGCCGACCGCAGCCACCAGCCGATGTTCGATGCGGTGTGGAAGTCCGGCGAGCTCGCCAATGTCGACAGCGAGACTCACCGCCTGCGCAGCCCGCAGCCGACGATCGAGCAGGCGGCGAAAGCCTACGCGCGCTGGACCGGAGTGAAGCCCGAGGATTTCCTGGCGATGGCGAACTCCTTCAGCGTCGACGCCAGGATGCGCGCCGCCGACGAGCAGATCATGGTCATGCAGGTACCCGGCACGCCCTGCATCGTCGTCAACGGCCGCTACCGGATCGCCGACAGCATACGCTCGGCCGATCAGCTCATCCCGCTGGTGCGCTTTCTGGTGGCCAGGGACACTCACTGAACGCGTCCGCGCTCGATACGATGCGGGCGAAGCGGCCGTCGAGCACCAGCTCGGTGCGCTCGCGGATCTCGGCCGCCGAGACTTCCCTGCCCGCGCGCGTGCGCATCGGGAAGGTGAGCGTCGCATCCGTCACGTAGCGCACCGCGAACCCGAGGTCCGAGGCATGGCGCGTCGTGGTCTCGCAGCACTGCTCGGTGCGGATGCCGGTGACCAGCAGCTCGTCGATCCCGCGGGCGCGCAGCCAGCGCTCGAGCGTGCCACCGTCGGCTGCGGTGGCGAACATCGCCGAGTGCACCCCCTTGTGGAACACCGCATCGGCGCGCAGCTCGAGCTCGGGCATCGGCTGCACGAAGCCGGAGGCCGCCGTGAAGGGATTCGTGCGGTCGTCACCCGCCTCGCGGTGGAAGACCTGCACGACCGGGATGCCGCGTTCCCGGCTGCGATCGATCAGCGACTGCACATTGGCGAGGAAGGCCGGCAGCTCGTCGGCGCGGAAGTAGGGCCGCTGGCGGAAGGATTCCTGGACGTCGATGACGAGCAGTGCCTGTTTCATCACGATCAACCCCGGCGGCGCGCCTTACAATCGGACATATCCTGGGGGAGCGTGCGCCGCTCTGTCACCCATGAGGCTAAACTATGGAGACGCACGGACGACATACCGTCTGCGAACAATAACAGGGGGAGATGACCAGCATGATGCGCTCAACGCTCGGGATTCCGTTCCTCGTCTCTATTGCGCTCTCGGGACTCGCGGCAAGCGCGCTCGCCTGGGCTGCCGATCAGCCGCCGCCCGAGATCCCGACCTGCGACAAGAAGATCGGCACGCTCGCGGTGACCGAGCCCGAGAACAAGTGGTGGCTGCAGTACAACCTCGACTCCCCCGAGGCCCTGATCAAGGTGTTCGTGTCGCAGTCGAAGTGCTTCACGCTGCTCGATCGCGGCAAGGGCCTCGCGGCCGCGGAGAAGGAGCGCTCGCTCGCCTCCTCCGGCGAGATGCGCGGCGGCTCGAACATCGGCAAGGGCCAGATGAAGGCCGCCGACTACGTGCTGGTGCCGGACCTGGTGACCAAGAACAACAATTCCGGCGGCACGCGCGTCGGCGCCGTGCTCGGCCACTTCCTGCCCGGCCCGGTGGGCGCGCTCGCGGGCGGCATCAGTCTCAAGAGCAAGACCGCCGACGTGGTGCTGACGCTCACCGACGTGCGCTCCACCGAGCAGGTGGCGCTCGAGCAGGGCCATTCGAAGAAGACCGACCTCGGCTGGGCCGCCGGCGGCGGCGGCGGGTTCTTCGGCGGCTTTGCCGCCGCGGGCGCCAGCAGCTACGCCAACACCGAGATCGGCCAGGTCGTGACCATGGCCTACCTCGACTCGTACAGCAAGCTGGTGAACGACCTCAAGGGCATGAGCCTCAACGCCAAGGCCGACAACGTCTCGCAGTCGGTGACCATGGCGAAGCCGGGCAAGATGTACAGCGCCGCCGATATCAAGGCGAAGGTGGTGCGCGACCTCGATCCGGGCATGACCCTCTATCCGAGCGGCGACAAGAACGGCATCTGGTGGAAGGTCACGGACGAACTGGGGAACGAGGGCTGGGTGCCGTCGACGCTGTTCCAGCTGGCGAAGTAAGGGCTGCGCGCCCGGGCGCGCCCGCCACCCTGCCCGCGGCGCCCGCCCCGGGCATGACCCCCGCCGCCCGGCGCGCCTCGGCGGCCAGCATCGTCAGCCCGTGCAGCCGCGCGCGCGCCAGCGCGCGCGGCTCGCCCGAGCCGGCGGCGAGCAGCAGCCCGCGCCACAACTGCGGCTGAGCCGGCCAGCGCGGGCGCAGCCACTCCGGATGCCGCTCCGCCAGGCTGTGTATGTGGCGCAGCGTGCACCCCGCGATCAGCGTGGCGCAGCCGGCGGGCATGCCGAGCAGCAAGCGCGCCGCCGCGCTCTCGGCGCGCGCCAGGTGCCAGGCCCAGGTAAAGAGCAGTCGTGCGACCTCGATCGTCCGGGGCACCGTGAAGAAGGCCGGACAGAGGGCGCCCGCCGCGTCCGCGACCTGCGGTGGCGGCGGCCGCCAGCGCTCGCGCTCGGCAAAGCCGCCATCGAGCAGCAGGTAGGGCACGGCGGCTGCCCGCCGCCGCGCTTCCGGGTCGAGTGTGCGCCACAGCGTGCCCATTTCGCGCAGCAGCGCCCGGGGCTCCCCCGCCGGGGCCGCCGCCTGGTCGGCCAACAACGCCAGGCCGAGCTCGTTCAGCTCCGCGAGTGACTCGAGCGTCGCGGCGCTGAGCCAGGAAGCCGCACGCCGCGCGGCCTCGCCCGCATCGCCGTCGATTCCGCATTGCAACAGCATCGCGCGCCTTCCCTCCACCGCACACATGGTAGCCGAGCGGCGCCAGGGTGCCAGATGCAATTTGGGAATTTTTCACCAAATTTCAGTGATTGAGTTTTGGTAAATTTTTCCCAAAATGTAGCGGAGCTTCCCTGCCGCGGACATTCAGCCATGCGTATATCCGACGACCGCTACAGCCGCGAACGGCTGCGAATGGAGCTGGCGCTGCGCTTCCTCGGCCACGAGGCACGCACCCAGACGATCCGCGCCTGGACCGGGCTGTCGGACGACCGCATCAGAAAACTGTACCGCTCCTACATGAGCCAGGCGCGCCGCCAGCTGCCGCGCCACCGCGGCAAGTCGCCGCACAGCACCGCGTACTTCACACGCTCGCAGCAGCTGCAGCTCGAGAGCACCGTGCTGGCGAGCATGCTGTCGCTCCTGGGGGTGATCCCGGCGCAGGACCCGGGCGCTGCCGCGGCGGCTCTCCCCGGGCTGACGCGCGGGGCGCTGTTGTGCGCCGCGTTCGAGGCCTACTGCACAGTGGTCCCCGGCGCGCAGATCTCCTTCGAGCATGCGGTGTTCCTGGCGAGCGCGCTGACCCGCGGCGATCAGCTGCGGCTCAGCGGCTGTGCCGGCTGCGGCGGCCTCATCGTGACCGAGCGCTTCCTGCTGCGCGATCCGCGCTGTCACCTGTGCGCGGGCATGAACAGGCACTGAGGCGTCCTTGCCGGGCGGCACAGCGGCGGGATGCCGCGCGGAGCGTAATTTTGGCCGGCTGCTAGAATGCGTGGCCTTGCAGCCCGACCGATCCAACTTCTTCGCCGGCCCCTACCTCGAGCGGCGTGCGGACGCGCGTGAGGACCCGGAATGGGTGGCCGCCGCCTGGGGCGACAGCGCGACGCTCTACCTGCTGGCGCGCGGCACCACGCATCTGCTGCACGGGGACCCACCGCGCGCCGCGTTCCTGACACGTGCCGATCCCCTGGTGCGCTCGGCGCCGGCCACGAGCCTCACGCTCCTCGGCTGGTTCCGCGGCACGCGCACCGTGCTGATCACGCAGCCGCCGGAACGCATCGAGCCGCCGGCGGGCATGCGCTTCGAGGAGCTGCGGCCGCTCACGGCGCTGCTGCCCGCGGACGAGGCGGGCCTGCTCGCCTATGCGCGGGCACTCGCCGTGTGGCGCGCGCGTACGCGCTACTGCAGCGTCTGTGGCGCGCCCACCGCGCCGCTGCGCGCCGGACACTGCCTCACCTGCACCAACCCGGACTGTGCGGAGGAGTTCTTTCCGCGCATCGACCCGGCGATCATCGTGTTGGTCTCCGACGGCGAACGGGCGCTGCTCGGCCGGCAGGCGGGCTGGCCGGCGCGGCGCTACTCGACCATCGCCGGCTTCGTCGAGCCGGGCGAGAGCCTCGAGGATGCGGTGACGCGCGAGGTCGAGGAGGAAACCGGTGTGCGCATCGCGAGCGCCAGCTACGACTCCTCACAGCCCTGGCCGTTCCCCTCCTCCCTCATGCTCGGGTTCCGCGCCCGGGCGCCGGCGGGCGCCGTCGTGCGCGTGTCCGGCGAGCTCGAGGACGCGCGCTGGTTCACGCGCGCGCAGCTCACCTCGGGGGAGGCGCTCGCACCGCCCTCGCACTCGATCTCCTGGCACCTGATCTCGGGCTGGCTCGAGGGCGGCTAAGCCCGTGTGTCTGCTGGTGCTTGCCTGGGCTGCGCACCCGCGCTACCAGCTGGTCGTCGCCGCCAACCGCGACGAATACCACGAGCGGCCGGCCGCGCCGCTCGCCAAGTGGCCCGAGCCACCGGGGATCCTCGCCGGCCGCGATCTGCGCGCCGCGGGCACCTGGCTCGGGCTCGATCCGGCGCGCCGTTTCGGCGTGGTCACCAACTTCCGCGAGCTGCAGAGCCCGCGTCCGGCGGCGCCGTCGCGCGGCGGGCTGATCCCCCGATACCTCAGCAGCTCGCAAGGCGCGCGGCAGTTCTTCGCGCAGCTCGAGCCCGCCGCCTCGGAGTATTCCGGGTTCAATCTGCTGCTCACCGACGCCGCCTCGCTCTGGTACGGATCGAACCGCGCCGCCGCGTTCGCACGCGAGCTGCCGCCCGGCGTGTACGGCCTCTCGAACGAGCTGCTCGACACGCCGTGGCCGAAGCTGTCGCGCGTCAAGGCGCGGTTTCGCGAGTGGCTCGCGGACCCGGCAGGCTCGGCCTCCGGGCTGTTTGCGCTGCTCGCCGACCGCACCCAGGCCGCCGACGCCCCGGAGCAGACCGGCGGGTTGCCGCGCGAGTGGCAGCGGATCCTGTCGGCGCCCTTCGTGGTGAACCCGGCCTACGGCACCCGCTGCTCGACCGTGCTGCTGCTCGAGCCGGGCGGCGGGCTCATTCTCGCCGAGCGGCGCTTCGACTCCGCGGGTGAGCCGAGCGGTGAAAGTGAATTCCGGCTGAACGCCGGCGAGTGGCCGTGAGTTATGTAGCGCCGGTGCGGAACCGGCGCGGTGCTGCGCGCTCTGAATTAGTGAAGAGCGGCGAGCGGGTGCGCCCGCGAGGCTCTAGAATCCAGTGAATTTTTCCGACCGCACGTCGAGATGGCGCAGCGATTCAGCATGCCCGGGCCTCGCTCACGGTACCGGCGAGGCCCGGCGCTCGCCGTGTGCCTGATCGCGGCCCTCGCGGGCGGGATCGCGGCCGGCCCGGCGCGTGCCGCCGGCGTCAACGTCGAGGTGCGGGGCGTCGATGAGACGCTGCGCGCCAACGTGCTCGCCTACCTGAGCTTCGAGCGCTACAAGAAAGGCGGCGTCGAGCTCAGCGCCGACATGATCGAGCGGCTGCACAACCGGGTCGAGCGCGAGGTACAGGAGGCACTGCGGCCGTACGGCTACTACGAGCCGCAGGTAAGCTCCACGGTCACCGATCTCGGCAAGGGCGACTGGCGCGTGGTGGTCGACGTCAAGCCGGGCCGCCCGGTGGAGGTGGCGAGCATCGAGGTGAAGGTGACCGGCCCGGGCGAGACCGATCCGCTGTTCGTGCGCATCCTCGAGCATCCGCCGCTCAAGTCCGGCGACCGCCTGAATCAGGCGGCCTACGACGGCATCAAGTCCGACCTGCAGCGCACCGCCGCCACTTACGGCTACTTCGACGCCAAGCTCACCCGCAACGAGCTGCTGGTCGATCCTGCGAACTACACCGCCCGCATAGCGCTCGAGCTCGAGACCGGCGCGCGCTACCACTTCGGCCCGACGACCATCACCCAGGGGGTCGTGAAGGAGAGCCTGGTACGGCGCTACCTGCGTTATCACGCAGGTGATCCCTTCGACCTGACACAGGTGCTGCGCACCCAGTTCGCACTCGATGACACCCAGTACTTCGCCAACCTCGAGGTGCGGCCGGGCACGCCCGATCCGGCCACCCACGAGGTGGCGGTCGACATCCGTGCCGACCCCGGCCGCCGCCATCGCTACTCCCTCGGCGCCGGCTACGCCACCGACACCGGAGCGCGCGCTACCCTCGGTTTCGAGGACCACCGCATCAACTCGAACGGCCAGAGCTTCAACGTCACGACACAGTTCGCGCAGGTGACGCGCTACAACGTCGTGGCCAGCTACGTCTTCCCGGTCGGCGATCCGGCGCTCGAGCATTTCGCCCTCAACGGCAACATCGAGCAGCAGACGCTCGCGGACGAGACTGCCTACACTCAGTCGGTGGGACCGAGCTTTACGCTGGTGAAGGGCGGCTGGCAGACCCTGTGGAAGGTGTACGTGGTCCGCACCACCAGCGAGGACGTGAACCGCACCACCACCGATCGGCTGCTGGTGCCGGAGCTCGATATCGCTTCGGTCCCCAAGGACTATCTGGGCGAGCCGCTGTTCCAGTATCCGTTCGTCGCGCAGATCCGCGGCTCCGACTCGCAGCTCGGCTCGGACTCGAACTTCATTCAGGCGCATATGCAGCTCGAGAACACCTTCCGCCTGGGCGGCCCGTGGCATCTGCTGCTGCGCGAGGAGGCCGGAGCGAGCGTGGTATCGCGCTTCTCCAGCCTGCCGACCATCTATCGCTTTTTCGCCGGCGGCGACAACAGCGTGCGCGGCTTTTACTACAACGAGCTGTCGCCGACCGATCCGGTGTGCGCGCCGCAGCCCGTCGGCGTGAGCAAGCTCAATGCCGACAACAGCTGCAAGGCGCTCCTCCCCGGCGCGTTCATCAAGGTCGGCGGCAAGTTCCTGGCCACCGGCACGGTGGAGGTGATCCACGACCTGCCGCGCAACCTGGGCGTGGCGGCGTTTCTCGACTACGGCAACGCCTTCAACCACCTCGGCCGGCAGCTGCTGTACACCGACGCCGCCGGGCTCGATCACTATGGTCCTCTGCTGGAGTATTCCGCCGGCATCGGCATCCGCTTCCGCACGCCGGTGCTGACGCTCGGCATCGACATCGCCCAGCCGCTGTCGCGCAACGCCGGCCCGCGACTGCACATCAACTTCTCGCCGAAGTTGTAGCACTGAAAGCCCGCCGTGCGCCGCCTCCTCATTCTCTTCGCCGCCTGCCTGCTGGTGCTGGTCGTCGTGGTGGTGCCGGCCACCCTGATCGGCGCCGCGGCGTTCACCGAGTCGGGGCTGCAGTTCCTGGTGCGCCACATCCCGCAGCGCTTCGGCTCGGGCCCGGGCGCGGTGACCCTCACCATCACCGGCGTGCGGGGGACCCTGGCGCGTGGCGTGCACGCCGACCGTGTCGAGATCGATCACGAGTTGGTGCACCTCACGTTCGCGGGCGTCGACGGCCGCGTGGCGCTCGCGCCGCTGCTGCTGCAGACCATCCGCTCGAGCGATGCTCGGGTGCAAAGCGCGCTCATCGAGGTGAAGCACCGCACCCGGCAGGTGCCGCCGTCGCCACCCCTGTTCCTGCCGCGCTGGCTGCTGATCAGCGCCGAGCACACCATCGTCGATGACGCGGTGCTGACGGTCTACAACGGCGCACGCCTCGAGGCCACCCACATCACCGTGGCCGGGGTGCTGCGGCACCGCTCGATCCGCTTCTTCCAGGCGCAGGGCGACTTCGGCGACGCGCGGGTCGATGCGATCGGTACGCTGCACGCCCGCGATCCGCTCGGCATAGAGGGCGAGGGGCACATCGCCTGGACTCCCCACGGACAGCCCGCCTGGAGCGTCGCCGGCACCGCGCGCGGCGATCTCAACTCGCTCTCTCTCACCGCACATGCCCTGAGCCCGTTCCGCGCCGACTTCACCGGCCGCGCGCTCGAGCTCACCAGCCACTGGCACGTCGTGGGCGACGCCAACGTCGAGAATTTCGACCTGCGCGCCTGGGGAATCTCCGGACCGCTCGGCATCATGAAGGCGCGCCTCGCGGTCACCTGGAACGGCGCGGGCTTCAGCGGCCGCGGCAAGGTCGAGCCGGCCGGCCTCCGTGCCGGGGCCTTCGACGCCGAGTTCGACGGCTCGTACGCGGCCTCGGTGCTCACGGCGAAGCACATGGAGGCACGTCACCCCTCGGGCGCGCACGCGGTCGGCTCCGGCACCTTCACCATCGTCCCGCATGGGCCGCGGCTGAATCTGAGCGGCAGCTGGCAGGACTTCCGCTGGCCGCTCGTCGGAGCGCTGCCCCTGGTGACGAGCAGCGCGGGCACTTTCACGCTGGAGGGACTGCTGCCTTACAAGGTGCACGCCCAGGCGACGGCGGTGAGCGCGGCCGGTGTCGCGGCGAGCGCCGTGGACGTGACCGGCACGCTCGGTAAGGACGGCGTGACCTTCGAGCACGCCGAGCTCGGCCTGCTCGAGGGGCACGCCAGCGCCAGTGGGGCCGTGACCTGGGCGCCGCGCCAGAGCTGGTCGGTCGCCTCCCAGCTCTCCGGCATCAACCCGGCGGCACTGAGCCCCGACTTTCCGGGGAGCGTCAGTCTCGGTCTCGCTGTGTCCGGCCAGGGCTTCGACCCGAACGGCGATCTCACGGTCGCGGTCGCGAACCTGAGCGGCAAGCTGCGCGGCGCACGCGTGAGCGGCGCAGGCTCGGTCGGCCGCACGGGCGGCGCCCTGAGCTTCGACCGGGTGCGCCTGGCGCTCGGCGGCACGAGCCTCGCGCTCGATGGGCGCTCCGGCACGCAGCTCGACCTGCGCTTCACGCTGGCGAGCTCGGATCTCAGTCAGCTCGCGCCCGGGAGCCACGGTCAGCTCAACGCCAGCGGCACGCTGCGCGGCACGACCGCCGACCCGGCGATCGTGGCCAGCGTCCACGGTAGCGCGCTCAGTTACGCCGGGCTCGGGATGGAGCGGCTCGACGCCGATATCGACTTCAACGCGGCCGAGCGCGAGCGGCCGACGAAGATCGACGCGCGGGCGACCAACCTGAGCTACGCGCGCCACATCATCCAGGGCGCCTCCTTCACGGTGACCGGGCCGCCGGCCGCCTATCGCGTGCATCTCGAGGCGCACGCCTCGGAACTCGCGCTCACGGCCGAGGCCGCCGGCGCCTACACGCACGGGGCCTTCCAGGGCCAGCTCACGGCGCTGGGTCTGAAGGGCAAGGACGCGCTCGACCTCGCGCTCGAGCACCCGGTGGATCTGGCCGCCTCGGCGGAGCGCGCGCGCCTCGAGTGGCTGTGCCTCGCGGGCACGCCCGGCAGCATGTGCGCCGATGCCGACTGGACTCGCGAGCACTGGTCCGCCACGCTCATGAGCAACCAGCTGCCGCTGAGCGCACTCACCGCCGGCATGACGCCCGCGGTGCAGTACCAGGGCACGGTCGACCTGCTGCTGCGCGCAGCGGGCGGCGCGTCCACGCCCGTCACCGGGACGCTGCGCGCGCACCTCACCGACGCGGTGCTCTCGCACACGCTCCTCAGCAAGAAGATCGAGCACACGCGCATCGGCTCCGGCACCGTGAGCGCGACCGCGACGGCGGACGCCGTCAGCTTTGCGGCCGTGCTCGAGGACGGCGAGGTCGGCACCATCCGTGCCCGCATCGACGCGCAGCGCGGCGCCGGCGACTGGCAGGCCATGCCGCTCTCGGGCGCGGTGCACGCCGAGACCTCCGAGCTCGGGCTGCTGTCGCTCTACCTGCCCGACATCGATCGTGCCGCCGGCCAGCTGCACGCCGACGTCAACGTGGCCGGCACCCTCGGGGCACCGCAGCTGAACGGCGTGGTGAAGATCTCCGGCGGCGAGCTCGACCTCTATCAGGTGAATCTCGGGCTGCGGCAGGTGACGCTCGAAGCCCACCTCACCGACGGCGGCTTCGACTTCAGCGGCAACGCCCGCGCGGGCGGCGGCAGCGCCGCCGCCAACGGCCATCTCGAGTGGCACAACCTCCAGCCGTACGGCAAGTTTCACCTCGAGGGCACGAATCTGCGCGTGGCAGACACCCCTGAGGCACAGATCGACGCCTCGCCGGATCTCGCCTTTGCGGTCGACGGGCGGCGCATCGAGGTCACGGGCACGGTCACGGTGCCGCACGCGAAGATCCAGCCGAAGGACATCACTAACGCGGTGCGCACCTCGCCCGACGAGGTGATCGTCGGCGAGCAGGCGTCGAGCCCGGCGGAGCGCTTCGCAGTGATGAGCACCATCACGCTCACCCTCGGCGACAAGGTCTCGGTCGATGCTTCGGGGCTCACCGGCCGCCTCACCGGCAGCGTCACCATCAAGAGCGGCTACGACGCCATCACGCGCGCGACCGGAGAGCTGTCGGTGGCGAACGGCGTGTACCTCGCCTATGCGCGCAAGCTCGACATCCAGCGCGGCCGGCTCATCTTCGGCGGCGGCCCGATCGACGATCCGGGCGTCGACCTGCGCGCCCAGAAGCAATTTCCGGACGTGACCGCCGGAGTCAACGTGCGCGGCACTCTGCAGCAGCCGCGCATGTCGTTCTTCTCCGACCCGCCGCTGCCGCAGTCGCAGATCGTCTCGCTGATCCTCTCGGGCAGCGCTTCGCAGGCGACGCAGTCGGCCAGCAACGCAGCCCTCGGCCAGGGAGCGGCGCTGCTCGCCTCGCAGGTGGGCTCGCGCGTCGGTCTCCCCGACGTGAGCCTCGAGACCGACCCGCTCGCCAACGAGACCTCGCTGGTGCTCGGCCGCTATCTCACGCCGCGCCTGTACGTCAGTTACGGCGTGAGCCTCACCGAGACGCTCAACACGCTCAAGCTCCGCTACACGCTCGGCGACCACTGGGTGGTGCG
>DATMMK010000043.1:0-8470 GCA_035569755.1 Steroidobacteraceae bacterium
GTGCCGTCGAAAGGGATACCCAGGTCGCGCGCCCGCGGCTTGTGTGCCGGCGGGTCGGCGGCGCGCGCGGCGCCGGCAACGGCTGAGACCAGCGCGGCAAGTGCCAGGGAAGCCATGAGCCGGCGCGACATGCAGTGGCCCTTTCTCTTTACTTCAGGCGGCGAGCGCCGGCCGCCGCACGACCGCGTACCACCAGTAAACCGGCAGGCCCACGGCGCAAGGTACCAGCGCCCAGAGGAGCGACTTGCCGCCGAGGCCGATCGAGGCCCAGACGCAGTAGGCGGCGGCTATGACCGCGGCCGCGATCCAGCGCGACTCGCGGGGGCCTGACTTGCCGAGTTCGCCGCGGCGCCACAGGATCGGTACCGCGAGCGCACAGCCGAGATACATCGGCAGGTTGGAGGCGGTGACGACCATGTTGAGGAAGGTGAAGGCGTTTGCGGTCGAGTCGCTGTAGCTCGAGAGCGTCATGAGGCTTGCGAGGACGGCAGTGAGTACGAAGGCGCGCGTCGGCGCGCCGTGCGCGTTCACCTTACCGAGGGCCGGTGGGAAGCCGCCATGGCGGGCGCAGCTCACCGTCAGCTCGCCCAGGATCAGCGTCCAGCCGTTGAGGCACCCGAGTGCGCTCGCGATCACGAACGCCGCGATCACCCGGCCCGAGGCGGGGCTGAGTAGCCGCGCGAACAGGTCCGCGAACGGGGCGCTCGAGGTGCCAAGCTCGCCCTGCGGGATGAAGAACATCGGGGTTAACGATACGCAGATGTAGACGACCGCGACCGTAATTGTGCCGATGAACGTGGCGCGGGGGATGGTGCGGGCCGGATCGCGCACCCGGCCGGCAGGCATAGCGGCGCTTTCCACTCCGAGCAGCGCATAAAGCGTCAGGGTGGAGCAGGTGATCACGCCGCTCAGGGAAAAGGGCGTCGTTGGCAGCAGCACCGGGGCGGCCGCCTGCGGCGTGAACCAGGCCCAGAGGCCGAGGGCCACGATCCCGACAAGCAGTGCGACTTTCAGCACACTGCTCCAGACCTGCACCCAGCCGGCGGTACGCACGCCGCGCACGTTGATCACGACGAACAGCCAGACGAGCGCCACCGCCGTCACCGCGGCGAGCAGGTGGTTGGTCACCAGCACGGGAAAGAACGACGACAGGTAGCCGACCACGCCAGTGGCGAGCAGGGCGTTGGTCACGATCGTCGAGATCCAGTAGCACCACATGATGATGAAGGCGACGCCGTTGCCGAAGGCGCGCGCCGAATAGGCGTACGGCCCGTCGTCCCCGGGAAAGGAGCGCGCCAGGCCTGCGAACACCCAGGCGACGCAGATGGAGCCGCCGGTGGTGATCAGCCAGCCCGGCAGTGCGTTCAGCCCGTAGGGGGCGAGCGAGGCCGGCAGCAGGAAAATGCCGACGCCGATCGTGTTGCCCACGACCAGCGCGGTGCACATGAGCAGACCCAGCGCACGCGGCTGCTCGGCAGTGGTCGCTGACATGCGTCGCTCCCTCAGACCGACTCCAGCGCTTCCTTGAGCGCCGGCTCGAGCAGAGTCAGGGCTTCGTCCACATGGGCGCGGCTGATCATGAGCGGTGGAATGAAGCGCACGGTGCTCACGCCGCAGGAGAGCAGCAGCAGCCCGTGGTGGAAGGCGCGCGTCAGCACCGCTTCGCACAGCTTTTTCGCGGGCGTGCGGCTCGCCCGGTCGGTGACCAGCTCCATGCCGATCATGAGGCCCTTGCCGCGCACCTCGCCGATGCAGGGGAAACGCTGCTGCAGCTCGCGCAGGCGCCCGAGGAAGTACTCGCCGACCGCCGCCGCGTTGGCCGCATACTCGCGCTCCACCAGTTCGAGCGTCGCCAGCGCCGCCGCGCAACACAGCGGATTGCCGCCGAAGGTGTTGCCATGCGCGCCGCGTTTCCACTTTTCCATGTGAGTGCGACGCGCCACCACGAGTCCCATCGGCAGCCCCGAGGCGAGACCCTTGGCAAGGGTCATGATGTCCGGCGACACGCCCCAGTGCTGGCTGGCGAACATCTTGCCGCTGCGCCCGATGCCGCATTGCACCTCATCGAAGATGAGGAGAATTCCGTGGCGATCGCACAGCGCGCGCAGGCCCGGGAGGAAGCCGTCGGGTGGCACGAGGTAGCCGCCCTCGCCCTGGATCGGCTCGACCACGATCGCGGCGACTTCGGCCGGCGGGAGGTTGGCCTGGAAGAGCATCTCGATGTAGTCGAGGACCGCGCGGCCCTGGTCGCTTCCTGCGAACAGCGGCCGGTAGGGGTTGGGGTAGGGCACGTGGGTCACGCCCGGCATGGCGGGGAAGAAGCCCGCCTGCTGCGTGACCTTGCTCGAGGTGAAGGCGAGCGAGCCCATGGTGCGGCCGTGAAAGCCGCCGAGAAAGCCGATGAAGCGCGGCCGGCCCGTCACATAGCGCGCCAGCTTGAGCGCGCCTTCGACCGACTCGGTGCCGCTCTGACACACCAGCACCTGCACCGGCTCGCGCATCGGATCGAGCTCGTTGATCCGCTCGGCGAGGCGCGTCATGCGCTCGTGCCAGTAGTCGGAGGAGATGTGCAGGAAATCGTCGGCCGCCTCCTTGATGGCCTCGACGACCCTGGGGTGCGCGTGGCCGGTGCTCGCGACACCGATGCCGCTCATGAAGTCGAGAAAGCGATTGCCGTCGACGTCCCAGGCCTCGGCACCGCGGCCGCGCGCCATGACGAAGGGATAATCGCGCGGGTAGGAGGGCGTCGTCACCGGCCGGTCGCGCGCCATGAGGGCCTGCGCCTTGGGACCGGGGAGCGGCGTGCGGATATGCGGTGAAGCCATGTCAGTTCCTCAAGTTGATGCGGATCGGCCGCGCCTGCGCCTCGCGCGTGCGGCTCTCGAGGTCGCGCAGCGCCTCGAGATCGGCGCGCGGCGGCGCCGGCAGGATCTCGAGGTGCTCGGCTACCCCGAGCGGCCAGCCAGTCGCGGCGCGGGCGGCATCGACGCTGATGCCGGGATAGAGCGCGGCGAGCTCGAGCTCCTGCGTTGCGGGGCGTGGCCGGAGCACGCCGAAGTCGGTGATGACCGCACGCGGGCCGCCGCCTGGGCTGCCGCTCGCGGCGCGCGCGCCGGAGCCCGTGAGGTAGCCCGCGGAGGTGAGAAAGTCGAGGCGCGGCACGAAGCTGCGCGGCGTCTGCTTCATGATGACGAGCACCTCGCGCGCGTAGGTCGCGATCTCGGGAGCGCCGCCGGCGCCCGGCAGCCGTACGCCCGGATGTGCGTAGTCGCCGATGACCGTGCTGTTGAGGTTCCCGAAGGCGTCGATCTGCGCCGCGCCGAGAAAGCCCACGTCGACCCGGCCGCGCTGCAGGTAGTGCGCGAAGATCTCGGGCAGCGGCACGATGGCGGTGGCGGTCTCGGCGAGCTCGCCGTCGCCGATCGAGAGCGGCAGCACCGTGGGTTTGGTGGCCACGGTGCCCGATTCGTAGATCAGCACGAGGCGGGGGGCGTGCGTCATGCGGGCCAGGTTGCAGGCAGCGCTCGGCAGGCCGATGCCGACGAAACAGACGGCCCCATCGCGCAGGTGCCGCGCGGCGGTCACCGTCATGATCTCATCCGGCGTGTAGCCGGGCGCGGTCACGCGGCCACTCCGAGCGCGCGCAGCAGCGCGGCGTGATCGGCCACGCCGAGCACGTGACGCTCCATCCAGGCGGTGAACGTCCGCCGGTCGCGCGCGATCCCGTCCCAGGCGAGATAGAAGCGGTTGTCGCGCGGGTAGTAGCCCTGCGCGTAGGAGGGGTAGGCGCCGCCCGGCACGATGCTCGCGGCGCTGATCAGCCACGAGGGCAGCACCACCGCATTCAGATCCGCGCGCAGCCGCTCGACCCGCTCCTCGACAGTGACGAGCACACGCCGCGCAGCGAGCGCGGCCTCTTTGGCGGCGCCGACGATCCCGCGGATGAGGACATTGCCTTCGGCGTCGATCTGCTGAGCGTGCAGGATGGTGACGTCCGGGTTGATGGCAGGCACCGCCGTCAGCAGCTGTCCGGTGAAGGGACAGCGCACGGTGCTGAGCCTTGCTCCCGGCACGCGCGTGAGATCGGTGTCGGCATGGTGCGGCATCAGGCCGCAGCTCATGCCGCTCGCACCCGCCTGATAAGCGAGCGCCAGCTCGGCGTGGCTGAATTCGCTCAGCGTGAGCGGCTGCGGCCACTGGCGCTCCACCGCATCGCGCAGACGATGCAGCGATCCCACTCCCGGGTTGCCGCCCCAGGAGAAGGTCAGCCGCGTAGCGCAACCCATGCCGATCAGCTGGTCATAGATGAGATCCGGCGTCATGCGGATCAGGTGCAGACTGCGCCGCTTGAGACGGATGATCTCGTGACCGGCGGCAAAAGGGATGAGATGGGTGAAGCCTTCGAGCGCCACGCTGTCGCCGTCGTGCACGTGGGTCGCGATCGCCTCGGTGAGCGGCAGCAGCGGCATAGGCATCACTCGACCACGGTTTGCGACTGCTCGCGCAGGTACTGCGGCAGGTAATAGAAGGAGGCGATGGCCTTGCCGGTGGTGCCCGAGCCCTTCCAGCCGCCGAAGGGCTGGTAGCCTGGCCAGGCGCCAGTGGTGGCGCCCTGCGGGCGGTTTGCGTAGGTGACGCCGGCCTCGATGTACTCCTGGAACCAGCCGATCTCATCGGGCGCGCCGTAGAAGCCCGCCGTGAGCCCGAGCGGCGAGGCGTTGGCGAGCGCCATCGCTTCGTCGTTCGAGGCCACGCGCTGCAGCATCAGGATGGGCAGGAACATCTCCCTGGCCCACAGCGGATGCTCTGCCGGCGCCTCGGCCAGTGTCGGGCGCACGAAAAACCCGCGGGCCAGCGCGCCGTCCGCGAGCTGCTGCCCGCCGGCGAGGATGCGCGCGCCGCCCGCGCGCAGCTGCGCCACGTAGCGCGCATAGTCGTCGTAGCCCGACTGGGTCGCGACGGGCCCGAGCCAGTTCTCGCGCCGCGCCGGGTCGCCGATCGGGAGCGCCGCCAGCTGCATGAGCAGTGCCTCGGTCAGGGGCTCGGCCACCTGCGCGTGGACGTAGAGCCGTGAGAGTGCGGAGCATTTCTGGCCGCCCATGCCGAAGGCTGAGCGCAGGATCCCCGCGGCCGCGCGCGCGAGGTCCGCACGGGCGGTGACGATGCAGGCGTTCTTGCCGCCCATCTCCGCGATGCAGGGCCTCGGGTAGGCGCCGCTCTGGAGCTTGAGCGCGATCTGCCGGCCGACTTCGTAGGAGCCGGTGAACGTCACGCCCGCCGCGAGCGGGTGCTCGAGCAGCGCGGCGCCGATCGCGGCGCTCGAGCCGCTCAGGTAGTTGAAGACTCCCGGGGGCAGCCCCGCATCCCGGATGGCGTCCGCCAGCAGCCGCCCTGCCCAGGGCGTCACGGTCGCGCCTTTCAGCACCACGGTGTTGCCGGTGATGAGCGCGGCCGCCACCGGGCCGGCGGCCAGCGCCAGCGGGAAGTTGAACGGTGTGATGACCACCCAGGCGCCGTAGGGCTTGAGGACGCTGCGGTTGTGGGACGCGTGACCGGCGAGCGGATCGTCGGGTAGAGCGTGCACGAACCCGCCGGCGCGCTCGAAATCGTCGCAGTAGGTCGCGAAGAAGTCCGCCGCCTCCTGCGCCTCGCCGAGCGCCTCCATGCGGTTCTTACCGACCTCGAGGGTGAGCGCCGCCGCGATGTCGTAGACGCGCTCCTCGATCAGCCGACCGGCGCGCCGCAGGAGCTGCGCGCGGCGCGCGGCCGGGGTCCGCTTCCACTCGGGCCAGGCGCCATGCGCGGCGCGCAGCGCCCGATCGGCATCGGCGGCGCTCGCGGTCGCGAACGTGCCGAGGAGCACGTCGCGATCCGCGGGATTGCGCTTTTCCGCGGCGTGCTCCGTCGGACAGTCGGCGCCGGCAATGTGCAGCGCGTGCGACCCACCGAGCGCACCCCGCAGGCGCTGCATCGCGGCGTCGAAGCGCGTGTGCAGCTCCTCGGGCGGATCGAACATGGTCGCGTAGGTGAGCTTGAAGGTCATGAGCGCGGGTGTTGTCGCTCTGAGGGCGTGCCGGCCGCTGTCATTGCCGGTGCGGCCATATGCTATTATCCAACGGCTATTCGCACGGCGAATCACATTAGACGCGCGTCGTGCACTCGTCAACGCGACATGCGCGCACACTTCGCCTCTCGCCTGCTCGCCTTGTTGGTCGGTTGCGTGCCTTACCACTCATGGGGCGCACCGCCGGCGCTGCCCCTGCTCGATCTGCCGCACTCCTATTACTACCGCGAGATGTACCTGCCGCAGCTCACCAGCGGGCCGAGCAGCCTGGCGTGGTCGCCGGACTCGCGCGCGCTCGTCTACTCGATGGCCGGATCGCTGTGGCGGCAGAGGGTCGACTCGACGAGCGCCGAGCAGCTGACCGACGGCCCGGGCTACGACTATCAGCCCGACTGGTCGGCGGATGGCCGCTATATCGTGTACGCCTCGAGCCTCGGGCCCGCGATCGAGCTCATGCTGCTCGAGGTTGCATCCGGGCGCACGACGCAGCTGACGCACGGCGGAGCGATCAACGTCGAGCCGCGCTTCGCACCCGACGGACAGCGCATCGTCTTCGTGTCGAGCGCCTATCACCGGCATCTGCATCTGTTTCTCGCCGAGCTGCACGGCACGGAGATGTCCGAGCCCGTGCGCCTGAGCGGCGAGAGCCAGAGCACGCTGCCCCGTTACTACTACAGTGCTTTCGATCACGAGATCAATCCGGTCTGGACGCGCGACGGGCAGTCGGTGGTTTTCGTCTCGAACCGCGGGCACATCTATGGAACGGGCGGCCTGTGGCGCATGCCGGCGACACCCGGCGCGGAAGCGAGCGAGCTGCATTACGAGGAGACCAGCTGGCAGGCGCGGCCGGATTTCTCCCCCGACGGACAGCGCCTCGTCTACAGCTCCTATCTCGGGCGCAACACGCAGCAGCTGTGGCTGCTGCCGGCGGCGGCGGGCGGTGACCCGTTGCCGCTCAGCTTCGGTGACTGGGACGAGACCGGGCCGCGCTGGTCGCCCGACGGCAGAGAGATCGCCTACATCTCCAATCGTGAAGGCGGGCTCGAGCTGCGCCTGCTCACGTTCCCCGGCGCAAGCTCGCGGCCGCTCGAGATCACCGAGCGACGGCGCCTGCATCCGGGCGGTGCCCTGCACCTCACGGTGCGTGACGAGCGCGGCCAGCCGACCGCCGCGCGCGTCACGGTAACGGACGCGGGCGGGCGCTTTTTCGCATCCGCGCACGCCTGGCTGCACCACGCCGAGTTCGACCGCAACGAGTCGCCGTTCGAGGCACGCTACTTCCACACGGCGGGCGATGAGTTGATCGAGGTGCCGGCCGGCAGCGTCAGCGTCGAGGTGATGAAGGGCCTGACGCGCCCGCCCGAGCGGCGCAGCGTCACGGTCACCGCCGGGGCGACGAGCGAAGTGCCGGTAGTGCTCACTGCGCGCCGCTGGCAGGATGGGCCGGGCCGGCACTGGGTGAGCGGCGACGTGCACGTGCACATGAACTACGGCGGGCACTACCGCAACACACCCGCGCGTCTGGTGCTGCAGGCGCAGGCCGAGGATCTCGACATCGTCGAGAATCTGATCGTCAACAAGGAGCAGCGCTTCCCCGATATCGCCTACAGCGGCCGGGGTGTCGATCCCGCCTCGACGCCCGCGACGCTGGTGGTGCACGGACAGGAATTCCACTCCAGCTACTGGGGGCACCTGGGACTCATCGGCCTGCGCGGCGACACGTTGCTACCTGGATTTGCGGGCTACCCCAACACGGCCGCCGCGAGTCTCGCTCCGACCAACGCCGACGTCGCCGATCTCGCGCATGCGCGCGGCGCGCTGGTCGGCTATGTGCATCCCTTCGAAGAGGAGCCCCAGCCGCTCACTCATCCCGCCCACACCGATGCCGACGAGCTGCCCGTCGATGTAGCGCTCGGCAAGGTCGACTACATGGAGATCGTGTCGTTTGCCGACCACCAGGCAACTGCCTCGGTGTGGTACCGGCTGCTCAACCTCGGTTTTCACATTCCGGCCGCAGGCGGCACCGACGCGATGGCCGACTACGCGACGCTGCGCGGCCCGGTGGGCCTCAACCGTGTCTACGTGTCGATCCCCGCCGGGCCGCTCGCGAGCGCGGCATGGCTCGAGGCGCTGAAGGACGGCAGAAGCTTTGCGACCAACGGTCCCTTGCTCGACTTCTCCCTCGCCGGCAGTCCCATCGGCGCGACGGTGAGGCTTGAGCGCCCGCGCACGGTCGCCTTCTACGCGCGGCTGCGCTCCATCGTACCGCTCGACCATGCGCAGATCGTGTGCAACGGGCACGTCGTGCGCGAGCTCGCGCTCAGGTCCCGCCGCGACACCCTGGACGCCAGCGGCACTCTGCCCCTCGAGCTGAGCGGCTGGTGCGTGCTGCGGGCCTTCAGCGAC
>DATMMK010000044.1:0-41021 GCA_035569755.1 Steroidobacteraceae bacterium
CATCCCTGAGCGGCCATGGCGGCGAGCGCGACGGGAGCAAGTTGGTATCGGAGGCTGGTGCTCGCACTGCTGCTGGCGCCGGCGCTCCTGTGGCTGCTGGCGCTCATCATCCTGCCGCACCTCGATCTGGCCGTGCTGTCGTTCCGCCAGCGGGTCGCGCCTCGGGAGTACGTGGCGAGCCTCGCCCAGTACCGCAGCTTCTTCGGCGAGCCGCTCTATTGGCACGTGTTCCTGCGCACGGCGCTGCTCTCGGCGCTCGCCACGGCGCTGACGCTGCTGCTCGCCTTTCCGATCGCCTGGATCATCGCCAAGCTCGCCCGCGGGCGCATGAGCGCGCTGCTGTTCGTCGTCTGCCTGATTCCCTTCTGGGTGAGCGAGACGGTGCGTACCCTCGGATGGATGATCCTGCTACGCGAGTCGGGGGTGCTGCCGGCGGTGCTCGTGCACCTCGGCTTCACCGCGCAGCCGGTCGAGCTCCTCTACCACGATGCGACGATCCTCGTCGGCCTGGTCTATACCTCGCTCCTCTTCATGGTGGTGCCGCTGGTGGGGAGTCTGGAGAGTCTCGATAACTCGCTCATCGAGGCCGCGTACGATCTCGGCGGCAAGGGCGGGTCGATCCTGCGCACGATTGTGATTCCACACGCCGCGCCCGGCATCACCGCCGGCTGCATCGTGGTGTTCATGCTGACGCTCGGAAACTATCTGACGCCGACCCTGCTAGGTGGCAAGAATTCCCTCTGGTTCACCGAGCAGATCTACACGCAGTTCATCACCCGCTTCAACTGGGAGCAGGGTGCGGCCTTCGGCTTCCTGCTGCTGGCGCTCTCGACCGCGATGGTGTGGCTCGGCCTGAAGGCTTCCGGCCAACGCTTCAGCGACGTCATGAGGCGCGTGTGATACCGAGCCTGCCGCGTCCCGCCTGGCTGCGTGCCGCGACCGCGCTTTACGTGGGCGCCTTCCTCCTTTTTCTCTTCCTGCCGCTCGCCGTGGTGGCGGTGTTCGCCTTCAACGACGCGCCCTACCCCGCGCCCCCGTGGCACGGCTTCACGCTCGACTGGTTCTTCGGCAACGAAGCCGCGGGCCGGGTCGGACTGTTCCGCGACTCCGAGCTCCTCGGCAGCATCTGGACGAGCTGCATCGTGGCGCTGTGGGTCACCGGGCTGTCGGTGGCGGTCGGCACCGCGAATGCATTCCTCATGGAGCGCGAGCAGTTCCCCGGCAAGGGGATTCTGTCGATGCTGATGCTGACCCCTCTGGTCATCCCGGGCGTGATCCTCGGCATCTCGATCCTGGCGTTCGCGAGCCGCCTCGCGGACCTGTGCACCGATCTCTTCGGGCTCGAGGCGGATTTTCTGCGCCCGGGTCTGCCGCTCGTCGTGCTCGGCCAGTTCTCCTACATCGTCGCGATCGCGACGCTCACGATCAGCGCGCGCCTGAAGCGCTTCGACCGCAGCCTCGAGGACGCGGCGCTGAATCTCGGCGCCTCGCACGCCGCGGTGCTGTGGAACGTCACGCTCCCCTATCTGCGCCCGGCCATCATCGGCTCGGCCGCAATCGCTTTCCTCATGTCCTTCGAGAACTTCAACACCACGCTGATGCTGGTGGGATCGGATGCGCCGCTCACGATCATGATGTACGGGCGCATGCGCGAGGGTGCGACGCCGGTGCTGAATGCGGTGAGCCTGTTCCTCATGAGCGCCTCGGCAATCCTGGCGCTGATGCTGCTCAGGCGAGGTCCCCGAGCGCCGCCTTGAGGGGCCCGAGCCAGGGCGCGAAGTTTCGCCACTGATCCACGCCCTCCCGGTATATGGGCTGGCGGACCTGCTCGGAGCTCGCGGTGCGCACGCTGCGCTCGGTCTTGTAGAACTCGAGGCACGCGGGCTCGAACGGCACTGCGAGAAATGCCAGGATGCGGCGCACCTGCGGCTCGAGGTCCTCGACCAGTTCCTCGTGCTGCACGCGCAGCACCTTACCGGGCAGGACCCGGTCCCAGTGCGCCATCAGCTCGACGTAACCGCGGTAATAGGCCGCAATGTCACTCAGGCTGTAGGTGAAGTCCTGTCCGTGCGCATACAGCTGCTTGAAGTTGCTGAAGCAACAGGCCATCGGCTCACGCCGTGCGTCGATGATCTTCGCGTTCGGGAGGATCAGCTGAATCATGCCGACGTGACGGAAGTTGTTGGGCATCTTGTCGATAAAGAACGGCCTGCCGCCGCGGTAGATCCGGGTGTCGGCGAGGTAGCGCTCGCCAAAGGACTGCAGCTGCTCGGGGCTCAGGCGCTCGAGCGCGCGCGGGTAGGCCGGGTTCTGCTCGTCCGGCATGCGTCCGTTCAGCTGATGCGCCAGGCGCGGGATGTCCGCCAGCTCCATCGTGCCCTCGATCTGGGAGTGCGAGGCGAGGATCTGCTCGAGGAGCGTCGAACCGGCCCGCGGCAATCCGACGATGAAGATGGGATCGGCTCGCGGACAGCCGTCACCGGCGTGCGCCGCGAACAGCTCCGGCGTGCACACCGCCTGCTGCAGGCGCAGGTTGCGCTCCATCAGGTCCGGGCGGTAACTGCTGCGGCTCTTCTTGAGCGCGTTGCCGCGCTCATAGAAGCGGAAGGATTCGGCGTAGTCCTTGCGATCCTCCAGCGCCTTGCCGAGCGCAAAGCACAGGTGAAAACGGTCCTCGAAGCTCGTGCCCGGATCGGCTTCCGCGTCGCGCATGCGCGCGATCTCCTCGTCGGAGAACCGATAAGTCTTGAGATTCGCCAGGCTCCAGTAGGCGTCGCCATAGCTCGGTGACACCGCCGCTGCCTTGCGATACGAGTCGATCGCTTGCTGCTGCCGCCCCAGGGTTTTCAGCGTGTGGGCGATCGACAGATGCAGATCGCGCGCCTGCGGCGCGGCCTGCGAGAGCTCGCCGTAGACGCGCAGCGCCTCTTCCTGATCGCCGAGCCCTACGCAGACGTCGCCGTAGAGCGTCCGGTACATGCGGTTGGCCGGGTCGACGCTCAGGAGCTTCTTGACCTCCGCGAGCGCCCGCTCGTGCTTGTGTCTCTGCAGCAGAACGCTGGCGTACTCGAAGCGCGCGACGTGATAGTCCGGAGCGAGCAGCAGGACGCTTTCCAGGAGAAAGTCAGCGTCGTCGAGCACCTCGAGCTTGACGCCGATCTTGGCGAGCAGGCGCATGCCCTCGACGTCGTCGGGTTTGCCGAGGAGAAACTGCCGCACCAGGTGCTCGGCGGCGTAGGTCTCGCCCTCGGACAGCAGATTCGTCGCGCCGACGATCGCCGGCGGCAGGCTGGCGAGCTTGCTGATGTGAGCGGCCGCCGTCTCGGCCTGCGTCGCCTCGCCGAGAGCGCCGTACAGGTCCTGCAGGGCGTTCCAGCTCCCCACCAGTGTGTGGTTCAGGTTGACGGCGCGCAGGTAGGCTTCGATCGCGGCGGCTCGTTCGCCGACGGCGCGGTAGCAGTGGCCGCGCTCCTGGAACAGGCGGCCGTAGTCGGGGTGCAGTGCCTCGAACCGTGCGAGGGTCTTGAGGGCGTCGGCGATGCGACCGAGATAGCGCTGGCTGACGGCGAGCAGGTAGAGAACGTCGCGGTTCTCCGGTACCTCGGCGAGCAGTGATTGCGCGAGCGCGAGGGCCTCGGCGAACTGGCGTTTCTCGAGCAGCGCCCGGCCGCGGCGGACTTCGGCCTCGATGCGCGAGGCGGGTGCGTTGGGTCGGGCTGCTGCCAAAGGCGCCTCGGGTGGGATTGACGAAAGAAAACGGCGGGCATCGCTGCCCGCCGCCGATTCTACCTAAAGTCCCCACCCGGAGCCGACGGCCCCGGGCCGCCTGCGCCGCTACTTGCTGGTGAACCGATAGGAGATGTTCAGTCCCAGGGTGCGCGGGCGATTCACCGTCTCGGCCTTGTACCACTGCCGATAGTTCGTATACAGGTCGGCGCGCACGTCGGTCACGTTCTGTCCGTACAGCGTCACCACCCAGGCATCCTTGCTGAGGCCGACCGACGCGTCGTAGGTCGAGAACCCCGGCTGGTCATAGGCAATGGAGTTGCCCTGCAGATCCTTGGTCAGCTGATCCGTGGAAGCGAACGAGTGGGCCTGATGAATGCCCGCAAGCTGACAGAACGCTTCGTAGTCCCCGAGCGTGAACTCGTAGCGGGCGCGCAGATTACCCTGGAATGGCGGCGAGCCGGCCAACGGACTGCCGATCGGTCCGGCCGGATTGACCAGCGGCACCCCGCCGATCGAGTACTTGGAGAAGTCGATCGGATTGCCGTTATCGTCGAGCAGTATGGCGCCCCGGGTCAGCTCACTGTGATTCCACGAGGCACCGGCACTCAGCGTGAGTCCGTGGGTCACGCGAGCGACCAGCGACATCTCGAGTCCCTTGACTTTGTAGTCGCCACCATTCGCCGTGAAGGTCAGATTCCCCGTGACGCCCGGATCGAACAGCGAGATCTGCGAGCCCTTCCACTGTTCCTGGTAGACCGCCCCGTTGAACTGCACGCGGTGATCAAGCCACTCGGTCTTCCACCCGACCTCATTGTTGGTCAGCGTGTCGGGCCCGAAGAAGGTCGGTGGCGTGAATACGCCAGCGAGCGGCGAGGTCGTCTCGACCGAATTCGGCCGGTTGAATCCACCAGCCCGGAAGCCCTGCGACCAGGTGTAATAGAGCATCGCGTCGTCGGTAACCTTCCAGGTCAGGTTGGCGCGGCTTCTGAAGCCCGAATAGCTCTTGTTGAAATTGAGCGCGTCGAGGTTGCCGAAGTTGGAGTGATTGAGGCAGGGATTCGGCGGCAGCGAGCTCGCGCTGAAGATCTTGCAGCCGAAGCTGCCGACCGCCGAGCCGACCTCGTTGCTCTTGATCTGGTAATAGCGAGTCCCGAAGGTCACCGTCAGCCGGTGCGGCACGATGTCTAAGTCGCCCGAGCCGAACGCCGCCTTCTGGGTATAGCCGCGCTGCAGATCGTCGAAGAATGCATCGCCTGGCGGGCGGATATTCGGGTTGTTGGTCGTGGCCGGGCCGGGAACGAATACAGCCCCCGGGGTCGTGAACTTGACCGGATGACCGCTCGGCAACAACGGCGAGCCGTTCAGCGTGTAGTAGCCGGTCGGCGGACCGATCGGCTCGAAGAACTGGGTCGCGGACTCATAGAACCAGTCGACCTGCTCGTCGACCTCGTATTTCTCGTAGAACAGGCCGACGAGACCGCGTGCCCGCCAGTCGTCCGGAGTGCTCAGGCGAATCTCATGGCTGATGTGCGTGTTGCGCTCGACGTCGCGCCAGATCGAGCTCGGCGAGAAGCACTGCGGCACGCCCGCACTCGGGTTGGCGGTGAAGATCGCGTTGTTGGAGACGCACTGATAGTAGTTGGCGTATCGGCCGCGCGAGTAGTTGGTGTAGTCCTGCACCTGCTCGACGTTGCGAACCAGATAACCACCGGTGTAGATGGCCTTGAGGTCTCCGAATCTGCCGTTGAGGGTCCACGAAGTGGCCTCA
Organism: Steroidobacteraceae bacterium; assembly: GCA_035569755.1. Taxonomy (GTDB): domain Bacteria; phylum Pseudomonadota; class Gammaproteobacteria; order Steroidobacterales; family Steroidobacteraceae; genus 13-2-20CM-66-19. The sequence continues at coordinate 5,498 of DATMMK010000044.1, forward strand.
AACCGGTCCTTGTCCCAGGACGGGTTGTAGAGCTGCACCGACAGGTCGGGTTGCGCATTACCGAGGGAGTCGGTCGCCATCTCGGCAAACACCCCGTCGGCGCGCATGTTCTGATACGACTGCGTAACGAGGGCGTTCCATTCGTCGTTGAACTTGTAGAGCCCCTCGATCCGGATGCCCTGATAGGTGACCGGGTTGATGGCGTGGCTGACCAGGTTGTTGTTGTTGATTACGAGGCTGTTGGCCGGCGGCTGATGGTTGGCGGTGTAGAAATAGGGGCTGCCCCGGTCGCTGGCCGCCCGGGCAAACGTCCCCGGGATGTTGTTGATGTAACCGCCGCGGGAGTCGTTGTAGATGACGGCGCGGACCGCCGCCTGCTCCCCGACCGGCAGGTTGATGGTGGCGTCGATGTTGCTGCTGGGATCCCCGTGGGCCGTGGTCGCGTAGCCAGCGTTGAAGTTCGCCTCGGTTACACCGAGCTTCGGCTTGTTGGTGATGTAGCGCACCACGCCCGCCTCGGCTCCGGCGCCGAACAGCGTGCCTTGGGGTCCCTCGAGGACCTCGATGCGCTCGAGATCTGCGGCGTAGATGTCGAGGTTACGACCGGGTATCTGTCCCGACTGCTCGTCGAGGTAAATCGCGACGTTGGTGAAGGCGCCGACGGCTCCCGATCCCTGCAGTGCGCCGACCGCGGTCGACAGGCCGCGCATATAGACGTTGCTCTGTCCGGGCCCTAGACCCTGGCTGGTAACGTTAGGCAGGAACTTCACGTAGTCGTCGAAGGTAGTGGCGTTCAGCTGGCTCAGCGATTCAGCGGTGAGAGCCTGGATCGTGATGGGCACGTCCTGCAGGTTCTGCTCGCGACGGTTCGCCGTGACGATCACCTCGGCGAGCTGATCACTGCCGGCCGTGGTGGCGGCCGGGCCGGCGGGCTGATCGGCCGGCGCGGCGAGCACGAGCGGGGATCCCGAAGCGCTCACAATTGCCGCCACCGCCGCAGAGATCTTGGAATTAGGCTTCATCGCGTTGCCCCCTGAGGGTTGGTTGTGATTTCCCCACGCGGACGCTTCCCCCGGCCCGGGTGGCTCCCCATCGCCCTTCTTATACCAGTCACCTGGACGGCGCTTGTACAAACGCGTCATCCGCACATTACATTAGCGCTTCGGCGCACTTCCCCGGCGCCGCGGAAGGGGCCAGTCGCGCGCCGATCGCCAGCTTTTCACAGCTAAAGCAGTGGCGAAAGTCTATAAATTGAATACCGCCATCTCAAAACGGTATCGGCGACGGTTCAGCACGCCCGGACTGGGGAAAATCGCAGCTGCCGATCAGGCCCGCCCTGTCGCGGGAGCTTCGATCGGCTCTGTTGCGTACAAGCATCAGCTGCTCGCCTCCGGTGTCATATGATCGTAACATGCACTTAGGAGGATGCGGGGCCGTCGCATCGCGGGGCTCGAGCAAGAACTTCTAATCACAGCGGGGGGAGTCGTGATCAAGAACAACCGGGTAAGACTGGCCGTTGCGACCGTGTTGAGCAGCTGTGCGGCCGCGGCAGCGCATGCCGATGCGGGCCCCGCGAGCACTCCGGCGGCTGCGGGTCCTGCCGCTGCCCCCGCTGAGAGCGGCGGCCTCGCGGAAGTGGTGGTGACCGCCGAGCGTCGCTCCGAGACGGTGCAGAACGTCCCGATCACCATCCAGGCGATCACGGGTGAGCAGCTCGCGGTGATGCAGGTCCAGACGTTCGACGACGTCCTCAAATACCTGCCGAACGTGACTTTCAGCCCGAATGGCCCGGGCCAGGGAAACATCTACATGCGCGGCCTGAGCGCGGGATTCGCCGGCAACCAGTCGAGTGCGGCGATCGACCCGTTTCCGAACGTTGCGCTCTACCTCGACGACCAGTCGATGACTTTCCCGGCGCGCAACGTCGATGTCTACATGGCGGACATGGAGCGCGTCGAGGTTCTCGAGGGACCGCAGGGCACGCTGTTCGGCGGCGGCGCCGAGGCCGGCGCGGTGCGCTACATCACCAACAAGCCGAAACTGAACGTGACCGAGGGCAACGTCGACGCCTCCTACGGCACGACGGCCCATGGCGATCCCAACTCCTCGGCGATTGCGGTGATCAACCTCCCCGTCCTTCCGGACACGCTCGCGGTGCGTGCGGTCGTCTACACCGACCACCGCGGCGGCTACATCGACAACGTGCCGAGTACGTTCACGCGCCTGCCGACTTCGACCGACCCGGGTCCCGCTTCCTTCGGGCTCACTTACCCGGCGAACCTGCCGGTCGCGAACAACTTCAATCTCGCACAGAACGCGCAGAACCCGCTCACCTACAACGGCCTGCGCGTACAGGCGCTGTGGCAATTCGATGCGGATTGGAGCCTGCTGATTCAGCAGAGCTACCAGAACATGGAGGCCGACGGCTCGTTCCAGCAGTACCCGTTCGGCAGCGACGGCCAGCCGCTCGGCGCCTGGCAGGAAACCTCCTTTGTGCCGCAGTGGGACAAGGACAAGTGGGAGAACACGGCCTGGACGGTCAACGGCAAGCTCGGTGACATCAAGGCGGTGTACACGGGCTCCTACCTGTCGCGCACCATCGACAACGCCGTGGATTATTCGAACTACACGCGCTCCGGCGGCGGCTTCTACTACACCTGCGCGGGCAGTACAAACAAGGGCTTGATCGGCGGCGGCAAGGGCTTTCCGCTCGCCTGCTACTCCCCGGTGCTCTCCTGGAACGACTACGTCCAGACCACGCACCAGAGCCACGAGCTGCGCTTCAGCACGCCGGACGATTGGCGGCTGCGCGGGCTGCTCGGTGGGTTCTGGGAAGACTTCGATATCAAGGACGACATGAACTTCCGCTACAAGACGATTCCGTCCTGCACGCCGGCGAACCTGTTGCTGTATCAGGCCGGCACGCAGGTCTGCGTCGGCAACGTCATCCCGCCTGCGGGTACTGCGGCTCTCGATCCGACCGCGCGCGACGACAACACGGCGTTCGGCGAGGACCTCGACCGCGGCTACAAGCAATGGGCGCTGTTCACGTCCATCGACTACGACCTGATTCCGAAGGTCCTGACGCTGACTGGAGGCACTCGTTACTACAAGTACACCGAGTTCATGCACGGCACGCAGTACTCGACCAGCACCGCTTGTGCCGGCATCCCGAACGGCACCTGCGTCGGCTCCAACCTGACGGCTGCGACACACGCGGCGGACTACAGCGGCTTCAAGAGCCGCGGCAACCTCACCTGGCACGTAACACCCGACGCGATGCTTTACTACACGTTCTCGCAGGGCTTCCGGCCAGGCGCCGGCAATCGCAAGAACAGCAAGGAGGTAAAGATCGACATCAACCCCGTGACGGGCCTCCCGACCGTCGGCGTCGATCCTACCCCCGACCTCGTCACGCAGTTCCGCAAGCCCTACACCTACCCGCCCGACACGCTGACCAACAACGAGATCGGCTGGAAGAGCGAGTGGCTCAACCACCGCCTGCTGGTGAACGGCTCGGCGTACCTCATGGACTGGAAGGACGTGCAGACGCTGATCTACAACCCCCCGGTGTACGGCAATACGACCTTCGGCGTGCAAGGTCCGAACTACCGGATCAAGGGCGTCGAGCTGCAGCTCGTGTGGCGGGCCACCGAAGGATTGACGCTGCAGGGCTCGCTCTCCCACAACAACGCGTCCGAGACGAACTCCCCCTGCATCCAGTCAGTGGGTGGAGCGGCCGCCCCGAACGGTATCGCCGGCAACCCGACGCCGGCCGGCGCCTGTATCACCCAGGTGTGGAACTCGACGCTTAACATGAACGTCCCGCTGCTGAATCCGCTCGGCAGCGTCAGCGCAACGCCGGCCTTCTCACCCACGATCCAGTACAACCTGCACGCACGCTATGACTGGGAGGCGAGCGACTACAAGATGTTCTTCACCGTCGGCGCGAGCCACACGGGCGACATGAACAACGAGCCAAGCAGCTTCACCCCCGCAGTGCCGGGGACCGTTCCGACTACGACCTGGTTGCTGTACAACCAGCCGGCCTACACGGTCTATGACGCGGAGTGCGGCATCTCCAAGGACAACTGGCGCGTCGAGCTCTATGGGCAGAACCTCGGCAACTCGAGCGCGAGCCTGTTCACCTCGTCGGCGCAGTTCATCGAGTCACAGGTGCCGATGCGGCCGCGGGTGCTCGGCTTGACGATCGGCATGAAGTTCTGAGGCTTCCGGCGGTTGCGTTAGACTCGAAGGCGGGCGCCATGCCCGCCTTCTTTTTGGGGGTCCATGACCACCGCCAGCGCGCCGTCCGAGCCGGCCCCCGACCTCGAGCTCGGGGAGATCCGCGCGCTCCTGAAGGCACGGCAGTTCGCTGCGGCCGGCGAGGCCGCGGTGCGGCTCGCGGCCCGGGCGCCCGGGCACCGCGAGGCGCTCTACCTGCTGGCGCTCGCTCAGCGCCAGCAGCAACGGCCGACAGATGCGCTCGCGACCCTCGATGAGGTCGAGCGCCACCATCCGCGGCTCAGCCGCCTGTTTCAGGAGCGCGGCCATTGCTACGTGGCGCTCAAGGACGCCCCGCGTGCCATAGCCGCCTATCGCAAGGCGGTCGAAATCAACGCCACCCTGACGGCGAGCTGGGGCATGCTCGAGGGCCTCTATCGGCTGACCGGTGAGGCGAGCGCCGCTGTGTTCGCCGCCGCACAGCTCGCACGCCTCAAGTCGCTTCCCTCCGCGGTGATCGCGGCCACCAACCTCTACTGCGACGGCGAGCTCGCCGCCGCCGAGAAGATGATCCGTGCGTTCCTCGTGGAGCACGGCGATCAGATCGAGGCCATGCGACTGCTCGCGCGCATCGGCCTCGACCTCGAGGTCTACGACGACGCCGAGCTGCTGCTCGCGGCCGTTCTCGAGCGCGTGCCCGACTACGCCGCGGCGCGCTACGACTACGCGTCCGTCCTCATGGCCCGCCACAAGTACGGCGCGGCGCGTGCCGAGCTCGATCGGCTGCTCCGCGATGACCCCGGCAACCGCGACTTCCGCATCCTCCACGCGGCAGCGACCGTCGGTCTCGGTGAGCACGAGGAGGCCCTCGAGCTGTACCGCGCCCTGCTCAAACAGGAACCGGTCGAGGGTCCCGAGGCCGCCGATCTGCATCTCTCGGCGGCCCACGCGCTGAAGACCCTCGGACGCCAGGCGGATGCGGTCGAGGAGTACCGCGCGGCGGCGCGCGCCCGCCCTGCCTTCGGCGACGCCTACTGGAGCCTCGCAAATCTCAAGACCTACCGCTTCACCGCTGCCGAGCTCGCGGCGATGCGCGCCGCGGAGACGGCGCCGGCGACGGGCACCGTCGATCGCTACCACCTGTGCTTCGCGCTCGGCAAGGCGTATGAGGACCAGGCCGACTATGCGACGTCGTGGCATTTCTACGAGCGTGGCAACGCGCTCAAGCGCGCCGAGAGCCGCTACCGCCCCGAGCCGGTCGAGCTCAACACTGCGAATCAACAGCGGATCTGTACCCGGGAGTTCCTGCGCGAGCGCGCCGGTTGCGGCCTCGTCAGCAGCGAGCCGATCTTCATCGTCGGGCTGCCCCGCTCAGGCTCGACGCTGATCGAGCAGATCCTCGCCTCGCACTCCCAGGTCGAGGGGACACACGAGCTCGCCGACATCCCGCGCCTGGTGCACGAGCTGCAGGGCCGCGACCCGGATCTCGACGACCCGCGCTATCCTGCGATCCTCGCCGGGCTGCCGCGCGAGACCTTCGCAGCGCTCGCGCGGCGTTATCTCGACGACACGCGCATCTACCGCGGCGGCAAGCCGCGCTTCATCGACAAGATGCCGAACAACTTCCGGCACATCGGCCTGATCCATCTGCTGTTTCCCAACGCGAGGATCATCGACTCCCGCCGCGAGCCTTTGGCCGGCTGCTTCAGTCTCTACAAGCAGCTGTTCGCGCGCGGCCAGGAATTCGCCTACAGCATCCCGGACATCGCCCGTTACTACCGCACCTACCTCGAGCTCATGGAACACTGGGAGCGGGTGTTGCCGGGCCGCGTGCTGCTCGTCCATCACGAGGACGTGGTGGATGATCTCGCAGGGAGCGTGCGGCGGATTCTCGAGCACTGTGAGCTGCCACCCGAGCCGGCGTGCCTTACGTTCTACCGTACCGAGCGCAGCATCCGCACCGCGAGCTCCGAGCAGGTGCGCCAGCCCATCTTCCGGGAAGGCCTCGACCAGTGGCGCCACTTCGAGCCCTGGCTCGGGCCCCTGCGTGAGGCGCTCGGCGACGCGCTCGAGCGCTATCGGCGCGCGTGAGCAATCCCCGCCCTCCGGACACTGCCGAGGCGCACTACCTCCAGGCGCAGGCGCTCGAGGAGCAGGGGCAGCTCGAGCGCGCGGCCGAGAGCCTGGCACGGGCGACGGCGCTCCGTCCCGACTTCGCCGACGCGCATAACGATCTCGGCCGCGTGCTGCTCGCGCTCGGGCGCACCGGCGCGGCTCTCGCGAGCTGCCGGCGCGCGCTCGCGCTGCGTCCGCGCTTTGCGGCCGCCCTCGGCAATCTCGCCAACGCCGAGCGCGCGCGCGGCGCTCTCACCCCGGCGATCGAGGGCTACCGCCAGGTGATTGCGCTCGAGCCTGGGCTGGCCGAAGCCCACCGCAATCTCGGCAGCGCGCTCATCGAGGCCGGCGAAGCCGAGGCCGGGATCGAGGCGCTGCGGCGCGCGGTGGAGCTGCGGGCGGACTACGCGGCCGCCGTCACCCAGCTGGCGCGCGCGCTGACCGCTCGCGGCCGCGCCCCGGAGGCACTTCCTTACTACGAGCGGCTGCTCGCGCACGACCGCCGTCCGGAAACGCTCAACGATTTTGGCACCCTGCTCGCCGGGCTCGGCCGCTTCGAGGCGGCGGCTGCCTGCTTCGGCGAAGCACTCGCAGTCGCGCCCGGGGATGCGCGGCTGCACGCCAACCTCGGCCACGTACGCCACTGCCTCGGCGATCACCGCGGCGCCATCGCTCATTCCCGGCGCGCCATCGAGCTCGATACGCGGCTGCCGGAAGGGTATCTGCATCTCGGCAACGCCCTGCTCGCGATCAATGAGATGCACGCCGCCGAGGCGACCTATCGTGCTGGTCTCGCGGTCGCCCCCTCGCAGGCGCAGCTTCACATCGCCCACGCGATGGCCGAACGGGCGCTCGGCCGCGTCGACGAGGCCGCCGCCAGCGCCCGGCGCGCGCTCGCGCTGCGTCCCGACGCCCCCGATGCGGTTGCCCTGCTCGGCAGCCTCGCGATCGATCGCGGCCGGTTCGAGGAGGCCGAGGGCCTGCTGAAGGAGGCGCTCACCCTGAGCCCCGAGCTACCCGAAGCGCTGATCGGCCTCACAGCGGTGCGCAAGATGACCGCCGCCGATGCACCGTGGAGGGAGGCGGCCGGGCGGGCGCTCGCGCGCGGGCTGCCGGTCGCCCACGCCATTGGCCTGCATCACGCGCTCGGCAAGTACTGCGACGACCTCGGCGAGGTCGAGGCGGCATTCGAGCACCACCGGCGGGGACACGAGCTCGCCCGTCGCAGCCGGCCGCCCTACGACCGCGCCGCGACCACCGCGCGCGTGTCGCGGACGCTGTCTGCGTTCGACCGGCGCACGCTCGAGGAGCTGCGCGCGGCCGGGCTCGCGTCCGAGCGTCCGGTGTTCGTCTGCGGAATGCCGCGCTCGGGCACCACACTCGCCGAGCAGATTCTCGCCTCGCACAGCCGGGTCCATGGGGCGGGCGAAGTGCTCTACTGGCAATTCGCGGCCGACACCGAATACAGCGCGCCGCCGGACCAGCGCGGCGCGACCATCAGCGCGCTCGGCCGGCGTTACCTCGAGCTCCTCGCGGGGCTTCCTGCGACCGCGGCGCGGGTCATCGACAAGCTGCCGAGCAACTTCAAGAACCTCGGCCTCATTCACGCGGCCCTGCCGCAGGCGCGGTTCATTCACCTCGAGCGCCATCCTCTCGATACGTGCCTGTCGATCTATTTCCAGGGTTTCACCGCCGCTCATGCCTACGCCACCGATCTCGGCGACCTCGCTCACTACTACCGCGAATACCGGCGACTGATGGCCCACTGGCGCCGCACATTGCCGCCACAGACACTGCTCGAGGTCCGCTACGAGGCGCTGGTCGAGGAACCCGAGTCCTGGAGCCGCCGCATGCTCGAGCACATCGGGCTCCCCTGGGAACCGCGCTGCCTGGAGTTTCACCGCACCGAGAGGCCGATATTGACCGCGAGCAACTGGCAGGTCCGTCAGCCCATCGGCAAGGGCTCGGTCGGACGCTGGCGCCGCTACGAGCGCTTCCTGGCACCCTTGCGCGAAGCCCTCGGCGACGACGTGCTCGGGGCGGACGGCAGCGAGCGCTGACCGAACATGCCAACGAGCGCGCCGTACGTCCTCGCGATCGACCAGGGCACGACTTCCACCCGTGCCATCGCCTTCGACGCGGGCGGACACGCGGTGGCGCTCGCCCGCCGCGAGCACGCACAGCATTTCCCGGCGGCGGCCTGGGTCGAGCACGATCCCGAGGACATCTGGCGCGACACCCTCACGGTCGTCCGTGAGGCCCTCGGCCGCTGCGGCGGGGCCGAGACGATCGCCGCCCTCGGCATCACCAATCAACGCGAGACCACCGTGATCTGGGAGCGCGCGGGCGGGCGGCCCATTCACCGGGCGATCGTATGGCAGGACCGGCGCACGGCGGAGGAATGTGCCCGGCTCAAAGCCGCGGGCGCCGAAGCGCTGGTACGCGCACGCACGGGCCTGCTCCTCGACCCATACTTCTCGGCCACCAAAGTGGCGTGGATCCTCGATCGGGTGCCGGGTGCCCGGGCGCGCGCGGAGCGTGGCGAGCTCGCCTTCGGGACGATCGATACGTTTCTCCTCTGGCGGCTGACGGGCGGCGCGGTGCATGCCACCGATGTCACCAACGCTTCGCGTACGCTGCTCTTCGACATCCATCGGCAATGCTGGGACGAGGAATTGCTGCGCCTCATGCGTGTGCCGCGCGCTCTGCTGCCCGAGGTGCGCGACAGCAGCGGGCTCTTCGGCTCGACGTCGCCGGCGCTCTTCGGCCGCGCACTGCCCATCTGCGGTATCGCCGGCGACCAGCAGGCGGCGCTCGTCGGCCAGGCCTGCTTCGCGCCCGGCATGGCGAAGTCCACCTACGGCACCGGCTGTTTCCTCCTCCTCAACACCGCCGACACGGCGGTCGACTCCGCCAACCGCATGCTCACCACGGCGGCATATCGCATCGGCGGACGGATGGCCTACGCGATGGAAGGATCGATCTTCGTCGCGGGCGCGGCGGTCAAGTGGTTGCGCGATGGCCTCAGGGTGATCGACAGCGCCGCTGCAACGGCGGGGCTCGCGGCGCACGTTCCCGACGACCACGGCGTGTTTCTCGTGCCCGCGTTCGTCGGCCTGGGTGCGCCCTACTGGGAGCCCAATGCGCGCGGCCTCATCTGCGGGCTGACGCTCGATGCCTCCCCGGCGCACCTGGCGCGCGCGGCGCTCGAGTCCGTGGCCTTCCAGACGCTCGATCTGACAGACGCCATGGCGCGCGACGGTGCGCGCCGCGCCGAGGCGATCCGCGTCGACGGGGGCATGGCGGCAAACGACTGGTTCTGCCAGTTTCTGGCCGACATGCTCGAGGCGCGGGTGCAGCGCCCCGCAGAGCTCGAGACCACGGCACTCGGGGCCGCGTTTCTCGCCGGGCTCGCCGCCGGCGTCTGGAAGGATCTCGAGTCAATTGCTGCGACCTGGAACAAGGCGGCGGAATTTTCGCCGTCGATGCCCGCGGCGCGCCGCGCGCGGCTGATCGCGGGCTGGCGGCAGGCGATCGAACGAACGCTGCTGGGCGCCGCCGTGCGGCCCTGAAGGCCAATGACTCTTTTAGATGGAGCTATTCCTTTTCTAGGCTTGACGCCCCCGACAGCTGTGGAAATTTAAGGGTAAGAGCACACCATGAGCACCTCAGCCTTGCAGCGCGACCGTGGGACCTGGGAACGCCTGGCCGCCAGCCTGAAACCCGAGGGCCGCGCCTTCATCGGCGGTCGCCTGGTCGGGGCTCTCGACGGCGGCGTGTTCGATGACGTGAGCCCGATCGACGGGAAGCCGATCGCCGCAGTGGCGCGCGGCCGCGCTGCGGACGTCGATGCGGCGGTTCGGTGCGCGCGTGCGAGCTTCGAGAACGGGCCGTGGCGGCGCATGGAACCGAAGGACCGCAAGAAGATCCTGCGGCGCTTCGCGGAGCTGATCCGCGCCGACGTCGACCGCCTGGCGCTGCTCGAGACGCGCGACGTCGGCAAGCCGATCCAGAACTCCGTGGCTGTAGATGTCGCCAACTGCGCCGACTGCATCGAGTACTACGCCGAGCTCGCCGACAAGCTCTACGACGAGGTGGCCCCTACCGGCCCCAACGACCTGGCGCTGATCCGGCGCGAGCCCCTGGGTGTGATCGCGGCGATCGTGCCGTGGAACTACCCGCTCATCATCAGCTGCTGGAAGGTGGGGCCGGCGCTGCTCGCGGGCAACTCCGTAGTGCTGAAGCCGGCCGAGCAATCGCCCCTTTCCGCCATCCGCCTCGCGGAGCTCGCCGCCGAGGCCGGGGTGCCGCCCGGTACGTTCAACGTGGTGCCGGGCTTCGGTGAGGAAGCGGGCAAGGCGCTCGCGCTCCATCCCGAGGTCGATCTCATCGCCTTCACCGGCTCGACCGAGGTGGGACGCCTCATGCTGCGCTACGCGGCGGAGTCGAACCTGAAGCGCGTGGCGCTCGAGCTCGGCGGCAAGACTCCCCAGGTCGTGTTCGCGGATGCCGATCTCACCGAGGCGGCCAGCGGTATCGCCTGGGGGATCTACTACAACAGCGGCCAGACCTGCCACGCGGGCTCGCGCCTCATCGTGCACCACTCGGTAAAGGAGAAGCTCCTCGCCGCGATCGAGAAGGTTGCGGGCACCATCACACTCGGGCATCCGCTCGAGCCCACCACGCAGATGGGGGCGCTGATCGACGGCGGCCACCTGCAGCGGGTCCTCGGCTATATCGACTCGGGGGTCGCCGACGGCGCCCGCATCGCGCTCGGCGGCCACCAGGCGCTGAAGGAAACCGGCGGTTTCTACGTCGAGGCGACGGTGCTCGATCACGCGCGCAACGACATGAAAGTGGCGCGCGAAGAGATCTTCGGCCCGGTGCTCTCGGTAATGACTTTCCGCGACGAGGCCGAAGCGCTGCGCGTCGCCAACGACACGCCCTACGGGCTCGCCGCCGCAGTGTGGACCGCCGACATCGACCGCGCGCACCGCCTCTCGAGCGCACTGCGCGGCGGCACGGTGTGGGTAAACGCCTTCGACCGCTCCACGATGGCGACCCCGTTCGGCGGCTTCAAGCTCTCGGGCTCGGGACGCGACCGCTCACCGCATGCCATAGACAAATACTGCGACCTCAAGACCATCTGGACCGCCTATCGCTGAGGCCCACCTTGAAGCTCACCGACATCAGAACCTTCGTCGTCGGCAATCCGCCGCCTCACTACGGCGGGCGCTACTTCGTGTTCGTGAAACTCACCACCGACGGCAACGTGCACGGCGTCGGCGAGGCCTACTGCGTGCCGTTCCACCCCGACGTCGTCGCGCGCATGCTGGTGGATGTCTTCGAGCGCTACCTCGCGGGCGAGGACCCGCACAACATCGAGACGATCTGGCGACGCGTGTACTCCGCCGGCTACACCCAGCACGCGGACCTCGCGCTCATGGGAGTGTTGTCGGCGCTCGAGATGGCCTGTTGGGACATCGTCGGCAAGGAGGCCGGCCAGCCGGTCTACAACCTGCTCGGCGGCCGGGTGCACGAGCGGCTGCGCAGCTATACCTATATCTATGCGCGCCCCGGCGACAAGACCGACGTCTACCAGGATCCCGAGCTCTCCGCCGAGCGGGCCGCCGAGTACCTGGCGCAAGGCTTTACCGCCATAAAGTTCGATCCCGCGGGGCCCTACTCGGCATTCGACGGCCGGCAGCTGTCGCTGCCCGCGCTCGAGCTGTGCGAGCGCTTCGTGAAGCTGCTGCGCGCCGCCGTCGGAAACCGGGCGGACCTGCTGTTCGGTACTCACGGCCAGATGACCGCCGCGGGAGCGCTGCGCCTCGCGCGACGGCTCGAGCCTTACGACCCACTGTGGTTCGAGGAACCGGTGCCGCCCGATGCCCCCGAGGAGATGGCGCGTGTGGCACGCGGCACGCGCATACCGATCGCCGCCGGCGAGCGGCTCGCCACCAAGTACGAATTCGCTCGCCTGCTGCGCGCAGGCGCGGCGGCGATCCTGCAGATGAACCTGGGAAGGGTCGGCGGCATTCTCGAGGCCAAGAAGATCGCGGCGCTGGCCGAGGTGCAGCACGTGCAGATCGCGCCGCACCTGTACTGTGGCCCGGTGGTGGGAGCCGCCAACATACAGCTCTCGACCTGCAGCCCGAACTTTCTCATCCTCGAGAGCATCGAGCGCTGGCAGGGCTTCCATGCCGAGGTGCTGAAAAAGCCGATCCGCTGGGAGGCGGGCTACGTCATTCCGCCGACCGACCCGGGTCTCGGCATCGAGCTCAACGAGGACGTCATCGCGCGCCACCCCTATCACGGGAAAGCGCTGCATCTCGACATGGCGCAGAACCCGGTGGTCGGCTGACCGCCGCCCGATGCCCGAGTACGACTACATCGTGATCGGCGCGGGCGCCGCCGGCTGCGTGCTGGCCAACCGACTGACCGCGAGCCCCACGGAGCGGCTGCTGCTGCTCGAGGCGGGCGGGTCGGATCGCTCGCCCTGGATCCAGGTGCCGATCGGCTACGGACGCACTTTCAATGACCCGCGCTTCAACTGGATGTACCAGGCCGAGCCCGATCCGACACTCGACAACCGCAGCCAGTTCTGGCCGCGCGGCAAAGTGCTCGGCGGCTCGAGCTCGATCAACGCCATGGTGTATGTGCGCGGCCAGCCCGGGGACTTCGACGACTGGGCCGCCGCCGGCAACCCCGGCTGGTCGTACCGGGAGCTGCTCCCCTACTTCATAAAACTGGAGGATCACCCCTTTGGCGAGCCGCAGTTCCACGGCGTCGGCGGACCCGTCGGGGTGAGCGACGTCTCGGCGAAGGTGCACCCCTTGTGCCACTCCTTTCTCGAGGCGTGCGACAGCGTAGGTGTCGCCCGCACCCGCGACTTCAACGGTTCGCACTCGGAGGGCTCGGGGCTGTGGGAAGTGACGATCCGGGACGGCGTGCGGGTTTCGGCGTCGAACGCCTATCTGCGCCCCGTATGGCGACGTCCCAACCTCGAGATCCGCATGCGCGCCCAGGCGACCCGGGTGTTGTTCGACGGCCGGCGCGCAACGGGCGTGGAGTTCATCGAGTCGGGCGCGAGGCAGGTCGCGCGGGCGCGGCGCGAGGTGATCCTCTGCGGCGGCGCCATCAACTCGCCCCAGCTTCTCGAGCTATCCGGGATCGGCGATGCCGAGATACTGGGGCGCTTCGGAATTGCGGTAGTCGCCGACTCGCCCGCAGTCGGCCGCGGCCTGCAGGACCACCTCGCCGTCAACTATTACTACCGCTCGCGCGTGCGCACCCTGAACAACGAGCTGGCCCCGTTCCTCGGCAAGGTGCGTGCCGCACTCAGGTACGCGCTCGGCGGGCGCACCGGACCGCTCGCGATGAGCGTCAATCAGGCGGGCGCGTTCCTGCGCAGCCGCCCCGGGCTCGCCCAGCCGAACATGCATATCTATTTCAATCCGGCGAGCTACTCCACCACCACGCTCGGCTCGACCCGGCGTCTGATGAATCCGGATCCCTATCCCGGGTTCCTGATGTCCTTCAATACCTGCCGCCCGCTGAGCCGCGGCACGATCCACGTCCGCTCGCCCGATCCACTCGAGCGCCCGGCCATCCAGCCAAACGCCCTGTCCTCGTCCGAGGACGTCCGGGATGTGTACGAAGGCTCGCGCCTCGTGCGGCTAATCGCGGCAGCCAAGCCGCTCGCCGCCATCATCGAGGCCGAGCGCGAGCCCGGCAGCACGGTGACCAGCGACGAGCAGATCCTCGCCGACTTCCGCGCCCGCTCGGGATCGGTATTCCACGCCTGCGGAACCTGCGCGATGGGGTCCCATGCGCGCACCTCGGTACTGGATCCGCGCTTGCGGGTACGCGGGGTGGCGGCGCTGCGGGTGGTCGACGCCTCCGCATTTCCGAACGTCACTTCGGGCAACACCAACGCCCCCGTCATGATGCTCGCCGAGAAGGCAGCGGACCTGATCCTGGAAGACAACCGCGCGCCGCAGGCGTAGCCTGAGACACGATATATGCGCTGCGCGACCACATGAGCGAGCTTCAGTCGAGCGTTGCCGCGGAAGCTTCCACGCTACGGCTGGCCGAGCCCCAATCGGCGTCGCTGGCGGAGCGCTGGTACGTCCTCATCATGATGTGCCTCGTGTACACGCTCAGCATCGCCGACCGCTACGTCGTCTCGACGGTGCTCGACCCGATCAAGAACGACCTGCACCTGACCAATCTCGGCGTGTCGCTGCTCACCGGGATGGCATTCGGGGTTTTCTACATCATCCTCGGCTTCCCGCTCTCGTGGATGATCGACCGCTATAACCGCCGCAGGATCGTCGCCGTTTGCCTGGTGCTCTGGTCGGTGATGACCGCGGTCTGCGGACTGGCACGGACCGCCTTCGAGTTCTTCCTGGCGCGTGTCGGCGTCACCGTCGGCGAGGCCGGCGGCACGCCCGGCGCGAACTCGCTGCTCTCCGACTACTTTCCCGCCACGCGGCGTGCCATGGCACTCACCGTGTTCTCGCTCGGCGCGCCGATCGGTGCCTGGCTCGGCTACAACGTCGCCGGAGCCATCGCCGATCAGCACGGATGGCGCTCGGCGTTCTTCGCGCTCGGCGTTCCGGGCGTGCTCGCCGGCCTCGCCGTCTGGCTCACGGTGCGCGAGCCCAAGCGCGGTTGCCTCGACAGCGGCAAGCAGGGCCTCGCGCCATCGGTCGAGACCACCATGCGCTTCATGTGGCAGCAGCGCTCGGCGGTCCACACCATGATGGGCACGGCGGTGTGCGCCCTGTGGGGCTGGGGCCTGATGTTCTGGACGCCGGCCTTCCTGCAGCGCACCTACCATCTCACCGTCGGGCAGGCGAGCGACGTGACGCAGAACATGCACCTCTGGGGCGGCGGCCTGGCCACCGTCGCGACCGGCTGGCTCATGGCCCGCAGCACCATGATCGACGCGCGGCGCATCGTCTGGGTGCTGGCCGCAGGCATCGGCATCGCCACGGTCGCTTCCGGAGTCTTCTACTACACCCGGGATCTCGCCCTCGGGAAGGCCATGCTCTGGATCTTCATTCCCTCAATCTACTTTTACATCGGACCCGGGTTCGGGCTCCTCAACAACCTCGCGCCGTGCCACATGCGCGCGATGTTCTGCGCAATGGTGCTGTTCCTCGCCAACCTCGGCAATCTCGTCATCACGCCGAACGTGATCGGCGCCCTGGCGGACTGGTTTCTGACCTATCACCTCTCGGATGCCGATGCATTGCGCCTCGCGATGCTGTGCATCGTGCCGACCGGCCTCTGGGCCACCGCGCATCTCTATCTGGCGGCACGCGACATCCTCAAGGATCAGGAGCGGGCGCGGGACTACGCGTAACCGTCCAGTCGACCGGCTCGACCGGCGGGACTACGACGAACCAGGCGAGCAGCCCGAGCAGCGCCACGCCGCCGGTGACCCACAGCGCGAGCGTGTAGTGACCACCGTCACGCTCCACCAGCCAACCGGTCAACGCCGGGGCGAGAACGCCCGCGGTGTTGCTGAGCGCATTCTGAAAACCCATCCAGCGTCCGGTCGCGAGCGGCCCGGCGAAGCGCTGCGTGAGCGCGCCCACCGACGGCGAGTTGAGTCCGTCGGCGATCCCGGTCGCAAGCAGCAGCGCCGCACCTGCCGCGGCGCCCGCGCCACTCAGCGCCAGCAGGCACAGGCCCACACCGGCCGCGCTGAGTGAGAGCGCGGTCTTGTAAGCGAGGCTCGCCGTTGCGCCGCGACGGATCCACCAGTCGATGAGCCAGCCCGCGGCGACGATGCTCGCCGAATCCATCACGAAGATGAGGCTCTGAAGGTTCTTCATGGAGTCGAGCGACAGGCCGCGCTCCTCCACCAGGTAAAGCGGCACCCAGGTGAACACGAAGTAGAAGGCGTAGTTCGAGCAGAAGTTTCCGAGCACCGTGCCCCAGAGCGCCCGCTGTGTGGCGATCTGCCGCCAGCTGGGCCCGGCGGCGTTGCCATCCGTGCGCCTCGCCGGCGCAGCGCCGCGCAACTGGCCGGACCAGGGGATGAGCCACAGGAGCGAGACCAGGCCGAGCGCCATGCACATGGTCCGCCAGCCGTAGCGGATCATGACGAGTCCACCGACGAAAGTGCCGAGCGCAGGGCCAATGACGCTGCCGAGCTGCATGATGGCCGTGGCGCGCGCGCGATGCTGATCCGTCACGCGCTGCGAGATCAGCGCGAAACCACTCGGGTAACAGACGGACTCGCCGGCGCCCATCACCAGGCGCAGCGCCACCAGGCTCAGAACGCCACCGGAGAAGCCGGCCAGAAAAGTCGCGAGCGACCACAGGCTGAAGCCGGCGGCCAGGACGCGCGCGCCGCCCACGCGATCGACGAGGATGCCCATGAAGGGCTGCGAGACAACGTAGGTGGTGAAGAACGCCGACAGCACCAGGCCCCACTGCAGGGGCGAGAGCCCGAATTCGCTCTTGATCAGCGGACCGGCGGTCGAGATCGTGCCGCGATCCACGTAATTGATGAGGAGCGCCGCGCCGAGCAGCGTCGAGAGCACGAGCGGAAAGCGGGAGGGCGCCCCGCCGGGACGCTCTTCGGGACCCACTTAGCGCGAGCCGCAGCGTCGATTCATGCGCCCACCCCCCGGGGTCACTCGCCAGCGCGAGCCGAGAGGTTATTTAGAAGCGAGCGCCTTGTCATCCTTTGCGTCGGGAAACAGCAGATCTGCGCCAAGGTGGGTGCCGAGATAGGCCTGGTGCGGCACACAATTCGAAGCGAAATCCACTTTGCGCGGCGCGAAGAGCGGCAGGATCTTCTGCCTGATCTGCTCGAGGAGCTCGCAGTCCGAAGCTTCCCATACCGGGTCCCGGTCGAGGTGCAGATCCACCCGCCGCCAGTGCGCCCCGATTACCCCCGTGCCCTTGTCGTCGGCGCCCGCCGGCTGCAGCACCTGCAACTTGATCCGAACACCGGGGAAGGGATCGGGCTTGCCGAAGCCGGAGGGGCACCCGTAGTAGTCCACCTTGAAATCGCTGCGCGCGCCGAGCTCGCCCAGCACATGGCTGATCTTGTCCCGCAGGCCATCGCAGGAGTAATGGGCGGTAAAGCCCAAGAAAACGAAGGTCAGCTCCTTCGGCGCCCACACGGCCGGCTGGGCCTCCGCGGCTGGCGCGCCACCATCGGCAGCGACCGCCCAGGTGGGAAGTGCAAGCACGAGCGCGGCCAGCATCGCCTGCGTGAGACTCGGGGTCCTCATTGGTTGATCTCCGCGGCGCGACTGGCGCCGATCGTTGGACTCTATTTAACCCGGTGCGTTCGAGTCCGTCTGCCCCGATAACGGGCCGGGGCGTTCCCCTTTACCCGCGGGCCATGGCCTCCGCACGCGCTTTAGCGCAGACTCACGACCACAATAACTACCGCGGCCCTATGAATGGATCAGGGGGTACGCCCGGCCGGGGGACAAGCGGTCCCTGCGAAATCCCGACGCGGAGCGAGCGCCGGGGATGCGTCGCTGTTACTTCCATCCAGCCTGAGCTGGACGTTGCTGCTCTACGCCGCACTCGTGCTCGCTACCGGTTGGGCCTATTCCGCACAGCGCATCCGCACCGACCGCGAGCAGACCTATCAGTCGGAGAGTAATCGGCTGCGCGCCGTGGCTGCGGCACTCGAGCAGAGCGCGTTTGCGATGATCAGCGACGGCGTCGGCTCGGCGGTCACTCGTGCCAATCAGATCACGGCCGCCGGCGGCCTGAGCGCGGTATCGGAACGCGATCTGAGCCCCGCCCTCAGCCAGTCGATGAGCGGCGGGCAGTACGTGCGCTCGGTGTTCGTGGCCGATGCCGCGCGCTTCGCGCGCGCCGGCCGTGCGGGCTCCTTTGACGTGAGCCGCGTGCCGCCCTCTTGGTTCAGCCCGCCCGCATCTCAGAACGGGGTGTGGATCGGAGCACCCGTCGCAGACCCGGACCGCCCCGCCGGCGCCGCCGGCCAGGACCTGCTGGTCCCCATCGCCCGCCGCGTGCTTGCGCCCGCCGATGCGGACCTGTGGGCGGGCGCGCTGTTCGATTTCCGCGCCTTCGAGGCTCTGCGCACCCAGCTTGGCGGTCCGGGCGGAGTCATCGCGCTGGTCGCCCTGGACGGTACACTGCTCGCAGCGATGGAGGACGCGCCTCGACACCTATCGGTCGGCAGCAACTACGCCTCCGCTCCCGCCTTCCAGCAGGGGACGCGTTATCTCGCGAGCGGCTGGGACTCCGGAACGATCGAGAGCTATGCGCCGGCATACGGCACTCGCCTGGTGTTTGCGTTCGCACAGCTGCGGCAGTACCCGGCTTTGATCATCACCGCGCGCCCGCTCGAGGCCATCCTTGCCCCGTGGCATGAGCGCACCACCACGACGCTCGCAGTGACGGGCGCGTTCTCGGCGCTGGTGCTCGCCATGACGTTCCTGCTGAGCCATTCGTTGCGCGCGCTGCGTAACCGGGAGATGCACTACCGCACCCTTTTCAACAACGCCGCCTTCAGCGTGCTTCTCGGGGAAGGCGATCGCTTCATAACCGCCAACGATGCCGCCCTGCGCCTGTTCGGCCTGGCGGACCAGGAGGCGCTGCGGGCGGTGACGCCCGAACAGCTCTCTCCCCCCGAGCAGCCCGGCGGCCGGCCCTCCGCGCGCGTGCGGCGCGAGCGCAACGAGCAGGCAATGCGCGACGGCAATGCCACTTTCGAATGGCTGCACCGGCGGGTCGACACCGGCGCGACTTTTCCCGCCAAGGTGGACCTCGGCATCCTCCGCGAGGGCAAGACCCTCATGACCCTCGCGGTGGTGCACGACCTCACCGAGGCCAAGCGCGCCGAGCAGCAGGAGGAGGCCGAGACGGCGCGTAGCGTGCGCATGCAGCGCCAGTCGGATGTACTGCTGCGCATAGCGAGCCGCGCCAGCGGCAGCGGCGGGAGCGCAATCAGCGCGGCGCTCGAGGGAATCTGCGCGGATGCGGCCGCGGTCCTGGCGACGGACCGGGTGGCGATCTGGCTGCTCGAGGACGAAGGGGTGACACTTAGCTGTGCGGCGATCTGGGAACGGGGTGAGGCGCGGCACGGTGAGCTGCCGAGATTTCCGATGAGCCACCTGTCCTCCTACATTGCGATGCTGCGCACCGAGCGTGTCTTCACGAGCGCGGATGTCGCCAGCGAGCCGCGGCTGCAGGGGTTCAGCGACCTCACCAGGCCCCTGGCGGCCTCGCGGGCGATTCTCGCCGCGGCCATCTGGCGCGGCGGCGACCTCGCCGGCGTGGTCTCCGCCTCGCAGCTCGACGGCCCGCGCACGTGGTATCCGGACGAGGCCAACTTCGTCGGCGCGGTCGCCGACCAGGTAGCGCAGGTGCTGCTCGATTTTGAGCGCGAGCGCGTACTCGCCGACCTGCAGGTGCTCGCCGGCGAGCTGGTACACATCCAGAACGAGGAGCGACGCCGCATCGGCCGCGAGCTGCACGACTCCACGGGTCAGACGCTCGCCGCGCTCGAGCTCGATCTCGCGCGGCTCTCCGAAGCCGCCCGCTCACTCGCCGCCAAGCCGCGCGAGCTGCTCGACAACGCGGTGCGCCTCGCGCGGCAATGCTCCACGGAGATCCGCACTGCCTCCTATCTGCTGCACCCGCCGCTCCTCGACGAGCTCGGCCTGGTGAGCGCACTGCGCTGGCTGGCCGACGGTCTGCGGGAGCGCAGCGGCATCGAGCTGCGCCTCGAGCTCCCGGAATCGATGCCGCGCCTCTCGGGCGCCAATGAGCTCACCCTGTTCCGCGTCGCCCAGGAGGCCCTCACCAACGTTCAGCGGCATGCGGCGAGCCCGTGGGTGGCGCTGCGCCTCGAGGCGCGCGAGCACTCCGTGAGCCTGGAAGTCGAGGATGCCGGGCGCGGCATCGCCCGCCGCGACACGCACGCACGCGGCGCCCCCGGGGCGCCTGCCCTCGGCGTGGGGCTCGCCGGCATGCGCGAGCGCATCCGCCAGGTGGGCGGAACCTTTGCGGTGGAGTCGGCGGGCGCAGGAACGCGCATCCGCGCCACCGTGCCGCTGCAGTCGCTGTCCGAGGCGCGCAGTGCCTGAGAAAGAGCCAGCCGTCCGCATCGTCATCGCCGATGACCACGAGATGGTGCGCCGCGGACTCGTTGCAACCCTCGCCGGCGTCGAGGGCTGGACGGTCGTGGCGCAGGCCGGCAATGGCCGCGATGCCGCCGAGCTCATCGCCACGCACCGCCCCGATATCGCCATCCTCGACCTCAGCATGCCCGAGCTCAACGGGCTCGACGCGACGCGGCGGATCCTCGCCGCGCGCCCCGAGACCCGCATCCTCATCCTAACCGCGCACGAGTCCGAGCAGCTGGTGCGCGAGGTGCTCGCCGCAGGAGCGCGCGGCTACGTGCTGAAATCCGATGCCGGCCGCATCCTGATACGCGCCGTCGAAGCGCTGCTCGAGGGACAGACGTTCTTCACCTCCGGGGTTGCGCGGCTGGTCCTCGAGGGTTACCTGCGCGCCACGGGCGCCGCGGGGACGGATACGGTGCAGAGTCTTTCCGCGCGCGAGCGCGAGATCGTGCAGCTGCTCGCCGAGGGCGCGAGCAACAAGGATGTCGCGCGTGCGCTCGGCATCAGCGTCAAGACGGCCGAGACCCATCGAGCCAACATAATGCGCAAGATGCAGTTCGCTTCGCTCTCGGACCTGGTGAAATACGCGGTGCGCAACAAGATCATCGAGATTTGAGCCGGGACCAGCGAAATTTGCGCTGCCGCCATCGAAATTTGCGCTAGCACGGGGCGCGCGCCCGCAGCGGAACGCCCCGCTACAGGATCTCCCCCGGAGCGTTACCCAATCATCGCGATTTGCTGAGCAGGGCTTTCCGCATACCTTGCCGGCCCATGCAAGGCGGTGACAACCACGGACGGCGAGCGGCGTGACGGTCGACGGGTGGCTCGCGGTGTTGGCGGCAGTGATCGCCCTGGCCGCTTCCCAAACTACATTGGATGTGACCACACGCCTGTCGGCCTCTTCGCGCCGGCGCGTGCTGCGCAGGACCGTGTCCGGCGCACTCGCGCTCGGAGCGGGCCTGTGGTGCCTCGATCTGACGGGCCTGCTCGCCCTCGGGACGCAGAGCTGGGCCGAGACCGACATCACCATCCTTCTTGCAGCGTTCGCGGTCGCCGTGCTCGACCTCATGGGAATGCTCGCGGTGTTCGCAGGAAGCGAACCAAGCATCTCGAGAATTCTGGCCGGGAGCACGGCGGCCGCGGCAGGGATCTCGGCCACCTACTGGACTGCGGTCGCCGCGGTCGGTCCGGCGCGCCCTGCCGCAGACATCATCCGCCCGCTCATCCTCTCGCTGACGCTGGCGTTCGCGGCCTTCAGCAGCGCCTTCCTGCTGCGCTACCGGGTCGGGCCGAAGCCCTTTTGGATCCGCCTGACCGCCAGGGCCGCCGCGACGCTGCTCGGCGCCGCGGCGCTGCTGCTGACGCCGCTCGCGGGCTGGCAGGGCGGGACGCTCGAGTTCGGCAGCTTCGGGCAGGGACCGGGCGCGGGCCGCGAGCTGCTCGGCGCCGCGCTCGGCGCGGCCGGGCTTGCGATCCTCGCCATCACACACCTCGCCAGCTGTTACGAGCGGCGCCTCGCCGACCGCAGCGCGCAGTCCGCCCGCGAGCTCGAGGAGGTGCGCACGCGCCTGCAGTACCTCGCCACCCATGACTCGCTCACCGGGCTGCCGAACTGGCTGCTCTTCAAGGAGCGTCTCGCACAGGCGCTCGCCGATAGCGGGCGGCCCGAGCGCGCCATCGCTGTGGCGGTGCTCGATCTCGATCACTTCAGCTCTCTCAATCACTCCCTCGGCCATGGCGCCGGCGACTGGCTGCTCTGCGAGGTGGCGCGCCGGGTCGGCTCGGTGCTGCGGCCCGGCGATCTGCTGGCGCGCCTCGGAGGTGACGAGTTCGTGGTCCTGATCGACAGCCTTGCGGCGCGCTTCGATGCCGAGACGACGACCCGCAACATCGTCGCCGAGCTGCGCGAGCCCTTCCCCATCAACGGCGCCGACGTAACTGTCCGCCCGAGTATCGGCGTCAGTGTCTGGCCCGACGACGGCCGCCGTGTCGACGATCTCCTCTCCCACGCCGAGGTCGCCATGACGCTCGCCAAGGAGCGCGGCGGCGCGGTGCAGTTCTTCCAGCACGGCATGACCGACTCCATGCACGAGCGGCTGGCGCTCGAGAACGACCTGCGTCGCGCCATGGTGGCCGGTGAGTTCGAGCTGTGCTTCCAGCCGGTGATGTCCGCGAGCACCGGCCGCATCATCACCGCCGAAGCGCTGCTGCGCTGGCGACATCCGCGGCGCGGCGTCATCGGGCCCTCCTCCTTCGTTCCGCTCGCCGAGGAAACCGGTCTGATGATCCCGCTCGGCGAGTGGGTCATTCGCGAGGCGTGCCGTTACGGCGCCGCGTGGCGGCTCGGCCATGGTGCGGGGATCCGCGTCGCGGTGAACCTGTCGGCGACCCAGTTCCGCCACCAGTGCCTGCTCGAGGTCATCCGCTCGGCCCTCGCCGCCGCGAGCCTCGATGCCCACTGCCTGGAGATCGAGCTCACCGAGAGTGCGGTCATGACCAACCCGGAGGAGTCGGCTGGGGTGCTGAAGCAGCTGCGCAGGATGGGCGTCACCGTTGCGGTCGACGACTTCGGCACCGGCTACTCGAGCCTGAGTTATCTGCGCCGTTTTCCGATCGACAAGCTGAAGATCGACCGCAGCTTCGTGCGCGACCTGGCGACCAGCCGCACGGACGAGTCGATCGTACATGCCATCATCTCCCTGGCCCACAGTGTCGGGCTGCAGGTGGTCGCCGAGGGAGTCGAGACCGAGGAGCAGCTGCGCTGCGTGCGCGCCCTCGGCTGCGATCACTGGCAGGGCTACTACTGCTGCGAGCCTCAGCCCGCGGAGGCTTTCGGCGCGACGCTGCGCGCTCAGCTGAGCGGCTGCGCCGCGCTCGGCGACGGCGGCCTCCCGGTTCCGCGCCCGGCCGGCGCGGCACCTCTCCCCTGAAGACGAAGATGACGCCGGTACGCTGAACCGACACAATAGGGGCATCGAGGACAGGACCGGTGAGCCTGCGCAAATGCCCTGACTGCGGCCAGGACGTCTCGTCCGCGGCGAGCGCCTGCCCGCATTGCGGCCGACCCACTCCCACGAGATCCTCAGCGATCGGGCTCTCCGGCATTCTGGCCATCGCCGCCGTGTGCGCCGGTGCGATGATCTGGCGCCTCAGCTCCAAGTCCGAGGCGCCGGGCGGACCCCCCCGCGCGCTGCCGCCCGCTACCACGATCGCGCAGCCCGG
The DNA here is from genome assembly GCA_035569755.1 of Steroidobacteraceae bacterium. GTDB lineage: Bacteria > Pseudomonadota > Gammaproteobacteria > Steroidobacterales > Steroidobacteraceae > 13-2-20CM-66-19. The sequence continues at coordinate 29,200 of DATMMK010000044.1, forward strand.
TCCGGGCGGCAGCGGGCTCGCTGCTACCGTAGGCTACAACCGCAAGCTGTTTCTCCTGCGAGTGCAGAACGGCGACTCCTTTGCCTGGAGCAACTGTGAGCTGAGCATCGACGCGCAGGGGATCTCCTCGGGGTACACGCGCCCGGTCGGGACGATCCGGCCGGGGATCACCGAGGCCGCACTGCTCGCGAGCGCCGAGTTCGTCGACGGCGAGGGCCACGGCTTCGATCCCGCGACACAGCAGGTAGCGACGCTCGACGTCGCCTGTGATACCCCGCAAGGGCGCCGCTCCTATCAAGGCACCTTCGAGCCGCCGCGCTGAAGTCCGTGCGCCAGCGCAACAACCGGTCGGTTCGCGGCGCGCTGCTCGGCTGGGTTCTCGCCGTGCAGTGTGGCCTGGCATGCGCCAGCGAGGCGCCCCCACGCTTTCACGTGGCCGTGCCGCACGGCACGCTGACCTTCGTCGTGTACGGCGACACACGCTTCACGCAGCGCGAGCGCGTCGCCGATGCCGGTGCGCGGCGCGCGCTGGTCGCCGGTATCGCCGCCGAGAATCCCGCGGCGATCTTCGTCGGCGGCGACCTCGTCTACCAGGGCGATGATCCGCAGGACTACGCAACCTACCGCAGCGAGACGGCGGAGTGGGCACAGCGGGAGATCCCGGTATTCCCGGCTCTCGGCAACCATGAGTTCCGCAAGTGCCAGCCGGAGCGCGACGACAGTCCCTGTCTCGAGAACTGGTGGCGCGCGTTCGAGGTGTTGCCGTTACGTCCTCACCGCTGGTACTCGGTAGCCCTGGGCGACTCGCTGCGCGCACTCGTGCTCGACTCCGATTCATCCCTCGACCCGGGCAGCGGGCAACGCGCCTGGTTCGAGCGGGAGCTGAGCGCGGCAGACTCCGACAAGCGTGTGAGCTTCATCCTCATCCTGCTGCACTACCCTCCCGTGCGCGACCCGATCTTTCCGCGTGGCCGGGACGAGGCGCAGGTTGAGCGCTACCTGTCGAGCAGGGCGCTGACGCTCCACGCGCGCGTGCTCGTGATCGGCAGCCACGTCCATAACTACGAGCGCTTCGAGCGCGACGGCGTCCCGTACCTCGTCAGCGGGGGCGGCGGAGCGACGCCGCTGCCGGTTCTGCGCATGGCGGGTGAACTCTCGAGGCTGCGGACGTCGGTCAACTTTCACTACCTGCGCTTCACGCTCCAGGGCGAACGGCTGACAGGCACGATGGTGCGCTATGAGGCGACCGGGCCGGCAGACAACCCCTGGAGCGAGCCGGATCGCTTCGAGATCAGCTCGCGATAGCGGTTGCGAGCTGCGGTCCCCGGGCTCGCTGCGGCAGCTCGGGTTCCTGGTCCGAGGACACGATGATGCGGTTGCGTCCCGCCTGCTTGCAGCGAAGCAGGGCATCGTCCGCGGCGCGCAGCACCGCGTCGGCTGTCTCGCCGTGCTCGGGCAGGATCGCGATCCCCACCGACAGCGTGACCGGTCCCAGCTGGCTGCCGTTCTGGCCGATCTCGAGGCTGTGCACGCGCTGGCGGATCAGCTCGGCGCGCCGCCGCGCGGTCTCCTTCGAGGTATTGGCCATCATGAGCGCGAACTCATCGCCCCCGTAGCGCGCCACGATGTCCTCGCCGCGCGAGACCGACAGCAGACACTTGCCCACAGACTGCAGGATCGCATCGCCCGCCAAGTGTCCCAGCGTGTCGTTGAATTCCTTGAATCGATCGACGTCGATCATCATGATCGCGAGCGCGTGACGATGCCGCTTGGCGCGCGTCTCTTCGTGTCGCAACGACTCCTCGAGGAAGCGGCGGTTGTGCAGGCCGGTGACCGCATCGCGCATCGCCTGATCCTGCAGCCGCAGATTGGCGCGCATCAGGTCCTGCTCCGCCCAGATACGCTTTCTGATCTCCAGATCGAGCGCCGTCCGGGCCACCTCGAGCTGGGCGCTGCGCTCGGCTACCCGGCGGGTGAGTCTGCCGACCGGTTGCGTCAGCAGGTCGACCGCGCCCGCCTCGAGCTCCGGCCCCGAATCCCCCGGAGGCGGCTCGCGCAGTGCGGCCTCGACGATCGACAACAGCAGCTCCGGATCCGTCGGCTTGGCGGCGAAGGAAGCGCCAAAGGCGTACGCCAGTGCCCGTGCCTGCGCTTCCATGCCGGCGGCCGCGCGCATCAGCACGCGCGGACGCGGCACACCGAGCTGGCAGCGGATCTGCATCGCGAACCTGCAGCCGTCGAGATCGGGCGCCGCGATGTCCACGACCAGCAGGTCCGGGCGGTCGAGGCGCGAGCGCCGCAACGCCTCGTCGGCATCGCTCACCTGCACCACGGAGTGCCCGCGCTTGCGCAGGCTCGCGGCCATGCTGTGGCGGACGCTCGACTGGGGGTCAAAGATGAGAACGTTGGCCATAATAGCCGTCCTGCGCCGTCTCCAGGCTCTGTGGACGCAGCCAGTCGAGCGCCGCCACCTCGCTGCGGAAGTGACCGACGTTCATCCCCTGGTGTTGCGCCAGGAGCGCGAAGTATTCGTGCGAGTAGTCGAGCTCCTCACTGTCCGCCACCAACGCCACCTTGCGGTCCTGGCTGCTGTCGAGCAGCGCGAACTCGGCGAAGAATCCCGACCGGTCTACGGTGAACAGCGGGCTCGAGGAACGTACCGAGATGAGGATGCTGTTGCAGCGACGCCGCTGCGCGGCCTCTGCGACCGCGGCAAAGAACTCCCTGGACTCCTCGGCCGTCTCCCGATGGAAGAGTTCGGCCCGCAGGTAGCCAGCCTCGCTTGTGATTCGGTACAGCATGCCCAGCCTCGCTGTATGAAGTACCAGATTGGATGCGACGTAAGTCACAGTGCCGCATGGTTCTAACGGGCCATGGGCGCCGGCCGTCGGGCGAAACCCCTCGTTTCGGGGTCAGAGGCGTGGCGGGGAAACCGTCGGCCGTCGCGGTCCGGCGACACCCGAGGGGACACTCGGCTGCGGTGCAGCGAAGCGCTCACGCAGCACGGCGAGCGAGTCCTCGAGGCGCTCGCAGATCCCGAGCGCCTGGTCGCGCTGCCCGCAGGGATCGAGCGGCTGCAGCGTCCCGGCAAGCTGCTCGGCCGCCGCCGCGTGCACCGAGCGCAACATGCCGCGCAGCGTGTGTGCGGCTCGCGCAAAGCTCGAGCTGTCGCCCTGGTCGATGGCCGTGCGCAGCGCCCGCATCTGTCCCGCCGACTCGCGCGCAAACAGCCCGCAGATCTCCTCGAGCAGCTGCGCATCGCCGCCCACCTCCTCGAGGAGCGTCCAGCGGTCGGGGTCCCGGGGCGCCGCCTGGGCCGCCGCCGCGCCCGGCCTCAGCAGCCCGAGCCGCTCGACCGCCTCCAGCAGGTCCGCGGGCTTGAGGGGCTTGGTCAGATAGCCATCCATTCCGGCTTCCAGGCATTGCTCGCGCACCCCCGGCAGGGCGTGCGCGGTGAGGGCGAGCACCGGCACGCGCCGCCTGCCGCCCTTCTCGGCCGCGCGGATCGCTCGAGTCGCGCTGATGCCGTCCATTCCGGGCAGCTGCAGATCCATCAGCACCAGGTCGAAGTACTGCTCGGCCAACGCCCGCAGGGCATCCGGCGCAGTGTCAGCCGCCGCCACCGTGTGGCCCCGCCGACTCAGCACGATCTCGGCCAGACGGCGGTTGACCGCATTGTCTTCCACCAGCAGTACGCTGAGGGGCCGCATCTCGCCGGCGCCGCGACTCACGGCTGCGCCATCGGTCGCAGCCACAAGCCGCGGCGTTTCCAGCGGCTGCTCCGCGGCGACTCCGAGGCGCAAGGTGAAATGAAACGTGGTCCCCTCGCCCGGCGTGCTCTCGAGCCAGATGCGGCCGCCCATCAGGGTGACGAGACGAGCCGAAATCGGCAGCCCAAGGCCGGTGCCACCGTAGTGGCGCGCCGTTGAGGTGTCGCCCTGCCGGAACGGCGCAAAGATGGCCGCCTGCTGTTCGGCCGGGATCCCGATCCCGGTGTCCTCGACGGAGAACAGGCAGGCGAGCGCGCCGTCGGTGGGCAACTCGCCCTGCACCCGCAGTGTGACCGCCCCCCGGGATGTGAACTTGACGGCATTGCCCGCCAGGTTGGTGACTATTTGCCGCAGACGAACGGGATCGCCGACGACCACCGGCGGTGTCTGCGGCCCGATCTCCCAGGTGAGCCGCAGCCCCTTGCGGCTCGCCACGATCGCCAGCGGTTTCATCGCCTCGTCGATGCACTCCTGGAGCTGGAAGGGGATGTGCTCGATCGCCAGGCGTCCGGCCTCGATCTTGGAGAGATCGAGAATGTCGTTGACGATGGCGAGCAGCGACTCGCCCGAAGCACGCACCAGCTCCAGGCACTCGCGTTGCTCGGCACTGAGCGGCGTGTCGAGCACCACCTGCGTCAGGCCGATGATCCCGTTCATAGGCGTGCGAATCTCGTGGCTCATGCTGGCCAGAAACTCGCTCTTGGCGCGATTGGCGTCCTCCGCCGTACGCTTCGCCACCAGCAGCTCCGCCTCGGCACGCTCGCGCTGCTGTACTTCCTGGCGCAAGCGTTCGTGGGCCGAGATCAGGTTCGCGGCGCGCTCGCGGACCTTGACCTCGAGGTCGTCTTTCGTCTTTATCAATTCGCGCTGCGCAACGCGCTGCCGGGCCACTTCAGTCGCGAGGCCGGCGCTGTGGCTGCTCAAGTCGAGAAAGGCCGCTACCTTCGACTTCAGCACCTCGGGGTCCACCGGCTTGACGAGGTAGTCAACGGCGCCGGCCCCGTAGCCGCGCAGCACCCAGTCGGCGTGCTCGTCCGCGGCCGTGAGAAAGACGATGGGAGTGTGGCGCGAGCGTTTGAGCTTGCGGATCAGGCCCGCAGTCTCGAAGCCGTCCATGTCGGGCATGCGTACGTCGAGCAGGATGAGGGCGTAGTCGGTGCGCAGGATGCGCCGCAGCGCTTCGGCCCCCGAAGCGGCAATTTCCACGTGGCAACCGGTCGCGCAGAGCAGCGCCTCCATCGCCTTGAGGTTAGGCGCCTCGTCATCCACCACCAGGATGCTGCCGTGCTGCGAATCGGCGACCGCGTTCATCCAGCGCCCTAACGGTTGAGCCAAACCCGCAGGAGTGAGGCGAGCTGCTCGACATTGACCGGCTTGGCGATGTAGTCCGACGCGCCGGCAGCGATGCACTTCTCGCGATCGCCCTTCATCGCCTTGGCCGTGACCGCGATGATGGGCAGCTCACGAAACTGCTCCAGGCCGCGGATGATGCGGATGGTGTCGTAGCCGTCGAGCCCCGGCATCATGATGTCCATCAGGACGGCCTCGATGTCCGGGTTCTCCTGCAGGACTTCGATGCCCTCCCTGCCGTCCTCGGCGTTGAGTACCGTCATGCCGTGCTGCTCGAGAGCGCCGGTGAGCGCGAACACGTTGCGCACGTCGTCGTCGACGATGAGGACCTTGCGGTTGACCAGCCCCCGGTCGCTGCCGCGCGCGCCGAGCAGCGAGCGACTGCTGTCGGGCAGGCCGCTCAGTGTCTGATGCAGGAACAGCGCAGTCTCTTCCAGCATTGCTTTGTGCGTCGGTGCTTTCTTCAGGACCAGTATTTCCGCCAGCCTGCCGAGCTCGGCGTTGTCCCGGCCGCCGAGGCTGTCGGTCTCGCAGATCACGAAGGGCATCTCGGTGACGGCCGCCGATTCGGCCACGGTCTTGAGCAGCTCGACGCTGCTCATGTCGGCGAGCTCGGGACCGAGAACCACGCAGTCGAAGCGTGCCTTGCGCAGCGCCTCCAGGGCATCCTCGCCGCGCGCGGTCGAGGTGATCGCCACGGCCACGCCGCACAGCGACGCTTCGATAGCCGCCCGCCGGGCGTCATCGCCATCGACCAGCAGCAGCACCTTGGACTCGCGCTCGAGGAGATCGCGGGTCTTGGCCAGCGCCTCCTGCAGCACCTCGCGCGCGTCCCCCTTGTGCATCACCGCCACCGCACCCATGTGCAGGCTCCGGTGCGTGTGCTCCTTGAGCGAGACGACGCTCACCGGAATGTGTCGCGTCTTCGCGTTGTGCTTCAGCAGGTCGAGGACCATCCAGCCATCCGCGTCCGGGAGCTTGAGGTCGAGGGCGATGGCATCGGGCTGCAGCGCGAGGGCCTGGGCGAAACCGGTGTTGCCGTCGCCCGCTACGACCCCCTTGAAGCCGTGCTCGCGCGCCACCTCGAGCAGCGTAGCCGCGAAGCGTGCATCGTCCTCGATGATGAGCAGCACGCGGTCATCGGGGCCGAGGCTGTCGCGGTCGTCGGGGACGCGCGCCACGGGCGCGGCCAGCGGCTGGGTGCGCTCACGCGGGATGCTTCCCGGAAGCGCGACCGGTACGGCCGGCACGGCCGGCGGCACGATGCGCTCGCGCGCGGCGCTCCCCGCAAGCGCGACCGCCGCGGCCGCCGCGGCGGGTTCGACTGCCTCCGCGCGCAGCAGTGGCATATAGAGCACGAAGCTCGAGCCTGTCCCCGGAACGCTCGTCACGGTGATCTCACCGCCGAGCAGGCCGGCGAGCTCGCGGCTGATCGACAGTCCAAGGCCCGTGCCGCCGTAATGGCGGCTGGTGGTGCCGTCGGCCTGCTGGAACGCCTCGAAGATGATCTTCTGCTGGTCCGCGGGTATCCCGATGCCGGTATCCGCGACCGTAAAGGCGATGACTTCCTCGGCTGCCTCCAGTCGTGCGTTGTCCGCCGGCCAGCCGCTCGGCACCCGCCCGACCCGCAGCTCCACCGAGCCCTGACGGGTAAATTTGAAGGCATTCGACAGCAGGTTCTTCAGGATCTGCTGCAGCCGCTTCTCGTCGGTCCTGATGGCGGCGAGCTGCGGGTCGACGGTGACGGTGAAGTCGAGCTGCTTCTCCAGCGCCGTGGGGCGGAACGTCCGTTCGACGTAGTCCTTGAGATCCGCCATGCGCAGCGCGCTCAGGTCGAGTGTCACCGTACCCGACTCGATCTTTGCCAGATCGAGGATGTCGCTGATCAGCGAGAGCAGGTCGGCGCCGGCCGCGTAGATCGTCTGCGCGTAGTCGATCTGCTTGGTCGTCAGGTTATCGCCCGCGTTATCCGCGAGCAGCTTCGCCAGAATCAGCAGACTGTTGAGCGGGGTGCGCAGCTCGTGCGACATGTTCGCGAGGAACTGCGACTTGTAGCGCGAGTTCAGCGCGAGCTGCTCGGCCTTCTCCTCGAGGGCGGCCTTGGCGAGCTCGATCTCCTCGTTCTTGTACTCGACCTGCCGCATCTGCTCGGAGAGCAGCTGCGCCTTCTGCTGCAGCTCGTCGTTGGTGCGCCTGAGCTCCTCCTGCTGCATCTTCAGCAGCGCCTCGGACTTCTGCAGATTTTCCGCCTGCTGCTCCAGGCGGTCGTTGGTCTGCTTGAGCTCCCCCTGCTGGCGCTGCAGCTCGGTGGTCAGCGACTGCGACTGGTGCAGCAGGTCGCTGGTGCGCATGTTGGCTTCGATCGTGTTGAGCACGATGCCGATGCTCTCGGCGAGCTGATCGAGGAACGAGAGATAGGTCGCGTTGAAGCTGCGCAGCGAGGCGAGCTCAAGCACCGCCTTCAACTCGCCCTCGAACAGCACCGGCAGAATCACCACGTGCAGCGGCGCGGCCGAGCCCAGCGAGGAGTTGACGCGAATGAACGCCGGCGACAGGTTCTCGAGCAGGATGCGCTTCTTCTCCAGAGCGCACTGGCCAACCAGCCCCTCACCGAGCCGCAGCGTCTGCGGCAGCGGCCGCTCGGGCTCCGAGGCGTAGCTTGCGACCAGCTCCAGGCGTGGCCCGTCGTCCTGCCGCGACTGCCGGTAGAGCACCCCCTGCTGCGCGTGCACCAGCGGCGCGAGCTCCGACAGCACCAGTTGCGATACCGCCACCAGGTCGCCCTGCCCCTGCAGCATGCGCGAGAACTTCGCGAGGTTGGTCTTGAGCCAGTCCTGCTCGTTGTTCTTGAGCGTCGTGTCCTTGAGGTTGCGGATCATCTCGTTGATGTTGTCTTTGAGCGAAGCCACCTCGCCCATCGCCTCGACCATGATCGAGCGCGTGAGATCTCCCTTGGTCACGGCAGTGGCGACTTCCGCGATCGCACGCACCTGGGTCGTGAGGTTCTCGGCGAGCTGGTTGACGTTGTCGGTGAGGTCCTTCCAGGTCCCGGCTACCGCGGGCACCTGTGCCTGGCCGCCAAGCTTGCCCTCGGTGCCCACCTCGCGCGCCACGCGCGACACTTCCGAGGCGAAGCCGTTGAGCTGATCCACCATCGTGTTGATGGTGCTCTTGAGCTCAAGGATCTCGCCGCGCACGTCCACCGTGATCTTCTTCGACAGGTCGCCCTTGGCGACCGCGGTCGTGACCTCGGCGATGTTGCGCACCTGGCCGGTGAGATTGGCCGCCAGCTGATTGACGTTGTCGGTGAGGTCCTTCCAGGTGCCCGCCACTCCCGGCACGCGCGCCTGACCGCCGAGCTTGCCCTCGGTGCCCACCTCACCCGCGACGCGCGACACTTCCGAGGCGAAGCCGTTGAGCTGATCCACCATGGTGTTGATGGTGCTCTTGAGCTCGAGGATCTCGCCGCGCACGTCCACCGTGATCTTCTTCGACAGGTCGCCCTTGGCGACCGCGGTCGTGACCTCGGCGATGTTGCGCACCTGGCCGGTGAGATTGGCCGCCATCGCGTTGACGTTGTCGGTGAGGTCCTTCCAGGTGCCCGCCACTCCCGGCACGCGCGCCTGACCGCCGAGCTTGCCCTCCGTGCCCACCTCACGCGCCACGCGCGACACTTCCGAGGCGAAGCCGTTCAGCTGATCCACCAGCGTGTTGATGGTGCTCTTCAACTCGAAGATCTCGCCGCGCACGTCCACCGTGATCTTCTTCGACAGGTCGCCCTTGGCGACTGCGGTCGTGACCTCGGCAATGTTGCGCACCTGGGTCGTGAGGTTCTCGGCGAGCTGGTTGACGTTGTCGGTGAGGTCCTTCCAGGTGCCCGCCACTCCCTGCACCTGTGCCTGGCCGCCAAGCTTGCCCTCCGTGCCCACCTCGCGCGCCACGCGCGACACCTCCGAGGCGAAGCCGTTGAGCTGATCCACCATCGTGTTCACGATCTTGCCGATGCGCTGGAACTCGCCGCGCAACGGCAGGCCGTCGATGTCGAACGGCATGCGCTGCGAGAGATCGCCGTTGGCCACCGCCTCGATCACAGCGGCGACCGCGGTAGTCGGCCGCATCAAGTCGGCGATGAGCGTGTTGACGGACTCGACCTTGCTCGCCCACGAGCCGACTGCCCCGGCGACGCGCATCCTCTGGCTGATCTGACCTTCCTTGCCCACGGCCTCGCAGACGTGCGTGAGCTCCTCGCTCATCGCCGCATTCAGTTCGGCGAGGTCGTTGAAAACCTGCGCAATCTCGCCCTCGATGCCGGTGAGATCGAGCGGCAGCCGCACCGCGAAATCGCCCTTGCGCAGCGCGCGCAGCGCGGCGAGCAGCGTGCGCTGATCGAGGACCTCGCGCGGGTCGCGCGGCCTGCGTGGTTCGGCAGCCTCGCGCTGATCACGAGCCTCGGGTACGTACGCAACGTCGTTCATCCAGCCTCCCCCACAACGCGCCGTCGCGATCCCGTGCTCCGGCGCCTCAGAACTCTGCACATCCTAGTGTGTGGCACATCGGCCCACTATCGCCGCATCACCATGAGAATGTCGCCGCGCAGCCTCTGTACGTAGCTGTTCAGCTACAGGCCACGACTCAGCGGGGCCGGTTTGGTCCGAATGGACCACTCGTCGGGGCCGCCCCGCCCACAAGGTACTCGAATCCTGCGCCCCTATCATCAAGCCAACACCACACGGGGGACTGACATGTCCGCTGCCTCGAGCCTGCGAGTGTTCTCTACCTGTCCGCCTTCAGTCACGGCCGGCGCGGAGGCCTACCTCGCGCAGGTGGAGGAAATCGCCAGCTGGAGCGAGGACGCCGGCTGCGAGGGAATCCTCGTCTACACCGACAACAGCCAGGTGGATGCCTGGCTCGTCGCACAGACGATCATCGGGGCGACGAGGAGTCTGTGTCCCCTGGTCGCGGTGCAGCCCGCCTACATGCACCCCTACAGCGTCGCCAAGATGGTCGCCTCCCTGGCTTTCCTCCACAGCCGCCGTGTGTATCTCAACATGGTGGCGGGCGGCTTCGCGAACGATCTCGCCGCGCTCGACGACCGCACGCCGCACGACCAGCGCTACGAGCGGTTGATCGAGTACACGACGATCGTGCAGCAGCTGCTGGAATCGGAGGAGCCGGTCACGTTCAACGGCACTCACTACCGGGTGAAGAATCTCAGGCTGACGCCGCGCGTACCGCGCGCGCTGCTGCCCGGGATCCTGATCTCCGGCTCCTCTGAGGCGGGCATGGCGGCGGCGATCCGCCTCGGCGCGACCGCGATCGAGTACCCGAAGCCGGCCGCCGACTGCCTTGCCGCCGAGGTGCCGACCGCTGCTTCGCGCGGTATCCGTATCGGCATCATCGCCCGCAGCGCTGATGCGGAGGCCTGGCGGGTCGCGCATGCGCGCTTTCCGCCCGACCGCCACGGCCAGCTTGCCCACGAGCTGGCGATGAAAGTGTCGGACTCGGCCTGGCACCGCCAGCTCTCCGCGCTCGGCGAAACGCCGGCCGGGGCGAATAACCCCTATTGGCTGGTTCCCTTCAAGAACTACAAGACCTTCTGTCCCTACCTCGTCGGGAGTTACTCGAGGGTGGCGCACGCGATCGCCGGCTACGTGCAGGCCGGCTATCGGACCTTCGTGCTCGACGTACCCGCGGGCGCGGAAGAGCTGCGGCATATCGGCGCCGCCTTCGGAGCCGCCGGCGACTCGCTCGCGGCATGAGCCGTCTGCTGCAGACGGCGATCAGCGAACGGGCAGAGGCGCGCCCCGAAGCCCGGGCGGTCATCTCCCAGGACGGCGGTCTGAGTTACGGCGAGCTCGAGGCCGCGAGCAATCGTCTCGCGCACATGCTGCGGCACCTCGGCTGCCGCCGCGGAGATCGCGTCGCCCTGCTGATGCCGAAGACCCCGGCAGCGATCGCCTGCCTCGTCGGCGTCCTCAAGGCGGACGCCGCTTACGTGCCACTCGACCCGGCCGGTCCTCCCGCGCGGCTGGCGCGCATGCTGGAAGTGTGCGGCTGCCACTCGATCCTGGCGACGCGCGAGACGGCCGCGCAGCTGCGCGCGACGCTGGCATGCGCGACGCTCGAGCGGCGCCCGCTGGTCGGGTGGCTCGACGCCGGGGCGCCCGATGAGGAGCTAGCCCCGGCATTCACAGCCGCGGATCTCCCCGGCCAGCCGGCGAGCGCGCCGCCGGGCATGAGCCACGAGACGGACCTCGCCCACATCCTCTTCACGTCCGGCTCCACCGGCCAGCCGAAGGGGGTGATGATCACGCACTACAGCGTGCTGCGCTTCCTCGAGTGGGCGGCGGCCTGCTTCGGTCTCTCCCCGGAGGAGCGCGCCTCACAGCACCCGCCGCTGCACTTCGACCTGTCGACATTCGATGTCTTTGGCACGCTCGGCGCCGGGGCCGAGCTGCATCTCATCCCGCAGGCCCTGAATCTGCTGCCGCACAAGCTCGCCCAGCTCATCCGCAGAGCGCGCCTGACGCAGTGGTTCTCGGTGCCCTCGGTCCTCAACCTCATGGCCAAATTCGACGTCGTGCAGCAGGGGGACTTCCCCGAGCTGCGCCGCGTGCTGTGGTGCGGCGAGGTGCTGCCGACCGCCACGCTGATTTACTGGATGCGGCGCGTGCCGCACGCACGCTTCACCAATCTCTACGG
>DATMMK010000045.1:0-31793 GCA_035569755.1 Steroidobacteraceae bacterium
CTGGTGATCGGGCCGCATCAACTCGAGAGCCTGTACCTGCCGGTGATTGCCGGGGGTCTCGCCTATGTCGCGTTCATCTTCGTCTACGACGTCCCGATGTACTGGGCACGATGGCGCGGCGACCAGGCAAGCGGACACGAATACTCGAGCATCGCCGACGGTATCGTCGACGCTCGCAAACGCTGGATGGTGTCCTACCGCTGGGACGACTGGAAAAACGAGATCCCGTGGATGACGCTCTACTTCACCTTCGGAGTGTGGAGCAGCATCTGGCTCGTCTGGGCATCACTCCCAGGGCTCGAACACCGTCCCTGAGGCCCGCGGGCGGTCGTACCGAGACGGTAGTCCCGCATGCTCCGACTCGCCGGCGCCGGCCAACGGCTCGCGCGCAGCCTGGAGTCGCACAATGAGCACACTGAGCGCGCCCAGGACCTCCCTGCAGGCAGCAACCTGCGCGGAGCAGGACGTCATGCCTTCCATCCCCTGCCCGAGCTGCTCGCGCAGAAAAGCGGCCAGCGTGCGCAGCTGTGCTATCGAGGTGTCGAGCAGCTCGTTGGGCGTGGGGGTGATGGTCATACTTAAGCCTGCCTGGTTGTGTGCGGAAGCGCTTCGTACTGATAAGACGAACGAGCGGGCGCCCTCGTGACATTTCCATCTCACCCGGGCTGCCGTCTACCGCCCTCGCGGCGGGTGTAGACCAACAGCGACAACGGCGAGGTGAGCCGTGGCAGCAAGGGTCAATCTGTGGAAGAGGGCTATAGCGCGGTCCGGGTCTCCGCGACCTGTCGAATTCCGGGTCCCTGCTTCGTCGTACTCACGGACGGTAGCCCGTAACGAACGAATGGAGACAGCCGATGGCCAAGAACGTAATTTGTCTCTGGTATGACGGCACCGCAGAGGATGCTGCCCGCTTCTACGCGCAGACCTTTCCAAACAGCGTCGTGACCGCGGTCCACCGCGCGCCGGGCGACTACCCGGCCGGGAAACAGGGACAGGTGCTCACGGTTGAGTTTACGGTGGTTGGAGTGCCCTGCCTCGGCCTCAACGGCGGGCCCATGTACAAGCACTCCGAGGCCTTTTCATTTCAGATCATCACCGACAACCAGGCCGAGACCGACCGCTACTGGAACGCGATCGTCAGCAACGGCGGTACCGAAGGGCCGTGTGGATGGTGCAAGGACAGGTGGGGCCTGTCCTGGCAGATCACGCCCCGGGCCCTGATGGACGCAATAACCGACTCCGACCGCGCAGCCGCCAAGCGCGCGTTCGATGCGATGATGGCGATGCAGAAGATCGACATCGCCGCCATCGAAGCGGCGCGGCGCGGAAGTGCCCGCGCTTAGAGCTCTCTGCTGCTGCGCGCTGCCTCCCTACCAGGCGCGCTGTACCGCGAGGAACGGGCCGTCGAAATCGAGCGAATCAAAATCCCTGCCGGGGCTGAAGTAGTAGGTAATGCGGCGCCAGCCGCCCAGCAGGTGCGCATCCTGGCCGACGCGGATGCCGAGCAGGCCCTGGTACCTCAAGGGGGAGTCCGCGGCGCCCATGTCGGCGTACACAAAGAGGCGCTCCCTACCCAGAGGCATTCGGACCCTCGCGCGGAGCAGAGGGGCCGAGTTCCTCAGCAGGAGCTCGCTCTCATTTTGGGGCGCCCGGCCACTCGAGAGTCGAAGATCCCTGCCGAAAACGTGGTCAGGCCGCGCCAAAGGGCCAAACAGGGATGCACCGACAGGAACGCTGAAAGCGGCCGGCGGCCCCGCGGGGCGGTATTGAGGGGTCAGCCCGTAGAGTGGCGTGCCGGCCGCCCGCGTATCCGCCGCATCGGCACGGGCCGCTGGTGTGGCATACGTGCTGAGGCACAGAAGCATGCCAAGGGCCGCCGCAGACATGCGGCCCATCTTCTTGACAGCGGATGATGTGCGGATCATCGGAGAGATCCCGGTCACCGTGCGGTAGGTCGCGCACAGTGTTGGGACTGTCCGCCCGAGCAGCAAACTCAATGCCTGAAGGACGCTTCAGAAAAACTGAACCTCAGGGCGCGTGGTGCGGACACTGTGCACCACCGAGGAGCGCCGATCCGCCGCTTGCCGGACCTGGCGTACAATCCGCCCGGCGCCGCCGTAGCTCAGTGGCAGAGCAGCCGCCTTGTAAGCGGCAGGTCGTCTGTTCAATCCAGACCGGCGGCACCACAGCCCTTCCCCGCCAGTTGCTGCCGGGAACGGCTCGATCCGGGTTGGCGGAAACTGTGTGTTCTTTGTCTTTTCTGCACCGGCTCACCGGCCTAAGCTTCTCGACACCAGCAAAGGCCTTCGAAGGGAGCGCCCCATGATCCGCATGATGCTTGCCGTGCTCGCACTTACGGCGGGAGCTGCCGCTCACGCCAGCGCCCTGAAGCCACCCGAGGGACGCAAGATCCGCGTCGCGGTCGTCCTCACCGACGGCGCCGTGGTGATCGATTACGCCGGCCCCTGGGAGGTCTTCGAGAATGTCCACACCGGCGCGGGCGACATGGACGAGCGGATGCCCTTCGAGCTCTACACGGTGTCACGCGACCGCAAGCCCATTCACACGAGCGGTGGCATGAAGCCCGGCATGACGATCGTGCCGGACTACGGCTTTGCCGATGCTCCGACCCCGGATGTGGTCGTCGTTGGAGCCCAGTTGGGAGATGCCGGGCTCGGCCCGTGGCTGCGCAAGGTCCACGAGCAGCACGCGCTCATCATGTCGGTATGCACCGGCGCCTTCAGGGTGGCCGAGAGCGGGCTCCTCGACGGCAAAGCGGCAACCACTCACCACGCCTCACTCCAGCGTCTTGCCAATCAGTATCCGCGCATCGCGGTGCGCAGCTCCGTGCGCTACGTGGAGTCCGACCCGCTGATTCTGACCGCCGGTGGCTTGAGCTCCGGCATCGACTCGGCGCTGCACGTGGTGGAGCTCTACTACGGGCCGCAGGTCGCCCAGGCGACCGCCGACTATATGGAGTACCAGGGCCAGGGCTGGAAGACGAACCTGGGCGCCGGAGAGCCCAAAGAGGTACCGCCGACCATCCCCCTCGCCTACCGAGGCCACGAGACGCTCTGGCAGGGCACGTTCCTCCCGGCCTATCCCAAGCCGGAGCCGGCCATGGCCTTGACGCTGCATCTGGCGCAGGTCGATGGGCAGTACCACGGAACGCTCGACGTGCCGAGCGAGCGGATGATCAGCGAGCCCCTCGATGACGTGAAGGTGGGACACGGCAGCATTCATTTCACGCTGGGCTCGGATGACGGCCCCGTCGATTTCTCGGGCACGATGACCGCCGAGCGGATCTCGGGCAACGTGACTCACCCCGGCGGGTCCCCGACGCCTCTGACTCTGACGAAGGCCAACACCTCATCCCAGGCGTCGCAATAAAGGCAGGCTCCTGGCCGAGGCACGATGGCTGCCAATTCAGTGCGCGTGCGGCGCCCGCATCAGGTGGTGATGCTCGCGTACCCCGACGTACAGATCCTCGATGTGACCGGACCACTCGAGGTATTCAGCCGCGCAACCCGCTGGATGCAGGACAACGGTGTGCGCCCCGACCCGGCATACCACGTCGAGGTCGTGGCGCCGCGCGCCGGGTCTTTCGCCACCTCCTCGGGCGTGCGCCTGGTGGCGGAGCGCGCGTATCGCGACGTCACGAGAGCGGACACGCTGCTGGTGGCCGGGGGGCGCGGCCAGACCGAAGTCCGCACGCAGGCGCCGCTCCTGTCGTGGCTGCGCCGCATGGCAGGTCGCGTCCCGCGTCTCGGCTCGGTGTGCAACGGGGCGCTGATTCTCGCCGCAGCGGGGCTCCTCGAGGGGCGCCGCGCGACCACTCATTGGGCGTATCTCGAGGAGCTGAAGAAGTCCGTCGGCAACGGCGTGTGCGACGACGCCATCTACACGCGCGACGGCAACCTCTACACCTCCGCCGGCGTCACCGCCGGCATGGACATGGCGCTCGCCATGATCGAGCAGGACCAGGGCGGCGCGGTGGCGCTCGCGGTGGCGCGCGAGCTGGTGCTGTTCCTGAAGCGCCCCGGGGGCCAGTCGCAGTTCAGTGACTACCTCGCGGCACAGTTCAGTGAGGACGCCGGCCTGCGGGAGCTGCAGCTGTGGATGCTCGGACACCTCGATCAGGACCTGTCGGTGCCGCGCCTGGCGGAGAGAATCGCCATGAGCGAGCGCAGTTTCGCCCGGCACTTCGCCGACGGCGTCGGCACGGCGCCCGGCCACTACGTCCGGCAGATCCGCGTCACCGCCGCACGGCGCAAGCTCGAGCAGACCGATCTGACGCTGCAGCAGGTCGCGCGGCGCTGCGGCTTCGGCACTCCGGAGAGCCTGCGCCGCACCTTCATCGCCGCACTCGGCGTGACGCCGGGCGCGTACCGGGAGCGCTTTCGGGCGGCCTGACTTTTAGGCGTCGCCGCCGCGGGCGCGGACGAAACCTGACCGGCAGCGCACACCGCGATCAGGCCGCCGCACGCCCACGGCGGCAACATGCTGATGCGTCAGTGCGCGCGCCCGGACACCGCCCGGTCGAACGTCCACGTCACGGTACGCGAGCGCAGCGCGCCCCCGCGCGCGCTGCCGCGCAGGTGCGGCACACGCCAGAAGATCTGGCTGCCGCGGCGTACCAGGTGTCCGCGGACGTGGTGAAGCCGCGGTCCCCTGCGCCCCGCGAGCGGCTCGCCTCTCCTGCCCTCACGGTATTCGGGGAGGAGCGGTGCGGTCACCTCGATGTGCTCGAGGAGCGGCGCCTTCCCGCCATGCAGGCGCCGGCGGTTGAGCTGCTCGAGTGTCCGCGAGCGCTGCGGCAGTCCGCTGCGCGTCGCGAGCAGCAGAAAGAACGTGAGCAGCATGGGGATATCCGTTGCAATCGTGCCGACGGCATGCCGCCACAGCGCGAAGCCGACCTCGCCCGAGATCCCGGCACCGCCGTAGTAATCGGCCCAGCTCTGCTCGTAGCGGAAGCGGAAGCAGCGCCCGAGGATGTCGTCCGCCGCGCGCTCGCTGTCGAAGACTTTCCCGGCGAGTCCCGTGTTGCCGTCGAGCGGCTCCGGCTCCTCGCCCGTCACGGTATCGAAGTCGAAGTAGGCCTCGACGCTGCTCGCGAGCACGTCCGCGGACGTGGCGCTCCAGAAGGTGCGGACCAGGCCGCGCCGGCCGTCCGGCGTCGCGCGCACCCACGCGCCGCGCCGCCCCACCCATTGCGGTCCGGCAGGGATCAGCGGGAAGCCATAGTGCTGGAGCGCGCTCGTCCAGGGCGCGTTGCACCACTCCATCCACAGAGTCTGCGCCGGCACATGCAGGAGATCCCCGCAGGCAACCGTACCCGCACCCTTGGAGTAGGCGAGATCGGCGCACAGGCGCGTCAGGTCATCGCTCAGCACGTAGCGCAGAGAGCTGCGCGCGACCAGCCCGGCGACGTCCGCGGTGTTATTCAATGCGCTCACTCTGCCGGTCGAGTCGTCGCGCACCACGAGCGGCCGGTGATACTGCGCGACGCTGTCGATGAGGTTCACGCCGCCAACGTAGCAGCGCGCCACTTCGCTCAAGGAAAAATGTGATGAAGTCGCGCGCTGCAGTGACGACGCCCATGACTGTCAGCTACGAAGCCGGCGCCTCCGTTCCGTCGGACCAGTGACCGATCGGCACGAGGAAGATGCTCTGGGGCTCGGGGAACTTGCGCTCGTCGAGGAGCACCGGAGAGCCGGGCAGGTTGGCGCCCCAGGTCGCGGCCTCGGCTTTCGGCACGTGGAACATGAGGTGCGAATGCCAGTGACCCTGGTTGTCGCCGAGGTAGCCATCCTTCGACATCATGAAAGACATCGCCCCCGGCTCAGGCGGCGCGAGCTCGCTGCGCGCGAGCGCGCCGCGAACCTCATCGAGCATCTCTTCCTTCGAGCGCCCGGCCAGTGCGAGCTTCGTCCGCCTGAGCGTGTAGAGGAGATTGGAGCGGCTCGCCGCCGGGTTGTAGCAGATGGGCGACCGCACCTTGGGATTCCAGAACTCGGCGCTCTCGAACGGCGCCGTCCACCCCCGCTCGACGATACAGGTGAAGCCGTTGGTGCCCTTGACTGCAGTCTCGAACCCCTCCCGCCCGAGAACGAGGACCGTGGCCCTGGCCGAGATTGCCTGCGGCGCGGCGCTGCGCGCGAGTGCGATCTCCTCGAGCGGATCGCGCATCAGGTACTGATCGAGGGGCGCCATCCGCGGGTACTTCGCCCCGCTGTGGCTGGTGTCGGACCCCGACGGTGTTCCGCCGGTCGCGAGGCCCGCCGCCGCACACGCCAATGCGCCGGTCACCACCGCTGCGAAATATCGAAGCGCGGCACTTCTGTTCATGCAAACCAACCTCCCGTTATGTTCATCAATCCTAGCGGCACCCGCTGCGGTGGAATACGTGGGGAGCGGTTCGTCCCTGGAAATGCCACGCTTGTCCCTCAGCAACGAGCGGGAGCAGGAGGCACGCGTCCGCAGTGGTAGGATTTTGAGCATTGCTATGGTCGCGATTCCCTCCGCCTTCAGGTCCTGGGCCACCTCCGCGGTCGAGAGCGAGGAGCGATTCCTCACGCGCCGCAGCGTGCTGCTGCTGGCCAGCCTCTACTGGTCCTACGTCACGCTCACCGACATCGTCTACCACGAGGCGATGCGCATCGAGATCGCCGAGGTGAGCCACGTCACAGTCTTCTACCCCTGGGAGCACCGGGTGTTGCAGTACGCGCTGATGCTGCCACTGCTGCTCGCGTGCTATTCCAGGGCAGGACGTCTCGGCTGGCGACCGGCGAGGAGGCGCGTGCCGCAACAGATCGCCCTGGCGCTCGGATTCTCGCTCCTCATGTACTGGGCGATGCTCGTCGCAGACCGCATCCTGCGTGCCGCGTTCGGCTGGCCCGCACAGCCCTTCGGCGTCTATACCCGGGGCGACTGGGCGGTGTGGGTCTCGAGCGCCGTGACGGGACTTCTCGCCTACGGTTTCGGCCTGGCCCTCCTCACGGTGGTGTCAACCTGGCGGCGCTACCACGTGCTGACCCTGCGTAGCTCAGAGCTGCGGCGCGACTGGGCGGGCGCGCGTCTCGCGGCCTTGCGGGCCCAGCTCTCGCCCCACACGCTCTTCAACGTCCTGCACACCATCCAGGCGCGTATCAGCGGCGAGCCCGAGCTGGCCGAGAGCCTGATCGCATCCTTGGGCGACCTGTTGCGTGGCCTGCTCGAGGCCGGGGAGCGCGACTATGCGCTGCTCAAGGACGAGCTCGCGTTCGTCGAGCTGTATCTCGGCCTGCAGACCGGCCGCTTCGCCGATCGTCTGACGGTGCACGTCCAGAAGGCCGCCGACCTTCCCGCCGTCTGGGTGCCGAGCCTCATCCTGCAGCCGCTGGTCGAGAACGCGGTGGTTCACGGTCTCGCCGACCATAGCGGTCCGGTGCGGATCGACGTCGGCTGGGATCTGTCGCCCTATCGCCTGCAGCTCAGGGTGGTGAACTCGGTCGGCCCGGGCGGCACGCCCGGCGCCGGGGGCTTCGGGCTGCGCAACGTGCGCGAGCGGCTCGCGGTCCAGTTCGGCGGGCGCGCGGTGCTCTCCTCCGGCCCGGGCGAGGCATCGACCTGGGTGGCGACGCTCCATCTGCCGGTGCTGCGCGAGTGGCAGCGCGAAGCGCCCGAGGCGGACGCGGTGGAGTCCGCGTGAGGGTCATCATCGTCGACGACGAAGCCGCCGCTCGCAAGACGCTGCGCGACCGCTGTGCCATGGAGAAGGACATCGAGGTGGTCGGGGAATACGCCGACGCCGAGAGTGCGCTCGCGGCCCTGCCGCAGCACTCTCCCGATCTCATCTTCCTCGACGTCAAGATGGGAAGGCTTTCCGGGATGCAGCTCGCCCAGGCGCTCGAGCCCGGCAACGGCCCGCTGGTCGTCTTCGTCACCGCCTTCGACCGCTACGCGCTGCAGGCCTTCGAGGTGAACGCCGCGGATTTTCTCCTCAAGCCCTTCGACCGGGAGCGCTTCCGCACCACGCTGCGGCGGGTGCGGGAACGCTGCGCCGCGCGCAACACCGCGAGCTACCAGATCGCCGCCGCAACTCTCGCCGAGCTGCAACGCCTGTCGCAGGCACGCCTCGAGGCGCGGCCGCGCCTGCTGGCCGAGACCGGCGGTGCGCTCCACATGGTGGATGTCGCCCAGGTCGAGCTCGTGACAGCCGACCGCAACTATATCGCGCTCACCGTCGGCCGCGAATCGTTCCACGCGCGCAGCACGCTCATCCAGGCCGAGGAGTCGATGCGCTCGCAGCCGATGCTGCAGATCAACCGTTCCTGCATCGTAAACCTGAACCACGTGCGGCAGGTGAGCCGCACGCCGCGCGGCGATTATGTCTTCGTGCTCACGGGCGGAACCACCGTGACGAGCAGTGAGCGTTTCCGCCACAAGGTGCGCGAGCGCATCGGGCAGTTTATCGTCGGCGGCCCGAAGGACTGAACGGCAGGAATCCCGTCGCACGAACCGCTCGTGTTATCGGACGATCCGCTCGGGTTATCGGAATCCCGGGACGAGCGTAGGCGATTTGCGGATGAGCGCGAGATTCCCCTCTGGACGCCGCGCGCGCCACAGGCTGTGATAGGCGCCATGGATCTCCTCATCGTCGATGATGAGCCGCAGGCGCGCGTGGGACTGAAGAGACTCTGCGAGCGCTCGGGCGACATGCGCGTCGTCGGCGAGGCGGGAACGGGCGCGCGGGCCATCGAGGCCGTGGAGTCGCTGTGCCCCGACCTCATGCTGCTCGACGCGGATCTGCCTGACATGTCCGGCCTCGAGGTGCTGCGCGCGCTGAGACGCCGGCACCAGCGTCGCACCATCCTCGTGACGCCCAACGCCCAGGATGCCCCGGGGGCCTTCGCGGCCGGGGCGCTCGACTACCTGGTGAAGCCCGTGAACGAGGAGGCGTTCTCCGCCTCGATCCTGCGGGCCCGGGCACGCACCGTGCCGCGCCCGAGCGGCGCCGCCCGGCCGCGCGCTGGCGCAGTAACCGCGGCGGGCGCGAGCGGTGTGGGGCGACCGCTCTTTCTCGTCGGCGAGCGCGAGCATCGGCTCTACCCGCTCGATCCGCTCGAGATCGACTACGTGCAGTCCGCCGGCAACTACGTGACCTACCACCTGGGCGGAGTCGAGTACATCGCGCGCGAGTCCATCAAGCGGCTCGATGCGGTGCTGGCGCCGGCCGGGTTCGTGCGGATCGAGCGCTCGCTGCTCCTCAACGTCCGCGCCATCGCCTACGCGCAGCCCATCGGCCACGGCACCTTCGCGTTCACGCTGGCAACGGGTGCGCGGCTGCACTCGGGCCATGCCTACCGCGACACGATCCTCGCGGCGCTGCCGCTGCGCCGCCGGGCGCCTAGTTCTTTGCCAGCGTCTCGTTGACGATCAGGTTGAGCTCCCAGGTCTTGCCGTCATCGGCCGAGAACGACTGCTCGAAGCGGCAGGTAGTCGGCGTGAGGACCGACACCTCGAAGCGCACCAGGATGCTCCTGCCGCCATAGTCTTCCCGATCGATGAACTCCCCGCGCTCCGCCTCGAAGCTGCCGACCGCGGGCGGTGAGAGCACGCCGGTCGCACTGCTCGAGATGTTCATGCTCCACTGATGCGACTCGGGGTTGTAGAGGCGCAGCGTCAGGAACTCGAGATGCCCGGACGGGCCGTCGAGCTCGACCTCGCCGAAGTTCGCGCGGCCATCCCAGACCTTGCGCACGTCGTCCGTGCCCTGGTACTCGACCCAGGTCGTCGAGCCCGTGAGCGGGTGCAGGAGGCGCTTCATGTGAACCTGCCAGTGGCCGATGTCCCAGTCGAAGTCGTGCTGTCCGTCCCGCAGCGCCGCCGCCTGCGGCGCCGCGTGGGCAGTGAACACGCCGAGCAAACTGACACTCAGCCAGCAAACCTTTAACCACCGCATGAGCTTCCCCTGCCGCGCTCCTCAGTGACACGGCCCGGTAGCCGTGCAGGGCCCGGCCGGCACGTTGTTCATCTGGTCCTTGGTCTTCTGTGCATCGTCCGCCGCGCGCGCGCGCTCGGCAGCGCTCGTGCATACCCTCGCCTCGACGAGGCTCCCGGTGGCGCGTTCCTTGTGACACTCGATGCCTTGCGCGGCGAGCGTGGCGCCCGTCGGCATCGGCTCCTGCGTCACCGCCCGGCTCGCGCACGCGCTGAGGGCCAGCGACAGCGTGCTCAACAAACAACACACCCGGACCCCTTGCAAGACCGACCCCCGTTGGCAGGCGCGAATCCCTGACCGCTGCAGGTGACGGTATCACCCCGCGCGCCGTCCTGGAGCCGCGCGCGCCACCCTTCCTCAGCGTTCGCGGACACTCCGTCACGGCAACCGCCGCCTTGCTCACGCATCGACAACGCTTCGTCACATTGAAGCGCCGCACCCATGTGTGCCGTATATGTTCCATCCCCTAGGAGCTCCGCTACGGCAGCGCGCGCGTCTCGAGATGCGGCTGCGCGTGGCACCCGAGCAACGACCGGACCGAACTCGAGGGGAGATGTACATGACTCGCACGCGTGCGCCTCTGATCAGCGCCCTGTTCGCCTTATTTGCCAGCGTGTTCCTGGCCGCTGTGCCTGCGCAACAGGCCGCAGCGCCGGCAGACCAAGCCGCCGCTCCCTTGCAGGAAGTGGTGGTGACCGGCTCACGCATCCCGGTGCCGGCCAACATCACGGCGACCAGCCCCACCACGATCGTCTCGAGCCAGGACATCCGCCTGCAGGGCAACACGGATATCACGGACCTGATGAATTCGTTGCCGCAGAACATCATCGGCGCGAACGCCGACTTCGGTAACACCTCGAGTCCACTGACCTCGACCGGCGGCTTCACGACGGTGGATCTCAGGGGCCTGGGTCCGCAGCGCACGCTCGTGCTGGTCAACGGCCGCCGGCTCGGCACCGGTGACCCGAGCACCTCGAATCAGAACGTCGCGCCCGACATCGACCAGATACCCGTACCCCTGATCGAGCGCGTCGACGTGGTGACCGGCGGGGCGTCCGCCACCTACGGCTCGGATGCCATCGCGGGCGTCGTCAATTTCATCCTGAAGAAGGACTTCGACGGCATCCAGATCGACGGCCAGTACGGCTTCGCCCAGCACGACCAGCACAGCTCGATGATCCAGGGACTGCTCGGGACGAACGATCCTGACACGGGATTCAGCGCGCAGCCCACCGTTCCCAGCGGCAGCATCCGCGACGGCTACAAGCACGATCTCTCGATCCTCATGGGCAAGAACTTCGATGACGGCAAGGGCAACTTCACCGGCTGGTTCGTCTATCACCAGCAGCAGCCCGTGACCGCCTCGGCGCGCGACTTCTCGGACTGCCAGCTCATCTCGAACGGCCTGGTTGCCTCGCCCACCTTCACGGGTGTCGAGTGTCTCGGCAGCTCCAACTCCAATCGCTTCACCCCGGAGGGCGTCGCGCCCGGCGCCGGGACGCGCTACACGGTGGTCGGCAATCAGTTCCTGCCCTGGCCGCAGACGGGCTCGAGCCCGCCGGCGATCTTCGACTTCAACAACTTCGAGTACCTGCAGCGCCAGGACAAGCGCTTCCAGGCCGGCTTCATGGCTCACGAGGAGCTCAACGAGCACATCAAGCCGTACGCCGAATTCTTCTGGATGGATGACAAGAGCGTGGCGGTGGTCGCCCCCTCGGGTATCTTCGTCGGCGGCGATCCCTTCACGGCCGACAACAACGAGCTCGTGAACTGCAGCAACCCGCTGCTCAGCGCCCAGCAGCAGGCGCTGCTGTGCACTCCGGCGCAGATCGCCGGCGACCTCGCCAACCCGGGGTCGAGGGGCAACAGCGCCGACGTCTCGATCGGCCGCCGCAATATCGAGGGTGGTGGCCGCACCTCCTTCTACGAGCACAACAACATCCGCGCAGTCCTCGGCAGCCGGGGCGATGTCACCGATGCCTGGACCTACGATCTCTACGGCTCGTACTACTACGTGACGACGTTCCAGAGCAACACGGACTATCTCGACTACTCCAAGATCAACAACGCGCTGCAGGTGACGACCAACGCCCAGGGCCAGCCGGTCTGCATCAGCGGCGGCCAGTGCGTTCCCTGGAACATCTTCACCGAGGGCGGGGTAACCCCGGCGGCCCTCAATTACCTCTCGACACCGGGAACCGCCTACGGCAACAACACCGAGCAGGTGGCCCACATCGACTTCACGGGCGAGCTCGGCAAGTACGGGCTGCAGACGCCCTGGGCCAACGACGGCATGGCGGTCAATGTCGGCTACGAGCACCGCATGGACAGCGTCACCTTCAGTCCGGACGGCGCCGAGACCTCGGGCGACCTGGCCGGCTTCTCCGGTGCGCTGGTCAACATCAACGAGCACTACAACATCGACGAGGCGTTCCTCGAGATGCGGCTGCCGATCGCGCACAGCATGCCCGGAATGTATGACCTCATGACCGATATCGGCTACCGCTACTCCAACTACGACACGACGGGTACAACCAATACCTACAAGTTCGAGGTACAGTACGCACCAATCCGCGACGCGCGCTTTCGCTTCTCCTACGATCGCGCCATCCGCGCCCCGAACCTGATCGAGCTGTTCGTGGCGCCCTCCTACGGCCAGGAGAACGTCGTGGGCAACGATCCCTGCGCCGGAGTGCCGACCGCGACGCTGGTGCAGTGCGAGCACACCGGAGTGACGCCGGCGCAGTACGGGGACGGCGTTCACGCGAACAACATCACGCAGTGCGTGTCGGGCCAGTGCGGGCAGGTGATCGAAGGCAACACCCAGCTCAAGCCCGAGCAGGCGGACACCTGGTCCCTGGGCCTCACCCTGACGCCGGGCGCGCTCCCGGGCTTCAGCGCCAGCCTCGACTACTACCACATCAAGCTCACGAACCAGGTCGGTAACTACCCGTTCGCGACGATCCTCAATGGCTGCCTGCTCGACAACAACCCGATCTACTGCAGCCAGATCGTGCGCACGCCGGCCGGCGCGCTCACCGGCGCGACGGTCGCCGGCGGCGGCTATTTCGTGCAGAAGGACTTCAACCTCGGCGTATCGGTGGTCTCGGGCTTCGACCTCGAGATGAACTACCGGCACGACCTCGCCAGGTGGGGTACGTTCAGCGCGACCTTCAACGGCGCCTATCTCTGGCACGACACCACGACGCCGTACCCCGGCTCCGGGACCTTCGACTGCGCCGGTCTCTTCGGCAGCACCTGCAGCAACGGCTCGGTGAACCCGCGCTGGCGCCACAATATGCGGGTCAGCTGGGAGACGCCGCTCAACGTGCTGCTCTCGGCGCAGTGGCGCTTCATCGGTCCCACGACCTTCGACAACAACAACAACAATCCGCTGCTGCTGTTCGCCGAGGAAGGCGCCTACGACCAGTACAATGCGCGCATTCCCGGCTTCAGCTACCTGGACCTGACCGCCGTGTGGCACGCGACGAAGCAGTTCGAGGTACGCCTCGGAGTCACCAACGTGCTCGACAAGGATCCGCCGATCATCCCCTCGCTCGATATCAGCGGCAACGCGGGCCCGGCCAACAGCTGGGCGACTTACGACTACCTGGGGCGGGAGGTGTTCGTCGCATTCACCGCGAAATTCTGAGCTCCCCTCGCCGGGCGGGACGCTGCCGCACTCCGTTGTCTGAGAGTGCGGCGGTGCCTGCCCGGTCTTTCTTTCTGCCGGCCCTGCTCGCGAGCGCCCTGCTCCCGGGCGCCCGCGCGGACGGCGCCGAGCCGCCCCCGGAGGCGAAGGCACTGGCGCCCGAGGTCGTGGTGCAGGCTCCCGAGCCGCGCTACGTCGCGCCGACGCTGCGCGACAGGATCGGGCGCATCTGGGCGCCGGTCCTCATCAACGGCCGCGGACCCTTCCGCCTGGTGCTCGACACGGGGGCGAGCGATTGTGCGATCACGGCGCCCGTGGCCGCGGCACTCGGGCTCGCGCCCGAGTCCTCCCATGTCGTCCTCCTACAGGGTGTCGCGGGCAGCGCGATCGTCCCGACCGTTGAGGTCGAATCGCTCAGCGTCGGCGATCTCGATCTCACCTCGGCCACGCTGCCGATCGTCGCGGATGCCCTGGGCGGTGCCGAGGGCGTGCTCGGGACCGCGGGCCTTAAGGACAAGCGGATCGACATCGATTTTCGTCACGACCGCATCACCATCGTCCGCTCTCACGAGCAGCGTGCGCCGATCGGTTTCGTCACCCTGCCCCTGGAGCGTTCGGGCCCCGGCCTGCTGATGGTCGCGGCGTCGGTGGCCAGGGTGCGCGTCCATGCCGTGATCGACACCGGCGCGGAGAGAAGTATCGGCAACGAGGCCCTGCGGCGGGCGCTGGTGAGCCGCCATGCGAAGGGCACGCCGGACCAGATCTTCGACGTCACGACGCACGTCCAGGGCGGCGAGATGTTCGAGAGCCCGCCGATCGAGATGGGGGGCCTCGAGATCCACGGCGCGAGCATCACCTACGGCGAGGTGCGCATCTTCGAGCACTGGCAGCTGACTCAGCAGCCTACGCTCCTGATCGGCATGGACGCGCTCGGGCTCCTCGATGAGCTCATCATCGACTACCGGCGGCGGGAGCTGCAGCTGAAGACACGCTGAGCCGTCACGGTATGATCCTCAGGTGGATCCTCGCTCGCCGATGCTCGAGACGGCGCGCCTCAAGCTGCGCGCGGCGGCCCTCAGCGATGCGCCGTTCTTCCTCGCGCTCCTCAACGATCCGTCGTGGCTGGCGAACATCGGCGACCGCGGCGTGCGCTCAGGGTCCGAAGCCGAGCGCTACATCCGCGACACCGTCCAGGCGCCGTACCAGGCTCTCGGCTACGGGATGTACGTCGTACAGCTGAAGTCGAGCGGGCTGCCGATCGGAGTGTGCGGCCTGGTGAAGCGCGATTTCCTCCCGGCCCCGGACTTGGGTTTCGCGCTGCTCCCCGGATTCGTCGGCTTTGGTTACGCCTCCGAGGCCGCGCACGCCGTGGTGGGGCACGCGCAGGGAGCGCTTGGTATCGGGCAGTTGTACGCGATCGTGAAGCGCGGGAATCAGCGCTCTGAGAAATTGCTCGGGGCACTCGGATTTCATCGCCAGGGGCCGTATCCGATCCCGGGTGGGACCGCGGTCGATCTCTACGTCACGACGTGACGATAAGATCCATCGCTATGTCGTGGGGCTGCGGGTAGATCGAGTCGAGCCGCGCCTCGCCGTATCCGAGTCCGACGCAGTACGGCCGCCGTGCCGCGGCCGCGATGGTGCGGTCGTAGTACCCGCCGCCATATCCCAGGCGGAAGCGCTGGGAGTCGAAACCCACCAGCGGAACGATGAGCGCGTCGGGGTCGAGGACCTCGCGCTCAGCCGGGATCGGGATGTTCCAGATCCCGCGCGACATCGGCATGTCGGGCCGCCAGCTCCAGAACTCCACCGGGGCGGATTTCGTCACGACGACCGGCAGCGCCACGCGCCCGCCGTGCTTCAGGTGCTGGATCGCGAGCTGCCGCACGTCGGTCTCGCCCCGCACCGGCCAGTACACGCCGAGCGTCGCGAATCGCTTGAGGTCGACGCTCTCGATGAGGCGCTGTCTCGCCCGCTCACCCTCTGCCTTGCGCACCGCGCCGTCGAGGCCCATGCGATGGCCAATCAGCGCCTTGCGCATCGCTACGCGCCAGGGCCGGACCTCGGCCCAATCGGGCGAGCGGGGCGGAGGCGGCCTCTCGTTCAACACGCGGCGAAGCGAGCCCTTCAGCTCAGCGCGTAGAGGTACTCGACGAACGAGGCCACTGCGCCGTCGAGCCCCTGCACCTTGGGATTCGTCGACTCGATCAGGTAGTACTCGTCCGGCGCGTGCGCGCCGGTTCCGTGTCCCATGCCGAAGTGTCCCGCCGCCAGGCTGAGCGGCGCGTCGGTGAACAGGTACCCCGGCCACGACCCGGCCCCGCGCGGCCACAGCTGCGCCTCGGCGCCGAGCTTGCGATACGTGGCGAGCTGCGTCTGGATGAGGCGGCTGCCCTTGTCGGTCTGATTGGGATCGTAGCCGCCCGACATGTTGACCTCGATGTCGCCGAAGCCGTGCTTCTCGAGGTGCGCCTTGAGCTTCGCGAGCGTATCCGCGGCGGTCATGTCGGGGACGAGCCGCACGTCGATCTTGGCTTCCGCCCGGTGTGGCAGGACCGTCTTCCCGCCTGGCCCCGTATAGCCCGCGACCAGGCCTTCGATGTTGATCGTCGGCTGCGACTCGAGAAGCATGCGTGACTCGAGCCAATCGGCATCGTGCACCCAGTGCTCAACGCCCAGGGATTTCTTCGCGGAGGCCTCGGAGGCCCTCGCGGCGTAGTCGGCGATCATCTTCTTCTGCTCGCCGGTCAACGGCCTGGCCTTGTCGAAAAACCCCTCCACCGCCGGCGTGTGCCCATCGGCCTTGACGAGGGTGTTGAGCGCCTGCACCAGGTGCCAGGTCGGAGAGTCGACCGCCGCCTCGAGGCTCGAGTGCACGTCGTGCTTCGGTCCTCGCCCCCACTTCTCGCCCGACGACACGAGCTGCAGCTCCACCACCCCCTTGGCGCCGAGCGAGACCGTGACGCCGCCGTCGCGATCCTGCCCGGCTTCCGGCATGAAGAGGCCGATACACTTGCTAAGGTCCGCGAGCACTTCGGGTGCCCGCACGACCTCGCCGAAGTGCGGCGAGCCGATCTCCTCCTCGCCTTCGCACACCAACACCAGGTTGACGGGCAGCTTGCAGCCCGCCGCCTTGAAGGCGAGGAGCGCGCCGAGAAACGAGTTCTCGGGACCCTTCTGGTTGACCGCGCCGCGTCCCATGCACACCGTGCCGAGCCCCTCCTTCTGCACCAGCCGCCCTTCGAGCGGCGGCGAGCTCCACTCCTCGGGCACGTACTGCTTGACGTCGTACATGAAGTAGATGCCGACCGTGGTGCGTGCGCCGGCATCGATGCGCCCGAACACGCCGGGCTTGCCGGCGGTCGGCATGATCTTCACGCCGCTGAAGCCAGCCTCGCGCGCCAGCTGCGCCATGTACTCCGGCCCCTGCGGGTAGTTGCGGTTCTCGGCCGCGATCGAGGGCAGCGCGATCCAGTCCTGCAGGCGCTTGATGTTCTCGACATGCATCTTCGGGATCTCGGCCAGCACCGCCGCCTTGCCCGGACACCCCGCGGCTTGCGCGCCGCCCGGGAGCACCGCGAGCGCGGCTGCCGAAACGGAAGTGCTAAGAAACTCGCGCCGGCTGAGACCGGTGGGGATCCTCATGGCATCACTCCTGTGAAGCCTCTAGCGCGCAGTCCCGGCCGCCGCCGGTCCCGGCGTGGCTGACATTTGCGTCGCGAGCGGACTTCCCGCGGTCGGTGGTTGCGGGCCTTCGGGCAGCGGGAGCTTAGGCGCCGTCGTTGCGGGCGGGGGCGCCTGCGGCGCGGCGCTGGACGGCTGGGTCGCGGCGGTCGCCGACGGCGGAAGGCGCGCCTGGCAGGGCTGCACCGCGATGCGCGAGCCCACGCCCTTGGCGAAAAGATCCGTGAGGGGAACCGTCGTCATGCCGGGCCGCGGAGTGAGATCGATCCAGTACAGGACCAGCGGAAGCTTGCGCTCGGTGACCTCTGCCTTGAATCCCATGCGCTTCACCGCCCCGGCACGCTCCTCGGCCTGTGAACGGTCGGTGAAGAGGCCGAGTGACACGCGCCGGCCCGCCTCGCTCCCCGGAGGCATGACGAGCGCGTCCTTGATGCCGCTCTTCTCGAGCTTCACGCGCGCGCGGTCCGCCTCCACCTCGTTCTTGAGCCCGTCGACGTAGACCCAGAAGCCTTCGGGCGACGCCGCCTCCTCGGCCCGCTGCTGCGGCGTGAAGCCCTTCGACGTGAGGATCCCTGCGGCCTTGGTGGCGCTCGCGATGTCGCCAAACGGGCCCACCGACATGCAGCCGGGGATCTCGTTCAGAGCCGTCCGGGTGTTGAGCGTCGGGCGCTGCTCAGGGGGGAGCTCCGACAGGAGCTTGAGGCGCGGCAGCCTCGAGAGCGCCTCGTTTGCAGGCGGCAGCTGGGGCTCGTCGACCCAGTGCGACCAGGCGAGGTACACGAGATTGACGACGAGCAGCGCGATGAAGGTATTGCGCACGACCCGTGATTTTAGTCCAAACAGCTCACTCAGCGTGTCATCTCCCGCGAGAGCACCGCAAGCCCCTTGAGCACCAGGTCCGGCACCGCCACGCCGCGGCTCCTCAGGAGGGGCAGCACTGCGCCGGCGTCGCCCCCAGTGAGGACCACGAGCGGCTCCCGCCCGAGAGGGCCTGAGGCCTCTTCCACCGCCCGATCGACAAGGGCGGCCGCCGCGTAGCGTGAGCCCCGCTCGATCGCCTCACGGGTCGAGCGCCCGAAGATGCCCCTGCCGCCCGCGGCGCCGCCCCGCGCGCGGCGGCGGATCCCGTGGGTGTGGCTAAGGAGCGACGCCACCATGAGGCGCGGGGCCGGGACGATCAACCCGCCCCGGTGTCGGCCGTCCGCGCCGACCAGATCGATCGTCATCGCGGTGCCGACCCCGACCACGCAGACCGGCAGGGTGTCGAACATCTCGTGGGCACCGACCACGGCGGCGAACCGGTCGACGCCGAGGCGCCAGGGCTCGACATACCCTACGGTCACGCCTCCCGCGTGTCGCGGGACGGTGACGAAATGCACCGCGACAGCGGTGCGGCGCGCCGCCGCCGCGAACGCCCGATTGACCTTGGCCCCCGCGACGCTCGCGACCACGGCGCGCTCGGGGGCGCGCGCCGCTGCAAACAGGCGCGCGTAGTCGCCCGGTCCCCACCCCGAATGGACCGCCGCCCGGCCCTTGCCGAGGCGGGTGCCCGCGAGAGCGGCCCACTTGATGCGGGTGTTACCGATGTCGACGAGGAGCGTGGGTCTCAAGCCGGCCTCACCGTGGCGTCACCCGAGATGAAGCGCCGCACGCCCTGTGGAGTCTCGACGATGAGCGCGCCGTGCACATCGATCCCGCGCGCGAGCCCCCTCGAGGTCGTGCCCTCGACGGTCCTCACCTCGACCGGGCGCCCCCGTAGCGCATCGGCGCCGCGCCACTCCTCCATGCAGGACTTGAGGCCCTCGCGCTCGAAGCCGGCAAGTCCGCGCACGCACGCGCCGATCAGGGCCGCGGCGATCCGGTTACGGGAGCCCGTGGCGAGGCCTGCGCCCACGAGGTCCGTGGCCGGGAGCCCCGCCTGCGCGATCTTCCTGAGAAGCGGCTCGCCGAGCGCCACGTTGAGCCCGATGCCGATCACGACATAGGCGGGGCCGCCCGCCTCGGCGCGCAAGTCGATCAACACTCCCGCGAGCTTGCGCTCGTTCAGGAGCAAATCGTTCGGCCACTTGAGCGAGGCGCCGTGCGCACCGAGCGCGTTGAGAGCGCGCAGGGCGCACACCCCGATGACGAGCCCGAGAGCGCCGAGGTCCGGCGGCAGCTCGCGGAACATCCAGCTCAGGGAGAGGCAGATCGCCCCACCAGGTGGCGCCAGCCACGAGCGCCCGCGCCGGCCTCTGCCGGCGCTCTGATATTCCGCCAGCAGCACCTCACTCGCGCCGCTCTCGGGCCCGCGGCGCTCGAGGAGGGCTGAGTTGGTCGAGGCGATCGACCAGACGGTCTCGAGCCTTGCGACTTGCCCGCGCACGTCGCGCGGCAGGTGCGCGCGGATGGCAGCAGCCGCGAGCGGCTCGGTAGCCACATGCAGCCGGTAGCCGCGGTTGCGCACCGCC
Source organism: Steroidobacteraceae bacterium (assembly GCA_035569755.1). Classification (GTDB taxonomy): domain Bacteria; phylum Pseudomonadota; class Gammaproteobacteria; order Steroidobacterales; family Steroidobacteraceae; genus 13-2-20CM-66-19. The sequence goes on from DATMMK010000045.1 coordinate 19,769, forward strand.
TCGAGCTCGGCGCCGAGCGCCCTGAGGCTCCCCACCGCCTTCCACACGGCGCTGCGGCTGACGTCGAGGTGCCGGGCGAGCGCCTCGCCCGAGTGAAAGCGGCCATCGGCGAGGCGGCTGAAAACCCTGGCGGCGAGCGGCGAGTCTGCCGCCGGCGCGAGTGACCTCGAAGCCTTCGGCATCTAGCCAGGTCCCCGGCGAAGTCCGAGCAGCCACAGGCGCCTGGCGCGCGGCTCGGTCCCGGCGAGCATGCGGCCGATGTTGGCACGGTGGGTGTAGGTGATGAGGAGCGCCGCGAGAATGCCGAAGGCGAGCAGCTCGGGTTGCGCGCCCCGGTAGCGTGCGGCGATTGCCACCGCCACGGCGGCCGCGCACACCATGGAGGCGAGCCCGACGAAGCCGACGACAATGACGACCGCGAGCCAGGTGATGACCGCCACCAGCATGAGCCCCGCGCTGATGCCGAGCACGGCGCCGAGAAATGTCGCGAAACCCTTGCCGCCGCGGAAGCCGTGCCAGAGCGGATAGACGTGGCCGAGAATCACCGCGAGCCCGCAGGCGGCTGTGACCGCGGCGCGCAGAGTGGGTTCCGAGGGAATTCCCGCTGTGGCGAGCGGCGCGAGTACCCCGGTCGCGACCCAGCCCTTGCCGAGATCGATGAGGAGTACCACGATCGCCGCAGCAATGCCCTGGGTCCGGAGCATGTTGGTGGCCCCCGCGTTGCCGCTGCCCAAGGTGCGGATGTCGACGCCACGTAGCTTGCCAAGGGCCAGGCTCCCGACGATCGACCCGATGAGATAGGCGAGCAGCGCCTTGACGATGAGCTCGATCACGTGCGCCCGAACACCTCGGCGAGCATGCAGCGCACGCTCCCCCCGCCGAGCCTCTCGATGGTGGGGATCGGAACTGCGAGCACCGCATCGGTCGAGCCCGAGAGCCGCCGGTACTGCTCGGGATCGAGCGCGCGGCGCGCCGCCTCCGACATCACCAGCACGCGCGAGTCTCCGAGCGCCTCATCCCAGGTGCCGAGCTCGAGCATGTTGCCCGCGAACTGCGCGATCTCCTCCTGGCCGATCTCGAGCGTCTCGCGGCCGCTCGCGCGCAGGCGCCCGAGCACCCGCTCCCGGTCCGCCGCCGCGATCGCCTCGGCGCCGACGATAGCGAAGCGCTCCCCTATGCACATGAGGACATTGGTGTGATAGAGCGGCACGCCGGAGCGGTCCGCGGCCTCGAAGATCACCGGCTCGTAGCGCAGCTCCCGCGCCCACTCGGCGACCAGCGCCGGGTGCGTGCGCGGCGAGGCGCAGGCGTACGCCACCCGCTCGGCATGATCGAGCACGAGACTCCCGGTCCCCTCGAGGAACATCCCCTCGCCCTCGAAGTGGGTGAGATCGAGCAGATGCGCGACCTTGAAGTGCAGCCGCTCGATCACCGCATCGATCACCTCCTGGCGCCGCTCCGGGCGGCGGCTCGCGCTCTCCATGGGATAGAGCACCAGGGTGCCGTCCTCGTGAAAGGACAGCCAGTTGTTGGGAAACACGGCATCGGGCTTCGGCGGGCTCGCCGTGTCCTCGACCGCGCAGACTTCCACCCCCTCGCTCTCGAGCGCCCGGCGGAGCCTCGCGAACTCGGCGCGCGCCTCGGCGCGGGCCGCCGCGGACGCGGCCGCCTCCCCGCCTGCACTCTCGGAGCGCTGGAACGTGTTGGTACGCGCGGTATCGGGGTTGTAGCCAAACGCCCCGGGCTCGATCATGAGCACGGCGTCGGCGCATTGTCGGCCGCGTCCTTCCTTAAGCTCCGCGGCAGGGGAACTTCCGGCGCTGGGCTCCATGGCCCATTCTCGCACGTCCCGCGGCGCCGCTGAGCGGGCGGCTAATTGATGAGCCGCAGCGGCCGGGCGTCCTGACTGCCGGTAGCTTCCATGACATCGAGCACCGGCAGGCGCTGAGTGAGGTCGAGCGGCGCGCCGCTGACATAGCGGCCGCAGTCCGCGGCGGGGGTCGGGCGGGCAAAGAGATAACCCTGCGCGTAGTGGCAGCCGAGCTGGCGCAGCTTCTCGAGCTGCTGCCAGCCCTCGATGCCCTCGGCGACCACCTCGATGTGCAGGTGCCGCGCCATGGCGATGATGGCGCTCACGATCGCGAGATCCGACAGGTCGGTCACGAGGTCGCGCACGAAGCTGCGGTCGATCTTGAGCGTGTCGACGCGCCAGCGCTTGAGGTACGACAGGCTCGAGTAGCCGGTGCCGAAGTCGTCGATCGCGATGTGCACGCCGAGCTCGCGCAGCTTCACCACCGCGTCCTGCGCCGCCTCGCGCGCGCGTTCCTCGCGCCGCTCGAACACGGCGCTCTCGGTGAGCTCGACCTGCAGCATATTGGGCTCGAGCCCGTGCTGCTTGGTGAGCCGTTCGATCGATTCGGCGAGGTTCGAGCGCTGCAGCTGCACCGCGGAGACGTTGAGCGCCACGGGCACCAGTGTCGCCCCCGACTGCCGCCACGCCGCCATGTCCTCGAGCGCGCGCTGCAGCACGAACTCCCCGACGGGGACGATGAGGCCCGCATCCTCGGCGATGCGCACGAAGCGCTCGGGCCGCACGAAGCCGTGGCTCGGATGCCGCCAGCGCAGCAGCGCCTCGAGCGCCACCACTCGGTGGCTCTCGATGTCGACGATCGGCTGGTAATGCACTTCGAGCTGGCGCGACTGCAGCGCGGTGCGCAGCGATGCCTCGATCGCGATGCGCTCCTTGAGCCGCCGATCCATCGCCAGGCTGAACAGCTGGAAGTTGTTGCGGCCGCGGTCCTTCGCCTGGTACATCGCGGTGTCGGAGTGGCGCAGCAGCTCGCCCATGTCGAGGCCGTCGCGCGGATAGAGCGCGACGCCGATGCTCACCGTAGTGACCAGCGTGCGCCCGTCGACCACCATCGGGGCGCCGAGTGCCTGGTTGATGCGCTCGGCCGCCTCGTTCACCTTGTCGGTGTTCGTGACGTCCTTCATCACCACCACGAACTCATCGCCCCCCATGCGCACCACCAGATCCTCTGCGCGTATGCTCGAGCGGACGCGCTGCGCGACGGTCTTCAGCAGCTTGTCGCCGGTCTCGTGGCCGCGCGAGTCGTTGATGTGCTTGAAGCGGTCGAGATCGAGGAACAGCACCGCGAGCAGCACGCCCTTGTCCTTCGCCTGCGCGAGGGCCTCGGGCAGGTGGGCCGCGAGATAGAGCCGGTTGGGGAGCCCGGTGAGCACGTCGTGGTGGGCGAGGTGATCGAGGCGCTGATGGCTCTCGAGCAGCTGGCTCTCGACCACGCGGCGCACGGTCACGTCATGCACGGCGACGGCGAGCACCGGCCGGCCGTTGAGCTCGAGGCGGTGGGCGGTGGCCTCGACGTTGCGCACTGAGCCGTCCTTGCAGCGCTGGCGCATCTCGATCGGGGTGCGGGCGGTCGTGTCCTGCAGCCGCGCGAGCAGCGCGCGCTCGTCCGCGGCTCCCTCGGCGCTGAAGAGCCCGGTGAAGGGGAGCTTGCGGACCTCCTCGTGCGAATAACCGGTGTTGCGCAGCGCCGCCGGGTTGGCTGCGACGATCTGCAGCGTGGCGGGGTCGAGAACCAGGGCCGTCGTCGGCCACTGCGCGAACACGGCCTGGCGCGCGGCGATGCTGCCGGCACCAGCCCAGCGCGAGCGGACGAGGAGCCACACCGCGAGTCCGAGTGCGGCACACAGAAGTCCGGCGAAGGCGCCGAGGCCGAATGCCAAGTGGTTCACGCTTCTCCCCAGGTCGAGCCTTAGGAGTTTGGCGGAAGCGCCTCGAGCGCGGCCGTGCGCTCAAGCACAATTTTGGCCGCCGCTCGAAGCCGCAGCGTGCCTGGCTCGGGTCGCGTGGCGCGACCAGGCTCCTCAAACCTCAAGCCTCGTAAGTAGCCGTCGCAGCCGCGCCACGCTCGATCGCCTCGCCAGAGCCGCGCACGATCACCGCGTTCTCACCGAACATAACGCCGCGCAGTGTCTTGCTGAAACGGAACTGCTTCAGGGCCGGCGCGGGATCGGTCGAGCGGACGCCGGTCTGCTGATCGATCGAAGGAATGGTGCAGCGCACACAAGGCTTCACGAGCCTGAGGGTCACCGGCCCGAGGTCGAGTGTGTCGATGTGGTCCTCCGCCCAGGCGGGAAGCCCGCGCAGCACGAGGTTGGGACGGAAGCGCTCCATCGGAATGCGCTCCGGCAGGCGACGATTGAGGTCCGCGAGCGAGGCCTCGTTGCAGACGAGTACCGGATAGCCGTCGGGAAAGCCGATCGGTGCGGGCGTGGTCCCTGCGAACTGCGGGTTGGCGATGCGCCCCATGTCGGGTGCGACGCGGATGAGTCGCACGGCCTCACCGACCGCCTGGCTCACCCACTCGTGCGCGGCACTCCCCTGATCGAGGCCGACGCACGCGTCGTCCCAGATCCTGACGGCGGTGCGCGCGCCGTCCGCAGCGAGCGGCACCGAGAGCGCCGGCAACCCGGGCGCGCTCAGCACCAGCGCGCCCGGCGTCAGCCGCGGGACGATGCGCGCGAGCTGTGGATGCGTGCGCTGGCTGAGGAACACGCCCCGCGCGTTGACGATCATCCACTGCCGGTCCCATTCGAGTCCCAGCGGGGTGAGCGCGGCGCGCGCGCGGGCGGTTCCGCGTGTCGACTTTACCGGATAGACGTAAAGACCCGAGACCTCGATTGCCGGCACTGCGTTACCTCGTGCGCAGCCGCGCCCTGACCCTCGGGGCGTGCGCTGCGCGCAAGTCTGCCATATGCTGCCTGCCCTGCTCGTGACGGGAGCTCGCATGGCAAAGGCCAAGGACTCGAACCAGAACCCGGCAGGCGGCGGCGGCATCAGCCGCACGGTCATCGCAGCGGCGGTCAGCGCCAGCGTCATATTCGGCGGACCTCAGGCGCTCGGGCGCACGCAGAAACCGCCGCTCTACGGCCAGCACTGGATGGCGGTGACCGGCAAGCCGATCGCCGCGAGCGCCGGCGCGCAGATCTTTGCGCGCGGTGGCAATGCCGTGGATGCCGCCTGCGCCATGATCGCGGCGACCGCGACCGCGTGGACGACGCTCTCCTGGGGCGGCGAGACGCAGGCACTCATCTTTAATCCCCAGACGGGCAAGGTGATCGCCATCAACGGCCTGGGAGTCGCGCCCACCGGGGCGACGCCCGAGTACTTCCACAAGCTCGGGCTCAGGTACCCGCCCGCCTACGGCCCGCTCGCCGCCGTCACCCCGGGCACCCCGGGCGGCATCATGACCATGCTGGCCGAGTACGGCACCAAGAGCCTCGCCGAAGTGCTCGCGCCCGCCATCGAGATGGCGGACGGTTTTCCGATGGACCTCGCGCTCTCGAGCACCATCGAACACTACAAGGATCAGCTCAAGGAGTGGCCCGACTCCCGCCGCGTGATGCTGCCGCACCTCGGATCGGAGCATGAAGGCCCCGCGCCCGGAGAGATGTTCCGCCAGCCGGATCTCGCCGTCAGCTTGCGCAAGCTGGTCGAGGCCGAGCGCGAGGCGCTCGCGGCCGGCAAGGACCGCAAGGCCGCGATCTACGCCGCCTACGACCGCTTCTACAAGGGCGACATCGCCAAAGACCTGGTGCGCGCCGTGCGCGAGCTCGGGGGCCTGTTCACTGCCGAGGATCTCGCCAACTGGAAAGTGAAGATCGAGGAGCCGGTCCACACTACTTATAAGGGCATCGAGGTCTACAAGCTCCAGCCCTGGGTGCAGGGACCGGTGATGCTGCAGGCGCTGAATATTCTCGAGAACTTCGATCTCAAGTCCATGGGCTACGACAGCGCCCGCTATATCCACACGCTCTATCAGGCGATGAATCTCGCCTACGCCGACCGCGATTTCTACTACGGCGACCCGAGCTATTCCCCGGCGCCGCCGATCGCGGGACTCCTTTCCAGGGACTACGCACGCGAGCGCGCCAAGCTCGTGCGCCCCGACAGGAACGATCCCGACATCCGCCCCGGCGATCCCTACCCTTACCAGAACGGCAAGAACCCCTACCTCAAGTATCTCGAGGCCTGGCACTCGAAGATGCCGGAGCAGGCGCCGGTCTCGATGGAGGAGTTCGACCGTACGTTCCGCTTAGGGACCACCAGCGTGCAGGCGGCGGATGACAAGGGCTGGGCGGTGTCGGTGACGCCGAGCGGCGGCTGGACGCCCGCGGTCATCGCCGGCCACACCGGTATCGGTCTCTCGCAGCGCATGCAGAGCTTTGTGCTCGATCCGCGCGACAACCCCTACAACGTACTCGAGCCCGGCAAGCGCCCGCGCGCGACCCTCACGCCGTCGATGGCGCTGAAGGACGGCAAGCCCTATCTCGTCTTCTCGGTGCAGGGCGGGGACACGCAGGACCAGAATCTCCTGCAGTTCTTCCTCAACGTGGTCGAGTTCGGTATGTCGATCCAGGAAGCGACCGAGGCCGCCAACATCACCAGTTACCAGATGCGCGATTCCTTCGGCCAGCATGAGTCGTTCCCGGGCCGCGTGACGCTCAACACCGGGACCCCGCCCTGGGTGAGGAGCGAGCTCGAGCGCATGGGCTACAAGCCCGAGTACGAGGAGCGCACCTCGGGACCCCTCACGGCGATCTTCGTCGATCGCGCCCACGGGACGCTGTGGGGGGCAGCCAGCAACTACGGACAGGATTACGGCGTCGGCTGGTAGGCGGTTTGCGCCGGAGCGCGGCGGCGGTCGGCGCAGCGCTCCGGGCGTCTCAGGGTGCCCGGCCCACCACGGTGAAGTGCTGCACCTCGGGCTCGAACTCGAGGAGATATCCCGTGTCCTCGGGATGGTAGCGGGGCTTGAGCGGCTCGTCCCCGGCGAAGGCGCGGATCGCCTCCTCATTCACCCAGCGGCTCACGATGAGGAAGTGCGTGACGTTGCCTTCGTCACGACGGCACACGACGGCTGCGAGATTGCCGTGCACCGCCCGGCAGTCCGCCAGCGCGCGCCGCGCCAGGAAGGCAGCGTACTCATCGGCGACGCCCCGCGGCGTACGGCCATGCCAGATGCGGACGATCATACGAGCTCCCATGCGCGACGCGACCAACGACGCGGCCAACACCCTACAACATCGCGCGTTATGTTCGCGCGGCCCATCGGCGTTAATGCCTATGTGACCGTCTGCACGGTTCGTGCAGGCCGGGCGTGCGGTGTTGCAGCCTGCGTCGTTATAGCAGGAGGCGGGAAGTGCTACCATTTGAAAGCAAGGGAATCAGGATTATGACCAACCCCAGCCACGTGAAGCCCGGGCAGCGCCCAGGCGGTCGTGGGCCCGAGACGCCGGACTCATCGCCGTCCGGCAACCCTGCCGGCGACAAAGGCGCGACCCCGGGTTCCAGTGGCCGCGTGGTGCACGATTCGCGCGGCAACGCGGTCTGGCAATGGGTCAAGGACACCGGCCGGCACGCGCTCGAGAGCACCTCGGCGCTCCTCAAGAAGCTGGAGGCTCCCGAACTCGAGGTCGAGGACCACAAGGAAGACAACGCGCTGAAGCTCGAGGACGACGTGGACGCGGGTGGCGGCTACGATCCTTACGGCTCCCAGGTCGGATCGAAGAAGCCGCCGCCCAAGACCCCGCCAAACAAGCGCTGATCGTCCGCCCACCCAGGCCAGGCCTGGTCCCGCACGCCCGGCGGCTCAGTTCCTCTCGAACATCGAGAGAGCCTTGAGGATCTGCGTATCGCCGCTAGGCTCGCGGATGCGCACTTCGCACCACTCCTGCTGGGTGGGCGGCATGGCGAGAATCGCCTTGCGACCTTCGGTCACGCGGTACTTGAGCAGCGGCCTCAGGGACTCCTGCGTGATGCACGCCGCCTTCTCGTCCTCGGTCTCCGCGAGCTCGACGTCGCAGAAGGCGTTGAAGTATTCCGTGTACCACTCCTCGTAGAGTGTGAGCGGCTCATCCAGTGCGGGGTCCAGCATCAGGTGCTCGGCGAGATGCTGCGTGCACAGATAGCTCGAGCTGCAGCGCACGTAGTTGCCGTGCTCGGCGAGCACGGCGCTGGTGTAGTCGGTGCAGCCGTAGAAGACGGCCAGGAGCTTCTTGCGTTTCTCGCCGGTAACCTGCCGGCGACGCAGGTACTCGAAGAGCGCCTTACGATGTATCAGTGAGAAAGCCGTGGTACGCAGCGCCACCATCTGCTGCGGCAGCCGGCCATGCACGGATACTCCGCGCATGAGACGGTCGTGGTGGACTTCCCAGCGGGTGAATTCGGCCGGACGCACGAGTATCCGCTCGGCGACGAAGACGTCTGCCGGCGCGAGAGAATTCGCCGTCATCTCGAGACGCGACTCGGACTCTTCCATCAGTCGCGCATGCTTGTAAGCTCGAAGGAGCACGTGCCTCCTCGGCAAAGCACCGGTGCAGCCGCTGCTCTTCCTTCCCTTAGCTGCAGTCTCCGCTATTACGTGACGCTGCGCAATTTCAAATACGTGAATGATCGGTGACAGCGCATCGTTCCTCGCCGACAGAAATATCACAGAGAACGTAATCGACGAGAGATGTTGCGCTCTGACCACCTAACGCGCGCGCGCGGCGGCGGACAGTAGGGTAACTAGGTAGAGCGCATCGGGTTGAAAGCGCTCTGCGTGCTCCCCACTCGAGCGTCGCGCGACCCGCACGCCTGGTGTGTGAAATATCCAGCGCGGTGGTGCGCTTCGCCCGACAGCCGCATGATTCCTTACATAATGCGTGAGTCTCGAGTGGAATGTCTTTCTGCACTCGGTAGTCTGACGAACATGAAGCCCATTCCGAACGGCGCCCGGGGCCGGTACGTGCATCGCGTCGAGCCCGCGCATCTCGCGAACACCTTCAAGGACAGCATCCTGCCGCCGGTGTTCTCGACGCCTTACCTGATTCTCATCATGGAGAACGCGGCGCTCAACGCCATAAGGCAGTACCTCGAGACCGGCGAGAGCGCCGTCGGCACGCGGGTCGACGTGCGGCACCTGATCGCTACACCCGTAGGACGCGAGGTCGTGGGCCACGCGGAGGTCACGGGGAGCGACGGCCGCCAGATCTTCTTCCGCGTCTGGGCGATGGACGGTGCCGAGGCGATCGGCGTCGGCACGCATGAGCGCACGGTAGTCCACACCGCGCGCATCGTCGAGCGCATGGCGGCGAAGTACGGGCCGCGATGAGATATCAGGGAATCATCTTCGACTTCAACGGCGTGCTGTTCTCGGACTCCGACCTGCAGGAGCGGGCCTGGCAGGTCATGGCAAAGAGGCTGCGTGGCCGGGAGATGACCGCCGAGGAGTTCGCCCTGCACATGCATGGGCGGGCGAACGCCTACGTCCTGCGTTACCTCGCCGGGCGGGACATCGGCGCAAGCGAGCTCGCTGACCTGAGCGAGGCGAAGGAGTCGCTGTTCCGGGAGCTATGCCTCGAGACTCCCAACCGGATGGTGCTCTCGGAGGGCGCTGCGGACCTCCTCGAGTGGCTCAGGCTCGCCGGCATTGCGCGCACCATCGCCACCTCGTCCGGCATCGGAAACGTGGAGTTCTACATCGAGCACCTGCAGCTCGAGCGCTGGTTCGAGCTCGCGAGGCTGGTCTACGACGACGGCGTTCGCCCCGGAAAGCCTGCACCCGACATGTACCTCGCGGCCGCACGCAATATCGGGCTCGATCCGCCCCGCTGTATCGTGGTGGAGGATGCGGTCTCGGGAGTCATCGCGGCGCAGGCGGCGAAGATTGGCTACATCGTCGGCATCGGTGCATCCCCGGGCCACGCGAGCCTCTTGATGTCGAGCGGGGCTGCGGTGGTCATCGCCACACTGCGGGATTTTCCCCGGGAACTGCTTGCCTAGCGTGGCGGATCAGTGCTTCAGGACCAGCGCCGGCAGCTTCATCGTGTCGCCGGACGCCTCGCGGATCCGTACTTCATCCCAGTCGACCGGGCTCAGGGGCATCGCGAGGATCGCCCGCCGTCCCTTGGTGACGCGGTGCTTGAGCAGGGTCTGCAGGCACTCCTGCGCCAGGCAGGCCGCCTTCTCTTCCTCGGTCTCGGCGAGCTCGAGGTCGCAATAGGCCTGGAAGTAGTCCCGGTACCATTCCTCGTAAAGCCGCAGCGGCGCATCCAGGGCCGGATCGCGCATCAGGTGCTCGGCGAGATGCTGCGTGCACAGATAGCTCGAGCTGCAGCGCACATAGTTGCCGTGCTCGGCGAGCAGCGCGTGGCCGTAGTTCCTGCAGCGGTGGAAGAGCGCCAGGAGCCGGCGGCGCTTGGCCTCCGCCGGACGCCGTGCGCGCAGGTACTCGAACAGCGCCTTGCGATGCACGAGTGCGATGGCGGTGGCGCGCAGCGCGACGATCTGCTGCGAAAGCCGCCGCGGCGCGGACACCGGCCGCATCAGCTGGTCGTGGTGGGCTTCCCAGCGCGTGAATTCCGCCGGATGCTGGAGCACTCGCAGGGTCACAAGACGGTCCGCCGGCGAGGAAGAGTCCGCAGCCATCTCGATGCGCGACTCGGATTCCCGCATGAGTCGCGCGTGGCCATAAGCATGAAGGATCACATGTCTCCCCAGAGGGTCCCTGGAACCCCACACGGCGGCGCTTTGAGCTTGGATGAATGCCGTGATCGCAGGCGCCGCTCGTCCCTGCGCACCCCCGAAAGGTGACCGGATAATATGAAGAAACGACTCAGGGAGATCCCGAGCCGTTCGGCCTATGGGAGCAATTCGGACTCTGAGGTCGGCTTGACGCGGCGAAGCTGCAGATGCCGCCGAGAAAAATGAAGGGGCTCGTGCCTCACGCTCTCATCGGCGCGGACAGGTGGCAGGCTATTCGCGAAATCTTGCGAGATGAGTGGCTCTCCGCCAAGCCCAGGCCGGCGAAGCGGAGACGTTGCAGAGTTTCGGGTTAACCTTTCTCGAGCATCAGGCAGGATCCGAGTGCACTCCATCACGACCTCACTCCTTGCGTATACGGCCGCCGCGGTCGTGCTCGTCGTCACGCCCGGGCTCGACACCGCTCTGGTGCTGCGAACAGCGGCGCGCGAGGGGTCGCGACAGGCGCTGCTGGCGGGTATCGGCATCATTACGGGCTGCATGGTCTGGACCGCGGTCGTGGCTGCAGGACTCGGTGTGTTGCTAACGGCGTCGCGGTTTGCTTACACGGTGCTGCGCTGGGCAGGAGCGGCCTACCTGCTGTGGGTCGGATTCAATCTGCTGCGCCATCCGAGAGCGAGTTTCACGACCGACGATAAGAGCCTGCGCAGCCGCGGGTCCGCCTTCGTGCGCGGTGCACTGACGAACCTGCTCAATCCCAAGGTCGGCGTGTTCTACGTCTCCTTCCTGCCGCAGTTCGTCCCGCCGGATGTCTCCGTAGCACCTTATATCTTTCTGCTCGGCGTCATCCTGGCGTTACTGGGCCTCGTATGGTTTTTTTGCCTGATTGCGGCCATGCGTCCGCTGGTCGCGTGGCTGCGGCATGCTTCGGTGATGAGAGCTCTCGATCGGCTGACCGGCGGTATCTTTGTCGTCTTCGGAGTCGGGCTGGCGATCGAGGCGCGCGCGAGATAGGACTCGAGCGGGGCGGGCAAGAAAAAGCCCCTGAGACCTTTCGATCTCAGGGGCTTTCTGTTTGAAGCCTGGCGGTGACCTACTCTGGCATGCCTGAAAGGCACACTACCATCGGCGCAGAGCGTTTTCACTTCCGAGTTCGGAATGGGATCGGGTGGTTCCCACTCGCTATGGCCGCCAGGCAATCTGTTCGAGGTTCATGGGCCGCGCCTCATCGGCGCGGCCCATGCGCCTCCAATCCGGTTGAAGTTTCTGTTTCGACGCTCGTCGCGTTCACGATGGAATCACTCCATCGGCATCGATCCTCTCGTGGATCAGACCACTTGAGGTTATATGGTCAAGCCTCACGGGCAATTAGTACTGGTTAGCTGAAGCCATTACTGGCCGTACACACCCAGCCTATCAACCACGTAGTCTTCGTGGGCCCTTCAGGGGAGTCGAGCTCCCAGGGAGATCTAA
>DATMMK010000046.1:0-29570 GCA_035569755.1 Steroidobacteraceae bacterium
CCCGCTGCTCACTGAGGCGTCGGCTTCGGCCTGCGAAGCGCCCTGGCGGCGGGCCTCCTCGAGCGCCAGGCTCACGAGGTCGGTGAGCAGCGCCGGACCCGCGGGCTCGGATGTCGATGGCATAGAATAAATTGTAGCAGCGGACCGCAGGTCTGAGGTCTGCGCAGGAACCGATGACTTGAGAGACGACGACGCGGCCGAGCGGCCCAGCAAGAGCGCGGCCAAGCGCGCAGCCCTTGCCGCCCAGGAGCTGGGGGAGGCGCTGATCGGCTTGTCGGACGCCGAGCTCGACGCGCTCGCCCTGCCGGAGGAGCTGGCCACGGCGGTACGCGCCGCCCGCCGCATCACCAGCCGGGCGGGCGGTGCCCGCCAGCGTCAGTACATCGGCAAGCTGATGCGCGCGCTCGATCCCGAGCCGATCCGCGCCGCGCTCGCTGCCCGCGGCGCGGTGAGTGCCCGCGAGGCTGAGCGCTTCCGCCGCGTCGAAGAATGGCGCGAGCGTTTGATCCGGGGCGGCGCTGCGGCGCTCGAGGAGCTCGCGCGCTCCCACCCCGGGATCGAGACGTCCGAGTGGGCGCGGCGTGTGGCGGCCGCCCAGGCCGAGCGCAGCCGGGGCGCGGGCGCTGCGCGCGCATCCCGCGAGTTGTTTCGCGCGCTGCGCGCATTGTTCGATACAATGCCCTAATGCAAGCCCTCGTCGGCATCATCATGGGCTCCGCCTCCGATTGGGAGACCATGCAGGCCGCCGCCGAGACCCTCGATCGCCTCGGCATCGCTTACGAGGTGCGCGTGGTGTCCGCGCACCGCACGCCGGATCTGCTGTTTGAATACGCCGAGGGAGCGCGCGCGCGCGGCCTCGAGGTGCTGATCGCCGGCGCGGGCGGCGCTGCGCACCTGCCCGGCATGGCGGCGGCGAAGACCACCCTGCCGGTGCTCGGCGTGCCGGTGCAGTCGAAGACCCTGGGGGGTCTCGACTCGCTGCTGTCGATCGTGCAGATGCCTGCGGGCGTGCCGGTGGCAACCTTCGCCATCGGCGCCGCCGGCGCGACCAACGCGGCGCTGTGCGCCGCGGCGATCCTCGCCAACCGGCATGCCGCGGTGCAGACGGCGCTCGAAGCGTTCCGCGAGAAACAGACCGCGGCCGTGCTCGCCAGTCCCGATCCGCGCGCACACAAGCGCACATGACCATCGGCATCGTGGGCGCCGGCCAGCTCGGCCGCATGCTCGCTTTGGCGGGCTATCCGCTCGGGCTCGATTTCCTGTGCCTGGATCCCTCGAGCGACGCGCCGGCGGGCCAGGTGGCGCCGCTCCTCAGCGGCTCCTTCACGGACCACGCGCTGCTCGCCGAGCTCGCCCGGCGCTGCGAGGTCGTCACTTTCGACTGGGAGAACGTGCCGGTCGCGGGCCTGCGCGCGATGCAGCGCGCGCACGGGGCGCGCATCGCCCCACCGGTGGCGGCGCTCGAATGCGGCCAGGACCGCGTGAGCGAGAAACGCCTGTTCACGCAGCTCGCGATTCCCACCACCCGCTGGCGCGCGGTCGACTCGCGGGCGGAGCTGGAGGCGGCCATCGCCGCGGTGGGTCTGCCGGGCGTGCTCAAGACCCGCCGCCTCGGCTACGACGGCAAGGGCCAGGCGCTGCTGCGCAGGCGTGCGGACGCCGGTCCCGCCTGGGAACGCCTCGGCAGCGCGCCGCTCCTCTACGAGGAGTGGGTGCCGTTCGAGTGCGAGGTGTCGGTGATCGGCGCGCGTGGTGCGCGCAATCAGGTGGTGATCTATCCGCTGTGCGGTAACGTGCACGGCGCGGGGATCCTGCGCGTGACCTGTGCGCCGTACGGGCCGCCGCGCTGGCGCGAGCAGGCTGCGCGGCACCTCAGGCGCGTGCTGGCGCACTTTCGCTATCGCGGCATTCTCACCATCGAGTTCTTCGTGCGCGCGGGTGAGCTGATCGCCAACGAGATGGCTCCGCGGGTGCACAACTCCGGGCACTGGACCATCGAGGGCGCGGCCACCAGCCAGTTCGAGAACCACCTGCGCGCGATCCTCGGGCTGCCGCTCGGCGCCACGCGCGCGCTCGGCCACAGCGCCATGATCAACCTGATCGGGCGCATCCCGCCGCGTGCGCGGCTGTTGGCGCTCGAGGGCGTGCACCTGCACGATTATGGCAAGCAGCCGCGCCCGGGGCGTAAAGTCGGCCATTGCACCGTCGTCGAGCCGACCGCGGCCCGGCGGGACGCGCGGGCGCGGGGCCTGGCCGCGAAATTGGCCGCCGGGGTGCGCATCCCGTAACATCACCTGCGAGTGCAAGCTCGCATGTACCTCGAGCCGTTCAAACTTAAGGAGTTGCCGTTCCGGCTCAGCCCGGACCCGCAATTCCTTTACCTGTCGAAACAACATGCACGCGCCAAGGCGTACATGGAGTCGACCATCTGGTTCACCGACGGCTTCGTGGTGATCACCGGGGACATCGGCTCGGGAAAGACCACCCTCATCGAGGCCTTTCTCAAGGAAATCCCGGCCGACGTCGTGGTGGCGCAGATCAACCAGACGCAGGTGAATGCGACGGACTTCCTGCAGGCCGTGCTGGTGCAGTTCGGGTTCTCGCCCTTCAAGATGCGCAAGGACGAGCTGATCAGCACGCTCAATCACTTCCTGATCGAGCAGCATGCGGCGGGACGCAAGGTGCTGCTGATCGTCGACGAGGCGCAGAATCTCGAGCCGCGCGTACTCGAGGAGATCCGCCTGCTCTCGGGTGTCGAGACCACCAAGGAAAAGGTGCTGCGCATCATCCTTGCCGGACAGCCCGAGCTCAACGACACCCTCAACTCCCCGCGGCTCGAGCAGCTCACGCAGCGGGTGCGGCTGCGGTTCCAACTCTCGACGCTGTCGGAGGCCGAGACGCGCGCCTACATCGAGCACCGGCTCGAGGTCGCCGGGGCCGGCGATCGCGAGATCTTCGCGGCCGACACCTTCCCCGAGATCTACCGCTACGCCGGCGGGGTGCCACGGCTCATCAACACGCTGTGCGACACCGCGATGATGGCGGCCTTCACGGAGAACCGCAGCGCCGTGCGCCTCCACGACGTCTCGAGGGCGATCGCGGAGCTGCACTGGCCGCCGCATGCAGCGCGTGCGCAGGGCGCGGCGGTGGGCCCCGAGAGCATGACCGGGACGCACCCGGCGATGACCGCGCGGCCAGCGGCGGCAGCCGCCGCCTCCGAGGCCTCCTCTCCGGAGGAAGAGGAGGAGGAGGAAGACGCCTCGTCCGAAGCTCCTGCGCGCGAGGCTGACGTGGACGAGGCGGTAGCGCGCGCGGTGGAAACTCACGCGGCGGCGGCGCGCGAAGCGGCAGCGCGCGCGCGCGGACCGAAGGCAAACGGACCCGCTGCCGACGGACCGGCCGCGCACGGGCCCGCAGCGCACGATGCATCGACGCACGAGGCGGCGACGGCAGCACCGGGCGCGCAGGGTCCGGCCGCGCAGCGCGCTGCGGTGAACGAGCGTGCCGCGGCACGACACGCCGGTCCCGGCGAGACGGTCGGGAAGCTCCTGGTGGCCACCGAAGGGCGCACCGTGCAGGAGATCCCGCTGCGCATCGGCCGGCTCATCGTCGGCCGGACTCCCGACAACGACGTGCACATCGACAGCCGCTTCGTGAGCCGCCACCACTGCCAGATCATCACGACCGCGCAATCGTCCGTGATCGAGGACCTGAACAGCACCAACGGTGTCTACGTGAAGTCGGCGCGCGTCCGCCGTCACCACCTCAACGACGGCGACGTCGTGCTGATCGGCAAGCACGAGCTCATCTATATGGACGACCGCGCCGCGCGCAGCCGCGCGCCCGCGGACGAGCACTCCGGGAGCAACCAGCGCGCGGGCGGCTGATGCGCACGGAGCGCCCTAAGGCGGCAGGCGCCTCAGAGGGAATTGTCGTCGTTGCGTGAGTCGGGGTTGCCGTACTCGCTGCGCAGTGCCCGGTAGCCACGGCGGCGCAGGAACACCACGATCCCGTACACCAGAGCGGCCAGGCCCCCGAGCCCGATGGTATGGCTCAGCGCTGAGTGCGCTGCCAGCAGGTAGCTGACGCCGAGCGCCCCGAGGCCGAAGGCCATGTAGAACCATGGCAGGCCTTCGTAGACGGGTCGCGACAGATGACGGCGTTCCATGCCGGCATCCTAACTTGCCGGCACGGCGGGGGATACTCACCCCCTGAAGGCATGCGGCAGCGCGCTATTTCCGGCCCAGCAGCCCCAGCAGGCGCTCGAGGAGGGACGGCCTAAAGCTCTCGACACGAAAGTCGGTCTTCGGCTGCCTGGCGTGGCGCTTCAGCTCCGCCAGCAGCTCCTCGGGGAGCTTCAAGGTGGAGGTATCGGCCATCGTGACGTTCGGCTCGGCTTGCATCGTGTCGTCCTTCCATCGGCAGTGTCTGCCGGATGCACGCTACGGACTCGGCTTCCTCGAGGGCGTGTGGAGATTCACAAACCAGCCAACGCTCTCGATTATGTTCTGGACGTGCATCGCGGATTACCGCGTGCCCGCCCACGGGAGATATTGGCGCGCTGTTTCCAGAATGGCGAGATGTCGTGGAACGCCGACGTCAGCGGTGGACGACGGCAGCCTGCGGCGACGGCTCAGGCCGTGCCGCCGACCGTGAGCCCCTCGATCTTGAGCGTCGGCTGACCTACGCCCACGGGCACGCTCTGGCCCTCTTTGCCGCAGGTGCCGACGCCCTCATCGAGCTTCAGATCGTTTCCTACCATGGTGACGCGTGTCAGCACGTCGGGCCCGTTGCCGATGAGGGTCGCGCCCTTCAGCGGCGTCGTGACGCGGCCGTTCTCGATGGCGTACGCCTCGCTCGCCGAGAACACGAACTTGCCCGACGTTATGTCTACTTGCCCGCCGCCGAAATTCACGGCGTAGATGCCGCGCGCGACCGAGCGGATGATCTCGCCGGGGTCGTGGGGACCCGGGCGCATGTAGGTATTGGTCATGCGCGGCAGCGTGGTGTGGGCGAAGGACTCGCGCCGGCCGTTGCCGGTGGGCGCGACTCCCATGAGGCGCGCGTTGAGGCGATCCTGCATGTAGCCGCACAGCACGCCGTTCTCGATGAGCGTCGTGCACTGGGTCGGCGTCCCCTCGTCGTCGATGTTGAGCGAGCCGCGGCGGCGCGCCAGCGTGCCGTCATCCACCACCGTGCACTCCGCCGCCGCCACGCGCTCGCCGATGCGGTTGGCGAAGGCGGAGGTGCCCTTGCGGTTGAAATCCCCCTCGAGCCCGTGGCCGATGGCCTCGTGCAGCAGGATTCCGGGCCAGCCGGGGCCGAGCACGACCGTCATGGTGCCCGCGGGGGCGGGTACCGCCTCGAGATTCACCAGCGCCTGACGAACGGCCTCGCGCGCGAGCTCGAGGGGCCGGTCGCCCGCGACCAGCTCGGCGAGCGAGTAGCGGCCGCCTGCCCCGGCGTAACCCTGCTCGCGCCGGCCGTTGTGCTCGACCAGCACCGAGACGTTGAAGCGCACCAGCGGGCGCACGTCGGCCGCGAGCTCCCCCTCGCTGGTGGCGATGAGCACTACCTCGTGCACCGCCACCAGGCTCGCGTTCACGTGCACGATGCGCGGGTCCAGCCGCCGCGCCTCGCGATCGACGCGCTCGAGCCAGGCCACCTTCTCGGCCGTGGCGAGCGCGGCGGCCGGGTCTGCCGGCAGGTAGAGCTGGTGGCCGGGCGCGGCGCGCCAGGCGCTGACGCGGCGTGCCCCGCCCTGTACGGCGATGGCGCGCGCCGCGCGCGAGGCCTCCTGGAGCGCCGGCAGCACGATCTCGTCGGAATAGGCGAAGCCGGTCTTTTCGCCGGCGAGCGCGCGCACGCCGACTCCCTGCTCGATGCTGGCGCTGCCATCCTTGACGATGCCGTCCTCGAGCGCCCAGGACTCCTGGTGCGCAAGCTGAAAATACAGATCGGCGAAATCGACCGAGTGCGTCAGCACCTCGCCGAATATGTTGTCGAGGCGGCGGTCGTCCAGCCCGCCGGGACGCAGGATCAGCTCGCGCGCCGTGGCGAGCGGATCGGCCGCGGGCGCCGCGGCGATCACCGGCAGCTGGGATTCGGATGAGCTCACGGGTGCGCCTCCGCGCCGAGGGTGCGGTGTCGCAGGGCGGGGAAGCTGGCACGCACGCTGCTCTGGAGCGCGAGGTCCACCTCGGCCACGGCGCAGCCGCGCCCGCGCGGCACGCGCTTCAATATCCGGCCCCAGAAGTCGACGATCATGCTGTCTCCGTAGGTCTCACGCCCGCTCGGGTGGATCCCGGACTGCGCCGCAGCGATCACGTAACAGAGGTTCTCGATGGCGCGCGCGCGCAGCAGCGTCTCCCAGTGAGCTCGCCCGGTGGGAGCGGTGAACGCGGACGGCACGGAAAGCAGCTGCGCCCCCGCGGCGCTCAGGTGCCGATACAGCTCCGGAAACCTGACGTCGTAGCATACCGAGAGCCCGAGGCGGCCCACCGGCGTATCGAGCACCACCGGACGCGTTCCCGGGGCGACGTTCGCCGACTCCCGGTAGGTCTCGGCGCGGCCGGGAATATCGACGTCGAACAGGTGGATCTTGTCGTAGCGCGCGACGCGCGCGCCCTCGGCGTCGTAGACGAGCGAGGCGGCGGCAACGCGGCCATCGGCGCCGTTGCGCAGCGGAACGGTGCCGCCGACGATCCACAGGCCAAGGCGCCGGGCACTCGCGGCGAGAAACTCCTGCACCGGCCCGGCGCCATCGGTCTCGGCCACGGCGCGCTTGTCCGCGTCCCGCAGGCCGAGGAAGGAAAAGTTCTCCGGCAGCACCGCGAGGCGCGCGCCGCTCGCGGCAGCCTCCGCGAGCAGCACTCCGGCCTGGGCGAGATTGGCGTCGACCTCGGGGCCGGAGGTCATCTGCAGTGCCGCCACTCTCATGGGCTAACCATGGGGTCATCCCATGTTCCGCGCAAGCGCAGCGTGGCCTGCTCGCGGCCTTCCCCGGTGAACAGTTCCCGCAGCGACATCCACAGGGCCGCCACGCGCGGGCCCGGGCCGAGGCGCCGCACCGCGGCCGGCAGCCGCTCCTCGCCCTTCAGCACCCAGACCTGCGCATCGTAATCGTGGGCCAGGAGACCGATACGGCCCCGCATCAGGATCTCGGTATCCCCGTCCAGGTGCAGGTTGGAGGTCACCGCCTCGCCCTCAGCCACCGTGAAATCGGCATTCAGCCGGGCGAAAGGCAACTGCGGCAGGCCGAGGCCCGCGACGAGTGCCGGGACCGCGAAGAGCCCCAGCGGTCGACCCGGCGCTTCGGCCGCTGTGACACCGCGCGCGAGGCCGTCGTCGAGCTCGACGTGGAGCCGACCCCGCGCCTCGGCAAGCGGGGCCGCGCCTGCCGCAGGCCATGCCAGCTCGCCGCTCGCGATCAAGTGCGCGGCGCTCAGATCGGCTCGGAAGCCGAGCCTGCCGAGCACCGCGGCGGCGTCGTGACTCGCAAGGCTGAGGGTCGCGCGACATTCGGCCTCGCGGCAATTCAGCGTGCCGCGTGCCTCACTACCTGCACCGTTGACTCGCAGATCCCGCACCTCGAGCGCATCGGGTCCCGCACTCACAGTCGCCTCGAGGCCTCCGAGGGAGCCGCCCTGCCAGCGCAGATCGGCGATCGAGAGCTGCGTTTCCCCTCCGAGTGCGGAAGCCACTGCGGCGAGAACGGCGCGGCTGCCCGAGAGCTGCTCCAGGTCGAGCCGCTCGATATGCGCGCTGACGGGGTGTGCGCCGTCGACCACGCCGGGCCAGCGCACCAGCGCATCGATGTCCGGGGATTCGACCCTGAGTTGCCCTGGGCCGAAGCCCGCGGCCGCCGACACACGCGCCTGCGGGAAGCTGTGGCCCGCGGCGAGGAGCTCGGCGGCGGCGAGCTCGACGTGCAGCGCGGGCCAGGTGGAGTTGCGCGCGAGCTCGCGCCACAGCATGGCGTAGCCCGGCAGATCGAGCCGGCTCGCGGTGCCTTCGATCTCGAGGACGGGAGCGGCCGGCATGGCCGGCGCGCGCGCGCCGAGATTCACGGCGCCGCGCTCGACGCGCCACAGCTCGCCCCGGCGGCTGACGGCCGCGAGCCCGCGCAGCCGATCGCCGAGCGCGACCTGCAGCACGCCGGCGTTCTCGCTGCCGAGAAGCTCGATGTGCAGTGGCAGCACCGACCCCGGCGCCTTGCCGAGGGGCTCCGGCAGGCTGCTCGCCACACCGGCGAGGCTGGAATCGATGCGGGCACGCCAGCTCGGGCGCCCGCCGCCGGTGGCCGGCAGAAGCCTCAAGTCCGCGCTCCACTCGGCGTTGCCCTGCAACGCAGTCTCTTCGCTACGCAGCCCCGCGGCGGCGGCCAGCGCCGCGCGCACGTCGAGCGCGCCTTTTCCCGAGATCGCAACCGCGGTGGCGCCGCGCTCGCGACGCTCTGCGACGCTGAGTGCGATCGGGCCGCCGAGCCACTGCCCGGCGAGCGTCGAGTGCTGCAGGTGGCCATCGGCAAAGGAGAGCGTACCGCGCAGGGCCTCGATGGCGGGGAGCCCCGCCACCGGACGCAGCTGTGCGCCGTCGAGGGCCGCAGCGAGCCGCGTCACGAACGGCAGCGCGCGCGCGGGGCGAGCCAGGGCGGTCGTGCGCGACAGCTCGAAGTCGAGCCGCGCGTCGCCGCTCAGCGCGATGCTCTCGATTCCCGCAGCGTATGGCTCGAGCCGCGGATGATCCCGCAGCCACGCGAGCGCCTCGCCGGCGTTGCCGGTGAGCCGGCCGGCGAGGCGCGTGAGGGTCGCGTCGCGCGCGTCCCACTCGGCGCGTGCCGCGGTGAGCCGGAAGCCGCCGGCGGTGGCGCCAGCCACGCGCACGCGTACGCGCGCACCGCGCCAGTCGACGCGCGCCGCGAGGCCCTGCAGCTGCGGCCAATCCTCGCTGCCTGTGAGGCTCGCGCCGCTGAGCTCGACCGAGCCGGTAAACTCCCGCTGCGCGCCGCGCCAGGGCAACGGCTCATCGAGCGGGCCGCGCGCCACGAGCTCGGCGCGCTCGATGCGTCCGGCGGTGAGCCCTCCGGCAACGGTGCCGAGTGCGGCGAGCGCCGGTGCTCCGAGCGCCCTGCGCACCAGCTCCACCGGCGCGCCGCTCAGGGTGGCGCGCGCCTCGAGGCGCGGTTGCGCCCCGGAGTCCTCGCCCATGAGCGCGCCGCTCAGCGCGAACCGCGCCTCGCCTTGGCGGATCTCGAGCTCGCGGGTGCTGACGCGCCACGCGTGCCCGTCGTCCGTGAGTGCGAGCCGCGCGTGCACGCCGATCGCGCCGAGCGTGAAGGCGGGATCGGCTGCGAGGGTCGCGCGTGCATTGCTCGCATCGAGTGCCGCCTCGAGGCTCGTGCCCTTGCCATCGAGGCGCGCCGTGAGTCCTGCGAGCGTGAGCGCGTTCCCGGGAGGCGTGATGCTCAGCTCCTCGAGCTCGGCGCTGGTGAGGAGCCGCACATCCGCCGCACGAGCGGCGCTCCAGTCGAAGCGCGCCTCGCGCACCGTTCCTGCCAGTCCGAGACCGGAGAGACGCAGCTGCGGTATCAGGCCGCGTGCCAGGCCTGCGAGCACCGCCGCCGGTGCGCGCTCGAGCCGGCCGCGCACCCAGCTGCCGTCGGCGGCGGCGTCGATCAGGAGGGCGGCGGCGGGTGAGTCTGTGCCCAGCTCGAGCGGCTCCACGCCGAGATGCCAGCCCGCGGCATTACGCAGCAGATGCCAGTCGGCGTGCAGCTCGGCCAGAGCGAGCCCCGCTGCGGCTCCGACCGCCGGCCACTCGAGTCTTGCCGCCGTCACGGTGCCCTGGGCGCTCACCACACCGCCCGGCGCGAGATCGAGCTGCAGCGTGAGATCAGCGCTGCCCGCTCCCGGCAGGTACGCGCCGAGTTGCCCGGATTTGAGGAGCGACCGCCAGCCGGCTAGCTGCACCTGGCGGCTGCTCAGGGTGACCTTGCCGGCGAGACCCGCAGCCTGCAGCGCATCGCCATGCAGTCGCAGCGCGACTTCGGCGGTGGTACCGAGCGCTTCCGGGAGAGTGAGAAGCGCGCCCGCGTTCCATTCGCTTCCCGCGCGCCGCAGCTGGATACGGTGGATGCCGGCCTCGAGCGGCACGCCCGCGACGCTTGCGCGCAGCGTGCCACCCTCGACGTCGAGGCGCGTACCGCGCCAGCGTGCGAGGAGCCGGGCGGGGGTCGCGGGTGTAGCCGCAGGCGTCGCACGCGGCGCACGCACGGCGGGCGCCGGCGGTCGCTCCGTCACGTCGATATCGGGGTCGACGAGGGTGATGCGGCTGATTGCGAGGTCGCCGCTGCGCAGCACGCGCCACACGTCGACGCCGAGTACGAGCTGCGGGGCGATCAGCAGGGGGCGCGCCGCGCCCGGCTCGCGCAGCTCCACGCGCCGAAAGACCGCCTCGGGCCCGTACCAGCCCCAGCGCAGCCGCAGCTCGCTGAAGCGCACGTCGAGCCCGGTCTCGGCATGCAGCAGGTTCTCGAGGGTCGCGCGGCGCTCGGGCACACTTGCCGCGGCGAGGGCATAGGTGAGCAGCGCCACGGTCGCGAGCAGCGATGCAGCGGCGAGTGTGATCAGGGCGACGCGCAGGAGCGTGCGCCCGCGTGGGAGCCCCGGCTGCATTGCACCCGGCGCCTCCATCCCGGCAGCGGCATCCGCGAGCCTCACGCGCATCACTCAGGTCCCCGTTCTATACGAGCACGACGTCGTACTGGTCGACGCCGTGGAGCACCTCGACCTGGAGGCGGATCGGCCGGCCGACCTGCGCCTCGAGCTCCGCGAGGGTGGCGGATTCCTCGTCGAGCAGCCGGTCCACGACGTCCTGATGAGCCAGTATCAGCAGCTCACGGCTGGCAAACTGTCGGCTCTGTCGCACAATTTCCCTAAAGATCTCGTTGCAGACGGTCTCCGGGGTGCGCACGAAGCCGCGGCCCTCACAATTTGGACAGGGCTCACACAACAGGTGTTCCAGGCTCTCGCGGGTGCGCTTGCGCGTCATCTCCACGAGGCCGAGGGGCGAGAGGCTCACGATGTGAGTCTGGGCGCGATCGCCCGCAAGAGCGCGCTCGAGCGCGGCGAGCACCGCGCGCCGGTGCGGCTCGTCGCGCATGTCGATGAAGTCGATGATGATGATGCCGCCCAGGTTGCGCAGCCGCAGTTGCCGCGCGATGGTGACCGCCGCCTCGAGGTTGGTGCGGTAGATCGTCTCCTCGAGATTGCGATGGCCGACGTAGGCGCCGGTATTCACGTCGATGGTGGTCATCGACTCGGTCTGATCGAACACCAGGTGGCCGCCGGATTTGAGCGGCACCTTGCGATCGAGCGCGCGGGTGATCTCCTCCTCGACACCGTTCAGGTCGAAGATCGGCCGGGGGCCGGAGTACAGCTCGATCGGGGGCGCGGCGCCGGGCACGAACGTAGCGGCGAACTCGAGCATCGCGGCCTGCTCCTGCGCGGAATCGACCAGCACCCGGCTCAAGCCCCGCGACAGCTCATCGCGCAGCACCCGCAGGCTGAGTGGCAGATCCTCGTGCACTACCGAGCCCGGCTGCGCAGCGGCGGCCCGCGTGCGCACGTGCTCCCAGAGGCGCGCCAGATACGCCACGTCCTCGCTCAGGCCCTCCGGGCCCACTCCCTGGGCCGCGGTGCGCAGGATGTAGCCGCCGGCCGCCTCCGCCCCCACCAGGGCCCCGAGTGCATTCTTCAGGCGCGCCCGCTCGGCCTCGTCCTCGATGCGGGTCGAGACGCCCACGCCTGAGCCACGCGGCAGATACACGAGGTAGCGCGAGGGCAGCGCGATGAAGGTCGTGAGGCGCGCGCCCTTGGTGCCCATAGGGTCCTTGATCACCTGCACCAGGATCTCGTCGCCTGGATTCAGCAGCCGGCGGATGTCCTCGGACTCGGGCAGCGCCGCCGCCACCGCCGCCGCGATCGTGTCCTCCGCGCCGGCGCGCACGATGTCGGCGGCGTGCAGAAACGCGGTGCGCTCGAGTCCGATCTCGACGAAGGCGGCCTGCATGCCCGGCAGCACGCGCGACACCCGCCCCTTGTAGAGATTGCTCACCAGGCCGCGGCGGCTGGTGCGCTCGACGTGAATCTCCTGCACCACGCCGTTGTCGAGGATCGCGGCGCGGGTCTCGCGCGGAGCGACGTTGACGAGGATCTCGATGCTCACAAGGCGATGCCTGCTGCGGTGAGCAGCTCGCCGGTCTCGTAGAGCGGCAGTCCCATCACCCCGGAGAAGCTCCCGCTCAGGTGCTCGATGAAGAGCGCCCCGCGCCCCTGGATCGCGTAGCCGCCGGCCTTGTCGCGCGGCTCGCCGCTCTCCCAGTACGCGGCGCACTCGGCGGGCGTCACCGTCCGAAACCGCACCTCGCTCGCGCTCACCCGGAAGGCGACGCCGGCCGCGCTCGCGAGCGCCACCGCGGTGAGCACCTGGTGGGTGCGCCCCGAGAGCCGCCCGAGCATGGCGACGCAAGCGGCCCGGTCGCCGGGCTTGCCGAGAATGAGGCCGTCGATCACCACGGTCGTGTCGGCGGCGAGCACCGGGAGCTCGCCGCCGCGCTCGCGCACCGCGCGCGCCTTGGCGCACGCCATGCGCACCACGTAGTCGGCGGGAGCCTCCCCCGGCCGGACCGTCTCATCGATATCGGCGGCGCTCACGAGGTGAGTGACACCGATCTGCTCGAGCAGCTCCCGGCGCCGCGGCGACACTGAGGCAAGGGTGAGGAGCGGCGCGGCGGAGGGCATGCGCTAGTCCCGGTGGTAAGGGTGGCCGGCGAGCAGGCTCTCCGCCCGGTAGAGCTGCTCGGCGAGCACTACGCGCACCAGGGCATGCGGCAGCGTCAGCCGTGACAGCGACCAGCGCAGGTTGCTGCGGGCGAGCACTTCCTGTGCGAGCCCGTCGGGGCCGCCGATCACGAATGCCAGATCCTCGCCTTCCTGCATGCGGGTCTTCAGCCATGCGGCGAGCTCGCGCGTCGAGAGCTCGGTACCGCGCTCATCGAGCGCGACGACGTAGTCCTCGCGATGCAACGCCGCCAGTACCCGCTCGCCCTCGCGCGCGACGGCCCGCGCGGGCGGCTCACTGCCGCTGCGCGGACCGGACGGGATCTCGGTGACCGTGACTGGGAGGCGCGCGCCGAGTCGCGTTATGTAATCCTCGCACGCGTCGCGTACCCAGACGGGAGGGCGCGTGCCGACGGCGATCAGCCGCACGCGCATGGGGCCTTCAGTTCAGGTCGAGGCTTGCCGGCGGCGGGGAGCGCGGACCAGCGCGGGCGCGGCGCGCGGCAGCTGCTCGGCGCCGCCCTCCCACAGCCGCTCGAGACCGTAGAACTCGCGGACCCGCGGCAGCATGACGTGCACGATGAGATCCTGAAGGTCCACCAGCACCCACTCGCCGTCGCGCGCACCTTCGGTGCCGAGCGGCCGGAAACCCACCGCCTTGGCCTTCTCCACCACCCGCTCGGCGATCGAGCGCACGTGGCGGTCGGAGTTGCCGGATGCGATGACCATCGTATCGGCAATGTCAGTCAGTCCTCGTACATCCAGAACCTTCACGTTTGCGGCCTTCATGTCCTCGAGCGCAGTCGTCACGGCTTCCCGGAGGGGTGACACGCGCTCCGTCGCGGGGCGCAGGCGTGTACGGGTGGTCATGTGCTTAAGCGGTGTCTCCTGGTGACATTGGGTCCCGGGGATCTTGCCGTGCAGCATAGCATCTCGTCTCGAGGATGATCTGCCGTACTGCATCGGGGACGAGAAAGCGGGGATCGCGGCCGGCGACCAGAGCCGCGCGCAGCTCGGTGGAGGAGATCTCGAGCTGCGTCACGGCCCGCACGTGCAGGCAGCCCGCCGGCCGCTCGTGCAATTCGCGGATCGAGCCGGTGCCGTGGTCGACCATCAGCTCCCCGAGCGGTCCCTTGATCGGAGCCTTCCAGCCGGGGCGGTGCGCTACGACGATGTGGGCCAGGTCGAGCAGCTCGCGCCAGCGGTGCCAGCTGGGCAGGCCGAGGAAGGCGTCCATCCCGAGCAGCAGACACAGCGAGCGCTGCGGGTACTCGCGGCGCAGCTCGGCGAGCGTGTCGACCGAGTACGACACCCCGGAGCGGCGCACTTCGCGGTCGTCGATCACGAAGCCCGGCTGATCGGCGATCGCCGCCTCGACCATCTGCAGGCGCAGCTCCGGGGTCGCGTACAGATGGTCGCGGTGCGGGGGACTGCCGGTCGGCAGGAAGCGCACCTCGGCGAGCCTGAGCTCCTGCCACAGCTCGAACGCGGTGCGCAGATGCCCACAGTGGATCGGATCGAAGGTGCCGCCGAAGAGGCCGATGGGCTGCTGCATGGCTGGCGACGCGCTACTCAAGCACACAGAGCCCGGGTGAGGAGCGTGAGCTCGTCCCAGGCATTGCCGGTGACCCGGCCCTTGATCACGCGGTCGACACGCGCGGCGCGTGCGGTGAGATCGGTAAAGGGCATGTGCGGTGCGCGCCGCCGCGCCTGCTCGAGCGCCGCGCTCTGGCGCTGCCAGCCCCGCGGCGCGCCCCCCGCCCCGGTGAGCGCGCCCCAGGCATCGTGCAACGCCTTGGTGAGCGCCCACAGCACGAGCGTTGGCTCGGTGCCCTCGGCACGCAGTCCCGCGAGCACCCGTAGCGCGCGCGCCGCCGCTCCGCTCAACACCGCCTCGGAGAGCTGAAAGACGTCGAAGCGGGCACTGTCGGCGACGCTCGCGAGCACCGTCTCCGGCGTTACGGGCGCTGCGCCCGCGAGCAGCACGAGCTTGGCCAACTCCTGGTGTGCCGCGAGGAGATTGCCCTCGGTGCGCTCGGCGAGCAGCTCGAGCGCCGCATCGCTCGCCTCGAGCTTAAGCTGCCGGGCGCGGCCGCGCAGCCAACCCGGGAGGCGCGCGGCATCCACCGGCCAGATCTGCACCCAGGCGCCGTGTGCCTCGGCGGCACGCACCCAGTCCGCGCCCTGCGCCTCGCGCTCGAGGCGCGGTGTCACGATCAGGAACAGTGTGTCGCGGTCGCCGGCCTCGAGCAGCTCGATGAGCGCGGCGTTGCCGGCGGCGCCCGGCCGGGCAGACATGCGGATCTCGAACAGGCGGCGGGCGCCGAACAGCGAGAGATTGCGCGCCGAGCCGCGCACCTCCTCCCAGTCCGCGGCGCGCTCGGCCACGTGCACTTCGCGCTCGGTGAAGCCCGCAGCGCGCGCGGCGGCGCGCACGGCGTCCGCCGCCTCGCCGCTCTGCAGCGGCTCATCTCCCGAGATGAGATAGGCGGGCAGCAGCCGCTCGCGCAGGTGACCCGCGAGAGAGTCGGAATTCAGCTTCAAGTGCAATCCGCGCCGGCGGCCACCCGCGCATTATCAACCATAAGCCGCCCGCGGTCAGGCCCTCAGAACTGCCAGGACACCCCGCCGAACAGCCCGCGTCGCGGCCCATACTGTGGCGCGAACACACCGACGCCGCTGCCGCTGCGGATCTGGTAGACCTGGTCGAAGACGTTGATCACGTCGATGCGCGCCGTCAGCGGCCCGGATCCGGTCAGCTGGAAATCGTGGCTGAGCCCGAGATTGACCTGCGTGTAGCTCGGCACGTGATCATCGTTCGGGAAGTTGATGCTCTGGCGCAGCCCGGTACCGAACAGGAAGTCGCCGCTGAAGCGCGTGCCGAGCCACAGGTACGATACCCCGCCCGAGGCGGCGACGCGGCCTTCGTGGTCGAGGTGGATGTAGTTCTGCGACACATAGTCGAAGTCGGCGGGCGAGAAGTTGAACTGCGAGGACTCCCACTGCTTGCCGTGGGCGGCCTGGAAGGAGACGTTGCCGTAGGCGGAGAAATCCTTCACCGCGTAGTTGGCGCTGAACTCCACGCCGCCGATCAGGCCGTAGCGGTAGTTGAAGGGCGTGAGGATGATCGGCGCACCGAACTGTCCCTCATCGATCAGGTGCACCGCCTGCTCGTAGAAGCTGTCGACCCCGAGCGTCAGGGCTTTGTCGAGCAGCTTCTGCTGGATGCCGAAGTCGTAGTAGTTGGCGCGCGCGGCGATCGGTGAGGTATCTAGTGTGACCGACCCCGGCGGCAGCGCGCTCGTGTTGAGGAACTTGGTGAGCGTCTGCGAGCCGATCAGCTCGAAGGGCGGCGGGGTGAAATAGCGCGAGTAGCCGCCGTGTACCGTGGTGCCCTCGGCGAGCTGCCAGACGAAATTCAGGCGCGGACTCAGCTGACTGCCGCTGGAGTAGGCGCTGTAGCGATCGAAGCGCAGGCCGTAGTTGATCGTGAGCGGGCTGAGCACCTTCCATTCATCCTGCAGGTAGACGCTCTCGATGCTCTGCGACTGTGTGCCGTTGTCGATAACGACCTGTGGCACGTCGGTGGTCTGCACGCCGGTCGCGGGATCGAGGGGCAGCACCTGCGAGGCAGTGTTGCTCTTGGCGCTGTCGTGCTGGAGGTAGAACCCGGCACGCACGGTGTGCGCATCGCCCGCCTGGTAGGAGGCGTCGGTCTGCCAGCCGAAGGCGGTGTCGGACTTGTAGGCGTCCTGGGCGATGCCGTTGTAGAGCAGGTCGCCGAGCAGGTCGGGCGCGAAGTGCAGCGTCGTGTAGCGCGCCGAGAGCGAGGTCTGCCAGTTGAGCGCGCCTTGCGAGTGCTGCCAGCTCAGGATGGCGTACTGCGCCGCCTCGTGCTGGGTCTCGTTGAGGTTGTCGCTGAGGAACATCGTCTGGCCATTGACGGTGAGGCCGCTCCCGGGCTGCAGCCCGCGCTGGTTCGGGATCTCGAAGGCATCGTCGGACGTGCCGAGAATCAACGACAGGCGATTGTTCGGATCGAGGATGTCCTCGAGATAGGCGAAGCCGTGACCCTGCGTCGAATGATCGTGCAGAGGATTGGCGCTGCCGTCGGGCGATTCGATGCCGAGATTGTTCACCTTGTAGTCGCCGGTCATGTAATAGCTGAAGCCGCCGGACCTGCCGCCGTACTCCGCGGCCGGCTCGAAGGTGCCGAAGCTGCCGCCGTAGACCGACACCGTGCCCCCCGGCTGCAGCAGCCCGCTGTTGGTGGAGAGGTCGATGACGCCCGCGGTACGCAACCCGTATTCCGCCGGCAGCGCGCCGGTGATCAGGCTCAGTGAGGAGATCAGGCGCGGGCTCAGCGTCTGGCTGAAGACGCTGATGCCCTCGGGCAGGATGATGCCGTTCAGGCGGTACTGCAGATCGTTGTGATCGCCACGCACGTGCAACTGACCGAAGGAGTCCTGCACTACGCCCGGCGCCTGCAGCAGCACCTGGTTCATCTGCACGTTCTCGCCACCGGGAGTCGCGGCGATCGCATCGCTGGTGATGGTGTAGGTCGACGCGCCGGTCCGCGTCTCGATCTCCTGGCGGACCTCGTTGAGCCGCTGCGCCGTGATCGTTATGGTAGCGAGTGCGCCGTTGGCAGCGGCACCCGCATCGGGGGCGGCGTCGGCGGCCGGGGTGGTGCCGCCATCGCCGTCGGCGGCCCAGACCGCCGGCGCGGTGACGAGCGCCGCAAGCAGGAATACGACTGAGAGCACCTCGCTGAGCGAGGCGCTTCGCAAGGAAGAATCGCGCATAGACAACTCCACGTGAGCCAGATGTCACACAGGCCCCGTTTGGACGGGGGCTGCGAGCCTTCAGGAAAAGGAAACGAAGGTCAGGCTTGCGGAGGACCGCGACTGCGCGGCGTCAGAGTGTCGGCCGCGATGATCGCGTAGACGGGAGCGGGGGTCGGAAAATAGACCGGCGCTGAAGCGGACAGGGTGTGGGCGGCGCCCGAGGCCGGATTCGCGACTTGAGTGAAAGCCTCACAGGTCGCGCAGGGGCCGCCCGCGGGCAGCTGCGCGCGCAGCGCGGAGCCCTCGGCGCGGTCGCCAACGCTCAGATGCCCGAGCTCGTGCAGCACTGCGCCCTGCTGGGCAAACACCAGCAGCAGCGACAGGACCCACGGAAGTGACAGGCGACGCACTGAGTTACAACACGAACCGGCAGGACAAGGGCACCGAGTCTAACGCGCCGCACGCCGCGCAGCCAGCCTCGACGCTACGGGCAGGCGAAATCTGTGACGCCGACGGGCTTGCATTGCGGCGGAAAGCCGTGCGCGCGCCAGTATTCGGGCATGCGCCAGCGCTGGATCAGGCTCTTGCGCGCGCTCGACCCGAGCCAGTCGCGATCGCTGCGCGCCCAGATGACGATCGGCGCATCCGTCACGACACCGAGCATCCGATCGTAGGACTTCAGCAGCCAGTACCCGCCCATCGCGCCCTCGGGATCGTCGTGCTCCCGGTCGATGAGCGGCAGTGCCTCCTGCCGCTCGGCGGGGCCGAAGTGCGGATCGGTGAGCGAGCGGTACAGCGCCTGCAGCAGTTGCGGCCGCGCGCGATACTGCTGCAGCAGGATGCCGAGGACCCCGAGCCGGTCGCCGCGGGCGGCGGCGGCGGGAGCAAAGTAGGCATCCGCATCCGCATAGCCGCGGGCCATCCCGGCCTCGTAGAGGCGCAACCCCACCTCGGTACGGCCGGCGCACAGCTCGAGCATCGCCAGGTTGCGGCGGCAGAGCTCATACGCCGTGTCGAGATCGAGGCAGCGCTGCAGGTCAGGCCGCGCACGGTCGAGATAGCCGAGGTTGAAGTAGATCCCGGCGCGCCAGAAGTACAGGGTTGCATTCTGCGGATCGCGCGTCAGCGCATCCGAGAGCCCGGCAAGCGCCTGCTCCCAGCTGCCCGGTTGTCCGAGGGCGATCATGTTTTCCTGCACCAGGCCCCGCACCGCGTGCGCCAGCGCCAGGCCGGGATCGAGCCGCAGTGCCTCATCGGCGGCCTGAGCCGCCGCCCGCTGGTAATCCTGCTCCTCGGCGAGTCCCCAGAACTGCGAGACCACCAGCACGGCCGCGAGCGACTCCCAGGCGCGCGCGAACTTCGGATCCCCGGCCACCGCGCTCCTCAGCAGGCGCGCCGCCTCGCTCAGGTTCTGTCTGCTGCGGGCGAGGAACAGCTCGTGCCCTTTGAGATAGAGGTCATAGACGTCGAGGCTCGCCGTGCCGGCCACGGGCAACACGGGTTTGCCGACGCCCGCACCGGCCGCGCCGATGGTCGCGGTCAGCTGCTCGACGATGTCGGCGGCGATCTCGTCCTGAATGCCGAAGAGATTGGCCGTCGTGAGCGGGCGGTCGAAGGTCTGCGACCACAGGTGCCGGTCCGCGCCCGCATCGACCAGCTGCGCGGTGATGCGCACGGTGTCGCCCGCCTTGCGGACGCTCCCCTCGAGGATGTTGCGCACGCCGAGCTTGCGCGCGATCTCCGGGACGGCGATCGCGGGGTTGCGGAACTGGAACGAGGAGGTGCGGGACGCCACCTTGAGGCCGCTCACGTGCGCGAGCACGTTGAGGATCTCCTCGGTCACGCCGTCGGAGAAGTAGCCCTGGTCGCGCGCCGGCGAGAGATCGGCGAACGGCAGCACGGCGATCGACGCCGCGGATGCCGCGCGCGGCTCCGTTGCCCCGGCCGCGCCTTCGTCCGCCGAGTCGCTGCCCGCGAGCGCGGGGTGCCCCGTCTGGTCGCGCCACACGAGCGTTCCGCCGAGCGCCAGCAGTATCGCGATGATCATGACCTCGGTGGCGCTCACACGCTGGCGCGCGTAGGTGCCGTGGTACCAGGATATAGTGATGACGACCGGGACCCCGAGGATCAGCAGCGCCGCGAACGCGCGCAGCACGGCGTGCGGCCAGCCGAAGGAGTGGCTCAGCATCTCCGCGCCGTGCAGCAGCGTGTAGGCGACCGCGAGATATGCGAGCGTCCACTGCACGACCTTGTGCGCCCTGATGCGTTGCCAGATGCGCTCGAGGAAGCCGGCGCGCTCCCTGGGTGCGGGTGCCCCCCTCGAAGTGCGTGGCGCGATCATGGGCGCGGCGCCGTGCAGCTCATCCGGCGCGCAGGCCACCGCTCACGCGGCCGTTCGCGTCGACGACGGCGTGCCGCTCGAGCCAGGCGCGCGCATCCGCGGCATCGCCCTCGAACCAGGCGCGCGTCGAGCCGAGGCGAAAGCTGTATCCCCAGGAATCCATGTCGGCGAGCATGCGCGCGCGCCCGACGGCGGGCAGCTCTCCGGCGAGCAGCACCTGCAGGTAGCACACCGCAGCCTCCTCGAAGTCATCGCCCCCCGCATGGGTGTCGAGCCCGGCGCGCCGCTCGGGACTCATGCAGACGTAATGGCCCGCCTCGTGCAGGATCGAATGCACCGGTGTGTCGAGCCGCGCGTACAGTCGCTCGCCCTTCAGGCCCGCCTCGCTGTCGCCCCAGAAGGATCCCGGGATCTCCTCGCCATGCGCCACCAGCGTCAGCTCGAGCCCGAAGCGGTCGAGGAGCAGCGCCACCGGCACGCGATCGACACTGCGCAGCAGCAGCACCGCCGGCGCGCCGAACTCGGGCAGCGCGGTCAGCGCCCCCGTGGATGAGGGGGCCATCGAGCGCGGCGCGCCCGCTGCCGGTGCTCCGGGCACGGCCCTAGAGCCTCGCCAGGCGCCGCATGACCATATCGGCGAGGTCGCGAGCCATGGCGCCGCGCAGGATGTCCGCCTCGTGTCCCTTGGCGAGCAGCAGGCGCGCATCGAAGCTGTAACTGCGTGTGGTGGAGATCTCCTGCGGCGGCAGCAGCTCCTTGTCGCCCGCGGTCACCGAGAAACTCACCGTATAGGTGAGCTCGTACTCGTTCGGCTGGTTGAGGTTCGACACCGACAGCACGCGCTGTTTCAGGTTGTCCTTGAGGATGGTGACGACCGCGGAGGCCTTGTTCCTCTCGGGCGCAAGCTCGGCGCCGTTCGCGGCCAGCGCGCGCTCGAGGCTCTGGACGAAATCGCTCTGCCGGTCCTCGGCTTCGAGATAGGGGGTCAACACCTTCGCCGGCAGCGGCGCGCGCCCCTCGAGATGGAAGCCGCAGCCGCCGAGCGCGAGCAGGGTGCTCGAGATCAACGTGGCGGCGGCGCCCGCGCTGCCCGGCGCGCGCGCCATCACACCACCACGTTGACGAGCTTGCCGGGCACCACGATCACGCGCCGCACCTGCTTGTCGGCCACGAATTTCTTCACGTGCTCGTCGGCCAGCGCGGCCGCACGCACCGTCGCCTCATCCGCCTGCGCGGGCACCGTGATGTGTCCGCGCAGCTTGCCGTTCACCTGCACCACGAGCTCGTGGGTGTCCTGTGTGAGCGCTGCAGGGTCCGGCTTCGGCCAGCGCTCATCGATCAACGCCGTCGTGTGACCGAGCGCCTGCCACATCGCGTGGCACACGTGCGGAGCGACCGGCGCCAGCACCAGCACCTCGATCTCGAGGGCTTCATGGCGCACCGCGCGGCCTTGCGGGCTGGCGTCGTCCGCGCCCCGGATCGAGTTGAGCAGCTCCATCATCGCCGCGATGGCGGTGTTGAAATTGCGTCGTCGCCCGATGTCGTCCGTGGCCTTGGCCAGCGCCTGGTGCGCCTGGCGGCGCAACTCGCGCTGGGCCTCGGTCAGCGCGCCCGCCTCGAGGGCTGGCACTGAGCCTGCCGCGAGGTGCTCGTACAGCGTGCTCCACAGGCGGCGGATGAAGCGCGCCGCGCCCTGCACGCCCTCGTCCGACCACGCGAGTGTGTCCTCGGGCGGCGAGGTGTACATCGTGTAGAGCCGAGCGGTGTCGGCGCCGAAACGCTCGATGAGCCCCTCCGGATCCACACCGTTGCCTTCGGACTTCGACATCTTGCCGATGCCCTCGTGCTGCACCTCGAGCGCGTCGCCGTCGGCGATCAGCACTTCGTAGCGCGTGCTGCCGTCCGGCTCACTCAGCGTCTCGACCTCGGCGGGGTTGAAGTAGCGCTTGCGCCCGCCGGGCGGCTGATAAGAGAAGATGTGATTCAGCACCATGCCCTGGGTGAGGAGGCGCGTGAAGGGCTCGCCGAACTTCACGAGCTTCAGGTCCCGCATCACCTTGGTCCAGAAGCGCGCGTACAGCAGATGCAGGATCGCGTGTTCGATGCCGCCGATGTACTGATCGACCGGCAGCCAGTAATCGACGCGGCTGTCGACCATGGCCCGCTTATCATCAGGGCAGGCGTAGCGCATGAAGTACCAGGACGAGTCGACGAAAGTGTCCATGGTGTCGGTTTCGCGCCGCGCCGCGGCGCCGCACTTCGGGCACTTGACCTGATAGAAGGCCGGCGACCTGGCGAGCGGATTGCCGCTGCCGTCCGGCACCAGGTCCTCGGGCAGCACCACCGGCAGCTGCTCATCCGGCACCGGCACCTCGCCGCAGGCGCCGCAGTGAATGATCGGGATCGGGCAGCCCCAGTAGCGCTGGCGCGAGATGCCCCAGTCGCGGAGACGAAACTGCACGCGCTTGCTGCCCAAGCCCTTCTTCTCGAGGGCCGCGGCGATCGCGTCCACCGCCTGCTGGAACGTGAGCCCGGAGAACTCGCCCGAGTTCACCGTCACACCGTAGTCGGAATAGGCCGGGATCCAGGGCGCGCGCACCTCGTCGTAGGCGCCGGTCGTCGAGCGCACGACTGTGACTACGGCCAGATGATTTCTCCCCGCAAACTCGAAATCGCGCTCATCGTGGGCCGGCACGCCCATGACCGCGCCCTCGCCGTAGGCCATGACGACGTAATTCGCGACCCACACCTCGAGCTGTTTGCCGGTGAAGGGATGCAGCACGTGCAGGCCGGTCCGCATGCCCTTCTTTTCCTGCGTGGCGAGCTCGGCCTCGATGACGCTGCCGCGGCGGCATTCCTCGATGAAGGCGCTGAGCGCTGCGTTGCCGCGGGCCGCGGCGAGCGCCACCGGGTGCTCGGCGGCGACCGCCATGAAGGTGGCGCCGAAGAGCGTATCGGCGCGTGTCGTAAACACCTTGACCGCGCCCGCGCCGCCGAGCGCCTGCGCGGTATCGGCGGCATACGGGAAGGAGATGTCGCAGCCGACACTGCGGCCGATCCAGTTGGCCTGCATGAGGCGCACCCGCTCCGGCCACTCGGGCAGCTGCTCGAGCGCGGCGAGGAGCTCCTCGGCGTAGCGCGTGATCGCGAGGTAGTACATCGGGATCTCGCGCTTCTCTACCGGCGCACCGGTGCGCCAGCCGCGCCCGTCGATCACCTGCTCGTTGGCGAGCACGGTCTGATCGACCGGATCCCAGTTGACGACGCCGCTCTTGCGGTAGGCGAGCCCCTGCTCGCGCATGCGCAGGAACAGCCACTGGTTCCAGCGGTAGTAGTCCGGGTCGCAGGTCGCGACCTCACGCTGCCAGTCGATGGCGAAACCCAGCGACTGAAGCTGCGCGCGCATATGCGCGATGTTGTCGCGCGTCCATTTCGCCGGCGGCACGCCGTTGCTGATGGCGGCGTTCTCGGCCGGAAGCCCGAAGGCATCCCAGCCCATGGGTTGCAGCACGTTGTAGCCCTGCATGCGCAGGTATCGCGCCAGCACGTCGCCGATCGTGTAGTTGCGCACGTGCCCCATGTGCAGCCGGCCCGAGGGGTAGGGCAGCATCGACAGGCAGTAGAACTTGGGACGGGTACGGTCCTCGCGCACCTCGAAAGCGCGCCGCTCGCGCCAATAGGCCTGCGCGGCACGCTCCACGGCCGCGGGATCGTAGGTCTCCTGCATTTCGCGTTACGGCAGGCGCAGCGGCACGAAGATCTGGGCGTCCTCACGCTGGATGAGAAGCGCCACGCTCTTGCCGGCGGCCTTGGCCGCCTCCTCGAGCTCCTGCGTCGTGTGCACGCGCTTGCCGTTGACGCCGAGGATGATGTCGCCGGGCTGAACCTCGGCGGTCGCCGCGGGACCGGTGACCTCCTCGACCACCAGGCTCCCCTGCGTGCCAGCCTGCTGCTTCTCCTGCGGATTGAGCGGCCGCACGGTGAGCCCGAAGGCCCCCGGCACCTTGACGCCGCCGCCCGGTGAGCGGCCGCGGGCCGAGGCCGACTGCTGCTGCTCATGGAGCTCCGCGACCGCGACGCTCACGTTCAGCTGCTTGCCACCGCGCCACACCGAGAGCGACGTATCGCTGCCGGGCTTCATGGCGGCGATCGCGCCTGAGAGCTCGCCGTAATGCTCGATCGGGTGTCCGGCGACGCCGAGGATCACATCGCCCGGCTGGATGCCGGCATGCGCCGCCGGGCCGTCCTTCTCCACCGAGGAGACGAGCGCGCCGCGCGGCCGGTCGAGCCCGAAGGACTCGGCGAGCTGTGCGTTGAGATCCTGGATGGTGACGCCGATCCGTCCGCGCACCACGCGGCCGGTCTTGATCAGCTGCTCCTCGACGTTGCGGGCGACGTCGATCGGGATCGCAAACGACAGGCCCATGAAGCCGCCGGTGCGGCTGAAGATCTGCGAGTTGATGCCGATCACCTCGCCCGCCATGTTGAAGAGCGGCCCGCCGGAGTTGCCCGGGTTGACCGCGACGTCCGTCTGGATGAACGGCACGTAGTTGTCGCTCGGCAGCGAACGAGAAGTGGCGCTGATGATGCCGGCGGTCACGGTGTTCTCGAAGCCGAACGGCGAGCCGATGGCGAGCACCCACTGCCCGGGCTTGATGCGCGAGGGATCGCCGAGCCTGACGATGGGCAGGTTGCTGGCGCTGATCTTGATCACCGCCACGTCTGTGCGCTCGTCGGCGCCGACGACCTTGGCCTGGAACTCGCGCCGGTCGGTGAGCCGCACGGTCACCGTCTCCGCGTCCGCCACCACGTGGGTGTTGGTGAGGATGTAGCCGTCCGGGCTGACGATGAAGCCCGAGCCCGCGCCGCGCACCGGCGGCTGATTCGGGCGCTGCCCCTCGCCCGGAGGGGGAATGCCGAAGCGGCGGAAGAAGTCATAGAAGGGGTCGTTGGGCGAGAGACCCTGGAAGCCAGGCTGCGGCTGTGTCTTCTCGAGCACCTCGACGTTGACGACCGCCGGCCCGTACTTCTCGACCAGCGTCGTGAAGTCGGGAAGCGCCCGCACGGTGGCCTCGGACGCGCTGGGTTCCGCGGCGGCCGCGGTGGCTACGGCGGCTACGGCGGCTGCAGGCGTGGCGGCCGAGCGGGTGCCCTCCTGGGTGACCGCCGGGTGTGTCTGTGCGCTGGTGTCGCGAGAGCAGGCCGCGAGGGCCACCGCCAGCGCCAGCACCGTGAGTGCCCTGCGCAGCGGCGGAACGAGGATCGATTCGGCTTTCACGTGCATGTCCTTCAGCTACCCGCCCCGGCCGACCCGGAACGGGTCCGCCACAGCCTATCATTTCGCACCGTGAGCCCGCATGCCAGCGCCAGCGCCGCGAGCGACACGATCAGCCAGTTTCCAACACTCGCATAGGGGGTCAGGCCGGCCAGCGGGATCACTTTTGAGACCAGCACCACCGGGCGGAATTCCGGGGCGCGGGCCACGACTTCGCCGTGGGGCCCGATGACCGCGGAAATACCGTCGTTCGCCGCCCGGATCAGGTAACGGCCCTCCTCCAGGGCACGCATGCGGGCGATCTGGAAGTGCTGGTGCCGGGCGCTCGAGTGGCCGAACCAGGCATCGTTGGTGACGTTGACGAGGGCGTCGGCGCCCCCGCGACGCAGCGGCGCGAGCATGGCGCTGCCATAGCCGTCCTCGTAGCACACGGTGGTGCCGAGCCTCAGGTGCGCGGCCTCGAGCGGCGGCTGATAGGCCGCACCCCGGGTGAAGTCCGAGTACGGCAGGCTCGCGAGCCGCATCCAGGAGCGCACGAACTGCGGCACCGGGAAGAATTCGGCGAACGGCACCAGGTGGCGCTTGTCGTACCAGCTCACCTTATCGTCGAGGGCCAGCACCGAGTTGTAGTAGCGAACCGGGTCCGAATCCGAGGCGCCGCCTTCGGCGCGCAGGATCCCCGTGACGAGCGCCGCGCCGTGGGCATGCGCGTCGTGGTAGACCTGCGTGAGCCAGGGAACCAGGTCATTGGCCGTATCGGCCGGGGCCGACTCGGGCCACACGATGAGCGCGTTCCCGAACGCCTGCTCGGTGAGCTTCTGGTAAAGGTCGAGCGTCGCCTCGCGGTTCGCATCGAGCCATTTCTGATCCTGGGGAACGGCGCCCTGTGCAATCGCCACCGACACCGGCCCTCCGGAGGGCAGTGTCCAGGACACCCCGCGCAGCGCCGCCCCGGCGGCCCACGGAGCGAGCAGCACCAGCGCTGCAGCAACCCGGGCCCACGTCGACCCGCTCACGAGAGTGACGAGCGCCCCGGCGCAGAGCAGCAAGGCCGCGCTCACGCCGTAGACGCCGCCCACGGGGGCGAGCCCCGCGAGCCAGGTATCGGTCTGCGAGTAGCCGAGTGACAGCCACGAGAAACCCGAGATGAACCAGCCGCGCCACCACTCGATGAGGAGCCAGGCCGCCGGCAGCGCTACGAGCCAGCGGAGTGCGCCGGCACTCGGCAGCCAGCGCCCGCAGGCGTAGCCGAGCACCGCGTGGTAGAGGCCCATGATGCCGCTGAGGCCGAGCAGCAGAAACACGGCCAGCCAGATGGGCGCCCCGCCGATCGGAAGACTGATGAGGAGCCAGTAGGTGCCGGCGCCGAAGGTCCCGATGTTGAAGAGGAACCCGAGCCAGGCGGACTCGCGCGGCGTGGCGTCCTGCCACAGCCACATGAGCACCGCGGGCGAGAGGACCGCGAGCGGCCACAGCGCGAGCGGCGCGAAGGCGGTGGTGAGCGCTGCGCCCGCGGCGAGCGCGCTCAAGGCCCGCAGCCGCGCCGAGGACGGCCGCGCCAGGACGTTGAGGGCCACGCTACGACCCGCCGCCCGCGGCGTGTTCTTCCGGCGGCAGCACGTCGCGCGGCGCCGCCACCTTGAGGGTCTCGATGCGGCGGCGGTCGGCGCGCAACACGCGGAACTCGAAGCCATCAATGGTCGCGCTCTCGCCGCGCCGCGGCAGGTGTCCGAGCTGCTTCATCATCAGTCCCGCCACCGTGTCGAAGCCCTCCTCCTCGGAGAGCCGCGCGCCGAAGTATTCGTTGAACTCGGCAATGCGCGTCACGCCCCGCACGGTGAACTGGCGTTCCGCATCGCGACGGATGTTCAGATCGTCGTCGACGTCGTACTCGTCGTCGATCTCGCCGATGATCTGCTCGATCACGTCCTCGATGGTGACGAGGCCGGAGACTCCGCCATACTCATCGACGACGATCGCCATGTGGTTGCGGTTGCGGCGGAACTCGCGCAGCAGCACGTTGAGGCGCTTGGACTCCGGCACGAACAGCGCCGGACGCATGAACTCGCGGATGTCGAAGCGCTCGCGCTTCTCCCCCGTGAGGCGCAGCAGGTCCTTGGCGAGCAGGATGCCGACGATATCGTCGCGGTCCTCGTCCATCACCGGGAAGCGCGAGTGGCCGGACTCGACTACCACCGGCAGGATGCTCGCGGCACGCTCGTGGCGCCGCACGAACACCATCTGGGCGCGCGGCACCATGATGTCGCGCACCTGCAGGTCCGAGACCTCGAGCACGCCCTCGATCATCGACAGCGCATCGCCGTCGACCAGCCCACGGTCACCGGCATCGCGCAGCACCGCGCGCAGCTCCTCGCGGTCCTGCGGCTCGGCGGCGAGCCCCTGCTTGAGACGCCGCAGCCACCGTCCGGTCGTGTTCGGGTCCTTGCTCATGCCCTCACCGATAGGGGTTGGCGAAGCCGAGGCGGCGCAGCACGGCGATCTCGCGCCGCTCCATGCGGCGCGCGTCCGCGGCACGCTGATGGTCGTAGCCGATCAGGTGCAGCGCCCCGTGCACGACGAGATGCGCCCAGTGGGCCTTCAGGGTCTTCGCCTGTGCGCGCGCCTCACCGTGCAGCACGCGCGGGCAGATCACCAGGTCGCCGAGCGCGCGCGCCCCGCGCTGCGGTCCGGCCGGCATGGCGGGCGGTGGAAAGGACAGGACGTTGGTCGGCTGGTCGCGCCCGCGGTAGCGCGCGTTGAGCCGCCGGCTCTCCGCGGGACTCACCATGCGCACGCCGAGCTCGGCGCCGAGGGCGTGCCGACCCAAGGCGGCGCGCGCCCAGCGCTCGAGGTCCGCGCGCTGCGGCGACCAGGCGCGTACCCGCCGCTGCAGCTCGAGGGACAGCGGCGGCGCGCTCACGATGAGCCGCCGTGGGACTCGTAGGCCTGCACGATCCGTTGCACCAGCGGGTGGCGCACCACGTCCTGGGCGTCGAAGAAGGTGAAGGCGACGCCTTGCACGTTGCGCAGCACCTCGACCACGTGCGACAGACCCGACTGCTTGCCTGCCGGCAGATCGGTCTGCGTCACATCTCCCGTGACCACGGCGCGCGAGCCGAAGCCGATGCGGGTGAGGAACATCTTCATCTGCTCGATGGTGGTGTTCTGCGCCTCGTCGAGAATGATGAAGGAGTCGTTCAGCGAGCGGCCGCGCATGAAGGCGAGCGGCGCGACCTCGATGACGTTGCGCTCCATGAAGCGTGCCACCCGGTCGAAGCCCATCATCTCGTAGAGCGCGTCGTACATGGGACGCAGGTACGGGTCGACCTTCTGGGTGAGATCGCCGGGGAGGAACCCCAGGCGCTCACCCGCCTCGACCGCCGGCCGTACCAGCACGATGCGCCGCACACGGTCGGACTGCAGCGCCTCGACCGCGCAGGCCACCGCGAGGTAGGTCTT
Organism: Steroidobacteraceae bacterium; assembly: GCA_035569755.1. Classification (GTDB taxonomy): domain Bacteria; phylum Pseudomonadota; class Gammaproteobacteria; order Steroidobacterales; family Steroidobacteraceae; genus 13-2-20CM-66-19. The sequence continues at coordinate 28,705 of DATMMK010000046.1, forward strand.
GCCGGTGCCCGCGGGACCGATGCCGAAGGTCAGGTCGCCGCCGCGGATGTGCTCGAGGTACTCGCGCTGGTGCCGCCCGCGCGCACGGATGCCGCCGCGCGGCACCTCCACGCCGTGCTCGCCGGGATCCGCATTCGGGGCCGCCGCACCGGCCTCACGGTCGCGCAACGCGAGATGTACGCGCTCGGGGGTGACTTGCGCGGTGCGCGTGAGCTCGAAGAGCTCGCGCAGGATCTCCTCGGCGTTGGCGGCGAGCGCGCCGCTCACGCGGAAGGAATCGCCGCGGCGGCGGATGCGTACCGCGAGCCGCTCTTCCAGCTGCCGCAGGTTCTCATCGAGCGGACCACAGAGGTTTGCGAGGCGGGTGTTGTCGGCGCCGCCGAGAGCGAATTCCCGCTGCGGCTCCGGCGGCGATGAGGCGGACACGGCCATTCAGCCGCAGGCCGCGAGCGGCGCCGCATCGGTCAGCCGGCCGCGCAGACTGTGTGCCCGCGCCTCGGTCACCTCGACGTCGGCGAAGCGATTGATGAGGCTCAGGGGGCCGGCGAAGTTCACCCAGCGGTTGTTGGCCGTGCGGCCGGCGAGCTCGCGCGTGTCACGCTTCGCAGGCCGCTCGATGAGCACGCGCTGCCGCGTGCCGACCATCGCCTGGCTGATGGCGTGTGCCTGCGCCTCGAGCTGCGCCTGCAGCCGCGCGAGGCGCCCCTGCTTCACCTCGTAGCTCACCTCGTCGGGGAGTGAGGCCGCGGGCGTTCCAGGTCGGCGGCTGTAGAGGAAGCTGAACGACTGATCAATTTCCACCTCACGCGCCAGCGCGAGCGTCGCCTCGAAATCGCGTTCCGTCTCACCGGGGAAGCCGACGATGA
>DATMMK010000047.1:0-26388 GCA_035569755.1 Steroidobacteraceae bacterium
GGGCGAGATCAACTTCGACTCCCCCGAGAGCTCGCGCAACAAGGTGCTGTTCGAGAACCTGACGCCGTTCCATCCGACCAGGCGGCTGAAGCTCGAGCGCGGTAACGGCTCCACCGAGGACCTGACCGCGCGCACCATCGATCTCGTCGCCCCGATCGGCAAGGGGCAGCGCGGCCTCATCGTCTCCCCGCCCAAGGCCGGCAAGACGATGCTGCTGCAGAACATCGCGACCTCGATCACCGCCAACCATCCTGAGGTGTACCTCATCGTGCTGCTCATCGACGAGCGGCCCGAGGAAGTCACCGAGATGCAGCGCACCGTGAAGGGTGAGGTCGTCTCCAGCACCTTCGACGAGCCGGCCGCCCGCCACGTGCAGGTGGCCGAAATGGTCATCGAAAAGGCCAAGCGCCTGGTCGAGCACAAGAAGGACGTGGTGATCCTGCTCGACTCGATCACCCGTCTGGCGCGCGCTTACAACACCGTGGTGCCGTCGTCCGGCAAGGTGCTCACGGGCGGCGTGGACGCCAACGCGCTGCAGCGCCCCAAGCGCTTCTTTGGCGCGGCGCGCAACATCGAGGAGGGCGGGAGCCTGACCATTCTCGCCACCGCGCTCATCGACACCGGCTCGAAGATGGACGACGTGATCTACGAGGAGTTCAAGGGCACCGGCAACAGCGAGATCCACCTCGACCGGCGCATCTCCGAGAAGCGGGTGTTCCCGGCGGTCAACATCAACCGCTCCGGCACGCGCAAGGAGGAGCTCATCACCGATCAGGGCGAGCTCGCCAAGATGTGGATCCTGCGCAAGCTCCTGCACCCGATGGACGAGCTCGCTTCGATCGAGTTCCTGCTCGACAAGATGAAGGACACCAAGTCGAACGGCGAGTTCTTCGAGGCGATGAAGCGCTAGGAACCGAGGCACTGCGCCTCACCTGTGCACGCCGTCACGTCGGCGTCCGGCGACGCTGGCACTGTCACACCACCCGTCAGTAAGATGCGGCGAACCCCGCGACCCCGTGCGGGAAGGAGTGCACGCTCGCATGCGCATCTGGCTCGCGGTCGCCGCGCTGATTCTCGCAACTGCCGCACCGCTTGCGCGTGCTGACCGCGACAAGCTATCCGGGGCCCCGCTGCCGCCGCCGCAGAAACCCGCGAGATCGAGCCCGATCCACGATCACTTCTACATCCTCGGCGCGTTTTACGCGCCCGCGGTGCACACCGATGTGCGCATCGATCCGACGACGGGCGTTCCTCCAGGCACGATGGGAACGCCGCTGAACGCAGAGCGCGACCTCGGGCTCCCGGCGCGTCTGCATCAGGGTCGGGTCGAGTTCATGTTCCGGCTGCGCGAGCGCCACAAGCTGCACGTCGAGTATTACGAGGCGGACCGCTCCGCCGCTCATACGCTCGCCAACAACCTCGTGTTCGGCGACCAGACCTTCCTCGCCGGACAGCAGGTACAGACCTCGATCAACTGGCGCGCCTTTGGCCTCACCTATACCTACTCGCTCTATCGCAGCGATACCCTCGAAGTGGGCACCGGGCTCGGCCTGTTCTTTCTCCAGGCCGAGGCGATCGGCGCGGTTCCGGCAACCGGACAGGAAACGGACAAGTCGGCCGCCGAGCCGGTGCCGAACCTGCCGCTGGATTTCACCTGGTGCATCTCCCGGCGCTTTGCGCTGACGGCACGTGGCAATTATGTGAGAGCCGCGGTCAGCGGCTTCAACGGCACGTTCAAGGAGCTGCACGGCGACCTGCAATATCGCTGGAATCCCTATTTCTCGCTCGGGCTCGGGTTCACCACCATGCGCGCATCGGTGTCGGGTGACAGCGGCAGCATTCCGGGGGAGGTCTCGATGAGCTTCAAGGGTCCTGAAGCCTTCATTCGCTTCAGTTATTAGTTGATTGGCCGAAATCGCCTGCGGCGATATAAGCGCGCGCGAACAGCTCGGGCATCCGCACCGCGCGCCCCGAATCGAGGTTGATGCACACGTATTCGGTGCGCGCGCGCGCCAGCGTGGCGCCGTCGGCGGCCCGCAGCACCTGGAAGCGCCGCTCGACGCGCAGTCGGTCGGCGACGGCGATCCAGGTGGCGACGTGCACGCGATCGCCGCGCAGCGCGGCACGCACGAAATCTATCTCGGTGCGCAGCGCCGCCATTCCGCGCCGTAGCGCTACGCATTTCTCGAGCGGCACGCCGAGCGCCGCGGAGTGTGACCACGCGGCGCGGTCGAGCCAGGTGAGGTACACGGCGTTGTTGACGTGATCGTAGGCGTCGATGTCACGCGCCTCCACCTCGAGCTCGATGACGTGGGCGGAGGGGTGCTCGAAGGGCATCAGCGCCTCAGGCGGCGCCGCTCTCGCGCTCAACGGCGCGGTAACCGATGTCCCGGCGGTAGTGGACCCCCGCCCAATGCACGCAGTCGACGAGCGCATAGGCCTGGCGCTGCGCCGCAGCGACGCTCGCACCCAGGCCGACGGCGCACAGCACCCGGCCGCCGTTGGTGAGCACCCGCCCGGCCTCGAGCCGCGTGGCGGCGTGAAAGACCTTGCCGGGCAACTGCGCCGCGCGCTCGAGCCCTTCAATGGCATCGCCGCGGCGCACGCTCTCGGGGTAGCCCGCGGCCGCCATCACCACGCCGAGCGCGGCGCGCGGATCCCACCGGGCCCGCTCGCGAGCGAGACGCGTCTCGAGCGCCGCCGCGCACAGCGCGGTGAGATCCGACTCGAGGCGCATCATGATCGGCTGTGTCTCCGGATCTCCCAGCCGGCAGTTGAACTCGAGCACCTTCGGCGTGCCGTCGGCAGCGATCATGAGGCCGGCATACAGGAAGCCTCGGTAGGGTACGCCGTCGGCAGCGAGCCCGCGGATCGTGGGCTCGATGACCTCACGCAGGATGCGGGCGTTGAGCGCCTCGGTGACCACCGGGGCCGGAGAATAGGCACCCATGCCGCCGGTGTTCGGGCCGCGATCGCCGTCGTCGCGGCGCTTGTGATCCTGCGAGGTTGCGAGCGGCAGAACGTTCGCGCCGTCGGTCATGACGATGAAGCTCGCCTCCTCGCCGGTGAGGAACTCCTCGACGACGACCTCCTGGCCGGCGCTGCCGAACTGGCCTGCAAACATTGCCTCGACGGCGGCGAGCGCCTCCTCGACGGTGGCGGCGATCACGACGCCCTTGCCCGCGGCGAGCCCGCTCGCCTTCACGACCAGCGGCGTCGGCTGGGCGCGCAGCCACGCCGGGTCGAAGCGCTCGCGGGTGAAGGTTGCCGAGCGGGCGGTTGGAATTCCGTGCCGGGCGAGGAAGCTCTTGGCGTAGGCCTTGGAGCCCTCGAGGCGCGCGGCGGCCTGCCGCGGTCCGAAGCACGCGAGGCCCGCGTCCTCGAAGGTATCGACTACGCCCGCAACCAGCGGCGCCTCGGGACCGATGATGGTGAGGTCGACGCGCTCGGCGGCGGCGAGGCGCGTGAGCCCGGCGAGGTCCTCGGCGGCCACTTCGACGTTGCGCACTTTGCGCTCGGCGGCCGTGCCGGCGTTGCCCGGCGCGACCAGTACCTCGCTGACGCGCGAGGCGGAGGCGCACTTCCAGGCGAGCGCGTGCTCGCGGCCGCCCGCGCCGACGATGAGGACTTTCATCGCGGCCGCCGCCTAATGCCGGAAGTGCCGCATTCCGGTGAACACCATGGCGATCCCGTGCTCGTCCGCGGCGGCGATGACCTCGGCGTCGCGGACGCTCCCACCCGGCTGGATCACCGCGCGCACGCCGAGGCCGGCGGCCACGTCGAGGTTGTCACGGAACGGGAAAAAGGCGTCGGAAGCCAGCGCCGCGCCTGCTACGGCAAGCTTCTCATCCGCGGCCTTCATGGCGGCCAGGCGCGTCGAGTAGACACGGCTCATCTGGCCGGCGCCCACGCCGATCGTGGCCCGCTCGCGCGCCAGCACGATGGCATTCGACTTCACGAACCGGCACACCGTCCAGGCGAACCGCAGATCGAGAAGCTCCTCCGCGGTCGGACTGCGGCGCGTCGCAACTCGCAGCTCGCCCTCCGGCAGGTCATCGAGGTCGCGCGATTGCACGAGGAGCCCCCCGGTGACGCTGCGCAGCTCGGGGCCGTCGCTCACCGGCGTGCCCAGGTCCCCGAGGGCGAGCACCCGCACGTTGGGTTTTGCCTCGAGCAGGCCGGCTGCGTCTGCGTCGATGGAGGGAGCCGCCAGCACTTCGACGAACTGCCGCTCGGTGATGGCGCGCGCGGTCGTCGCATCGAGCGCGCGGTTGAAGGCGATGATCCCGCCGAAGGCCGAGGTCGGATCGGTGCGGTAGGCGCGTTCGTAGGCCTCGCGCGGTGTAGCGGCGAGGGCGACTCCGCAGGGATTCGCGTGCTTGACGATGACGCAGGCGGGATCGGGGAACTGCCGTACGCACTCGATAGCCGTGTCGGCGTCGGCGATGTTGTTGAAGGAGAGGTCCTTGCCCTGCAGAACCTCGGCCCGGGCGACGCTCGCACCGCGGGCGGCAGGGTCGCGGTAGAAAGCCGCACGCTGGTGCGGATTCTCCCCGTAGCGCAGATCCCGGACCTTGTCGAAGACCACCGACAGAGTCGGCGGAAAACGCGCCTCCGGTTCCCGCGAGGCGAGATATGCGGCCACCATGCTGTCGTAACCCGCCGTATGGGCGAAAGCCTTGGCGGCGAGGCGGGCGCGCGTCGCCGCGTCGCTCCCGCCGTGATGCGTGTCGAGTTCCTTCAAGACCAGTGGGTAATCCGCCGGGTCGACCACGACGAGCACCGACTCGTGATTCTTGGCCGCGGCACGCAGCATGGCCGGGCCTCCGATGTCGATGTTCTCGATGGCGTCGTGGTAGGTGCAGCCCGGGCGCGCCACGGTCTCGGCAAAGGGATAGAGATTCACCACCAGCAGATCGATGGGTGCGATGCCGTGCTGCATCATGACGGCATCGTCGGTGCCGCGCCGGCCGAGGAGTCCGCCGTGGATCTTCGGGTGCAGCGTCTTGACCCGCCCGTCCATGATCTCGGGAAAGCCGGTGTAGCTCGCGACCTCGCGCACCACGATCCCGTTTGCGGCGAGGAGCCGCGCCGTGCCTCCGGTCGAGAGGATTTCCACGCGGCGCTGCTCGAGCGCGCGTGCCAGCTCGACCACCCCGGCCTTGTCGGAAACCGAGAGCAGCGCGCGGCGCACGGGTGGCGACGACATGGGCTTCAGCCCCTCATGGCAGCCGGCGGGTTGCGCGCCGGCGAATCATAGGCTTCAGGAGCCCGCAAGTCCGAACTGCTTCAGCTTCTTGCGCAGTGTTCCGCGATTGATGCCAAGGATGCCGGCGGCGCGGCTCTGATTGCCCTGCGCGTAGTCGAGCACCACGCGAAACAGGGGCTCCTCCACTTCGCGCAGCACCAGGTCGTACAGATGGGCGGGTCGGTGTCCATTGAGGCTGGTGAAGTACTCGCTCAGCGCGCGCTCGGCGTGATTCCGCAGCGGCAGATCGCGTCCATTCACTCTGGCGGCGGCGGCTTCACGCGTCCGGGTCTTCTTTTTTGCCGTCATGTGTTCCCCCAGGGAAAAACCGTTCGTCAGGCCGCCACAGCAGCCTCACCCACCCATTCATCGAAATGCTTAAGCGCCTGCGCGAACTGTGCGGCGGTATTCGCGGCCCCCATCAAATCCCGCCGGACCTCGGCCGGTTCACCCAGCAGCTGTCCGCAATACCAGCCGAGATGTTTGCGCGCGATCCGAACTCCGGTTTCCTCGCCGTAGAAGCTGTACACCGAGTCGAGATGCGCGAGGATGATATCACGCAGGTCGTTGCGCTGAAGTGCCGGCGTCGCAAATCCGCTGTGCGGCTCGCCGCGCAGCTCGTGGTTGACAGCGCGAAAAATCCATGGCGCGCCGTGGCTCGCGCGGCCGATCATTACTCCGTCGGCGCCGGTGAAATCAAGTACCTCGCGCGCTTTTTTTCCGTCGCAGATGTCGCCGTTGGCGAACACCGGAATGCGAACGTGCATCTTGATGTCGCGAATTGTGGCGTACTCGGCTGAGCCGGCGTAGAAGTCCGCGCGCGTGCGCCCGTGTACCGCGAGCGCTGCAATGCCGCAGCGCTCGGCGATGCGCGCGACGCTCACGCCGTTCACGTGCTCGCGATCCCAGCCGGTGCGGATCTTGAGCGTCACGGGCACATCGACCGCGCGCACGACGGCCTCAAGGATGCGCGCTACGAGCGGCTCGTCCTTGAGCAGAGCCGAGCCGCAGAGCTTGCCGCAGACCTTCTTTGCGGGGCAGCCCATGTTCAGGTCGATGATCTGCGCACCGAGCTCGACGTTGAGTCGTGCCGCATGGGCGAGAGCTTGCGCGTCGGCGCCGGCGAGCTGCACCACGCGCGGCTGCGGCTCGCCCTCGTGGTCCATGCGGTGGCGCGACTTGGAACTGCTCCACAGTCGAGTGTCCGCGGTCAGCATCTCGGAGGCCGCCAGGCCCGCGCCGAGCCTGCGGCAAAGAATGCGGAACGGCCGGTCGGTTACGCCGGCCATGGGCGCGAGCACGACGGGCGAGGGCAGGAGGTGAGGCCCGATCCGCACAGTCGGCCGCCGCTAGGCGGTGTATCGCGATGCGAGCATCATATTAACGGGCGTTCGTGTCGTTGGCGCACACGGTCCCACCGCCGAGCGGCAGGCAGGCGTCGAGCTCGAAGCCCACCGCGCTCGCTCCCGGATCCACGAAGGCGAGCTCGGCGTCGATGCGTTGATCCTTGGCGAGTAATGCGGCCGGCGCGGTGCCGCTCGGCATATAGTCGCGCGGCACGACGTCGCGCGAGGCGAGGCGGTTTCCGAAGCGGTCCTGGAGCGTGACTCGCAGCAGCGGCAGCGGCTGCGGCCTGCTGCCGGCATTGCGGATGCTCGCGCGCACGGTGATGGCGCCGGTGCTGCCTGCCTCCACCGTGGCGCCGAGCTGTCTCACGTCGTAGGCGCGCAGGTCCCAGCGCGGCGTGAGCTGGACGCCGAGCGCTGTGTACACCGCGGTCAGCGGCCGGCCGAAGCGCGGATCGGTGGCGAGGGCGTCGCGCTGGTGATTGATGATCTGCGCGAACAGGATGAGGATGAGCGCCACGGATCCGGCCGCCCACTGCCACTGCGGCCGGGACGCAGGCTCCCCGGTCGCTCCTGCGACAGCCTCGAAATCAGCAAACGCAACATCGCCCGACGGCGCCGGTGCGAGCGGGTCCGCTGCGGGGTCGCCGCGCGGCGCTGCCGGGGTCTCCGTGGCCGACGCGCTCTTCCCCGGGCTCGCTGCTGGTGTCTTGGCTGCAGGGGCCGGTGGTGTCCTTGCGGCCGCAGCCGGCGGCGTTGCGGCGGTGGGTGCAGGGGTCCAGGTCGCGGGAGCCGGCGTCCTGGCGGTGGCGGCAGGCGTCACTGCCACGGTGACCGATGGTGTCCTCGGCGGTGTGCCCGCCGGTGTTGGCGCAGCCGCGGCGCCGGTTGTCTTGGCCGTGGTGGCTGCCGGTGTCCTGGCAGGAGGGGTCACCGCTGCTGTTCTGGCTGTGGTGGCTGTCGCTGTCGCCGCCGCCGCGGGTGGTGCTCTGCCGGCAGCGTCCGCGGGTGTCCTGGCCGCGGGGCCTGCCGGTGCGCTGGCCGCGGTGGGCGCCGCGGTACCGACGACGGTGGCGGGCCGCATCGCGCCGGCGGGCACTTCGGGCCGGGTGAGTCCGGCGGGGCGCGCTGGCGCGGGTGGCGCGGCGGTTTCCGCAGGCGCCGCCGCGGGCGCAGGTGCTTCGCGGGTCTGGAGGACCGGCCTCTCTCCGGTGAGCTCGCTTTGAACGATGTCGGAGAGGAGAGCCGCGTCGAGCTCGACTTCGAAGTCCTGGTCCGAGTCTTGAGCCTTGGTCTCGGGTGCCGTCGTGGCCGGCGGCGGCTCCGGCGTCAACAGCTCCTTGAAGGAGCCGGTAGCGGCGGTCCACTCGGGGCTCGGAGCCGCGACGACGAAGAGCGAGGCCGCGTCGGTGCTCTCGGGATTGAACTCGAGCGTGTATTCGGGAACCGATTCGTCGTCTGCGGCCGCTGGCGGCGCGCTGCGCTTCGGCTGCTCCGCGAGAGCCAGCGTCGCACTCTCGCCCGGCTCCTCGTCCGCGCCGGCAGGCGCGCTCTCGGGCTCTTCGGCCTGCGGCTCCGCGGGCGACGCCTCGCTCTCGCTGGCAGGCGTCGCGCTGCGCTCATCGGAGAGCTGCGCCAGCGCGTTGAAGACACTCGAGCAGCGGCCGCAGCGCACATAGCCCTGCGCCACCCGCAGGTCTGCCGCAGTCACGACTAAGGTCAGCGCGCACTTGGGACAGACTGTGAACATCACACCACCGGCTTGCTGCCGACTGAATTGCTCATCGACGCAGCGCGCTCAGGCAGCTCCAATCGCCGCTCTCTGCGCATACCTCGACATCAAACCACGGCGCGTAAGCGCCTGTCACGTCGCGCACCTCGTGCCGCATGATCCCGGCCAGCACGGCCGCGCCCCCCGGGCGCACCAGGGCCGCGAACGCCCGGGCCAGCGCGCATAGAGGCTCCGAGAGGATGTTCGCCATGAGCGCGTCCACTCCGGTCGGCAAGCTGGCGGCGCACTCGTGTATGGACAACACAGCCGCCACGCCGTTCTCGAGCGCGTTGTCACGCGTCGCCATGAGCGCCTGGCTGTCGATGTCGAAGCAATGGACCTCGGCCGCGCCGAGCTTGGCGGCGGCCAGGGCCAGCACTCCCGAGCCGCAGCCGTAGTCGATGACGCGCGCGGCTGGCGCGCGCAGGAGATCTGCGTGCGCATCGAGCCAGACCAGACACAGCGCCGTGCTCGGGTGGGTGCCGGTGCCGAAGGCGAGCCCCGGATCGAGCGTCACGACTGCGGCGTTGGCATCGCTCACCCGCTCGTGGCGGGGACATACCCACAGCCGCTCACCGAAGCGCATGGCGTGGAAGTCCTTCAGCCACTCGCGCTCCCAGGCACGCTCGGCCAGCACCTCAGCCGTCACCAGCCCGGGTGGCAGGCCGAGCGCCGTGGCAATCCCCGCGGCGAGCGCGCGCGGCTCGCCAGCATCGAGGAACAGGGCGCGGAGCCGCGTCGCCGGCCACAGCCGCACAACGCCCGGCAGGGGTTCGAGCACGGGGTCGTCGCGCGAGTCGACGAAGGTCACAGCGCAGGCACCGCAGGCGAGGCAGACGCTTTCCGCGCCCTCGGGATCGAGGCTTCCCAGGTCGAACGAGACAGCAACGGTGACGGCCATGCGCCGATTATGCGCGGCTCGCCGGGCGTGCGCGGCAGGTGCGGACGGCGCGTCCGCTTCGGTCCTCACCGCAGTCCGAGCCGCCGCTCCAGGTAGTGGATGTCAGTGCCGCCTTTCTGGAAGGCGGCGTGATTGAAGATCTCCTGGTGGAGGGCGACGTTGGTCTTGATGCCCTCGATCACCATTTCCGCGAGCGCATTCTTCATGCGGGCGATGGCCGTATCGCGGGTGTCGCCGTGCGCTATCAGCTTCCCGATGAGCGAATCGTAGTAGGGCGGCACGTTGTAGCCTGAATACACGTGGCTGTCGACGCGGATGCCGGGACCGCCCGGTGCGTGCCACAGGCGAATCGGCCCCGGCGAGGGCATGAAGGTCTTCGGGTCCTCGGCGTTGATGCGGCACTCGATGGCGTGGCCGCGGATCTGCACGTCACTCTGCGCGTAGGGCAGCAGCTCGCCGCTGGCGATCAGCAGCTGCGCCTTGACCAGGTCGATCCCGGTGATCAGCTCGGTCACGGGATGCTCGACCTGGATGCGCGTGTTCATCTCGATGAAGTAGAACTCGCCGTCCTCGTAGAGGAACTCGAGCGTGCCGGCGCTGCGGTAGCCGACCGCGCGGCACGCCTCGACGCAGCGATCCCCCATGGTGCGCCGCTGACGCAGCGTGATCCCGGGTGCAGGCGCCTCCTCGATCACCTTCTGATGCCGGCGTTGCATCGAGCAGTCGCGCTCGCCGAGGTGGATGAGGTTGCCGTGGGCATCGCCGAGCACCTGAAACTCGATGTGACGCGGCCGCTCGAGGAATTTCTCCATGTAGACCTGGTCATTGCCGAAGGCGGCGCGCGCCTCGGCGCGCGTGATGCCGACGGCGTTGAGGAGCGAGGCCTCGGCGTGCACCACGCGCATGCCGCGCCCGCCGCCACCGCCCGAGGCCTTGATGATGACCGGGTAGCCGATGCTGCGCGCGATGCGCAGGTTCTCGTCGGAGTCATCGCCCAGCGGCCCGTCGGAGCCGGGTACGCACGGAACACCGTGCGACTTCATCACCCTGATCGCCGACACCTTGTCGCCCATCGTGCGGATGGTCTCGGCCTTCGGTCCCACGAACACGAAGCCGCTGTTCTCGACGCGCTCGGCGAAGTCGGCGCTCTCGGAGAGGAAGCCGTAGCCGGGGTGGATGGCGACCGAGTCGGTCACCTCCGCGGCGCTGATGATCGCCGGCATGTTGAGGTAGCTGGCGCTCGATGCCGGCGGGCCGATGCACACCGACTCATCCGCGAGCAGCACGTGCTTCAAGCTGTAATCGGCGGTCGAGTGCACCGCTACCGTCTTGATGCCGAGCTCACGGCACGCCCGCAGGATCCGCAGGGCGATCTCGCCGCGATTGGCGATGACCAGCTTCTCGATCACGGCCACGTTATTCGATGACGAACAACGGCTGGCCGAATTCCACCGGATCGCCGTTCTGCGCGAGGATCGAGGCGATGCGCCCGGCCTTGTCGGCTTCGATCTGGTTCATCATCTTCATCGCTTCGATGACGCACAGCACCTGGCCGACCTTGATCTCGTCGCCGATCTCGACGAATGGCTTCGCGGCCGGCGAGGGGGCGGCATAGAAAGTGCCGACCATGGGCGCGGTGATGACGTGCTCGTTCGGCTTGGGCTTGCCCGCGGCGCCCTCGGGGGGTGCCGAGGCCGGCGGCTCCGGCCCCCGCGACGGCACGCCGGCCGGGGCTGCCGCGTGCACCACCGGCTGCACACCGGCAGGGGGTGCCATCATGCGGCTGATCCGCACCGATTCTTCCCCTTCCTTGATCTCGATTTCAGCGATGCCGGATTCCTCCAGCAGCTCGATCAGTTTCTTGATTTTTCGAATGTCCATGCCGGGCATGCCCCCTGCGGTCGTGACAGCGCGAGCCGGGTGACGCTCAAGCGCCGCGCGCGAGCCGCTGCGCCGCGGCGCGCACCGCCAGCTCGTAGCCGAAGGCTCCGAATCCGGCGATGACACCGGCGGCGATGTCGGAGAAGTACGAGTGTCGGCGAAAGGGCTCGCGCGCCTGGGTGTTGGAAAGGTGCAGCTCGATGAAAGGCAGATGCGCCGCGAGCAGCGCGTCGCGCAGTGCGATGCTGGTATGCGTGAAGGCTCCGGGGTTGAAGATCACCATGGCGACGCCTTCGGACGGAGCGCGCTGGATGCGCTCGATGAGCTCGTGCTCGGCGTTGCTCTGGTAAGCGACCAGCTCGTGGCCGGTCTCGCGCGCCACCGCGGCGGAGCGCTTCTCGATGGACTCGAGCGTGTCGGTGCCATAAACCGCGGGCTCGCGGGTGCCGAGCAGATTGAGGTTCGGACCGTTCAGCAACAGCACTCGGGCCATGGGGTGCGCGTCTTCTTATCGGTATGGATCCACCGCAAGCGCCGCGAATGTACCTTAATCGGGGTGAATTTGGGATAGTTCCTGACGGGATCTGCGGAGATCTCGCAGAACTTTGCTCAATTGCTCCCTGCGGCGGCCCGGGAGACGGCCAGGCGCCGCACCCGCTCGTCAATCTGTTCCCGGGCGGCCTGAATGCTCAGCCGGCCGGCCCCGACATCAGCCAGGCGCGCGAGGATGAACGCCGCCTCGTCCCGATGCAACTCTCCAACCTTGAGCGTGACGATTCGACCTTTGGTATCTGCAAACACGGTGAAGGGCAACACCGGCTCCATTCCGAAGGCCGCCGCAGCCTCCAGGCCGCCCCGTTCGCCCACGAGGATCGGATAGTCCATCCGCATCTCGTGAGCGTATTTTGCTACTGAATCGCGATGATCGATGGCAATTCCAATGATTTCGAAGCCATTTCGAGCATTTTCCCGGCGGAGATCCTTGAGAAGGGGGATCTCCCGCCGGCAGGGGTCGCACCAGGTCGCCCAGAAATTCACCGCGAGCAGCCGGCCCCGCCAGTCCGAGAGGGTGCGAGAGACGCCTGCCAGGTCCGGGAGCGAGAAGTCCGGCAGTCGCTCAGGTATGGGGTGGGGCTGGGGGCTCTCCTCGGCGGGCGGGGCGGGGGCCTGCGGAGGCGCTATCGGCTCGATGCGCGTCGGCTGGGCCGGATGGCGGCCGAGGAGAAAACCGGCGGTCCCAAAGCCCGCGAGAATCCCCGCGACCGCCAGCACGGCGGCGGCCGAGCGAGCGGGGCTCACGGGGGGGACTGAAGCGCCGCGCGCACCCGGGCCGCAAACTCGCCGGCCTTCATGTACCCGACCACGCGGTACTGGCTGCGCTCGTGTCCGTCGGCACCGTAGAAGGCGATGGTCGGCGGGCCGATGATTCCGAAGTGTTTGAGGAGCGCCTGGCTGTCGGCGTCGTCGGCGGTCACGTCCGCGCGCAGCAGCGAGACGTCCGCGAGTGCGCTCTGCACCCCCGGGTCGGTGAACGTGTAACGCTCCATCTCCTTGCACGAGGTGCACCAGTCGGCGGAGAAATCGAGGAGCACGCCGCGCTGCGCTGCGCTCGCTGCGTGTACCTCGCGGTCGAGATCGGCCAGCGTGTGGATGGCGCGGAAGGGCAGCTGCCGCTGCTCGCGCGCCAGGGCGGGGATGGGTGCCAGCGGATCGCTCCCACCGAGCGCCGAGCCGGCGGCGAGCGCGACTCCGTAGAGACCCACCGCGAGCCCGGCAACGCGCAGCGCCCAGCGCGCGGCCGAGCGCGCCTTGAGCTCAAACCAAAGGAGCCAGGCGAGGGTCAGCGCCGGCACCGCCCACAGGAGCAGCGCCACGCGCTCGGGCACGATGCGCGCAAGCATCCAGGCCGCCACCGCGAGCATCATGACGCCGAAGAGCTTCTTGACGAAGTCCATCCAGGCGCCGGCCTTCGGCAGGAGCTTCCCGGCGGAGGCGCCGACGATCAAAAGCGGCGTCCCCATGCCGATGCTCATGGCAAAGAGGGCGGCTCCTCCGCGGGCCATCTGACCGCTCTGGCCGATGACGAGGAGCGCGGCGACCAGCGCGGGACCTACGCACGTCGTGACGATGAGCGCCGAGAGCGCACCCATGATCGCCACGCCGCCCAGGGTGCCGGCGGACTGGCGATTGCTGAGGTTGGCGATCCGGGTCTGGATCGCCACCGGCATCTGCACCGTGTAGAGGCCGAACATCGACAGAGCCATCGCCACGAAGACCGCCGCGAACAATGCCAGTACCCACCACTGCTGGAACAAAGCCTGCACCTCGCGGCCCATCGCCGCGCCGATGATGCCGGCGGCCGTATAGGTGAGCGCCATGCCGAGCACGTAGATGAGCGAGAGGGTGAATGCGCGTCCCGTTGTGACGGGCGCGCTGCCGCCGGCGATGATCCCCGAGAGGATCGGCACCATCGGCAGCACGCAGGGCGTGAAGGCGAGCAGGAGCCCGGCGAGATAGAAGCCGCCGATCATGAGAAAGAAGTTACCGGCGAGCAGCTGCGCGAAGCGCGACTGCTCCGAGGTCCCGAGGCCGGAACTGCCCGAGACGTCGCCGCCGCCCGCGCTGCCGGCGCCGCGCGCGAGCGCGACGCTCACCGACTTCGTGATCGGCGGATAGCACAGGCCCTTTTCCGCGCAGCCCTGGTAGGTCACCTGCAGAGGAAGAGCGAAGGCGCCGCCCGCGGCGCGGGCCACCGGCACCGTCACGCGCAGCTCGTGGTGATAGATCTCCTGGCGGCCGAAGTACTCATCGGTCTTGAACTGGCCGGCAGGAAATTGCGGTGCCCCGAGCTGGGCGGACGCGCTCGGGGTCGTCACTTTGATCCGCGCCCGGTAGAGGTAATAGCCCTCGGCGATTTCCCAGTTGAGCACCACCTGGTCGCTCCCGCCGGCGAGTGCATCGAAGCGAAAAGCCTGATCCGGGAGCAGAAAGTCATCCCCGGTCGTCTTGACCGAGCCGAGGAGACCGTTCAGGTCCTTGGAGGGTGCGCCCGAGGCGGTGGCGGAGGCGGGCGGGGACGCCGGCTGCGCCGGGGCGCCGATTGCGCCCGCCGCGGCAAGGAGGGCAATGGCTGGAATATGTCTAATGCTTAGAGGCATAGGCTAGCTTTATAGCGCAAGGCTTGGACGAGTGGCAGGAACTGGGGTTCATCCCCGAGAAGACCGCCCCGGGATGAGGAAGAGGGGCCTGGCGGCGAAAAAAACCTTCGTGACGCCTTGAAATCGCAGAGCCTCCCCCTATTATTAGCAGCCGCAGGGGGGGAGTGCTAATAAGCCCCACGCTGCAAATAACCCATCCAATCATCAAGAGTTTAAGGAGCGAGCACCCATGAAGATTCGTCCTCTTCATGACCGCGTCATCGTGAAACGCCTGGAAGAGGAGCGTACCTCCCCAGGTGGCATCGTGATTCCCGATACCGCGGCCGAGAAGCCGATGCAGGGAAAGATCGTAGCGGTCGGCAAGGGCAAGATTCTCGAAGACGGCAAGGTACGGCCGCTCGATGTGAAGGTCGGCGACAAGATCCTGTTCGGCAAGTACAGCGGGAACGAGGTCAAGGTCGACGGTGAAGAGCTCGTGGTCATGCGCGAAGAAGACGTCATGGCCGTGATTGAAGGCAAGTAAGCGAGGATCACGACAATGGCAGCCAAAGAAGTTCGTTTCAGCGACGACGCACGCGCCCGCATGTTCAAGGGCGTGAATGTCCTCGCCAATGCCGTCAAGGCAACCCTAGGCCCCAAGGGCCGCAACGCCGTGCTCGAGAAGAGCTTCGGCGCACCCACCGTCACCAAGGACGGTGTGTCGGTCGCGAAGGAAATCGAGCTGAAGGACAAGTTCGAGAACATGGGCGCACAGATGGTGAAGGAAGTCGCGTCCAACACCTCCGACGAGGCTGGCGATGGCACCACCACCGCCACCGTGCTCGCCCAGGCGATCATGCGCGAGGGCCTGAAGGCCGTCTCCTCGGGCCGCAACCCGATGGACCTCAAGCGCGGCGTCGACAAGGCGGTGATCACCGCCGTCGAGGAGCTGAAGAAGCTCTCCAAGCCCTGCAAGGATTCCAAGGCCATCGCCCAGGTCGGCACGATCTCGGCGAACGCCGACGAGTCGATCGGCAAGACCATCGCCGAGGCGATGGAAAAGGTCGGCAAGGAGGGCGTGATCACGGTCGAGGAAGGCTCGGGACTCATCAACGAGCTCGAAGTGGTCGAGGGCATGCAGTTCGATCGCGGCTACCTCTCGCCGTACTTCATCAACAATCAGCAGAACCAGACTTCCGAGCTCGAGAAGCCGGCGATCCTGCTGGTCGACAAGAAGATATCCAACATTCGCGAGCTGCTGCCGCTGCTCGAGGGCGTGGCCAAATCCGGCCGCCCGCTGCTGGTCGTGGCCGAGGACATCGAGGGCGAGGCGCTGGCGACGCTGGTCGTCAACAACATCCGCGGCATCCTCAAGGTGGCCGGCGTCAAGGCGCCGGGCTTCGGCGACCGCCGCAAGGCCATGCTGCAGGACATCGCCACCCTCACGGGCGGCACGGTGATCTCCGATGAGGTGGGCCTGTCGCTCGAGAAGGCGACCATGAACGACCTCGGCGATGCCAAGAAGATCGTCGTGGAGAAGGAGAACACCACGATCATCGACGGCGCCGGCAAGACCGCCGACATCAAGGCGCGCATCGAGTCGATCCGCCAGCAGATCGAGGAGGCGACCTCGGACTACGACAAGGAGAAGCTGCAGGAGCGTGTCGCCAAGCTCTCCGGCGGCGTCGCCGTGATCAAGGTCGGGGCTGCCACCGAGATCGAGATGAAGGAGAAGAAGGCCCGCGTCGAGGACGCGCTGCACGCCACGCGTGCGGCGGTCGAAGAGGGCGTGGTGCCCGGCGGTGGCGTGGCGCTGATCCGCGTGCAGAAGGCCCTCGAGAAGCTCGAGGGCGCGAACGAGGACCAGACGGTCGGCATCCGCATCCTGTCGCGCTCGATCGAGGAGCCGCTGCGCCAGATCGTGGAGAACGCCGGCGAGGATGCCGCCGTGATCCTCAATCAGGTGAAGAGCAAGACCGGCGCCTACGGCTACAACGCCGCGAAGGGCGAGTTCGGCGACCTGCTCGAGGCGGGGATTCTCGATCCGACCAAGGTGACGCGTCTTGCACTGCAGAACGCGGCGTCCGTGGCCGGCCTGCTGCTCACCACCGAGGTCATGGTGGCCGAGGCTCCGAAGGATGACGAGCACAGCCATGCGGGCCCGCCGGGCGGCATGGGCGGCATGGACATGTAGGTCCGAGCGGCTCAGGAATTCTCTCTAAAGAGGTATCGATTCTGTAACACTGAGCCGTTAGTCTTTACATAACGGTTAGGGGTTAGCGCCCGGCTCTCAGCTGAGGCGCGGCCCCCAAAGACGCGGAACAAGACCCCCTATTCCGCGCATCATTCTCAGGCCCCCTCGTGGGGCCTGTTTTTTTGGTTTATCGTGCTCGCCAAGGATCTTTTGCCAAGGGGGCTGGTCAATGGCTGACGCGAAAGCCGGCGCGCTGCTCGCGGCGCTCTCCCTGACATGGCTCGCGCTCCCGGCATGCAGCCGGCAGGGCCAGGACGAGATGAGTTGGGCGCGCGCGGCGCTCGAGCGCAACGACCACCTGGAAATCGTCGCGGCCGACCGCGAGAACCGTACCTTTACGGTGCGCAACAAAGACACGGACGAGGTGAGCATGGTGCGCGCCGACCAGCTGATCGCCGGCGCGGCGGCGCCCGGACCCTCGGGTGTCGCCCCGGCGCCCGCACCCACCGCACCCGCTGCCACGGCCGCCGCGACGGCTCCGGCGGCGCCCGTACCTGCCTCGCCCGGAGAGGCGATCGAGGTGCCCGCCGCGCAGGCAGCCGCTGTCGGCGTGGCGGGCACCTCGATCGCCTCTCCGGGCGAGGCAGCCGAGCCGCCCGCGCCGGCCCCGCAACCCGCGGTAGTTGCTTTGAAGGCTCCGCAGCCGGCCAGCAGGGTCCGCCGCGTGCCCGGACAGGTGCTCGTCGCCGGGCCCGGGTACAGCATCGAGGCGGGTTCCAGCAGCGATGCGGGTTTCGGCACCGAGGCGCGTTCCGGCATCGAAGCGGGTTTCGGCTCGGGGCTTTCCAAGCCGGCGCGCGCGCCGGCCGGAAGCGGCGGCGCCATCCAGCTGCGTCACGAGCCGATCGTGTGCCAGGGCGCACGGCTGATGCATCTCGACAACCTCGATCTGCAGTTCGACGGTGATGCCGTGAGCGCCCAGGACGGCTGTGAGATTCACATCACCAACAGCCACATCCGCGCCGCGGGTGTCGGCGTCTCGGCGCGCGCCGCCAACGTTCATATCGACAACAGCCTGATCGAGGGCGACGGCGCCGCGATCGAGGCCTCGGACGGCGCCCAGGTCTACACCGCCTCCTCCAAGTTCCGGGGCATGAGCCGCCGGCTCGACACCGCGACGGTGCACGACCTCGGGGGCAATGTCTGGAACTGATCGTCGCGCGGATCCCGGGCCGGAGAGTCAGGTAGCGACCACCCTCGCGGCACTCCAGGCGGACGCCGGCACGCGCGCGGCGCTCGCGCAGGCGCCCGCGGATATTCTGGCGACACTCCCGCGGGTGCTGGCGGCGAGCGACTTCGTCGCCGAGTCCTGCAGCCGCAATCCACAGCTGCTCGCCGCGCTGCTCGCGCGCGGCGATCTCACCCGCCGCCTCGCCCCGGGTGAGCTCGCGAGGGGCGCGCCCGAGCTCAGCGCCGCGGTCATGGAGGGGGAGGCGCAGGGCGCGCTGCGGCGCTGGCGCCGGCACGAGCTGGTGCGTATCGCCTGGCGCGACCTCGCGGGCTGGGCCGATCTCGATGAGACGCTCGCCGACCTGACCGCCTTTGCGGATGCGGCGATCCGCACGGCCCTGGCCTACGCACGCCACGGACTCGTCGCACGCTATGGCGAGCCGCGCTCCGCCAGCGGCGAGATCCAGCCTCTGGTGGTGATCGGCATGGGCAAGCTCGGCGGCGGGGAGCTCAACTTCTCCTCGGACGTCGACCTGGTGCTGCTCTTTCCCGAGCACGGTGAGACCGACGGCGAGCGCGGCATCGCCAACGAGGAATTCTTCGCGCGCCTGGTCCAGGCGCTCGTGCGGCTGCTCGAGGCGCCGACCGCTGAGGGCTTCGTGCTGCGGGTGGACCTGCGGTTGCGGCCCTTCGGCGACTCGGGTCCGGTGGCGGTGAGCTTCGCGTTCTTCGAGGACTACCTGCCGCGGCACGGCCGCGACTGGGAGCGCTACGCCTACATCAAGGCGCGCGCCATCACGGCCGCCGAGCGCTACGCCGAGATCGAGACCTCTGCGGTGCGGCCGTTCGTCTATCGCCGCTATCTCGACTACGGAGTCTTCGAGAGCCTGCGCGAGATGAAGGCGCTCATCGCACGTGAGGTCGAGCGGCGCGAGCTGGCGGACGACATCAAACTCGGCCCGGGGGGCATCCGCGAGATCGAGTTCATCGTGCAGGCGCTGCAGCTGACGCGCGGCGGGCGCGACCGTGGTCTGCAGACTCCCGCGCTGCGCACGGCACTCGCGCGCCTCGCGCAGACCCGCATCCTGCCGGCGGAGGTGGCCGCCGAGCTCGAGGGGGCGTACGTCTACCTGCGCCGCCTCGAGAACCGGCTGCAGATGCTCGCCGATGCGCAGGTGCACGCGCTGCCGCTCGAGCCCGCGGCGCGCGAGCGCATCGCACTCGCCATGGGTGCGCGCGACTGGCCGGCGCTCCTCAGCGAGCTCGGCCGGCACCGCGAGCGCGTACGCGGACACTTCCGCGAGGTCATCCTGGGGGGCGGCTCCGAGCCGGATGCCGCGGTCAGGATCGACCTGGGACGCTTCTGGGACACCCGCGCGGAGACCGCCGCGCTCGCCGAGTCGCTCGAGCGCGCGGGCTTTGTCGAGAGCGCCGAGGCCGCGCGCCTGCTGCTCGAGCTGCGCGCCTCGAGCCTGGTGCGCAGGCTCGATGAGCCGGGCCGCCGGCGGCTGCAGGCGCTGCTCCCGGCGCTGCTCGCCGACGTGGCGGGCAGCGCCGCGCAGCTGCCGGTGCTGCGGCGCATCCTCACGATCATCGAGGCGACCGGTAAACGCTCGGCCTACTTTGCGCTGCTGCGTGAGAACGCGCCGGCGCGTGCACGCCTCGTCGAGCTGGTCGGGCACGGCGAGTTCCTGGCGGCGCAGATCGCCGCGCAGCCGCTGCTGCTCGATGAGCTGATCGACGCGCGGCTGCTCTCGGAGCTGCCGACGCGCGCCGCGCTCGCGGCGGAGCTCACCCAGCGTCTCGGCCAGCTGCACGGCGAGGACCCTGAGCGGCAGGTGGAGGCGCTGCGCCATTTCCAGAGCGCGGCGGTGTTCCGGGTGGCGGTCGCCGACCTGACCGGTGCCATGCCGCTCATGCAGGTCAGCGACCGGCTCACGGACATCGCCGAGCTGATCGTCGAGCGCGCGCTCGAGCTCGCGTGGCAGCAGATCACCGCGCAATTCGGCGTACCGACCTGCGACGACGGGCGGCCTGTGAATATCTGCGCGGTAGGCTACGGCAAGCTCGGCGGCATGGAGCTCGGCTATTCCTCGGATCTCGACCTGGTGTTCCTGCACGACTCGCACGGCGAGCGCCAGCAGACCAGCGGCGCTTCACCCATCGACAACCAGGTGTTCTTCCTGCGCCTGGCGCAGCGCATCATGCACCTGCTCACCATGCACTCGGCCGCCGGGCGGCTCTACGAGGTCGACGTGCGCCTGCGCCCGAGCGGCAAGGGGGGGCTGCTGGTGACCAGCATCGAGGCGTTCGCCGAGTACCAGCAGCGCGAGGCGTGGACCTGGGAGCACCAGGCGCTGCTGCACGCCCGCAGCGTCGCCGGCTCGCCGGCACTGCGCGCCAGGTTCGAGCAGGTGCGGCTCGAGGTGCTCTGCCACCACGTGCGCCGCGAGGGCCTGCGGCAGGAGGTACGCCTCATGCGCGAGCGCATGCGCCGCGAGCTCTCGAAGGGCGATGGGGAGCGCTTCGACATCAAGCAGGATCCAGGCGGCATCGCCGACATCGAGTTCCTGGCGCAGTACTGGGCGCTCGCCTTCGCCGGGCGCTACCCGGCGGTGGTGATGTTCGCCGACACGATCCGCCAGCTCGAATCGGTGGCCTCCGCGGCCCTCGTCCCGCAGGCCGACGTCGACGTGCTCACCGGCGCCTACCGCGCCTACCGCGCGACGGCGCACCACCTGTCGCTCGCCGGCCGGCCGGCGCTCGTCCCGGGGCAGGAGCTGCGCGCGCAGCGCGCCGACGTCAAGCGCATCTGGGACGCAGCCATGGGGGCCGAGCCGCCTGCCGCGCAGGTATAATCCACGCCACGCGTTTTGCTCAGCGAGACTCCTCCATGGTCGCCACCGCACGGCCGCTCATCCAGCCCAACGCACAGAACGAGTACGACGTAACCGAGGAGGATCTGCCCCTGTCCTGTCCCATGCCGCAGATGTACCTGTGGAACTCGCACCCGCGCGTCTATCTGCCGATCAGGGACACGGGCTGGGCAAAGTGTCCCTATTGCGGCGCGGAGTTCACCCTGCTCAGTTCCAGAGCTTGAGGCTCGCGAGGCTCCTCAGGTCGCCCGCGGCATCCGGGTCGAGCTTGCCCGCGACCGGCCGGCCACCACCGCCACGCGCGTCCTCGTCGTCGAATGCCACCGGGGCGGGCACCGCGAGCTCCGCGCCGCCCTTGGATTTGAGCTGCGAGTTGAGTGCCGGCAACTCCTTCGAGGTCAGCTTCGAGAACTCCTCGGTGGCCTCGGAGAGCTGGCTGCGGAGCCCGACGATGTTGTCGAGCTGGTAGGCCGACGGCGGGCCCTCCCAGGCGCTGACGGCGCCGTAGAGCTGATCGGTGTGCTCGCGCAGCCGCTCCTCGCCCGTGATGGCGCCACCCTCCGTGGTCGCCACGATCTCCTTGCGGATCTTGTCGAGCTGCTGGTCGAAGTCGGCGAGCTTCTTCTGCAGCGGATCGCCCGCCGGCCGGCCCTTCTCGGCGGCCGCTACCTGCTTGCGCAGGCCGACGATCTGGCCGAAGAACTGCGTCTCGTCGTTGAAGAGCGTGTAGACCTTCATCGCCGCCTCGTACTGCGCCTTGCGGTCGGCCGCATTCCAGGCGACGCGCCGGTCGAGCCCGACATCGAGCTTAGTGTCGTAGCTCTTGCCATTGTCCTCGATGCGGATGGTGTAAGTGCCGGGCAGCACGCGCGGCCCCTGGGTGGCGGCGAACGCGATCTGCACCGCCGGCGGCACGTGCGGCGCCGGCAGATGCATCGTCCACAGCACGCGGTTCAAGCCGCGACGGCTGCTCGCCGGCAGCTCATCCACCACGTGGCCGTCGCTATCCAGCACTTCGATCTTGAGCTTGCCGAACAGGTGCCGCGTCCTCTGGTAGTAGGTGATGACGGCGCCGGCCACCGGGTCGTCGCCGACGAAGGCGGCGGCGCCCGTCGGCGCCCCACCGTTGGCCTCGATGCGCTGCTGCACCGGCCGCGCCGACACGAACGCCACATCCTGCGCCAGCAGCTGCGGCGTCAGCTGGCGCAGCGGGGTGATGTCGTCGACGATCCAGATACCGCGGCCATGGGTGGCGAGCACCAGGTCGCTGTCGCGCGCCTGCACCGCTACGTCGCGCACCGCGACCGCGGGGATGTCGCCGCCCTTGAACTGGCCCCAGTGTGCGCCGGCGTCCACCGAGATCCACAGCCCGAACTCGGTGCCGAGGAACAGCAGCGACTTGTCGAGCGCGTCCTCCCTGATGACGTGCGCGTAGCCGCGCACGCCCTTGGACTCCTGCGGGGTCACCAGCGCGGCCCAGGTCTTGCCGAAGTCGTGAGTCACGTAGAGGTAGGGGGCCATGTCGCCGAAGGTATGGCGGTCGAAGGCCGCATACGCGGTGGAGGCGTCGAAGCTGCTCGCCTGCACCCAGTTCACCCATTCGCCCTTCGGCAGGCCGCGCACGTTGCCGACCACGTTCTGCCAGTGCTGCCCGTCGTCACGGGTCAGCTGTACGTTGCCGTCGTCGGTGCCCACCCAGATGGTGCCCTTCTCGAGCGGCGACTCGCTGATCGAGTAGATCGTGGTGTGCATCTCGGCCGCCGAGTTGTCGACGGTCACACCGCCGGACTGCTCCTGCTTTTGCATGTTCGGATCGTTGCTGGTGAGGTCCGGCGAGATGCGCTGCCAGCTCTGGCCGTGATCCCGCGACCGGTAGAGAAACTGTGAGCCGATGTAGACCGTGGCCGGGTCGCTCGGCGAGAGCGCGATCGGCGTGTTCCAGTTGAAGCGCAGCTTCTTGTAGAGCTTCAGATCCTCGGCGCCGAGCCGCGGCTGCACGTCGCGCGTCTCGAAGGTGCGCGTGTTGACGCGCCCGATAGAGCCACCCTGGGATTCGGCGTAGACGTAGTCCGGGTCGGAGGGGTCGTCGTACATCCAGAAGCCGTCACCGTCGAACAGCGCCACCCAGCGCGCGCTGGTGATGCCGCCCGGGTAGGCCGAGTCACCCCTCCAGGAGCCGTTGTCCTGCAGGCCGCCGTAGACGTGGTAGGGATCGGCGTTGTCGAGGCTCACGTGGTAGAACTGCGAGATCGGCAGGTTGTCCGACTTCCACCACTTGTTGCCGCCGTCGTACGAGGTCCACAGCCCGCCGTCGTCGCCGTTGTACACGTGCTCGGAGTTGGCGGGATCGATGAACACGTCGTGCACGTCGCCGTGCGCGCCGCTGAAGCCGCCGACCGTGGTGAAACTCTTGCCGCCGTCCTCACTGAGGATGAGCGCGCCGTCGGTCTTGAATACCCGCTTGGGATTCTTCGGGTCGACGATCAGGTTGGCGAAGTAGAAGGGGCGCCACACCATCCAGGTGCTCTTGTCGCCCCGTTCCCAGCTGGAGCCGCCGTCGTGCGAGATGAAGAGCGCCGAGTCGGTCGACTCGATGAAGGCGTAGACCGTCTGCGGCTCGCTCGGCGCGTAGGCGATGGCGATGCGCCCGTAGGGCCTGGCCGGCAGCCCCTTGTTGGCCTCTGCGGTGAGCTCGGTCCAGCTCTTACCACCGTCGCTGCTGCGGTACAGGCCGCTCCCCGAGCTTGCCTTCGGCCCCTCGCCCCCGGAGCGGAACGTCCACCCCTTGCGGCGGAAATCCCACAGGCTCGCGAGCAGCACGTCGGGGCTGCCCGGCTGCTGTGCCACGCTCCCGCAGCCGGTCGAGAGGTTCGAGCCCTTCAGGATGAGCTGCCAGGTCTTGCCGCCATCGGTGGTCCGGTAGAGGCCACGATCGGCGGAGTCACTCCACAGCTTTCCCGGAACGCAGGCGTAGACGGTATCGGACGAGCGCGGGTCGACGACGATCTTCGAGATACGCTCGGAGTCCTTGAGGCCTGCATGGCTCCAGGTCTCGCCGGCGTCGGTCGACTTGTAGATGCCATCGCCGATCGAGACGCTGTTGCGCGTCCAGGACTCGCCGGTGCCGACCCACATGTTCTCGTGATGAGTCGGGTCGATGGCGACCGCGCCGATCGACTGCACCGGCTGCTTGTCGAATACCGGCTTGAAGATCGTGCCGCCGTCGGTCGACTTCCACACGCCGCCGCTCGCCGCACCGACGAACAGCGTCAGCTTGCCGGAGGCGTCGTTGTAGCCCGCGAGCGCCGCGATGCGCCCGCTCATCGCCGCGGAGCCGATGTTGCGGGCGCCCAAGCCGGAGATCACGGCCGAGTCGGCCACCGGTGCGTCGGCGCGCACCACGGCAGGAAGGTTGGCAACGCCGAGCAACGCGCCGGCCAGCGCCAGGAATGGGAATCGCATGGTCTCTTCTCCCTACAGGAAGTTATTTCGCCGCTGCAGCAGCCGGCTGCGTCGCCGGGAAGCGGAACACAGAGCCGTCGAGCGCCGTGTTGGCTTCCGCCTTGTCGAACTGCACCTTCTGGCGGTCGCTCGAGCCATTGGCGCCCGATGACTGCGCGAAGGCCAAGTAGACCCCGTCCACCTTCTCGTAGTCGCCGAAATCGGTGACGGTCTCTTTGGGGACGCCGTGCTGGATGCGGCGGTTGACGGTGCGGATCTCGAGGAAGTAA
The DNA here is from genome assembly GCA_035569755.1 of Steroidobacteraceae bacterium. Classification (GTDB taxonomy): domain Bacteria; phylum Pseudomonadota; class Gammaproteobacteria; order Steroidobacterales; family Steroidobacteraceae; genus 13-2-20CM-66-19. The sequence goes on from DATMMK010000047.1 coordinate 24,316, forward strand.
TCCGGATCGAGGAATACGTAGGTGATATCGCCGTTGGGGCGCGTGACGCGCAGCTTGTACGCGTCCGTGCCGTCGACGTCCTCGGTGCCGAGATAGTCGAGCTTGTAGCCCTTGGCCTGGTAGTCGACGAGCGGACCGGTGAAGTCCGCGGCGTCCTCGCTGAGCTCCTTGGCATCGTCGGCCGACATCTTCTCCGCGTCTTTGCGGCCCTGGAACGGATTCACCTTCCAGCCCTGCGTGCCGTCGTAGGCCTGGATCAGTGTCAGGCCTTGCAGCGTCGCCTCGATGCGCTCCGAGTCGGGGCGCTGCACGGTGGCGACGTAGCCGAGCTGCAGCGTGTCGCCGTTGACGAGCACCTTGCCGGTGAGCCGCAGCGAGTGCAGGGCGGCGAGCTTCTCGGCGCCCCCCTTGGCCGCGACGTTCTTTGCGGCGAGCTCGTCGGCGGTATAGGCGAAGGCAGAGGATGCTGCGGTGAGCAGCAATACAGCGGCTAGCAAGCGCATGCGCTTAACTCCAGTCTCTCCAGTGGATCGTTCTATGATGCGCTGGCGGTGCGCGCGGCACCAGCCGCGACGCGCTCCCTCAGGCGCTCAATCTCTTCGTTCCGGCGCTCATTCCTCGTCCGCGGCGTTGACATCCCGTGGCGGCGCCAGGTCGGCGCGGACCGGGGCGAGGCCCGCGGCCTTGAGCTGCCGGTTGAGATCCGCGAGCCCGTCCTGGAGCTTGCGCCAGCCGTCCAGCAGGGCGCCGCATGACTCCCGCAGGCCGGCCGTCGCGCTCAGCTGGGCGGCGGTGGGCGCCGCATCGCCACGCAGCAGCTCGGCGTAGAGAGCGCCAATGCGGCCCTGCACGGCGGGCAGCAGCAGCGCCTTGGGGGTGCCCGGCGGCTTCTCGGCCTGATCGCCTTTCGCCTCCTCCATGAGCGCCGCGAGGCGCGCCTGGTAGTCACTCACGGCCTGGACCGCGGCACCCGCCGGCTTGAGCGCCTTGAGCTGCGCCTGCTCGGATCGGGCGGCGAGCAGCGTCTGCGAGCTCTCGGTGAGGAGCCCGGCGAGCTCGGTCGCGAGCCGCAGCTGGGCGGACAGCGCGCCCGCGGGCAGCTGCACGCGCGGGTCGGGCTTGAGCGTCAGGGGCTGCTCGAGCTTGCGGCCGTCGACCGTCAGACGCACGAGGTACTTGCCGGGCAGCGCCAGCGGTCCCTGCGGCTCCGGTGGCGTAGCGTGCGGCACCGCCGAGATCGGATAGCCGTGGGTGGCGGACACCGGGGCCGCATAACGGAGGTTCCACAGCCAGCGGTGCATGCCGCTCGTTGCGGGCAGCACGCGCGGGGGCTTCAGCCAGTAGGCGGGGATGAGCTCGCGCGCGAGCTCCTCGGCGGTCGGCTCGGCAGGGTCGGCACTGCTGAAGCGGCGCACGAGAGTGCCGGCGCTGTCGATCACTTCCAGCGTCACGGGTTGTTTGGGGTTGCGCGGCAGGAAGAACTCGAGGACGGCGCCGTCCGGCGGGTTGGCGGTGAGCGGCTCATCGGGCGGGAGCGGTGTGTCGGTCCAGGTGCTGCGATGCACGCGCCAGGCGGCAGCCGGACGGAACAGCATCGCATCGCGCGCCGGGGCGGCGGGAAGCTGGCGCAGGCGCGAGATGTCGTCGAGCACCCAGAAGGAGCGGCCGTGGGTCGCGACGATCAGATCGTTCGCGTGGACAACCAGGTCGCGCATCGAGGTATGCGGGAGATTGAGCTGCAGTGAATCCCAATGCTCGCCGTCGTCGTACGAGACCCACACGGCCTTCTCGGTGGCGGCGAACAGCAGGCCCTTGCGCTCGGGGTCCTCGCGCACGGCGTTCACCGGTGCATCGTCCGGGAGACCGGCCGCGATCAACTGCCAGCTCTTGCCGCCGTCACGGGTGCGATAGATGAAGGGGTGCAGATCGTCGATGCGCAGACGGCTCACCGCGACGTACGCGGTGTCGACGTCGAAGTGCGACGGCTCGACCTGCGTCACCTTGCTCCAGGGAATGAGCCCGGCGGGCGTCACGTTGTCCCAACGAACGCCGCCGTCGCGCGTTACCCATACC
>DATMMK010000048.1:0-20337 GCA_035569755.1 Steroidobacteraceae bacterium
CCGACTTCGGTGAGCGCCTGCGCGACGAACTTCGCCGGGATGCAGAACACCGCCACGTCGATCACGCCCGGCACGTCCTTGACACTCTTGTAGGCTTTCTTGCCGAGGATTTCGCCGGCAGTGGGATGTATCGGGTAGATCGCCCCCTGGTAGCCGCCGTTGATGAGGTTCTTCATCACCGAGTTGCCGATCTTGCCGGTCTCGGCCGAGGCGCCGACGACGGCGACCGCATCCGGCTTCATGATGCGGTTCATCTGCCGCACGATCGTCGCCTGGTCGGGGCGGTAGCGGGCCGGTTGTGGCTTGAAGTCGAGCACCACGCGCACGTCGGCGGCGGTGGCACTCTTCGGGGTCGCGAACACCGGGTTCAGGTCGAGCTCGGTGATCTCGGGGAAGTCGGCGACCAGCTGCGAGACGTTGACGATCATCGCGGCGAGCGCTTCGCGGTCGACGGGCGGCGCGCCCCGCACGCCCCTGAGGATCTGCGCAGCGGCGATACCGTCGAGCATCGAGAGGGCATCGTCGCGCGTCGCGGGAGCCAGGCGGAAGGTGATGTCCTTCAGCACCTCGACGAGTACGCCGCCCAAGCCGAAGGCCACGAGCTTGCCGAAGGCAGGATCGGTGACCGCACCGATGATCACCTCCTGGCCGCCCGCGAGCATCTGCTGCACCTGGACGCCGTCGATCGTCGCCTGGGCATCGTAGCGGCGCGCGTTGGCGACGATGGTAGTGAAGGCCTGCTCGGCTTCGGTGGCGCTCTTGACGCCCACCACGACGCCGCCGGCCTCGGTCTTGTGCAGGATCTGCGGCGAGACGATCTTCATGACCACCGGGAAACCGATGGAGGAGGCGAGGCGGGCGGCGTCGGCGGCGTTGGCGGCGACCGCTTCTTTCGGCACCGCGATGCCGTACGCCTCGCAGATTCCCTTGGCCTCGGGCGCGGTCAGTGCGCCGCGGGCTGCCGCCCTGGCCTGGTCGAGGATCTTGCGAACCGCATTCTTGTCGTGCGCCATGGTCTCTCCGCGCGGGTGCGCTTGCTCCTTGAGGCTCAGATCACCTTCTCGGCGCGCAGCGCCGCGATCTCCCCGCCGAGGCCGAGCTCGGTCAGCACCTCCTCGGTGTGCTCGCCGAGCAGCGGCGAGCGCTTCACCTCGGTCGGGCTGTCCGACATCTTGATGGGATTGCCCACCGTCAGGTACTTGCCGCGTTTCGGGTGGTCCACCTCGACGACCGTGCCGGTCGCACGGAGCGAGGGCTCCGCCGCCAGCTCCTCCATCGAGAGGATCGGCCCGCATGGAATGTCGTGCTTGTTGAACTCATCCATGGCCTCGAACTTGGTCTTGGTCATGGTCCACTTTTCTACCGTGTCGAACACGTGCTTCAGACGCGGCAGGCGCGCAGTGGGCGTCGCGTAATCCGGATCGGTGATCCATTCCGGCTTGCCGATCACCTTGCAGATCGCGGCCCATACCGGCGCCTGCGTGATGAAGTAGAGGTAGGCGTTGGGATCGGTCTCCCAGCCCTTGCACCTGATGATCCAGCCGGGCTGGCCGCCGCCGGAGGCATTGCCGGCACGCGGCACCGCCGCGCCGAACTTGCCGTCCGGGTACTGCGGGTACTCCTGCATGACGCCGGTACGTGCCAGACGCTGCTGGTCGCGCAGCTTCACGCGGCAGAGGTTGAGCACGCCGTCCTGCATCGCGGCGAGCACCCGTTGTCCGCGGCCGCTGCTGGTGCGCTGATAGAGCGCCGCCACGATGCCGAGCGCGAGGTGCAGTCCGGTGCCGCTGTCGCCGATCTGGGCGCCGGTGACGAGCGGTGGCCCGTCGTCGAAGCCGGTGGTGGAAGCCGAGCCGCCGGCGCACTGCGCGACGTTCTCGTAGACCTTGCAGTCCTCGTAGGGCCCGGGGCCGAAGCCCTTGACCGAGGCGTAGATCATGCGCGGGTTGAGCTGCTGGATGCGCTCCCAGGTGAGTCCCATGCGATCGAGCGCGCCGGGCGCGAAGTTCTCGACCAGCACGTCGCAGTGCTTCACCAGCCGCTCGAGCACCGCCTTGCCGCGCGCATTCTTGGTGTCGAGCGTGATCGAGCGCTTGTTGCCGTTCAGCATGGTGAAGTACAGGCTGTCGACGCCCGGGATGTCGCGCAGCTGCTCGCGGGTGATGTCGCCCGCGCCGGCACGCTCCACCTTGATCACGTCGGCGCCGAACCAGGCGAGCAGCTGGGTGCAGGTCGGCCCCGACTGCACGTGAGTGAAGTCGAGGATGCGCACACCATCGAGTGCCTTTGCCATGTGCAACTCTCCCTGCGGCGCGGCGCTACTTGTACATCGTCTGGTTCTTGGTCCCGGGCGCGTACTCGCGCGGGTCGACCCAGATGTTGATGACGGCGCACTTCTTCAGCCTGCGCACCGACTCGCGCGCCCGCTGCAATGCCGGCGCGATCTGCGCTGGATCGTGCACTTCCTCGCCGTAGCCGCCGAGCATCTCGGCGAACTTGCCGAACGGCACGTCGCCGAGCAGGTTGCCGACGTTGCCGCGCTCCTCGCCGTACTTGGCGAGCTGCCCGTAGCGGATCTGGTTCATCGCGGAGTTGTTGCCGACGACTCCGATATAAGGCACGCCAAAGCGGTTGGCGGTCTCCATGTCGAACGCGGTCATGCCGAAGGAGCCGTCGCCGTAGTAGCACAGCACCTCCTTGTCCGGATGAGCGAGCCCGGCGGCGATCGCAAAGCCGGTGCCGACGCCGAGCGAACCGAGCGCGCCGGGGTCCATCCACTGGCCCGGGGCCCGGGGGCGCACCGCCTGTGCCGAGATGGTGACCACATCGCCGCCATCGCCGATATAGATGGTGTTGTCGGCGAGGAACTCGTTGAGCTCGTAGGCCACCCGGTAGGGGTGGATCGGCTTGCTGGTTGACTTGAAGAGCGGCATCAGCTTCTCGGTAGCCGTGGCCTCCATGTCGGAGAGCTTTTTCATCCACTGCTGCCGCGCCTGGCGTTTGTCCTTCTTCAGCCGTCCGGAAGCCGCCTGGAGCACCGCGCCGAGGATGGCGCCGGGGTGGCCGACTATCCCTAAATCGATATCGCGGTTCTTGCCGACCGTGCGGTAATCCTGGTCGATCTGCACGAGCTTCAGCTTGTTGCTGATGCGCCGCCCGTAACCCATGCGGAAGTCGAACGGGGTGCCGACGATCACGATGACGTCGGCATCGGCAAACGCGTTGCCGCGCGTGCGGTCGAAGTGGTGCGGGTCGCCGGGCGGCAGGAGTCCCCGGCTGCCGCCGTTGAAGTAACCCGGGATGTCGAGGCCGCGCAGCAGCGCGATCGCTTCCTCGTGGCCGCGCGCGGTCCAGACCTGCTGTCCGTAGAGGATGGCGGGCCGCTCGGAATCGACCAGGATGTCGGCGAGCTTCTCGATATCGCGCGGATCGCCGAGCGAGCGCGTCGAGGCGCGGTAGTGACCGGGCTTCGGCACCACCGCCTTGGTGATATCGACCTCACGATCGAGCACGTCGCGCGGAATCTCGAGGTACACCGGGCCGGGCGCGCCGTTGAAGGCCTCGCGGGCCGCCATCGAGATCATGTCGGCGACCCGCTCGGTGCTCGGCACCGAGGCGGCGAACTTGGTGATCGGCGACATCATGTCGACGTGCGGCAGGTCCTGGAGCGAGCCCATCTTGTGCTGGCTGAGCGCCCCCTGGCCGCCGATGTGCAGCACCGGGCTCTCGGAGCGGAACGCGGTGGCGATGCCCGTCACGGCGTTGGTGCAGCCGGGACCGGCGGTGGTCACGACGCAGCCGAGGCGCCCGGTCTGGCGGGCGTAGCCGTCGGCGGCGTGGGCTGCGACCTGCTCGTGGCGCACGTCGATGATGCGAATGCCCTCGTCGATGCAGCCGTCGTAGATGTCGATGATGTGGCCGCCGCACAGGGTAAAGATGGTGTCGACGCCCTCGCTCTTCAGGGCCTTGGCGACCAGGTGGCCGCCGGATACGACGCCCGCCTCACGGCTCTTGCGCTTGAGCGTGTCGTCCGCGGTCGTGGTCGGGCTGCGCTCCGCAGCCTTGCTGGTGGTCTCGAGCATGTCGGTCTCCGTAGCTCTCGTGATCAGCCCGCGAGGCGAGCGTGGGTGCAGCAGTCAGCCGGGTCGGACGCTCCAACCCGTGCTGGGCGCTCGGCGCTCGCGCGGGCCTTCCTTGCCGTCAGGCTCTCCCGGCCGCGGCGCAAGCACGCCGCGCGCCGGGGAGGGTGCCGATTCCCCACTTTCCTCAGTGCGCCGGCGCCGGCGTGGCTGAGCCCACACCCTTGCCGGTGCGGCTCGTGTAGCCGCTGCGCAGCGGCTTCAGTACGAGGATGGCTGCCAGTGCCGCGATGATGTTCATCGCTGCCGCCAGGTAGAACACCACATGCCAGTTGCCCTTGGCCGCGAGCACGCTGGTGAACGGCACGAGGATCGCGGCCGTACCCTTCGCCGTGTACATGAGACCGGTGTTGGTGGTCGCGTAGGCGGCCCCGAAGGTGTCGGTCACTGTGGACGGGAACAGGCTGTAGATCTCGCCCCAGGCGAAGAACACGAGTCCGCTCAACACCACGAACAGCACCGGGTCGCTGCCGAGGTTACCGAGCGCGACGATGCCGATGCCCTCGAGCAGGAAGGCGATGAACATGGTCTGCTCACGACCGATCCTGTCCGATACCCAGCCGAAGAACGGTCGCGTAAGGCCGTTCAGTATCCGGTCGAGGAACAGCGCGAAGGTGAGCGCCGGCATCGTGAGCCCGATCAGGCTCACCGGGATCTCGGCCACCTTGTAGTCCTTGGCGATCGGCGCGAGCTGCGCGGTCGCCATGAGACCGCCGGCCGCCATCATGATGAACATGAGGTACATGACCCAGAACACCGGGGTCTTGAGCATCTCCAGGGGCGTCGCCTGATAGCGGCTCGCGCCGGGGGCGATCTTGGGCGCGGACGTGAAGAAGCCCGCCGCCGGGGCCAGGATGAGCGTCCCGACGATGACGACGACGATGCCCTGGAACAGCCCGAAGGTCATGAAGGTATGCTCGTAGCCCGAGTTCTTGATCATGTTGGCGATCGGGATGATGGTCAGGGCCGAGCCCATGCCGAAGCCTGCTGCGGTCAGTCCGGCCGCGAGGCCACGGCGGCCCGGGAACCATTTCACGGCATTCCCGATGCAAGTGCCGTAGACCGCGCCGGCGCCGATACCGCCCACGATCCCCGAGAAGTAGAACATGCCGAGAGAGTCGGCATAGGAGTTGAGCACCCAGGAGAGCCCGGCAAGCAGGCCGCCGCCCACGATCATCCAGCGCGGGCCGATTCGATCGACGATATATCCCTCGGCCGGGACCAGCCAGGTCTCGAACAGCACGAACAGGAAGAACGTGGTCTGGATGGCCGGCTTCGTCCAGCCGTACTTGGCCCCGATTGGGCCGACGAACAGCGTCCAGCCGTACTGGAGGTTCGCGACCATCACCATGCAGATGATGCCGAGGATGAGTTGCGTCCAGGGATTGGCAAAGGCGGAGGTCGATTGAGGTTTCGAATCGGTGACCATCGATATTCCCCCTATGACTGAAAGAGCCTTGTCGGCCGATGGGTCAGAACGTGTAGTCCCGCGCGTCGCGTCGTGAGTCAACCGTGGACTTCGTGGCCGGTGCGCCCAGCGGCATCGGACCGCTCCCCAAAGCCCCGGAATGGTGCATAGGTCATGCTATTGTTTGAGTGGCGGCCGACCATAGGTGATATATCTTCGGCTTGTCAATAGAACCGAATACGCCCAAAAATGCGGTGAATAGGCGCTTTGAGGTGCGCTGCTGAGCCGTCAGCTTCGCGGGGGCCGGGCAAACGCACCAATCCAGTGCGCAGAGCACGCTGGTGGTGTCTGATATGCCAGTTACGGTTCGTTACTATTTCCGAGCAACGCTGCGGCGGCGTACCACGTACGCTACGGTATCCGGGGCACTCTGCTTACTCCTTTTAATGAACCAGAGGCCCGGAGGGGCTTACCTCCAGTGAGCGCGATCGCAACGGTCCGTAATCGCCGGGGGGCCGGGGGCTTAGGTCTGCGGCCGCTCAAGCCATTGAGTCTTAAGGACCAGGCGTACGCGCGGATCAAGGAGGCGATCGCCAACACCGATATCTACAGCGACCGCCAGCCCCTGAGGCTCGACGAGCGCGAGCTCATGAAGGCGCTCGGCGTGAGCCGCACGCCGGTGCGCGAGGCGCTGTCGATCCTCGAGCAGGAAGGCTTCGTCAGGACCGTGCCGCGCAGGGGGATTTTCATCGTCCGCAAGTCCAAGCGCGAGATGATCGAAATGATCCAGATGTGGGCGGCTCTCGAGAGCATGGCGGCGCGGCTCGCGACGCTCACGGCCTCGGACACCGAGATTGGCAGGCTGCGCCACCTGTTCGACGAGTTCCAGAGCTCCCCGCCGGCGGAGCACCTCGACGAATACTCCGATGCCAACATCGCCTTTCATCAGGCGATCATCCGCCTCGGCGGCTCAGAGCTGATCGAGGACGCGACGCACAACCTGTTCCTGCACGTGCGCGCCATCCGCCGCGCGACGATCTCGCAGAACAATCGCGCGGCGCGCTCGATCATCGAGCACCTGAAGATCATCGAGGCACTCGAGCGGCGCGATACCGAGCTCGCCGAGCGGCTCACCCGCCAACACACTCTCGATCTCGCCGCGCACGTCGATCGCTATTGCGACTTCCTGGATTGATTGGGTGAGGCGCGACGGGGCGGGCGCGGGCTGCGCTCGGTGCCGAGTGGCTCGAGGCTCACCAGCTGCTCGATGAGCGCGGCGCCGTCGCGCAGCAGGAACTCCTTGAAGGCAGCGGCAACCGGCGGCAGCCGCTTGGCGCGGTTGTGCACCAGATACCAGTGCAGGATCGCCGGAAATCCCTGCACGTCGAGCACCACGAGGTTGCCGGCGCGCAGGTCGAGCGCCAGGGTGTGCGCGGACAGGAAGGCGATTCCGAAGCCCGCGACCACCGCCTGCTTGATGGTCTCGGTACTCTGGATCTGCATCGCGATGTTGAGGCGCGGAAACTGGCGTCCGAACACCTCGCGCATCGAGTTCCAGGTGTCCGAGCCATGCTCGCGCAGCACGAATCGCTCGCGGGTGAGCGCGGTGCGCGGGATCTGCCGCTCGCGCGCCAGCGGGTGATCGGGCCGCGCGACGATCACGTAGGGATGTGGCGCGAAGGATATCGCCACGGTATCCATGTCGCGCGGCGGGCGGACCATGACGGCGAGGTCGGCGAGATTCTCGGCCAGCTGCCGCAGCAGGCCCTCGCGGTTGTGCACCGTGAGGTCGAAGGTTATGCCGGGATGGCGGGCGCCGAAGGCGGCGAGCAGGCGGGGAAAGAAGTAATCGCCGGCACTGATCACCGCGACATTGAGCCGCCCGCCGGTGACCCCCTTCAGCTGCGCGAGCGACTCATCCGTCTCGCGCAGGCGCTGGCTGATCGCGCGCGCGCACTGCAGCAGCTCCTCGCCGGCGGGGGTGAGATAGGTGCGGCGGCCGATGCGCTCAAAGAGGGGGAGCCCGACACCGCTCGCCAGCTCCTTGATCTGCGTGGAGACCGCCGGCTGCGTCAGATGCAGCTCCTCCGCAGCGCGCGAGAAGTTCAGGTGGCGAGCCGCGGCGAGGAACACCCGCAGCTGCCGCAGGGTTACGTGCTTCATCGGCTCGGGAGAATAGCGCCAGCGGGCCGGTGATGTATATAGATAACCATATGGCCGGGATAGAAAGCTTTGACTTTTCCTATGATCGCCGGGGCCGTAGTCTCCTCCACCAGTTCCCCGCCGGAGGATGAGACCGTGACCGCAAGCCTGCCCGCGAACGATCCTCTGACCGCCGAGCTCGCCGCCTACAACCATGCGTTCTGCGAGCTCGAGCTGCCATGGAGCTGGGATGCCACGACGCTGCGCCAGCTGAAGAGCATCGCGACCGACAGCGACGTGGTGGGCGCCTACGTGGAGCGCAGCCAGGCACACCTGCTAAGAGCCTACGAGAAGGATTTCCTCCGTAACCTGGTGCTCGCGGCGCGCGACCGCTACCAGCAGGAAGCCTTCAGCACCGCGGCCTGAGCGAAGTAGCGGCGTCCGCGCCGCTCGTGCGCTTCCCGCCGCCGCGCCGCCGGTCGCCCGCGCGGGCGGATCCGGTAAGCTAGGCGCATGACTCCCGGCGACCGCATCGACCCGACGCGCGCCTTCACGCCGCCATCGTGAGTCTCGGACCCTCGGCGGATGCGCGCATTCCGCTCGGCAACAGCGGCCTCAGCGTGGCGCCGCTCGGCTGGGGGACCTGGCGTCTCGGGGAATCCTCAGAGGTCAGTGCGCGCGAGCGGGTGGAAGCGGCGCTCGAGGCGGGCTGCACGCTCTTCGATACCGCGGACGTCTACGGCTACCGGGGTAGCAGCGGCTTCGGGATGGCGGAGTCGCTCCTCGGTGGGGTGCTGCGCGAGGCGCCGCGGTTGCGCGATCGAATGGTGCTCGCCAGCAAGGCCGGCATCGTCCCGCCGGTGCCGTACGATTCCTCGGCCGAACACCTGCTCGCAGCCTGCGACGCCTCACTCGAACGCCTGGGCGTCGAGTACATCGATCTCTATCAGGTCCACCGTCCGGATCTGCTGGCGCACCCGGGCGAGGTCGCGCAGGCGCTGGAGCGCCTGCGGCGCGCGGGCAAGATCCGTGCGGCCGGCGTTTCCAACTACACCGCGGCCCAGTTCGAGGCGCTCGCGGCGCATCTGCCGTTTGCGCTCGCGAGCGTGCAGAACGAGCTCTCGGTGCTCGCCATCGAAGGGCTCGACGATGGCACGCTCGATGCCGCCATGCGACGCGGTACCGGAGTGATCGCCTGGTCGCCGCTGGCACAGGGCCGCCTCGCGATGCCCTCGGGCGGGCTGTCGGACAGCCCGCGCACTGACCGGGTGATCGCAGCGCTCGAGGCGATCGCGCGGCGAGACGGAACCTCGCGCACGGCGGTGGCGTACGCCTGGATCATGGCGCACCCGGCGCGGCCGGTTCCCCTCATCGGCAGCCAGAATCCCGCGCGCATCCGCGAGGCGCGCGGCGCCTACGCCGTGCACCTCACGCGCGAGGACTGGTACCGGATACTGGTGGCCGCGCGCGGCACGCGCATGCCTTGAAGGGAGGGCCGCCATGAACGAGCAAGTCGCGACGATCAGCCACGCGAAGGACACCATGCTGGAGATGGCGATCCGCTTCGGCCCCCGGCTGCTGACGGCGATCCTGATCCTGGTGGCCGGCTTCATCGCCGGCAAGTGGGTGAGCGGGTGGTTCGCGGGAGTGCTCGAGCGCCGCCAGCTCGAGCCGCCGATTCGCGCGCTGTTCACCCGCTTCGTCTGGGCGCTGTGCGTGCTGCTGTTCGCGATCATGGCGCTGCAGAATCTCGGGGTGGAGCTGCTCCCGCTGGTGGCCGGACTCGGCGTCGCGGGGGCCGGCGTGGCGCTCGCCACCCAGGGGGTGCTCAGCAACGTGGTGGCGGGCCTGTCGATCATCTTCGCCAAACCCTTCAGGGTGGGCGAGTACATCGCCATCGCCGGAGTCGAGGGGGTAGTGGAGAGCATCACGCTCTTCAGCACCACCCTCGTGCACGCGGATCGCTCGCGGGTCGTCGTTCCCAACCGCAAGGTCGTCGGCGAGATCCTCCACAACTACGGCCGGGTGCGCCAGCTCGACTTCACCGTGGGGGTCGCCTACGACACCGATCTCAGCGCCGCGCTCGCCATCATCCGCGAGGTGCTGGCGGCCAACCCGCGGGTTCTGCAGGATCCCGCGCCGGTGGTCGCGCCGCTGCAGCTGGGGGAGTCTGCGGTGGCGCTGGCCGTACGCCCCTGGGTGCTGGTCGAGGATCAGGGCGCGGCCGGCGGCGAGGTGTGCGCCGCGGTGCTCGAGGCATTCCGCGCCCGCGGCGTCGTCATGCCCATGCCGCAGCGTGAAGTGCACCTGCGCGGCAGCCAGCCTTAGGAGCGATCCAGGCCGCTCGCTCAGGTTGCGGCGGCGATGTAGTGGGTAACGCGCGGCTCCTCCTGCGTGAAGCTGCGCACGCGGTCCGCGAGTGCCTGATCGGCGCGCGTGAAGCGCTCGTGCTGACGCAGGTGCTCGAGCCACGAGTCGACCAGGAAAGTCTCGACGAACCTGCCCGCATGCGCCGTATCCTGGAACACGCCCCACGAATAGGCGCCGTCGCGGCGGCGCGTGCGCGCGAGACGGGTCACGGCGGCGATGAATGCTTCCCGGTCCTTGAGATCGACGCGGTATTCGATGCTCACGAGCACCGGTCCCGCATCGTCCTTGACCGCCTCGGCCAGCACTGGCACGGGCCAGTGCATGGAGGGAGTGAGGTCCTGATCGGCGCCGCCGCGCAGTTTCCAGCGCCACGTCAGAGGGACGGCGAGCAACGCGCCGGCCGCGGCGATCAGATGCGCTGACGGCAGCCCGAGATGAGAGCCGAGGAATCCCCAACAGGCGCTCCCGAGGCTCATGGTTCCGAAGAAGACGGTCGCATAGACGGCGAGCCCCCGGCCCCGCACCCACTCAGGCAGCGCGAGTTGCGCTGAGACGTTGAGAACCGCCAGTGCCAGGATCCAAGCTGCCCCGGCGAGCAGGCACGCCAGCAGCGCGAGCGTCGCGGTGTGTGCGACCGCGAAGAGTATCAGCGCCAGCGCGGTACCGAGCTCGCCGAGGGCTAGGACGCGATCCGCCCCGAGTCTCGCCTTGAGCCGCGGCAGGACCATTGCACCGGCGATCGCACCGGCGCCGAGCGTCGCGAGCAGCACTCCGTAGAGAGTGGCGCCGCCGCGCAGCTGGGTGCGCGCCAGCACCGGCAGCAGAGCCCAATAGGCGCTGGCGAACAGGAAGAATCCCAGCGCGCGCGCCAGCGTCGCACGCAGAGTGCCGTGATAGCGGGCATAGCGGACGCCGGCGCGGACGGCGCCCGAGAGATGCTCGGGGGGCAGGGCGCGCGGATGTCGCGTCGGCGGACGCCACCAGAGAATGACCGCGATCACGCCCAGGTTGCTCACGGCGTTCAGCCAGAAGGGTGCGGCGATGCCGGCGCCGAGGATGATGACGCCCGCCAGCGCCGGGCCAATGACGCGACTGATGTTGACGCCGATGCTGTTGAGCGCGATGGCGGAGGAGAGCGACGCCTGCGGCACCAGCAGCGGCGTGATGGACTGCCAGGCCGGGGTCTCCACCGCCGCGAGCGTCCCGACCAGGAAGATGAACAGCAGCAGCACCGCAGGCGTTGCCCGGTTGAGCGCCACCAATGTGGCAAACACCGCACACAGCACCGTGGTGAGGACCTCGAGCACGAGAATGAAGCGGCGCTTGTCGGTCAGGTCGGCGAGCGCACCCGCCGGCAGGGCGAACAGGAACAGCGGCAGGCTGTCGGCGACCTGGACCAGCGACACGACGAACGGGTCGCCATCGAGGCTGGTCATCAGCCAGCCGGATGCGGCGTTGTAGAGCCACCCGCCGACATTCGAGACCACGGTGGCGATCCACAGCCAGCGAAAGGTCCGGTGGTACAGCGCGCCCCACGGGGAGGCCGGTGCCGGCGGGCTGCGGGGCGCGACCGTGGTCGCCTTGTCCGTCGGGTCGGGCATCGCGCCTAGACTAACGCGGTTGGAGCGGGATTGACCGGCTTCAGGGCGTTTGAGTCGGAGAGCGGCTCACGCTGATCCTGATCGAGGGTGTGACGCTCGCGCTGAACTCGAGCACCAGGGGCTTGGCCGCGGGCAGCGCGAACTCGACGATCTTGTACGGAGTGCTGCAGCCGACGCGCCCCTGGGCGTCGCGCGACTGCAGCTCGGCGCCGCCGGCAACCACGTCCACCCACGCCGGCTGGTCGAGCGCGAAGCGGTAGACGCCGGCGGTGTCGACCGTGAGCCGCGCGAGCCCGGCGTAAGTTGCCTCTTTCGGCCAGATGCGGCTCGGCGGCGCGGCGAAACTCACCTCCGGTTGCGCGCGTAGCTCGAGCTCGTAGAGCCGGTCGGGCGTCACCACCGGCGCGTCGGCGAAAGCCCTGCCACTTGCGATGTCCACCGGCTGCTCCCTGAAGAGCTCGCGCTCATGGTGCACGTCCCAGGAGAACGCAGCGCAGGGGTCCTCGGCGGCGCGTGTCGGCGCGAGCGGCAGCGCCAGCAGCGCCAGCAGCGGTGCGCGCAGGCGCAAAGGATTCATATGGCCATTATAAGCGAGCTCTCCGCGACGGGCTTAAATCGAGATCTGCCTTCCGAGGTCGATCAGCTGATCGCGCGGCACGTTGAGGTAGTCGGGCGTGTGCGTGGAGTTGCGCAGCAGGGCGCTGAAAACCGCCTCCATCCAGCGCGGCAGCCCGCGGCCGTCCGTGCGCGGCACGACGCGCTCGGAGCCGACGAAGTACGTGAGCTTGTCGGGGATGACGCCGCAGCCGCGCCCCGCGAGCTGCTGCATCAGCTTCGGCAGGTCGGGCCGCTCCATGAACCCGTAGCACGCGCTCACCACCCAGAAGTCCGGCACCGGCTGCGCCAGCTGGATGCGCTGCTCCGGACCGACGCGCGGCACCGACGCCGTTTCCAGTGTCACGGCGAAGACTTCTTCGTGCAGCGCATGACTGTGGCGGACGTACCAGAGCATGACGGGCGGCGTCGCGTCCTTCACCCGGGTGAGGAACACGGCGGTACCCGGCACGCGCGCCACGCCGTCGCGCTCGATGCCCGCAAAAAAGTCGGCGACCGGCAGCGGGTTCTCATGCGCGCGCTCGCGGATCGCGACCAGGCCCCGGTGCCAGATGAACATGACCCCGTAGACTGCGGCCGCGAGCAGCAGCGGCACGTAGCCACCGTCCCTGAGCTTGAGCAGGTTGGAGGCGAAGAAGCTGCCGTCGACCACGAAGAACACCGCGGCGCATCCTAAGCTCGCCGCCAGGCCCCATTTCCAGATGTCGCGCATGGCGGTGAACAAGAGTGCCGTGGTGAGCAGCATGGTGGCCGAGACGGCGATGCCGTAGGCGCCGGCCAGGTTGTCGGATTTGCGAAACGCGAGGGCGAGAGCGACTGTCGCGGTCATCAGCAGCCAGTTGACCGTGCCGACGTAGATCTGACCATAGCCTTCGTCGGAGGTCTGCACCACCCGCAGCCGCGGCATCCAGCCGAGCTGGATCGCCTGGCGCGTCATGGAGAAGGCGCCGGTGATGATCGACTGGCTGGCGACGATCGTCGCCACGGTCGCGAGCAGCACCATCGGCATGAGCCATCCTGCCGGGCACAGGCGATAGAAGATGTTGCCCTCGGTCGGCGCGCCGGCGAGCGCGATCGCCCCCTGTCCGGCGTAGTTGAGCACCAGGCTCGGAAACACCAGCGTGCCCCAGGCGAGCTTGATGGGGCGCGCGCCGAACTGGCCCATGTCGGCGTACAGCGCCTCGGCGCCCGTCACGCACAGGAACACCCCGCCGAGGACCGCAAACGCTGCGTGGCCGCCGTGCCGCAGATAGTCGAGCGCGTACCAGGGGTTGAGCGCCGACAGCACGGCCGGATGGCGCGCCACCCCGCCGGCGCCGAGCACGGCGATGGCCACGAACCACAGCGCCATTATCGGGCCGAAGGCGCGGCCGATGCGGGCGGCGCCGAGCGGCTGTACCAGGAAGAGGGCGAGCAGCACCGCCACGGTGAGCGGCAGCACGTAGGGCTCAAGCGAGCGCTCGACGATCGACAGGCCCTCGAGCGCCGACAGCACCGAGATCGCCGGCGTTATGGCGCCGTCGCCGTAGATGAGAGCCGCACCGAACAGGCCGACGGCGACGACCAGGGGGCGTTTGTAGCGCTTGACGCCGAGGAGCGCCATCAGGGCGAGTATCCCGCCCTCGCCCTCGTTGTCGATGCGCATGGCGAAGCCGGCGTACTTGACGCCGGTGACGATGATCAGCGTCCACACCAGCAGGGACACGACGCCGAGTATGGTCGCGGCGCTGTTGCCGCCGGTGAGATCGAGCACCGTCTTGAAGGTGTACAGCGGGCTCGTGCCGATATCGCCGAACACCACGCCGAGCGCCCCGGCGGCGAGGGCCAGCGGCAGCGGCTGCGCTTCTCTGTTACTTGGCATACGAGGCATGACCGTTCGGGCTTAGACTCCCCGCTCGGGGACGGCAACAGATTAGGAAACGCCATGTCAGGTTCGCGCCGCGAGTTTCTCATGACTTCCGGTGCCGCGCTGCTCGCGCCCGGGGCAGTCTCTGGCCAGGACGGGCAACCGACGCCGCCTGCCATCCCGCCCCCCGCGCAGGCAACTCCGGGCTCGCCGCCGGCACTCGGTAGCGCGCCCCCGGTCGGTCCCGAGGTCGGTCCCGCGACGTTTGCCGAAGCGGAGAAACTAGTGATGGTGGAGCTGTCGGCAACCGAGCGTGCCGAGGCCGCACAGAACTGGCGCAGCAGCATGGCGACCGTCCACGAGCGCCGCAGCGGTCCGCGCAAGGTGCCGCTCGCAGCGGCTCTCGCGCCGTACTCGACCTGGAATCCGGTGCTTCCCGGGCATGGGCCGCTGCCGCAGAGTGACCACTTCGCGCGCAGCGAGCGCACTGCGGGGTCGCTGCCCGCTGCCGACGCCGATATCGCCCATGCGCCGCTGTGGAAGCTGTCGCGCTGGATCGAGTCGCGGGAGTTGAGCTCCGAGCGGCTGACACGCATTTACCTCGAACGCATCGCCCGGTTCGATTCGCAGCTGCGCTGCGTGATCACGCTCACGCGTGACCTGGCGCTCGAGCAGGCGCGGGGCGCCGACCGGGAAATTGCCGCGGGCAAGTACCGCGGACCGCTGCACGGAATCCCGTGGGGCGCCAAGGATCTGCTCGACACCGCGGGAATCCGCACCACCTACGGCGCTGAGCCCTTCGCGGACCGCGTGCCGGACGCCGACGCCGCCGTGGTGCGCCGCCTGCACGCGGCCGGCGCGGTGCTGATAGCGAAGCTCAGCCTCGGCGCACTCGCGCTCAACGACGTGTGGTTCGGCGGGCAGACCATGAATCCCTGGCTGCCGGAGGAGGGCTCTTCCGGGTCGAGCGCCGGGCCCGGCGCTGCGACCGCCGCGGGGCTCGTCGGCTTCTCGATCGGCAGCGAGACCGAGGGCAGCATCGTGAGTCCGAGCATGCGCTGCGGCCTCGCCGGGCTGCGCCCCACCTTCGGCCGCGTGGCACGCAGCGGCGCGATGACCTTGTGCTGGTCGCTCGACAAGCTGGGTCCCATGGCGCGCAGCGTCGAGGACCTCATGCTGGTGCTCAGGGCGATCGCCGGGCCCGATCCAGGCGATCTCGGCAGCGTACCAGCGGCTCTCGAGTTCGACGCCGGCGCCGGCGTCAAGGGACTCAAGGTCGGGTATTTCCCGCGCTGGATGCGCGAGGAGCCCGCCACCGAGGTCGACCGGCACGTGCTCGACAGCCTGCCGGCCCTCGGCCTCGAACCGGTCGAGGTCGCGATTCCCGACTGGCCGTACGACGATCTCAATACAATCCTGTTCGCCGAGGCTGCCGCCGCCTTCGAGGAGCTGACGCTGAGCGGCCGGGCGGCGGCCCTGAGGATGCAGGCCGTGGATGCCTGGCCGAACACCTTCCGGCAGTCGCGCTTTCTCTCGGCGGTCGACTTCGTGCAGACCGACCGGCTGCGGCGCGCCGTGGCGCAGGAGATGCAGAAGCTCATGGCGCGGGTGGACCTGCTGCTGGTGCCGTCGCTGCGCGATGAGATGCTGACTATCGGGAACTTCACCGGCTTGCCATCGCTCACGCTGCGCGCGGGCTTCGTCGAGGTGAGCGAAGCGCGCAGCGACTGGGCGCCGGATCCGCAGCAGCCGCTGCCGAAGTTCCACCCGCCGCGGCGCGTGCCGCACGGCGTCACGCTCGTCGGCCGGCTGTTCGACGAGGGGACGATCGCGCGTGTCGGGCTCGCGCTCGAGCGCAGTCTCGCCGTGGCGGGCGAGCGGCCGCCGGGCTTCTAGGCGAGCAGCGGCGGCAACCGCTGGCTCACCCAGCGGGTTGCGAGATCGTAGGCGTGGCCGACCTGCAGCACCGCGAGGTCGGCGTGGCGGCGGCCGATGAGCTGCATTCCCATCGGCAGATTGTGCGCGCCGAAGCCGACCGGTACGTTGAGGACCGGACCTGAGAGCAGGCTGGCCGGCACGACCACCTCCATCCAACGGTGGTAGGTGTCCATTGCGGCTCCGTTGACGGACCGCGGCCAGTGCGTCGTCGCATCGAAGGGAAAGAGCTGCGCGCTCGGCAGCAGCAGGATCTCGTAACGCGTGAACAGCTCCGCTGCGGCCGTGTACCAGCGCGAGCGCGCCACCGAAGCGCGGTAGACATCGAGTGCGGTGAGACGCTGCGCACTCTCCACCTCCCAGCGTGCCTCGGGCTTGAGGCGCGCGCGGGTGACGGGCTCCCGGTAGAGGGGCTCGAGGTCCCCGGCCACCAGCCAGTGCCGCAGCGTGAGCCACGCCTCCCAGAGCGCCGCGGGGGAGCAGGGGAGGCTCACCTCCTCGACGGTGCAGCCGAGGGTCTCGAAGACCCGGCAGGCGGAGCGGCACAGCTCGAGGATGCCCGGCTCGATCGGCAGGTAGCTGCCGAGGTCGCCGAGCCACCCGAGGCGCACGCCCTTCAAGCTGCGCTCGAGAGGCTCGAGGAATTCCTCCGGCGCCGCGCCGCTCGCGAGCGGTGCGCGCGGGTCGGGACCGGCGATGACGCTCATCAGCATCGCGATGTCCGGAATGCTGCGGCCGATGGCGCCCCACTCCGAGAGATGGTCGAGGAACAGCTCCTCGCCGGCGGCGGGCACGCGCCCGCTCGAGGGCCGGAAGCCGAACACATTGTTGTAGGCGGCGGGGTTGCGCAGCGATCCCATCATGTCGCTGCCGTCGGCCACCGGCACCATGCGCAGAGCGAGCGCGACCGCCGCTCCGCCGCTGCTGCCGCCGGCGGTCCGGGCGGGGTGGTAGGCGTTCAGCGTGGTGCCGAAGACGGCGTTGTAGGTCTGCGATCCGAGGCCGAGCTCGGCGGTGTTGGTCTTGCCGATGAGGATCGCACCCGCACCGCGCAGCCGCTCGACCAGGATCGAGTCGTGGTCGGGTATGGCATCGAGGAGCGGCGAGCCACGCGTCGTGCGGATGCCGGCCGTGAAGGCCAGGTCCTTGACGGCGTGCGGCAGGCCGTGCATCCGGCCGAGTTGTTCGCGGCGGGCGAGCTGCACATCGTGCACGCGCGCCTGCTGCATCAGCACCTCCGGCTGCTGCAGCGACACCAGCGCGTTCACCCGCGAATTCAGGCGACCGATGTGGTCGAGGAAGGTGGCCATCACCTCGGCGCACGACACCTTGCGCGCGCGAATCGTACGCGCCAGTTCCACCGCGCTCATCATCACCAGCGGCGAGACTCCGGCCTCGGTGCTCACGACCGGCAGTGTATAGTCTGCGGCCATGGAGAGGCGACCTCGCTGCACGAGTGCCCGCATACTCGCCTGCGGCGTCCTGTCCCTGTCCCTGAGCGCCTGCTCGCTGATCAGCCTCAAGTCACCGGAGCGCCCGCTCTCACCGCGCGATCTCAACGCCCGCATCCTGACCCGCGAATTGTCGGCACAGTTCGTGGCGTCGGTGAACCGCTGCGTGGATGACATCGCCGCCTCCGAGCACGACCCGGCAGTGGTCGACGCCAGCCTGCGCTGGGAGATCGCGGCGGTCGGCGAGAGCCGGCGGGCCGCCACACGCCTGGCGCCGATGATGAGCCTGCTCGATACCTGGGCGCTCGCCGCCCAGATGCAGGCCTTCACGGCCGCAGGCGGCCCGGGGGGCGCTCTGTTCGGTGCCCACCAGCAGGCGGTGCGCGACATCTCTGCCGTCTACGCGGTCGACGCGCAGGCGCTGGCGCGCCGGCTCGTCACGCAGCGGGAGTTCGCCACCTATCAGGCCTTCGTCGAGACCTATGTGCGCGAGCATCCGCTCGCGGACCTGACCCTCGCGCGCCCGTCGATCGTTGCGCTCTGGAGCCGCGAGCAGGGAACCGACACCCGGCTGGTCGATTCGCTCGGCACCATCCCCGAGGCCATGGCGGACAGCGCCGACCGCCTGGAGATCCTCGGCGACACCGTGCCCGCGCAAGTGACGCACCGGGCCGAGCTGGCGCTGCGCGAGTCCGGCTACTCGCGCGGCGACGTGCAGGCGGCCGTTCGCCAGCTGAATGAGAGGCTCGAGCGACTGACGGCGGTAGCCGAGTCGACACCGGAGCTGGTGCGCGGCGCCGAAGCGGAGGTGCGGCAGAGCCTGCGCGAAGTGCTCGACCGGCTCGAAGTCTCATCGCGGACCGCGGGCGAGGCGCTGCACGCCGAGCGCGTCGCGCTGTTCGCCGACCTGCAGAGCGAGCGCACCGCGGTAATGGCGCAGCTCGACATCGAGCGCAGGGCCGCCGCCGAGGACGCCGCGCGGATCTCGACCCGGGTGGTGAAGGAGACCGGAGCGCAGCTGCGCGAGCTGGCCGCCGAGGTCCTGTTGCTGCTCATCGTGCTCGCCGTGGTCGTGCTCGGGTTGCCGTTCATCGCGGGATATCTGCTGGGGCGCGCGCGCCACACACGGCCGCCCGGGCCCGGTCGCACCTGACGGCGTCAATCCTCACGGCCTCCTCACGGGGCGCGCAGTAAGATTGCAAACTCTGCGGAAGATTCGTGCCGCGCGCTTGCGTTGAATATGAAGAGATGGCTGGGCTTACTCGGTGTGTTGGCTCTCGGTCCGGCGCTGGCGCTCGCGCAGGCGCCCGCGGAGGGGCCGAGCGTCGGGGCAATCGTCGGAGTCCTCACCACTTCGTCCGGCGTGCCGGTTGCCCACGCGACCGTTACTGCTTTGCGCGCGGATGGAGGCGCCATCCGTGCCACGGTGTCGGGAAGCGATGGCGTCTTCTCCTTCGGCGACCTGCCCCCGGGAGTCTGGACCCTTACTGCGCAAGTGAGCGGGGCGCCTGAGCTCAGCGTGCCGCCGCTCGCCGTGGTGGCGGGCAGAGCCACCCGTCACGACATCGTCATGAACGCGGGGCAACCCGCGCCCGCCGCCCCGGCCATAGCTGCAGTGCCCGCGCCCGCAGTCGCGCCGTCTGCCGCCGCCATTGCCCGGGTCCTCCCCGAGGCGCTGCAGGCGCCCGAGCCCGCTCCCGCGGTCGATACGCAGACGCCGTTCGCGGTCGGCGATCTCGGCTGGATGAACGGGACCACGCGCACTTCGACGCCGATCTTCGACACCAAATTCTTCACGCCCGAAGTGCGCTTCGACGTGAACTATCTGCAGGACTTCAACCACCCGGTCGACCACACGATCGTCGGCTCGACCGAGGAGTTCCGCTCGGGCGAGTTCCAGATCGAGCAGGTGAGCCTCGGCGGCAACTTCCACTGGCACGACGTCCAGGCGCGCTTCCTGTCGATGTTCGGAATGTTTGCCGTCACCACGCCGCGCAACGACGCCAGTGCCGGTGTCGGGCAGTGGGATCTGCAGGGCGCCTACAAGTACTTCTCCGAAGCCAACGCCGGCTACCACTGGGACGTGAATCATGGCCTCAACGTCGATGCCGGCATCTTTGTGTCCTACGTGGGGCTGTTCAGCTATTACAACTTCGACAACTGGACCTATCAGCCGTCGTTCGTGTCCTCCAACACGCCGTGGTTCTTCAACGGGCTGCGCGTGCAGTGGTTCCCGACCCAGACGCTGAAGATCGAGCCGTGGCTCATCAATGGCTGGCAGTCTTACGCCAAGTTCAACAGCGCCCCGGGCTTCGGCGGCCAGATCCTGTGGATACCGAACGACCGCTGGAAGGTGGTGTTCAACAGTTACAGCATCGGACAGGACAACCTGGCAGGCGGCAGCGGCGTGCCCAACAACGGCGGCAATCCCAATGCCGCGATCGGGTTGCCGAATCCGAACGCCCCCTATATCAACTACCGCAACGTGACGCGCGTGCACGAGGATGACAGCGTGCTGTGGAAGTACTACGAAGCGCAGCAAGGCGGTGCGGGTGTGTCGCGGATGGCGCTGTCCCTCACTATGGACATCGGCTGCGAGTACGGCGGCGGCGTGCACTGCTCGCACGGGCCGAACAAGGCGAATTTCTTCGGCATGATGCTCTACGACCGTGCATGGTTCGGCCACGACCATTACGCGCTGACCCTCGGCGGCGGTTTCATGAACAATCCCGGACGCTACCTGGCGCTCCTGCCGCCGATCAACGGCGCAACCGCCGTGAGCGGCTCACCGTACTTCACCGAGAATCCGGGGCAGAAGCTCTATCAGTGG
>DATMMK010000049.1:0-9734 GCA_035569755.1 Steroidobacteraceae bacterium
CGATGTAACGCTGCGTCTCGCGCAGCAGCTACTTCTCGGGAAGGGCCTGGCGGAAGTGGCGTCGCTCCTCCCGGACCGTGACCGGCGAACGTCCGAGTATCCGCCGGAAGGTGCGATTCATATGGCTCTGATCGCAAAAGCCGGCCGCGGCCGCGATGGAGCCGAGCGTCTCGCCCGTTTCCCGCAGAAGGTGCGTGGCGCGTTCGACGCGCAGGCGCGCCGCGGTCTCTCTCAGCCCCTCTCCGGTCGCCTGCCGGTACGCCGATCCGAGCCATGAGGGATGGCGGCATGCCACCCGCGCGAGGTCGCTGACTCTGAGGGCCGTGTCGTCCCTGAGGCGCGCGTTGATCGCGCCGATCCAGCTCGCGGGCTCGCGTGCGGGCTCCCGGCGCGCGCCCTCGAGGAACCGTTGCAGCGCGGCGCGCAGCTCATCTTCTCGGGGGGCTGACTGGCACACGCGAGCGAGGCAGCGTGCTTCGCTGGCGACGCGGCCTCCCGTCCACAGCGTGACCGGCGGGCACGGGAGCAGTCGGCCTCCGAGCCAGGAGGGATCAAACTCGATCTCGATCTGCTCGAATCCGACCGCCGCGGTGGCGTTGCGATGATGCGCGCTGGCGCGGTAGAAGACCGCGGACGGGCCGCAGATGAACCTCGTCCCGACTTCGGTCTCGTTCAGGTAGGAGCCGATCACGAACAGCGACAGCACGGGCCAGTCGTGGGCGTGCTCGGGCACGCGAGCGTGGCTGCGGTCGATGACCCGCCTGACGCACGCTCCGCTGAAACTTGGCAGCACGGCAAATTCTCCGCCGGTCGACGCCATCCGCTCCTTACATTATCCCGGCATCGCGAGCCGTCAAGCGACCGGGACGCGAGCGCGCCCGACCTTGAATTCGTCCAATACCGGACGCGGCGTGCGCGCTATAAGGGCCTCCGATGAATGACCTTGCCCGATACGGTTTCGCGCTCGCCGCCCTGCTGGCGGGGGCTTCGATCGCGTGCGCCCGGAATGCGCCGGACTGTCACGTCGGCAGCTACCGCCTGGTGAACGGCGGACTGGTCGACATCGCGCCCAGCGATGACGATACCCTGCGCTGGCGGCAGTTCGACGGCGCGACCGGCAAGCTGCACCCCGGCAAGGACGGAGTCTGGACGAGCACTCATGGCTGGACCGACCGGTCCGACGGCATGGTCGTCTCCTTCTCAGCGTGCGCCGCCGGGCGGATCACTTTCGGAGGAATTCAGGGGCGGCGGATTGCGCTCGAGGTGAAGGAGGCGACGTTCGAGAGTCACGGTACGACACTCGCGGGGCGCCTCGTCATGCCACCGGGCCAGGCACGGGTCCCGATCGTCGTCCTCGTCCACGGCTCCGAGCCCGACTCGGCGCTGACGGACTATTACCTGCAGCGCATGCTCCCGGCCGAAGGCGTGGGCGCCTTCGTTTACGACAAGCGCGGCACCGGCATATCAGGCGGTCACTACACCCAGGATTTCGAGCTGCTGGCCGACGATGCCGTGGCCGCGCTTGCCGAGGCTCGAGCGCTGGCGGGCCCGCGCCGGGGCCGCGTCGGCTATCAGGCGGGAAGCGAGGGCGGATGGGTGGCGCCGCTCGCGGCCGGCCGCACGCCGGTCGACTTTGTGATCGTGTGCTTTGGTCTCGCGGTCAGTGTCATCGACGAGGATCAGGAGGGGGTCGAGCTCCAGATGCGGGAGAAAGGCTATCCACCCGAGGTGATCGCCAGGGCACTCGAGGTGGCCAGCGCGGCTGAAGCGGTGGTCGAGAGCGATTTCCAGAGCGGATTTCCGCAGCTGGATGAAATGAAGGCAAAGTATGCCAGCGCACCCTGGTACAAGGATGTGCACGGCGACTTCGCCTTCTTCGTGCTGCAGCACCCTGATGACGCGGAGCTGCGCGCGCTGGCGCCACAATTCGATTGGCACACCCCCTTTCGCTACGATCCCATGCCCACGCTGCGCGCGGGGAAGGTGCCGCAGCTGTGGATCCTCGGCGGCGAGGATTACGAAGCACCGAGCGCCGAGACGAGCCGCCGCATCAAGTCGCTCATCGACGATGGCCTGCCGTTCACGCTCGCCCTCTATCCGCGCGCGGAGCACGGCATCACGCTGTTCGAGACCAGGGAGGGCGCCCGGATCTCGACCCGCTACGCTTCAGGCTACTTCAGGATGATTCGGGACTTCGCGCGTGACGGGAGGCTTCAGGGAAGCTACGGCGATGCCGAGGTGACAACGACAGCGCGGTAATGAGGTAGGCTCCCCCCGATGAGGGGAATTGCTGCGCGCCAGGACCCCGAGCTGTTGCGCCGTCTGCTGCGGGCGAAGGACCGGATGGACGCCGCATCCCACGAGGAGTGGCCGGTGCGGCGGCTGGCGCGCGTCAGCGGTGTCTCGGTAGCCCACTTCGCGCGCTCGTTCAGACAGGCCTTCGGCGTTCCGCCGCACCGCTACCTGCTCACGCGGCGCATCGAGCGGGCGAGCGCGTTGCTCCGCGACACCGAGCTGTCCGTCACCGATATCGCCTTCCAGACGGGTTGGGGGAGCCTGGGTACGTTCGGGCGCATCTTTCGCGACGTCACCGGCCACACTCCGGGCGCGATCCGCGCGCGCGCCCGGGCGGCAGCGGGCGCGCTCGGCCAGGTACCGGTCTGCGCCCTGAGCGCCGCGCACCGGCCCGACCTCACGATCGCAGTTTCGGAGAAGCGACGCCGCGCGGCGGGCCGTATAAAGGCATCCCGAGAAAAGGAGATGCCATGAGTCAGGGTGTCCAGGTAACCGGTCTGTACGTGCGCGATCAGGATGAAGCGCTCAAGTTCTACGTCGAGAAGCTCGGATTCCGTGTCCACACGGATGTACGCAACGGGGACTATCGCTGGCTGACGGTGCAGCACCCGGACCAGCCGTCGTTCCAGCTCGGCCTGTTTGCGCCCGGGCCGCCGGCGCTCGACGCCGCAACCGCGCAGACGGTGTGCGCGGTCGTGGCCAAGGGGGCGATGCCGCCGCTGGTGCTGGTCGTCGATGACTGCCGCGCCGCCTACGAGAGGATGCGCGCCCGGGGAGTGGAGTTCACCCAGGAGCCCGTGGATCGCTACGGCACCGTGGACGCCGGCTTTCGCGATCCGTCCGGTAACGGCTGGAAGATGATCCAGGCGCGCAGCTGAGCCAGGTGGGGCTGGCGCGGCCCGGCGTACCGGGCCCGAGCCTCAGGCGCGCTGCCGGTACTCGGCGAGTGAGATGATTCGCTGCGCGCGCGCGTCCCAGAGGATGCACCGGAGCGCGCCGAGCACGTCGCACAACTTCAACCGTGTGACGCCGCCGAACAGGTGCTGATACTCGGCGTGGCACTCGGCCAGGCGGTAATTCGGAATGCTCGCCGAGAGATGGTGGACGTGGTGGTAGCCGATGCTCACGGTGAACCAGTTCAACCAGCGGGGCAGCATCAGGTAGCTCGTGCCCTCGATCGCTCCAGCTTCGAGGTCCCAGTGCTCGTTGTCGCTCGCATAGGAGTGCTCGAAGTTGTGCTGCACCGTGAATAGCACGATACCCACGGCGCCTGCGATCGATACGCTGAGAAGATAGATGGAGAAGAATCGCGCTGCACCGAAGCTCCAGCACATCAAGCCCCAGATGCCGAGCAGCACCAGGTTGTTCCACAGCATGTGCCGGTACTCTCTGGGCGAGCTCCAGTAGCGCGTGCGGTAACTCGCCGCATGCTCCCGCAGCGACATCCCGGGCTGCGCGAGCTTACGTCTCACGGTGTAGACGACCAGACCGGCGCTGCCCTTCAACCAGGTGAACCGCGGGTTGAGGATCAGATAGATGAAGCCGACGAGCGGCGCGGCTGCCACGCTGCACTTGGCGTGATACATACGCTGCCGTGCGCGGGACAGCGCGGCATATTCATCCACCGACAGCGTCGTGTACGGTCCGCGGTACCTGTCCCAATTGCCGTTATTCGCGTGGTGATAGTTGTGATGCTGTGCCCATACGTACTGCGGCATTCCCGAGAGGACCCCGAAAAGAAACCCGGCCGCGCGATTGAGTCCACGGCTGCGAAACAGACTCCCGTGGCCGCACTCGTGCATCAGGCCGAAGATGCGCACCGTGAACAGGATGATGAGGAGCAGCGGAATGGCTGCGAGCCAGGGGTAGGTGCCGGCGCACCAGATGGCGGCCCACCACAGGAGCACGAACGGAACCAGAGTCGTCAGCGCCTGCATCAGTCCCTCGATGTCAGACGACCTGGCGTAACGACCGATCATGGCGCACTTCTCGCGCCCAAAGCTCTCGCACGGCACCACGATAGAGAATTACCCCAATCCAGTCCCAAGGCCGAACTTGTTCTTGTTTTTTCGCAAACCGCCGGGGTCCGTTTCGGCG
This sequence comes from Steroidobacteraceae bacterium, assembly GCA_035569755.1. Taxonomy (GTDB): domain Bacteria; phylum Pseudomonadota; class Gammaproteobacteria; order Steroidobacterales; family Steroidobacteraceae; genus 13-2-20CM-66-19. The sequence continues at coordinate 4,393 of DATMMK010000049.1, forward strand.
GCGCCGCAGTATGCTGCCTGCAAGGCTGCGGGCGCTACCTCTTTCAACGAACGGGGCCGCTGCCTTGGGCGCAGCGACCCCGGACGCGCGGCCGCGCTCCCGCTATTGGTCTTCCGTGCCGCAGCCCTCGTTCACGCGGCAGAACTTGTGGTCGAGTATGTAGTCGGCGACACGCCGGCCCAGCTTGTTGCCTTCCTTGACCGAGTGGTGGAAGTGCATGCCGCCAAAGATGCGGGCCTCGTCGACTTCCTGAACGACGTCCTCGAAGCTCGCGAAGGAGTGTGTGGTGCCGGTTACGGTGCTGGTGATGCTGTAGGGGACTGCGTCGGTGGCGAAGAACGCGGTCATCGCATCCATGAGTGCCTGGGTGACGCAGCCGTGATTGGCGGGATATTCCGGATGGCCGGGCGTGACATCGAGCGGCACCCAGTTGGGATCTGCCACGGTGCCGGGATTGCCGTCGGTGCCGGCGTTGCGGATCGCGGTCAGGGGCCGCCAGAACAGGAAGTGATACTTGGCGTTCATGCAGGCGGTCGCCGAGTCCGCCAGCGCGACGAACGACAGGGCGCCGAGCCGGGCGGCGTCGGCCGTGCCCAGACCCTGAGTGCCGATCAGACCCCGCAGTGCGCGGCTGTACTGCGCCGCGGGATTATCGGACCAGAACAAGCCGATCTCAGTCTGCTGCGCCGTGCGCACACTGCTGTCGAGGGCGCCGTAGGATTTGGTGAGATTGAAGTCCGCGGTAAAGGTGGCGCTCGTCAGAGCCGGGGGCGCAGGCACGTGCTCGAGGTACTGATCGGCGCTGCGCAGCACAAACGGCTTGAACTGCGCCTGCCATTCTGCGACCGGCGGCGGCGTGATCGGGTTGGGGGAAGGATAGGTCGGAACCGGCTGCCACACTCCCGGCCCGGGATTGGGCAGGGGCAGGCTCACCGCCGCCTCGAGACCGTCGCCCGACCGAATAGCCAGCCACTGTGCGGCGACCGCCTGTCCGACGTTGACTCCGTCCGTCTTGGGCGGTCCATTGGGGATGGCGCTCAACGAGGCCTGCAGCTGCGCATCCAGGGTTGCCTGCTGCAGCGGCAGGTAGTGCACCAGCACGTCGTGTGCCGCGACGCTCGCTGCGGCGTCCTCGGAGGCGTCGGGGGGTGCCTGAACGTGCACCGCGAAGGGCTCGAATCGCCCGTCAATGGAGTTGACCGCGTCGTACATGGCCACATCGGCGTAGGCGAAATACACGAAAGCGACCGTCGGGCTCTTCTTGCCCGCAACCACTACGGCTGACTCCATGTTCGTATGCCAGTCTGAGACGGCGTTCGATGCCGACGCCGAGCCGAAGGCCAGCCCGAGCGTCACTCCGATCAGCGGGGAAAGTCTGGGTGCATTCACGTTCTTGACTCCTCTTGGGGTAGGGACTCTGTCGGGAGCTATTGGTAAGTTCCCGTTCCGGTTGCCTCGCCTACTAAAGACACGGCGGCGGGGCCAAACCCGACATGCAGGGCGGCGCGCCCATGGCCCCGGCTCGTTGGAAGAGCTATTTTTGTCTCGGCGGGCCGAGTCACGATTCCAGGGTATGCATGGGCCAACTCACCGATCTCCTCGGGCGGATGCAGGGCGGCGATGCCGCGGCGCGCGACGCGTTATTCGCGGCGGCCTACGCCGAGCTCCACCGCCTGGCGCAGGGTCGGCTGCGGCACGGCGGGCGTAACACCCTTCTCGACACCACCGGTCTCGTGCACGAGTCGTACCTGCGGTTCGCGGGCGCCGGCAAGCTGCGCGCCGAGGATCGACGCGCGTTCTTTGCCTACGCCTCGCGGGTGATGCGCTCCGTGATCCTCAACAGCGTGCGCGAGCGGATCGCCCTCAAGCGGGGTGGCGGGGACGCGCAGCCCGCTGCGGCCCCGGGCGCGGCGCCCTCGGACCTGCGGGGCGCTGAGCAGACCGTGCTCGACGTGCACGAGGCGCTCGAGGATCTGGAGCAGGCAGACCCCCGTCTCGCCCGGATTGCCGAGATGCGTTATTTCGGGGGTTACAGCGAGAAGGAAATAGCCGAGACGCTGGAGGTCACCGAACGAACGGTGCAACGCGACTGGGAGAAGGCGCGGCTGCTCCTGGCGGCGGCGCTGCGCTGATCAGCACATCTGCCGACGCATGGCGCTATCGATTCCCCAGCTGACGCGCATGAGCCGCCTGCTCGATGAGGCGCTGCCGCTCGATGCGGCCGGGCGTCGTGCCTGGCTCGAGACACTGCCGGCGGAGCATCAGGATCTCGGCCCGGCACTGCGCGACGCCTTGCTGCCGGGGGACCCTCAGCTCGCGGCCCTGGCGCGGCTCGCCGGGCTGCCCGAGCTCGGCGCGGTGAGCGAGGCGGGCGCGCCCTCCCCCGGCGGGTTGCAGAGCGGCGCACGCGTCGGCCCGTACCAGTTGGTCCGGCCGCTGGGCTCCGGTGGCATGGCCGAAGTATGGCTGGCGCGGCGCGCCGACGGTGCCTTCAGACGGGATGTGGCGCTGAAGGTGCCGTTACTCGCCCGGCTGCGCCCCGATCTCGGGCAGCGCTTCGCGCGCGAGCGCGACATCCTCGCGAGCCTCGAGCATCCGCACATCGCGCGTTTCTACGACGCGGGAGTCGCTGCCCAGGGCCTCCCGTACCTCGCCATGGAGTACGTCGAAGGCCGGCCGCTGACGGAGTGGTGCGACGCACACCGTCTCGGGATCGGTGCGCGCCTCGAGTTGTTCCTGCAGATCATCGAGGCGGTGCGCTACGCGCACGAGAAGCAGGTGATCCACCGGGATCTGAAGCCCTCCAATGTGCTCGTCACCGAATCCGGCCAGGTTCGGCTGCTGGACTTCGGTGTCGCGCGATTGCTGGAAGCGGCCGAGCCTGAGCTCACCGAGCTCACGAGCCGGCACGGCAGGGCGCTGACCCCCGACTACGCGAGCCCCGAGCTCCTGCGCGGCGAGCCGGTCGATGCCCGCAGCGACGTCTACTCGCTCGGTGTGCTGCTCTACGACCTCTTGACTGGAGTGCGCCCCTACCGACTGCACAGCGCGGCGTCGATCGGACTGCTCGAGCATTCGATCGCGACCGTCGAGGTGAAGAAGCCGAGCACGCGACTCGCGCCCGAGCAGGCGGTCGCGCGCGGCGCGACGGCCGAACGCCTGGCCCGGCAACTGCGCGGGGATCTGGACGCCATCGCGCTCAAGGCGCTCGCCAAGGAGCCCGCCAGGCGCTACCCGACCGCGGCAGCCCTGGGAGAGGACCTGCATCGCCACCTCGGCGCGCGACCCATCGAGGCGCTGCCGGCCCGCTTCACCGATCGTGTGCTCAAGTTCCTGCGGCGTAACAGGGCAGTGGTGGCAGTCACCGCCACGGCGGCGATCGTCATCGCGGCGGTGGCGGCCGCGTATCTGATCGAGGGCCCACGGCGACCGGCGCCCAGCGAGTCATGGCTCGATCCGCTGGCGCGCGCGCGGGTGCTGCGGCTCACGGACTTTGCGGGGACCGAGCAGGCGGCGGCGATCTCGCGGGACGGAAGATTCGCGGCCTTTCTTGCCGCCCGCGACGGACGCCTCGACGTCTGGTTGAGCGAGATCGGGACTAACCGTTACCGCAACCTCACCGAGGGCCGGTACCAGCAACTGAGGAATCCGGAAATACGCGCGATCGGCTTCTCTCCCGATGGCTCGCAGGTCACCTTCTGGACACGCGCCGGGGACGGGTCGCGGTCCCGGGACATCAACCTCATGGCGGCGCCGATGACGGGCGGCGCGCTGCAGCCGTATCTGCCCGAGACCGCCGAGTTCGACTGGTCTCCTGACGGCACCCGGCTCGTCTATCACACGACCGCGCCCGGAGATCCGCTCTTCGTGCGGGCCACAGGCGAGGCGAAGGCGCGGCAGATCTACGCGGCCGCGCCCGGCACGCACTGCCACTTCCCGACCTGGTCACCCGACGGGCAATACATCTATTTCGTGCGCGGCGACCCGCCATCTGCCGACTGGGACATCTGGCGGCTGCGCCCCACAGGAGCAGGGCTCGAGCGGCTCACGTCTCACCACACCCGCGTTACCTACCCCGTGCTGCTCGACGCGCGCACGCTCCTCTACCTGGCGACCGACGTCGACGGCTCCGGCCCATGGCTCTACGTGATGGATATCCTCGAGAAGCGCACGCGCCGTGTCAGCGTTGGCCTCGAGCGTTATACCTCCCTCGCCGCCAACGGGGATCGCACGCGTCTCCTCGCCACCGTCGCGGACGTTCGCTCGCAGCTGTGGCGGGTGACGGTCGGCGGCGACGGACCGGCGCGCGCCGATCCTGAGCGGGTCGTGCCGGTCGCGCAGAGCGCGTCCGCGCCGCGCTTCGGGCCTGGCTACATCGCGTATGTCTCGAGTGCCGGCGGACGGCACGGGGTGTGGACGTATGGGAACGGCAGCGCCACCGAGCTTTGGGGTGACGGATCGGTCGATCGCGTGGGCGCGCCCGCCATCTCGAGGGACGGTCATCGCATTGCCTTCGTCGCCGAGCGCAACGGCGCAACGCAGCTCTACACGGTCGATGATGACGGCCGCAATCTCAAGGTGGCCGCCGGAACGCTCGCCTTGCGGGGCGATCTGGCCTGGGCGCCGGACGCCCAGTCGATCGTCGGTGCGATCGCGAACGACGGCCAGCCGCAGCTGGCGCGCATCTTTCTCGATGCCACTCCCCCGCTGCCGATGGTGTCGGACTACTCTGTCGATCCCGCGTGGTCGCCCGACGGGGAATATTTCGTCTATTCAGGTGCGCAGGTGGCCACGACCTTTCCACTGCGGGCCTCGGCTCCCGACGGCAGGCCTTACAACATGCCGGGTCTCATCCTGACGATCGGTGCGCGCCGGGTGGCATTCGCGCGCAACTCCGGAGCCCTGGTGTTTCTGCGCGGCGGGATCGACCGCAAGGACTTCTGGCAGCTCAACCCGCGGACCGGCGCCGAACGCCAGCTCACCGATCTGCCGGCGGGCTTCGCGATCGGCGATTTCGACGTCTCGCCCGACGGCACCGAGATCGTCTTCGACCGTGTTGAGGAGAGCTCGAGCCTGGTGCTCATCGAGCGCACGGCCGAGCGCGTCATGGATTGAGCTGGCAGAATACCTGCAGCCATGTCAGCTCGCGCCATCCGTGCTCTTCTCTTCGCTCTGCTCACGGCTGCGGCCGGCGGCGCGCGCGCCGCGGTGCACTCCGACCTCGAGATCTACTTCATCGACGTCGAGGGAGGGCAGTCGACGCTCGTCGTCACACCGGACCGGCATTCGCTCCTGATCGACACGGGGTGGGCCGGCGACGGCTCCGGGTTCCGGACCGGCGA
>DATMMK010000050.1:0-23951 GCA_035569755.1 Steroidobacteraceae bacterium
CACGGATCACTTCCAGTTGGATGTGACCTCCGAGGTTCTACCCGGTATCGAAAGGCACTTCGAGAGTTTCTCAGGCGCCGAGCGCGAAGCGTCGCTCAGCCGCGTATTCGCGGGTGTGCACTTTTTGACCGATGAGCAGGCGGGTGAGACCCTCGGCCGCCAGGTGGCCGACTTCGTCTGCGATTATTCGCTGCAGCCGGAAAGGCACAAGGAGCAGACCACGCCGTGATTGTGTTTTGGCGTGGCGGATCACCGCGGCCTGCATCGCACTGAGGTAAACTTCGGCAACCGAACTCGCGTATCGATGCGGGAGATCGCAAGCCATGACGCAGTCCTATTCCGGCGGCTGTCAGTGCGGCAAAGTCCGTTACGAAGTCCAATTGGACATCGGTGAGGTCCTCGCGTGTAACTGCTCGCGATGTGGACGGCTGGGCTCGTTGCTGGCGTTCGCGCCGAAGAGTCAATTCAGGCTTCTGTCTGGCGACGCCGACCTGACAAAGTTTGAATTCAACAAACACATGATCGAGCACCAGTTCTGCTCAACATGCGGCATTCAGTCGTTCGCAATAGGGACGCACCCAAAAACCGGCGCAAAAATGGCGGCGATCAATGTCCGATGCTTAGATGGTGTTGACGTCGACGCCTTCGCGGTAAAGAAGGTCGACGGCAGAAGTCTTTAGTCGCCCCAGGAGCGGTCAGCAGAATCGGCAGATCAGGGTCAGAAGCGCTCCCACAAGCCACTTGCGGGCCTTCCGGTTTTCAAGCCGCCTGGCCACACCTTACCCGCACCCCGGGGCCTCTTTCCCGGTTTCCCAAGGACCCGACGGTCGTCACACTCCTTGCGCCCCGGCCGCAGCTCTATGACCATTCGGTGACATTCGTCGCGGTGACGCACGGTTAAGCTGCCGCAATGCACCAGATCGGTGTCGTGGGCCTGTCCTATCGCCACGCGGGCGTCGAGGAAGTCGCGCGTTTCGCCGTGCCGCGCGCGGAGGTAGCGGCGCGGCTGCCGGAGCTGCGCAGTCGCCTCCATGCCGCAGAGATTCTCTATGTCGGCACCTGTAACCGCGTCGAGGTCATCTACGCCACCCACGACGGCAGCCCGGCCGGCGATGCCCGTCCCGACGTATTCGCCGTCCTCAGCCGGCGCGATTCGCAGCCCGGCGAGGCGGCGCGCACGCTCCGTGCCTGGACCGGTGAAGCGGCGGTCGAGCACCTGTTCCTGCTCGCCTGCGGGCTCGACTCGGCGCAGACCGGAGAACAGGAGATTGCCGCACAGCTGCGCGATGCGTGGGAGGAATCGCGCGCCGCCCGCACCTGCGGCCCGGTGCTCGATCGTCTGATCGGCGAGGCGCTCGGGATGGCGCGGCGCGTGCAACGCATGACGGCGCGCGTGCGCACGCCCTCCCTCGGCGACCTCGCGGCCGAGCGCGTGCTCAAGCACCTCGATGGCGCGGCTGGCGCCACTGCGCTGCTCGGAGTCTCACCCATGACGCGCCGTTGCGCGACGCTGCTGCACGCGGCACGCGTCCCGCTCACCATCATCAACCGCACTCTCGGCACCGCGCGCGAGCTCGCGCAGTCGGTGTCCGCGAGGCTCCTGTCGCTCGATGAATTCCGCGGCGATCCGCCGCCGCTGGCTGCGCTGGTGCTGGCGGCCGGCGGCAGCGGTGCGGTGCTCGACAGCAACGCGCTCGCGCGGCTGCGCACGGCCGCCGTGAGCGCAGGTGCGCTCCCGCGCTCGCCGCTGCTCGTTGATTTCGGGGTGCCGCCCAATGTCGATGCCGAAGCGGCGCGGCACGCGGGGCTCGAGCGCGTCGGCATGGAGCAGCTCATCGAGGCGGCACAGGGGCAGCGACTTGCGCAGTTGCTGCGCCTCGCGCCGGTACGCGCGGCGATCGACGAGCGGCTCGCGCACCTGCGGGCGGAGCTCGCCACGCGCGCGCTCGGCCCGCGGCTGCAGGATCTGCGCGTGCGCTTCGAGGAGATCGCCGCCGAGGAGGTGGCGCGGGCGCTGCGCCATGAGCTGCGCACGCTCGACGAGCAGCAGCGCGCGCAGCTCGAGCGCCTGGGGTGTGCAGTGGCGCACCGGCTCGCGCACCTGCCGCTCGCCGGGCTGCGAGCCGCCGCGGTACACGCCAGCGCCGACGCCGTGGATGCATTCTTCGATGCGGCCAAGCCCGGCCGCGCCCAGGGCGCCGCCGTGAAGGACGAGTCATGACCGCACCCGAACGCTCCGTCGAGCTCTATGAGCGCGCCTGCCGAGTGATTCCGGGCGGAGTGAGCTCACCCGTGCGCGCCTTCCGCGCCGTGGGCGGTACCCCGCTCTTCATCGCCCGCGGCTCCGGCGCGCGCGTGACGGATGCCGACGGGCGCACCTTCCTCGATCTCGTCGGCTCGTGGGGTCCGCTGATCGCGGGCCACGCGCATCCGGCGGTCGTCAGCGCCATCGGCGCGGCGCTCGAGCGCGGCACGACCTTTGGCGCTCCCTGCGAGGCGGAAGTCGCACTCGCCGAGCGTGTCTCGGCCGCCTACCCGGCTGCCGAGCAGGTGCGCTTCGTGTCCTCGGGAACCGAGGCGGTGATGAGCGCGATCCGCGTGGCGCGCGCCTTCACCGGGCGCGACCTGATCGTGAAGTTCGCCGGCTGCTATCACGGGCACGCAGATCACCTGCTGGTCGCCGCAGGATCGGGGCTCGCGACCCTCGGTCGGCCTTCCTCCGCCGGCGTGCCGCAGGCCTTCACCGGCTGCACGCGCGTGCTGCCGCTCGATGACGAGGCGGCGTGCGCGGCGCTGTTCGAGGCTGAGGGCGCGCGCATCGCCGCGGTCATCATCGAGCCGGTGCCCGCCAATCACGGCCTGCTGCTGCAGCGGCGCGAATTCCTCGAGGCCCTGCGGCGCACGACACGCGCGCACGGCGCGCTGCTCATCTTCGATGAGGTGATTTCGGGGTTTCGGCTCGCGCGCGGCGGCGCCGCGGAGCTCCTCGGCATCCGCCCGGATCTTGCGACCTTCGGCAAGGTGATCGGCGGCGGCATGCCGGTCGGCGCATTTGGCGGCGAGCGGCGCATCATGGCGCGCCTCGCCCCGGACGGCGATACCTACCAGGCGGGCACGCTCTCGGGGAATCCGGTCGCCATGGCGGCCGGGCTCGCGACGCTCGACGTGCTCGAGCGCGAGTCCGGCTGGCAGCGGCTCGAGGCGTGCGGCGCCGAGCTCGAGCGGCTGCTTAAGCCGGTGCTCGCGCGCGCGCCCTATCCGGTGAGCCTGGTGCGCGCCGGGTCGCTATTCTGGATGTCGTTGCACGAGCAGGGCGCGCCGCGCAGCGCGGTGGCGCTCGGCGAGCGCGAGAGCCGGCGCTTCGCCGCGCTGTTTCACGCCATGCTCGATCGCGGTGTGTATCTGCCGCCCTCGGCGTACGAGGCCTGTTTCCTCTCGCTCGCGCACTCGCGCGCCGACCTCGAGGAATTCGCCGCCGCGCTCGCGGCCTCACTCGCCGCCAGCGGATGAGCGCTGCGCCATGAAAGCCACGCGCGTCTTTCAGCTGACCGCACTCGTGCTGCTGGTGGTGTCGGCGGTGCAGGTGAGCTGGTGGCTGTTCGATCAGCGCACCTACACGATCGAGAGGGTGAACGCCGCACGCGCAGCCTACGCGGCGCAGGCCGCCGCCGCGCAGGCGCTGCTCGATAACGGGGTGAGCGCCGCGCACGTGCACGAGCTGCTGCCGCAGATCGCCGTCGACGGCGGGCGTGCCTCGGTGGCGCCCGCTCTGGAGGAGACACTGCGTGCCGAGCGGCACCAGCGCTACAACCGCTACGCCTGGGAAGGGGCGTTCTTCCTGCTGGCGCTCGGGGTGTGCATGTTCGTGATCGCGCGCGCGCTGCGCGCCGAGGCGCTGGTGGTGGAGCAGCAGGAGAACTTCCTCGCGCTCGTCTCACACCAGTTCAAGACCCCGCTCGCGAGCCTGCAGCTGTCGCTCGAGACCATGGCGCTGCGCACGCTGGCGCCCGAGCAGTCGCGTACCCTGATCGAGCGGATGCTCGCGGACCTGGCGCGCATGGAGGCGATGGTGACCCAGATCCTCGAGAGCGCCCGTCTCGAGCGCGGCCGCGTCGACTTCAAGTCAGAGCCGGTCGAGCTGCACGGCGCCGTGGCCCGCGTGGTGGCGGCGCTCGATGAGCGCGCGCGCTCGCAGCGCGTCGCGATCGCGAGCGAGGTCGCTCCGGGCCTGTACGCGCTCACCGATCCGCTCGCCCTCGATGTCATCGTGCGCAACGTGCTGGAGAACGCGCTCGCTGCGGTTGCGCCGGTGGGCGGCGGCCACATCGCCGTCAGTGCCCGCGCCCGCAACGGCGAGGTGGAGCTGGCGGTCAAAGACAGCGGGGTCGGCTTCAACCCGGCCGACGGCGCGCGGCTGTTCGAGAAGTTCACGCGGCTGCATCCGGGCGGCGGCAGCGGCCCCTACGGCACCGGGCTCGGGCTCTACATCGTGCAGCGACTGATGCAGCTCGCGCAGGGTCGGGTCACGGCCGAGAGCGAGGGTATTGGGCAGGGCGCGCGTTTCGTGCTCATCTGGCCGGCGGCCCCGGTGGCCCAGTCATGAGCACCACTGCCGAAGGCGCGAGCCGGGTGCTGGTGGTGGAAGACGATCCGCACCTCGCGGCCGGTGTCATGGAGAACCTGCGAGCAGAGGGCTACGAGGTGGCGGCGGCGGGCGACGGCGAGCAGGCGCTCGAGTGGCTGCGCGCGAACCGCTGTGCGCTGGTGGTGCTCGATGTCATGCTGCCCGGAGTCGACGGCCTCGCCGTGTGCCGCACCATGCGCGATGAGGGCAACAGTACGCCGGTGCTGTTCCTCACGGCGCGCGGCGATCCGGCCGACCGGGTCCGGGGGCTCGAGGCCGGCGGCGACGATTACCTCTCGAAGCCCTTTCACCTGCAGGAATTCCTGCTGCGGGTACGCGCCATTCTGCGTCGCTGGGACTGGTACCGCAGCGCCTCGGCGACCGCCGCCACCGCGGTGCTGCGCTTCGGCGGCAACGAGGTCGACTTCCGCGCCTTCCGCGCCCGGGCCTGGAACGGCGAGGCGCAGGAGCTCACCGAGAAGGAGGCGATGATCCTCAAGGTGCTGGCGGAGCATGCCGGCGAGATCGTCTCGCGCGAGGACCTGCTCGAGCGCGTGTGGGGTTATGACGTCTTTCCCTCGACCCGCACGGTCGACAATTTCATCCTGCGGCTGCGCAAGCGCTTCGAGCGCGATCCCGCCAATCCGCGCCATTTCCTCACCGTGTGGGGAGTCGGTTACCGCTTCCTCGCGGAGGGCGAGCCATGAGCGCGCGCCCGCTGCGCATCGGCACGCGCGCCTCGGCGCTCGCGCTCTGGCAGGCGCGCCACGTCGAGACGCTGCTCGCGGCGCAGCCCGGGGCGCCGCCCCTCGAGCTGGCGCACATCCGCACCACGGGCGACGCCCAGCGCGAGGTGCCCCTGTGGCAGACCGAGGGCCGCGCCTTCTTCACGCGCGAGATCGACGAGGCTCTTGCCGGCGGCGCGATCGACGTCGCCGTGCACAGCCTCAAGGATCTGCCGACCGCGCTCGCGCCGGGTCTCACGCTCGCCGCGACGCTCGCGCGCGAGGATCCGCGCGATGCGCTGCTCACGCGCGCGGGCGAGACGCTCCGGCAGCTGCCGCCGCGCGCGCGCATCGGCACGAGCAGCCTGCGGCGCCGCGCGTTCCTGGCGCGCCTGCGTCCTGATGCCGTCGCGGCGGAGCTGCGTGGCAACGTCCCGACACGCATCGAGCGGCTCAAGGGCGGCGATTACGACGCGATCATCCTGGCGGCAGCCGGCCTCGCCCGCCTCGGGCTCGCACAGCACGTAACGGAGTATCTGTCGCCGGAAGACTTTCCGCCGGCCGTGTCGCAGGGCGTGATCGGCGTGTGCGCGCGTGCCGACGATTCGGCGACCCTCGGCCTGCTGCGCGCGCTCGATGACGGCGGCGCGCGACTCGCAGTGAGCGCGGAGCGGGCACTGCTCAGGCGCCTGGAAGGAGGCTGCCAGGTACCGCTCGGCGCGCTCGCGGAGATGCGCGGTGATACGCTCACCCTGCAGGCCGCCGTGTGCGCCCTCGACGGGTCGCGCGAGCTGCGTGCCCGCGGAACGGCGAGCGCTACGCGCGGTGCCGCGCTCACCGCCACCGAGGCCGCGGCGCTCGGCGAGCGGATCGCGGACGAGCTCCTGCGAGCGGGAGCCGCGCAGCTCATCGCGCGCGAGCGCTCGGCGCTGGCGGTGACGGCGCCATGAGCGCTGAGCCCGCCAGCCGGCCGGTCGTCGTGACCCGCGCGGAGAGCGCCGACGGACCCCTGAGCCGCGAGCTCAAGAGTCTCGGGCTCGAGGTGCTGTCGTGGCCCGCGGTGAGCGTCACGGCGTCCGATTCGAAGGCGCTCGAGGAAGCGCTTGCGCGCCTCACCTCGTTCGCCTGGGTCGTATTCGCAAGCCGCTATGCCGTGGCGGCGGTGCTGGAGCACGTCCCCAAGCCACCCGCGCAACTGCGCGTGGCCGCGGTCGGACGCGCCACCGCGCTCACGCTCAGCCAGCGCGGCTGGCCGGTGCACCTGACGCCCGAGGAAGCGAGTGCCGCGGCGCTGCTCGATGCCTTTGCGGCACAATGGAGCGCGGCCGACGCGGGCACCCGGGTGCTTTATCCGGCGAGCTCGCGGGCGCTTCCCACGATCGCCGCGGGTCTGCGCGGGCTCGGTGCCGAGGTGACCCAGGTCGAGGCCTATCGGACCGAAGGCGCGACGCTCGACGTGGCGGAATGCCGCGCCTGGATCGAGCGCGGCGGACTCGGCGCGGTCACCTTCGCCAGCCCCTCCGCCGTGACCGAGCTCGCGCGGGCGCTCGGAGAGGAGGACTTCGCGCGGCTCCTCGACCACGCGCCGCCGGTGGCGATCGGCCGCACCACCGCGCGCGAGCTCGCCGCTCACGGGCGCAGCGCGACGCTCGCCGACACCGCGACCCTCCACGGGCTGGCGGTCACCACCTATCGTGTCATGCAAGAGAAAGCCTGAAGAGAGCCGCCCATGCCATTTCCACAGGAAAGACCGCGACGCACCCGGCAGTCGGCCGCCTGGCGCCGCATGGTGCGCGAGACGCGCCTGACGCCGGACGCGCTCATCTATCCCCTGTTCGTCGTGCCCGGACGCGCGGTGCGCAATGCGGTCGAGAGCATGCCCGGGATCTCGCAACTGTCGGTGGACGAGGCGGTGAAGGAGTCGAAGGCGGTGGCGGGCTCCGGGGTCCCGGCCGTGCTGCTGTTCGCAGCGCCCGCCGAGAAGGACGCTGGCGCAAGTGCCGCGCGCGATCCACGCGGTCTCGCCGCCCAGGCGATCTCCGCCATCAAGGATGCCTGCCCGGAGCTGCTGGTGTGGGCGGACGTGTGCCTGTGCGGCGCAACCGATCACGGGCATTGCGGCCACGTGCTCGCCGACGGCACGATCGACAACGACTCCTCGGTCGAGACGCTCGCCGAAGTCGCGCTCAACTACGCGCGTGCCGGAGCGGATGCGGTGGCGCCGAGCGACATGATGGACGGGCGCGTGCGGGCGATCCGTGCGCTGCTCGACCGCGAAGGGCGCGCGGCGACGCCAATCGTCTCTTATGCCGCCAAGTATGCGTCGGCTTTTTACGGCCCGTTCCGCGAGGCCGCCGAGTCCGCCCCGGCGTTCGGCGACCGCCGCTCCTACCAGATGGATCCGGCGAACGCGCGCGAGGCGCTGCGCGAGGTGCTGGGCGACGTCGATGAGGGTGCCGACATGGTCATGGTGAAGCCCGCCGGGCCCTACCTCGACGTGATCCGCCAGGTGCGCGACGCCGTGCGGGTGCCGGTGGTGGCCTATCAGGTGTCGGGGGAGTTCAGCCTCATCAAGGCGGCGGCGCAGCGCGGCTGGATCGAGGAGCGCGCGGCGGTGCTCGAGACGCTCACCGGAATCGCGCGTGCCGGTGCCGACCTCATCATCAGTTACTTTGCACCCGAGGTTGCACGGTGGTTGCGCACATGAGCGCGCCTGCCACAGAGGAGCGCGCGCCGCAGAGCGCTTTCCTCGCGGCCTGCCGCCGTGAGAGCGCGCCCCATCGGCCCATCTGGATCATGCGCCAGGCGGGCCGCTACCTGCCCGAGTACCGCGAGCTGCGCTCGAAGGTCGACTTCGAGACGCTCACCCGCACACCCGAGCTCGCAGCCGAAGTAACCCTGCAGCCGCTGCGGCGTTTCGAGCTCGACGCGGCGATCCTCTTCAGCGACATCATGACGCCGTTGCAGGGCATGGGAGTCGAGCTCAGCTTCGAGCCCGCGCCGGTGGTGCGCGAGCCGATCCGCACGGCAGCGCAGATCGAGGCGCTGCCGGCGCTCGTGCCGGCGCGCGACGTGCCCTTCGTGCTCGAGACGATCCGCCAGGTGCGCCGGAGCGTGCCGCGCGCGGTGCCGCTCATCGGCTTCGCCGGCGCGCCCTTTACGCTCCTGTGCTATCTGGTCTGCGGCCGGCCATCGAAGGAGTTTGCGCCGGCGCGCACCTTCCTCTATGCCCAGCCGCAGGAAGCCGAGCGGCTGCTGACGCACCTCGCGGACGCGATGGCGGCGTACCTCGCCGCACAGGCCGCCGCCGGCGCGCAGGCCCTCATGCTGTTTGAGTCCTGGGCGGGGCTGCTCGGCGTGCGCGAGTTCACGCGCTTCGCGCTCCCGGCCGTGCGGCGCACGCTCGCGGCGCTGCGGCCCCTCGGTGTGCCACTCATTTATTATCTCAACCAGGGCAGCGCTCTCATGGACGCGGTCGCCGGGCTCGACGTGGACGTGGTCGGGGTTGACTGGCGATCGCCGCTCTCGGAGGTGCGGCGCGTGCTCGGGCCCGGCAAGGCCGTGCAGGGCAATCTCGATCCCGCGGCGCTGTTCGCGCCCCCGGCGGAGCTCACGCGGGCGGCCGCGGCCGTGCTCGCCGAGGCGGGCAACTCCCCGGGACACATTTTCAATCTTGGCCACGGCATCTGGCCGGACACCGATCCGGATGCCGTGGCGCGGCTCGTGGACTTCGTGCATGAGCACCCCTGAGCGGACGCCCGCTGACGAGACGGGCGCGAGCGGCTTTGCCGCCACCGCGGCCGGCTACTTTCGCGATCTGCAGGCGCGCTTCTGCGCCGCCTTCGAGGCCTTCGAGCCGCAAAGCCGCTTCGAGGCGCGCCCGTGGCGCAAGCCCGAAGGGCACCGCCTGCGCGGGGGCGGCGAGGCGCGCCTGATGCGAGGCGCGGTCTTCGAGAAGGTGGGCGTGAACGTGAGTCACGTCTGGGGCGTGCTCGCTCCCGAAGCACGCCCGCAGGTGGCAGGGGCCGCGGAGGCCGAAGGCCGCTTCACCGCCTGCGGCATCTCGCTCGTCGCCCATATGACAAATCCCCACGTGCCGGCGATGCACATGAACCTGCGCTATCTCGCCACCAGCCGGGCCTGGTTCGGCGGCGGCTCGGATCTCACGCCCACGTTCCCCGTCGCCGAGGACACTGCGGACTTCCATGCGGCGCTCGCCGCCGCCTGCGCGAGCTACCGCCCCGGCGCGTACCAGGAATACAAGGCATGGTGCGACCGGTATTTCTACCTTCCGCACCGGCAGGAACCGCGCGGAGTCGGGGGGATCTTCTTCGATGACCTCGCGGCGGGCGCGGAGGGCCGGGAGTTTGCGTTCGTGCGCGGGGTCGGGGAGGCGGTGCTCGGCGTCTATCCGCGGATCGTGGCGCGGCGCAAGGACACCCCTTACGACGACGCGGCGCGCGAGCGGCTATTCGTGAAGCGAGGGCGCTACGTCGAGTTCAATCTGGTCTACGACCGCGGTACCCGCTTCGGCTTCAGTACCGATGCAGACCCGGACGCGTACCTGATGAGCCTTCCGCCCGTGGTGAAGTGGTGACGGGAGCGCGCAGCCGCTGCGGCTCCAGCCAGCTGACCGGAGTCGACCAGAAAAGGCGCACCGTACTCTCGCGCGCCTTGCGCCAGTGCTCGGTCAGCACCGAGCCGATCGAGTCCAGATCCCACATTTGCCGCATCGCCGCACTGCCTTCGCGCCACTAGTCCCCTTTAGAGGACGCCAGTGTGACCGAGTTCCGGAAAAAGCTGTTGCCCATCAGCGACGTGGCGCATTTAAACCGCGACCAGCCGAGGCGGCTCTAACTCACCGATGACACTTGCGCAGGTCGAGGACTCGCCGATCGACTGGGAGGGGGCGCTGGTAGAGCGGGCCCGTGCCGGGGATACCCGCGCCTTCGAGCGGCTCTACCGCGAGCACACCGGTCGGATCTACGGCCTGTGCCTGCGCATGACGCGTGAGCCGCATACGGCCGAGGACTGCACCCAGGAGACCTTCATCAACGCCTGGCGCGCGCTCGCGCAGTTCGAGACCCGCAGCTCGTTCGGCACGTGGCTGCACCGCATCGCGGTCAACGTCGCGCTCGCCAGGCGGCGCAAGGCCGCCCGCGACGAGCCGGTGGCGGACCTGGACGTCGAGGAGGAGGGCGTCGAGCCCAATTGGACACTGGAGACGCCGGTGGAAGTGCAGGAGATAGAGGACGCGATCGGGACACTGCCGCAGGGCGCACGGGATGCGCTGGTGCTGCACGCCCTGTACGGATACTCGCACACGGAGGCGGCGCAGATGCTCGGTGTGGCGGAGGGGACCTGCAAGGCCCAGCTGCACCGCGCCCGCAAGCTCCTGCGGGAGCGGTTGAACGTGGAGGTTGGCTGACATGACAGAGCGGGGCGGGAAGGACAGCGTGACCACGCTGCGCGACCTGCCGCAGGGCATCGAGCCCGGGCGGGACCTGTGGCCGCAGATCGAGGCGCAGATCGCCGGGCGCGGCGGCGCCGTGCGCGCGGTCGGCCCGGCGGGCGCCGCCCGCCGCAACGGGGCGGCAGCGCGCGTTTACCTGGCGGCGGCAGCCATGGTGGCCTGCGTCGCGGTCGGGGTGTGGATCGGGCGCAGCGCACTTCCGGGCGCCGGATCGCCGCTCGCGCAAGGATCACGGCCGTCCACAGTGACGCTGCAGACGGCGTGGGTGACCGACCCGCGCTATCAGCGCGAGCACCGGGAGCTGATGCGCGCGCTCGGCGCGCAGCTCGCCTCGCTCCCGCCGGCGAGCCGCGCCAAGGTGATGGCGAGCCTCGCGACCATTCGTCAGGCGAAACAGGAGCTCGAGAGCGCGCTCGGCAAGGATCCGGGAAATGCGCTGCTGCAGGAGCTGCTCGTGAACACTTACCAGGATGAGATGCGCGTCCTCACGGACGTGCGCGAGGCCAGCGACGCTGGCAGGGGGATCTGAAGATGTACATGACTCACCGGTTGCTGCCCGCCGCGGTGGCGCTCATTGCGAGCGCTACGCTCTGGGCTGGCGACAGTCCCGGGACCTTCGAGCGCGAGGTCCCCGCCCCGGCGCGCGGCGTCGTCCAGATCTCCAGCACCAACGGCACGGTCGACGTGAGCGCCTGGGACCGCGCTGCCGTGAGCGTCAAGGCGGAGCTCGCCGCCGACGTCGATCGCGTGGAGGTCACGAACTCGGGCGATCACACCGTCGTGCGGGTGATCCAGCGACACTCGGGCATGTCGTTCTCCAACTCCGGGCACGAGGAGACCCACCTGCGCGTGCAGGTGCCGAAGGACAGCGAGGTCGACGTCTCCACCGTGAGTGCCAACGCCAACTCCACCGGTGTGCTCGGCGCCCAGCGCCTGAAGAGCGTGAGCGGCGACATCACGGCCGACATCGGCCCCGCGGACATCGAAGCGAAGTCCGTGAGCGGCAGCCTGAAGCTCCGTGGCAAGGGACAGGCGGCGAAGCTGCACATCAGCACGGTGAGCGGCGATCTCGAGCTCAAGCACGCCGCCGGCGATCTCGAGGCGACCACGGTGAGCGGCGAGGTCACGGCCGAGCTCGATCCGGCGCATTCGGTCCGGCTGCGCAGCACTTCCGGCGACATCCGCTTCGAAGGCCGTCTCACACGCGGAGCGGATTTCGATGGGCAGACGGTGAGCGGCGATCTGAAGGTCCGCGCCGGGTTCGAGGATGGCCTGACGTTCGAGGCGGCGAGCGTGACCGGCGACATCAGCGACTGCTTCAACGCCGCAGCCGAGCGTGCCAGTGAATATGGTCCCGGGCACAAGCTGAACGGCACGCGCGGCGGCGGCAGCGCACACGTGCGCCTGAAGACCATGAGCGGCGAGATCGACCTGTGCGATCGCAAATGAGGGGCGGCAGGCACTGCGGCCGTTGAGCGCAGCGCGGGGGAGTTAGAATCCTCCGCATGCCGATCGCCGCCCCACTGCTCGCGTGGCATGCCCGCGCCGGGAGACACGACCTGCCATGGCAGTCCGACCGCACCCCCTACCGGGTGTGGGTGTCGGAGATCATGCTGCAGCAGACGCAGGTGGCCACCGTCATTCCGTACTACGAGCGCTTCATGCAGCGCTTCCCCGACGTGCGCACCCTCGCCGCCGCGCCCGTCGACGAAGTGCTGCACCTGTGGTCCGGGCTCGGCTACTACGCGCGGGCGCGCAACCTGCACCGTGCGGCGGTCCAGATCTGTGCCGAGCACGGCGGCGAGCTGCCGCGCACCTTCGCAGGGCTCGAGTGCCTGCCGGGCGTCGGACGCTCGACCGCCGGCGCGATCCTCGCGCTGAGCCTGGGCGAGCGCTTCCCGATCCTCGACGGCAACGTGCGGCGGGTGCTGTCGCGCTACTTCGGCGTCGCCGGGAAGGCCACCGGGGCCGGGGCGAAGCGCCTGTGGGAGCTGTCGGAGCGCTGTACGCCCGCGAGGCGCGTCGCGGACTACACCCAGGCGATCATGGACCTCGGAGCCACCCTCTGCGTGCGCTCACGCCCGCGCTGCGAGGCCTGCCCGCTGAGCGTGGGCTGCTGCGCGCGGCGCAGCGGCCGCGAGTACGAGCGGCCCGCCTCGCGCTCCGCATCGGTGCGGCGCACACGCTCGGTGTTCATGGTGGTGGCGCTCAACGAGGACGGCAGCGTGCTCCTCGAGCGGCGACCGGAGAGCGGCGTGTGGGGGGGCCTGTGGTGCCTGCCGGAATTCGACACCGCGAGCGCCGCGCAGGCGTTCATCCGCCGCTCGCTCGTGACCTCCCGGCTCGAGCCGCAACCCCTGCGCGCCATCGAGCATGCCTTCACTCACTTCAGCCTGCTCATCAGCCCGCTGCTGGTGCATTGTGCCGGCGCCGCCGCGGTCGTGGAGGAGCGTACGAGCCTCTGGTATAACGTGCGCGCGCCGGCGCGCATTGGGCTGCCCGCGCCGATCACGGCGCTGCTCGCTCGCCTGGCCTGACGGGGAAGCATGTCACGAATGGTCCAGTGTGTGCTGCTGAAGCGCGAGGCGCCCGGCCTCGACCGGCCGCCTTATCCCGGCGATCTCGGCCGGCGCCTGTACGAGAATGTGTCGCGCGAGGCCTGGGCGCAGTGGCTCAAGCACCAGACCATGCTCATCAATGAATACCGCCTGACGCCCATTGAGCCCAAGGCGCGCAAGTTCCTCGAAGGCGAGATGGAGAAGTTCTTCTTCGGCGCGGGATCGCAGGCGCCCGAGGGCTATCAGCCGCCGAAGCCTGGTGGTTAGAGATGGATCAGGCCGCGCTTGTGCGCGACCGCGACGGCTTCGGTGCGGCTGATGGCATCGAGCTTGGTGAGGATCGCCTTGACGTGGGTCTTGGCGGTGCCCTCGGTGATCGACAGTCGCCGTGCGATGTCCTTGTTGCTGCGACCCTCGGCCACGAGCTGCAGGACGTCGAGCTCGCGCTGCGTGAGGCTCGGCTTGCCCATGCGCTGCAGCGCCTTGGCGGCGACGGTGCTCGAGGTATAGGGCCGGTCCTCGCTCACGGCGCGGATTGCCGCCAGGATTTCCTGGCGCGGCGCGTCCTTCAGCAGGTAACCCTTCGCTCCCTGCGACAGGCACTGGAAGATATCCTCATCGCCGTCGTAGGTGGTCATGATGAGGATGCGCGCCTTGGGGTTGATCTCGAGCACGCGCTGCACCACCGCGACGCCGTCGCGCTTGGGCATGCGCAGGTCGAGCACCAGCACGTCGGGGTGGTGCTGCTCGTAGGAGGTGATGGCCTCGTCGCCATCGCCCGCCTCGGCGACCACTTCCATATCGGACTGCTGGTTCACCATGGCGGCGAGCCCGTCGCGCACCACCGGGTGATCGTCGGCGAGGATGACGCTGATCCGGCGGGTTTTAAGCTCCGCCGCCATCAGGCCGCCCGCTTCGCCATGCGCACACTGATCCGTGTGCCCTCGCCCGGCTGACTCTCGATCTGCCATTCACCGCCGATCGCTCCGGCACGCTGGCGCATGCTCGAGAGGCCGTAGCCCTGCCGCGCATAGAGCTCGGGACGCTGCTCCATGCCGACACCGTCATCGGCGATCGACATGGTCCAGTGCGCCGCCTCTTCCGTAGTGACGATGCGCACGTTGCGGGGCTTCGCGTGGCGCACGGCGTTGCTCACCGCCTCCTGCGCGATGCGCAGCAGCTCGTGCTCGTGCTCGGGCTTCAGGCCCGTGACCATGCCGCCGCCGTCGAAGGTGCAGGTGACGCCGTTCGGCACCGTGGAGCGCTCGGCGAGTTGCCGCAGCGCGAGCTCGAGCCCCGCGCGCCGCGTCTGATCGAGGCGCAGCGCCATGACCGAGCGGCGCGCCTCGGAGAGGCCGTCGCGTGCCAGGTCGCGGATGCGCGACAGCGTGACCCCGAGCTCGGAGTTGCGCTGCTTGCAGGGGGGGAATTCCTCAACGGCGCCGAGCTGCATCAGGATTCCGGTGAAGGCCTGCGCCAGGCCGTCGTGGATCTCCTGGCCGATGCGGGTGCGCTCCATGAGCACGGCCGCCTCCTTGGCGGAGTAAGCGAGCCGCGTCAGTTGGACGGCGAGCGTTGCCTGCTGCGCGAGTGCGACCAGCAGCCCGCTGCGCTGCACGTCCCGGGCGTCGCGCCCGAAGGTGAGGATGAAGAAGCCGACGCTGCGGGCGCCGAACACCAGCGGATAGACGACCACGCCGACCGCGCCCTCGTTGTGGTGAAACTGGCGTACGCCGGGCCAGATCTCCTCGGTCTGCGTCGCGTAGTCCACGTAGTGCGGCTCGCGCAGCTGCCCGAATTTCTCGGTAAAGGTTGAGCCCGCGACCGGCACCTTGGCCGGGTACGACGGCTCGGCGAGCTGCCCGTCGCGCACATGGGCGATGATGCGCCACTCCTGCAGCGAGTCCTTGAGGACGACGACGGCCCCCGAGATCGCCTCGAACTGGCGGGTCGCCTCGAGCAGCATGTGACCCATGAAGCTGTGCAGGTCGGTCTCGCCGGCGAGGCGCTCGAGGTTGCCGCGGATCACGGCATTCGCCTTGGCGAGCTCGGTGAAGCGCTCCTCGGCGGCGCGCTCGCGCTCGTGGCGCACGTCATCGACCAGCTGCTCGCGGTGCAGCGCCGCGCCGATGACGCCGGCGGCGGTCTCGAGCGCTGCCAGCTCCGCGGCATCGATGGCGCGGTGCTGGCGGGTATTGTCGAAGCTCACGACGCCGATGAACCCGCCGGCCACGAAGATGGGCACGATCGCCTTGGTTCGCGTGCCGATGCCCTCGATGCCGGCCGTGCCGTCGCTTCCGTGGATCTCCGCCGGGCTGAGGCAGACGCTGCGCCCGGCGCGCAGCTCCGCGCACACCCAGGAGATGTTGCGCTCATCGCAGGAGAAGCCGCCGGACTCCTGCAGGTGCGAAGACACGCCATCGGCGGTCCACTCGCCCGTCATGACGAGCAGCGGCTCGCCCATGGGGCCGGTGCGCGACTGCAGGACATTGACGCGATCGACATGAGCGGCCTCGCCGATCAGCCCGAGCACCTGCGGAATCGCGGCGCGCACATCCGCCGCTTCCAGCAGCAGGCGGCTGGCCCGGGCCGTGGCGGCGAGCAATCGCTCGCGCCCCTGCAGGGACTGGTTGATCGCCATGAGCGTTTCCGGGCACGGGGCGGCTTCGCCTTGAGGCTCCAGGAGGGCGACTTTGGCATTCATGGCGGGGGTGACTCTTGCGGGCGTGAGAGGCTGATCGGGAAGTCTACCGCGCCGAGCGCGCGATCTCCCGTTACGGACCCGACTCTCTATCTTAAGGGGGAGCGGTCGACGCTCCTCCCGGGGCGCCCGGGGGGCCTCTGCGTCCTGCGGTCCTGCGAAGGCGGCTAAAGGTGGGTGAATCAAGGGCTTAGCCTCCCGCCTGATGAACCTGCCGTGGCAGGGGGGTCATTTCCCACCCGCCCCCCAGAGACTTGTAGACCGCGATCAGACTGGTCGCCGCATCGGTCCGGGACTGGGCGAGGCGGTCCTCGGCTGCGAGCTGTGTGCGCTCGGCGTCGAGCACCGCCAGAAAATCAACCACGCCACCCTGATAGCGGGTGCGCGCCAGATGGGCCGCCTTGAGGCTCGCCTGAGCAGCATCGGCGGCATCCTTCAGGCTCTCGCGCGTGCGCGCGTGCGTCACCAGCGCATCCTCGGTCTCCTCCAGCGCCCGCAGCACGGTCTGCTCGTAAGTGGCCAGGGCGACGTCGGCGTGCGCGCGGGCGCCTGCGACCTCGGCCCGCACGCGCCCGAGGTCGAACGCGGCCCACGAGATCGAGGGTCCCACCACGTAGCCGCGGCTCGAGCTGTTACCGAGCGCGTTGGTTTCCGCAGCCGAGTAGCTGAAGCTGCCGGTGAAGGTCACCTTGGGGAAGAGATCCCCGATGGCCACACCGATGAGCGCATTGGAGGCAGCCAGCTGGCGCTCGGCGACACGGATGTCCGGGCGGCGACGCAACAGGCCCGCCGGGTCGCCGATCGCCGTGATGCGCGGCAGATCGGGCAGCTCGCGCGGTGCCCCGAGCTCCCCGGTGAGAGCGTTGGGCTCGCGGCCGGTGAGTACGCTCAGGCGGTGGATGGAGCGTGCGACGGCCGCCTCCAGCGGACCGATGGTGGCGAGCGTGGTGGACAGCTGGGCCTGCGCTCTTGAGGTATCGAGCTCGGTGCCGCTGCCGGCCTCGAGACGCGCCCCGGTCAGCTCGAGTGTCTGGCGCTCGTTGTCGACGTTGCCGCGCGCCACCGCGAGCTGCAACTGCTCGCCGCGCAGCTCGAAGTAGGTGCGCGCCACCTCGGCGGTGACCGATACCTGCGCATCGCGCAGCCCGGCCTCAGCCGACTGCACTTCCGCGCTCTGAGCCTCGACGTTGCGGCGCACGCGTCCGAACAAATCCAGCTCCCAGAACGCATCGAAGCCGGCGTCGTAGAGATGGGCGTCAAAGGGGGCCAGGGTCGGGCTCTCGACGGCTGAGAACCGTTCGCGCGTATAGCCGCCGGCGGCGGTTACGGTCGGCGCGAGATCGAATTGCGCCTGGCGCCGCGCAGCGCGCGCCTCGACCAGATGCCCGAGAGCGATGCGCAGGTCGTGATTGGCCGCGAGCGCCTCATCGACGAGACGGTCGAGCGTCGCATCGCCGAACTGCGTCCAGAAACCCGCCTGGGCATCCTCGCTCGAATACGGGCCGCCGTCGCCGCCGGCGAACTTCGGCGCCACCGCCGTAGCGGGCTTCACGTAGTTCGGGCCGACCGCGCAGCCCGCGACGGCCGCCGCCAGGGCGATCACAAGCAGCGGAACGATGAGCCGCGGCGTGCCGGCGCCGCGCCGAGCGTTACTTTCAATCATGAGCAGGCTCCGCGGCCGGCAGCAGCGCTGGTGAGTCGGCCTGGGTATGGTGCGCCGCGCGGCGCACGAACACGTAGAACACCGGTGTGAGCAGCAGGCCGAACAGGGTGACGCCGATCATGCCGGCGAACACGGTCACGCCGAGCGCGTGGCGCACCTCGGCCCCGGCGCCGAAGGCGACCACCAGCGGCACGACGCCCATGACGAAGGCCATCGAGGTCATGAGAATCGGGCGCAGCCGCAGGTGCGCGGCTTCGAGCACCGCCGTCCTCGCGTCGCGGCCGTGCTCCTCCTGCAGGTGCTTGGCGAACTCGACGATCAGGATCGCGTTCTTGCAGGCGAGTCCTACCAGCACCAGCAGCCCGATCTGCATGAAGATATTGTTGTCGCCGTGATCGAGCTTGACCGCAGTGACCGCGGGCAGCAGACACATCGGCACGATCAGGATGATCGCGAGCGGCAACGACAGGCTCTCGTACTGCGCCGCCAGCACCAGATACACGAACAGTACGCACAGCGGAAACACCAGCAGCCCGGTGTTGCCGGAGGCGAGCTGCTGGTAGGCGAGGTCGGTCCACTCGTAGGACATCCCGCGCGGCAGCGTCGCATCGAGGATCTTCGACATCGCCGCCTGCGCCTGCCCGGAGCTGAACCCCGGTGCCGGTCCGCCGTTGATGTCCGCCGCGGTGTAGGCGTTGTAGCGCTGCACGACGTCAGGTCCGAAGGAGCGCGACACGTTGATCACCGAGCCGAGCGGCACCATCCCACCGGCGGTGTTGCGGGTCTTGAGCGGCATGACATCATCGAGCTGGCCGCGGAACGGCGCATCCGCCTGCGCCACGACCTGATAGGTGCGTCCGAAGCGGTTGAAGTCGTTCACGTAGAGCGAGCCGAGGTACACCTGCAGCGTCTCGAACACGTCTGAGAGCCTTACGTTCTCCCGTTTCGCCTTGACGCGATCGACGTCGATGTCGAGCTGCGGCACGTTGATCTGATAGGTGCTGAAGGCGCCCCCGAGGGCCGGGTTCTGGTTCGCCTTGCCGAGCGCCTCCGAGAGCGCGGCGAATAGCGCCTGCGGTCCGGCATCCGCCCGGTCCTCCACCTCGAGCTTGAAGCCGCCGAGCGTGCCGAGCCCGATCACGGGCGGCGGAGTTACCACCATGACAAAGGCGTCCTGGATGGCGGCCATCTTCTGATTGAGCGCGGCAGCGATCGCCGGCCCGGAGAGGGCCTTCCCCGATCGGCTGGAGAAGTCATCGAGCGGGAAGAAGATGAGGGAAGCGCTCGAGCTCTGCGTGAAGCCGTTGACCGACATGCCTGAGAACTCGACCGCGTGTGAGACGCCCGGCTGCTTCAGGGCGATCTCGGTGATGCGGCGCGTGACCGCCTCGGTGCGATCGAGCGATGCCGCCGGCGGCAGCTGCGCCACCGCCACGAGGTACTGCTTGTCCATCGCCGGGATGAACCCCGCCGGCACCGCGTTGAAGCCCAGCCAGGTGAAGACCACCAGACCGCCGTAGATCGCGAGCGCGACGCCGCCGTGGCGCATGGTGATGGCGAGCGCACCGGAGTAGCGGTCACCGGCGCGGGCGAAGCCCGTATTGAAGCGCTTGAAGAAACGTCCCAGCAGGCGATTCATCACGCGCATCAGGAAGTCGGGGCGGGCGCCGTGGGGTTTGAGCAGTACCGCGGCCAGCGCCGGCGACAGCGTGAGCGAGTTGAAGGCCGAGATCACCGTGGAAATGGCGATGGTGAGTGCGAACTGGCGATAGAACTCGCCGGTGAGTCCGCTGACGAACGCCACCGGCCCGAACACGGCGACCAGCACGAGCGTGATGGCGATGATGGGACGACTCACCTCGCTCATGGCCACCTTGGTGGCCTCGCGCGGGGAGAGCCCCTCGGCGATGTGCCGCTCGACGTTCTCCACCACCACGATGGCGTCATCCACCACGATGCCGATCGCCAGCACCAGGCCGAAGAGCGACAACGTATTGATCGAAAAGCCGAACGCGAGCAGCACCGCGAACGTGCCGATCACCGATACCGGCACCGCGATGAGCGGAATGAGCGAAGCGCGCCACGTCTGCAGGAACAGGATCACCACCAGAACGACCAGCGCGATGGCTTCCAGCAGCGTATGCAGTACCGCCTCGATGGACTGGCGCACGAACTGCGTGGGGTCATAGAGGATCCCGTAGTCCATGCCCTCCGGGAAGTTCTTCTTGAGCTCTTCCATGGTCTTGTGGACCGCGTTGGAGAGCTCGAGCGCGTTGGCACCCGGGGACTGGAACACCGGGATCGCGACCGAAGGCTTGTTGTCGATGAGGCTCCGAATGCCGTAGGCCTGGGCGCCGAGCTCAACGCGCGCGATGTCGCCGAGGCGCACGATCTGCCCGTCGTCGCCGGTCTTGATGATGATGTCGCGGAACTGCTGCTCGTCGGTCAGGCGACCGGCGGCGTTCAGCGCGATCTGGAACTGGGTATCGGGCGAGGGTGGGGCGCCGAGCTGGCCGGCGGCCACCTGCACGTTCTGCTCGCGGATCGCGGACACTACATCGCCGGCGGTGAGGTTGCGCGCGGCGAGCTTCTGCGGATCGAGCCACACCCGCATCGAGTAGTCGCCACCGCCGAACACCTGCACGTCGCCCATCCCCGGCAGGCGCGCCAGCACGTCCTTGATGTTCAGCACCGCGTAGTTGCGTAGGTAGAGCGAGTCGTAGCGCCCCGAGGGCGAGGTAAGGTTGACGACCAGGGTGAGGTTGGATGAGGCCTTGACGGTGTTGACGCCGAGGTCGCGCACTTCCTGCGGCAGGCGCGGCAGGGCCTGGGAGACGCGGTTCTGCACCTGCACCTGCGCACGGTCGATGTCGGCGCCGATCTTGAAGGTCACGGTGAGGGTGAGCGCGCCGTCCATCGTTGAGGTCGAGGACATATAGAGCATGTCCTCGACGCCGACGATGGCCTGCTCGAGGGGCGCGGCCACCGTGTCAGCGATCACCTTGGGGTTCGCGCCCGGATACGAGGCATGCACGATCACCTGCGGCGGCACGACCTCCGGATACTCGCTGATCGGCAGCTTGAAGAGCGCCAGCAGTCCCGCGATGGTGATGAACGCCGAGATGACCCCGGCGAAGATCGGACGCTCGATGAAGAACTTCGAGATGTTCACGGATGGGCCTCGCCGTCGGTCGAGCCCGCGCCATTGCGGGCGAACATGGCCGGGCGCTCGCCGTTAGGCGGCTCGCCCATCGCCACGCGCTGCGGCTGCACCTGCGCGCCCGGGCGCACGCGCTGCAGGCCATTTACGACGATGACTTCGCCGGGTGACAGGCCCGATTGCACGACGCGCAGTCCGTCGACCACGGGTCCGAGCTGCACCGGCCGGTACTCGACCTTGTTGGCCTTGTCCACGACCAGCACGTAACGCACGGTCTGGTCGGTGCCGACGGCGCTGTCGTTCACCAGCACGGCATCGTGCTGAGCTGCACCCAGGAGCCTGATGCGGGCGAACAGGCCGGGCGTGAACTGTCGTGCGTGATTGTCGAGCAGCGCGCGACTGCGGATGGTGCCGGTCGCCGGGTCGAGGGCATTGTCGACGAACACCATGACGCCCTCGTGTGGGTAGCCGCTCTCGCTGGCGAGACCCACCTGAACCGGGCTGCGTGTCTCGCCCGCCTGGCCGGCGGCCGACTCGCGTGCGACCTTCGAGTACTTGAGATACTCCTGCTCGTCGCCGTCGAACGTCACATAGATCGGATCGAGCGACACCAGCGTCGTGAGCGGCGTCTGGCCGCTGGTGACGAAGTTGCCGCTGGTGACGAGCGCCCGGCTGATGCGCCCGGAGATGGGCGCTGTGACGCGGGTGAACTCCAGGTTGAGGGCGGCGGCGTCGAGCGCCGCCTTGGCCGCCTCGACATTGGCCTCCGCCTGCTCACTGCCGGCGGTGCGGGTGTCGTACTCCTCCTGCGAGATGGCGTGCTGTGCGAGCAGCCTGGTGCCGCGCTCGCGCTCGGTCCGGGCGAGCACCAGCTGCGAGCGCGCCTGGGCGAGGCCCGCCCCCGCCTTGTCGCGTTCCGCCTGATAGGGGCGCGGGTCGATGACGAACAGCACGTCGCCCTTGCGGACCTCGCTCCCTTCCTTGAAGTTGACCGAGGCGATGTAGCCGGAGACGCGCGGACGCAGCTCGACGCGCTCGACTGCCTCGAAGCGGCCGGTGAACTCGTCGGATTCGGTGATCTTGCGGGAGATCGCCGCGGCCACGGTCACCTGGGGCGCCGGCGGCGCCGCGTGTGCTTCTGCGGCCTCGTTGCGTCCGCAGCCGCCGAGGGTGAGCGTGGTCGCCGCTACGGCAGCGACGGATAAGAGAGACAAGAGAAGAGAATGGCGCACGAGTTCCTCCCATCGGTGTCGAAGTGCAATCCGAGCAACCGCCCTCCATGGGTCAGCGCCGGTCCGGCATTGTTGAGTGCGCAAGCCCGCCGTTGAAATGCATCAAGCGAGGAGCCCCGGGCGTTTCATAGAGAAGGGGTGTGCCTCTCTCACATGAGTGAGGGGCTGACAGGCGTCCGCGGAATCAAGGAGTTAGCAGCGAGCGGCCGTCACGGGCGCAGGAGCGTCAGCTGCCAGATCTCCTTCCCGGTGGACATCATCAGTGGCCGCAGCGCCAGCATGCCGGTGTTGCCGATGGCGCGCTCGAGCTGGGCGAGCTCGGCCAGCCGGCCGCGCGTCTCCCCGTCGAGCGGCGGCTCGGCCATACCCGTTTCGCGCAGCAGCAGCAGGCCCTTGGCGCGCACCGCAAGCTCCCCGTGCACCCGCAGATAACACAGCATGTCGGCGAGCTGCTCACCCTTGAAGCGCTCGCGCAACGCCTGCAGGTAGCGGCCGGCAGGGCTGTCGAGGAACGTACCGGTGCTGATCGCCTCGAGGAGCTTAACGTCGGACTCGAGGTCTGCCTCGATCCAGTCGCGCAGTACGCGTTCGCTGTGGTCGAACACCAGGTAGATGACGAACGGCAGCACGAGCAGTGTCGCGAGCGTCGCGAGCGCCGGGCGTGCGAGCAGGTAGTTGTAGCCGGTGTGCAGTGCGACGGCGGCGCAGAGCCCCGGCAGCAGCAGGTGCAGCCCGCCGCCCGGTCGCCGCTCGTAGAGTGTGTTCGAGATCATCGCAAGGATCGCAGCCGTGCCACCGTGCATGATCGCCGTGCCGAAGCCGCGTATCACCTGCACGGCGAGCACCGTATGCGGCCGCGCGGCGAGGTAATAGAGATTCTCGATCACCGCGAAGCCGGTACCGATCGCGAAGCCGGCGATGCCCGCATCGACCGGCAGGCCGACACGGCGAGTGCGGATGAGGAACACCAGCAGCGCGGCCTTGAGCGATTCCTCGATCCACGGCGAGACATAGCGGGAATACGTGACGAAGGAGCCGTGGAACTGCGCGAAGGCGAGATTATTCAGCAGGTAGCTCAGGGCGGCGGCGACCGCACCCGTCGCCATCAGGGCGAGCATCATGCGCATCCGCACCAACCGGTAGCCGTCGAGCTGCACGAGTCCGGCGAGGAACAGCAGCACCGGCAGCAGTACGATCGGCGCGCGCACCAGGACGTCTGCGCTCATGCTGGCGCACGCGCTGGCTCACTCATCACAACACCTGCAGCGACAGCATGAATTCGCTGCGGCCGTAACCGCCGCCCTCGAAGCCCCGGGCCACGCCGACCGAGAGCATCATCGGCCAGCGATGCATCACCTGCAGCTGAAAGTCGAGCTGCCCGCCGACGTCGTAGGCCCGCTCCCGGAAGGCCGGGTTGTTGAAATCGGTCTCGAGAGCGCTCACGAACAGCTCCGGCCGCGCCCAGCTGACGTAGAAGCCCGGGGAGCCGAGGGCCTCGAATCGCAGCGGCGGAATGCACCATTCGAGCGTCGCTTTGGCGACGGACTTGCCCTGCAGCGCGTCGATCTCGAACCCCGGCATCCTGAGCAGGTTGCGATAGCGCTGCACGCTGCCGTTGGCGCCGCTGTCGACGTAGTTATTGCCGAAGCCGCCGAGGTAGAAGTTCGAGAGCGGATTCGCGCGTGCGCCGGCGGAAACCGCCGCGCCCGTGCGCAGCCAGACGGAGGAATGGTCGAGCGGCAGCGGGAAGCCTACGTCGAGCGAGCCGCTGATCGACGGTGTGAACTCACCGGGCGCCGAATAGCTATGCATCTT
>DATMMK010000051.1:0-3606 GCA_035569755.1 Steroidobacteraceae bacterium
GCTACTTCGACGGCCGGCCCGCACCGCCGGTGGCGGCGGCGGCGCTCGCGCTGCGCACCCGGCTCACCGAGCATATTGCCGCGGGCCGCTCGTTCGCGAGCCGCGCCGCGCAGCGCAGCCAATGGATCGAGGATCGGCGCGCAGCGCTCGATGACGTGTATCACCGCATCTCCACCGCCGGCGGCTCGGGGCTGGCGATCAACGGCACACAGGTAGTCGCCCAGCGCTCGCTGGCGGAGCTGCAGACTGCCATCAACGGCATCCGCGGCAACGAGGACGCCGCCACCGCCGCCATCATCGAGCGCCGCCAGCGCGACTTCACGGCCCTGATCGATAAGCATGTCGCGGAGCTCGAGAGCTCTCCGGGGCGTGCCTGGGTCGCGATGCTGCGCGAGGATTTCGCCGAGGCGGTGCGCCTGCGCCAGGCGATCGCCCACTACGACGAGGTGAGCGGCGGGGATTGGCATCGCCTGCTCGAGGAGAGCGCGGCGCTCACCGCCGCCGTGCAGGAGCTGCTGCAGAAGCCCGCGCGCAGTGGCCTGTTACAGGCGGCCGAGCATGCCGCGACCGCCGCCGAGGTCGCCGAGCGCACGCTGGCCCTGTCCGGGGCGGCGGTCCTCGCGCTGCTGCTGCTCGTCTCGCTCCTGCTGACGCTCAGCATCAGCCTGCCGGTGCGGCGGCTGACGGCCGCGACCCGCCTGCTCGCGGGGGGCGACCGCGCCGCCCGCGCCCCGCGCGGCGGCTCGGCCGAGATCGACGCGCTCGCGGAGTCCTTCAACACCATGGCCGACCGGATCGCGCGCGTCGAGGGCGAGCTGCGTGCACACCAGGCCGAGCTCGAGAGACACGTCGACGAGCGCACCCGGGCGCTGCACCACCTGGCGCATCACGACCCGCTCACCCAGCTGCCCAACCGGCGGCAGCTGTCAGCGAGGCTCAGCACCGCCCTCGCGCATGCCGGCCGGCGGGCGCGCCTGGCACTGCTGTTCGTGGACGTCGACAACTTCAAGTCGATCAACGATACGCTCGGCCACAGCTTCGGCGACCGCGTGCTGCAGCACATCGCCGAGCGGCTGCAAGGCGCGATCGGCGGCGCTGGTCTGCTCGCGCGACTCGGAGGCGATGAGTTCACCGTGCTGCTCGAGGATGTGAAATCGAACGACGAGATCGCCGCCTGCGCCAAGCGCATCGTGAGCACCCTGCAGCAGCCCCTGACGGTCGATGGCCGGCTGCTCACCACCAGCGCGAGCGTCGGCGCGAGCCTCTATCCCGATCACGCGGCGGACGCCGAAGGGCTGCTGCGGGCCGCCGACGTGGCACTGTTCCGCGCCAAGGAGCTCGGGCGCAACCGCTACGCGCTCTACAGCCCCGAGCTCTACGACGCCGCGGCGCAGCGCTTCCGGCTCGAGCAGTCGCTGCGGCGCGCCGTCGAGGGCGGGGAGCTGCTGCTCATGTTCCAGCCGATCGTGTCCCTCCAGGTCTTCGAGACCACCGGACTCGAGGCGTTGCTGCGCTGGCGGCGGCCCGACGGGCGTATCGCGACCGCCGCCGAGTTCATTCCGGTCGCGGAGAAGTCCGGCCTCATTCACGAGCTCACCGGCTGGGTACTGCGCTCCGCCGCCAGCACCGTGGCCGGGTGGCGCGCCCAGGGCTGGGCGCGTGCCTGCGTCGCCGTCAACGTCTCGCCACCGCAGTTCTTCGAGAGCGACTTCGTCGAGCGGGTCGCGCGCACGCTCGAGGCGACCGGGCTGCCGCCGAGCGCGCTCGAGCTCGAGATCACCGAGACCGTGGTCCAGACCGGCAGCGCCACGATCGAGTCGCTCCATCAGCTGCGCGCGCTCGGGGTGTCGATCGCGCTCGACGACTTCGGCATGGGCTACTCCTCGCTCACCTCGCTCGAGCAGCTGCCGATCACGCGCGTGAAGCTCGACCGGCTGCTGGTGGCCGGGGTCGACACCAACCCGCGCTCGGCCGCCATCGTCCGCTCGATCGTCGCGCTCTGCCATGGGCTCGGCCTGCAGGTGGTGGCCGAGGGCGTGGAGCGCGCCGCGCAGCTCGAGTTCCTCGCGCAGTGCGGGCCGCTCGGCGTACAGGGCTACCTGCTTGCCGCTCCGGTCGAGGCCGCGGGCGCTGCTACCGAGGCGCAGGCCGCCGGCGAGCGTGCACGCCGCGCGCTCCAGGCAGGCACGCGGGACGGCCACCGCGATGCGGACGACACCCTCGTGTTTGTCGGGAGCTCGGGCCGGCGGCGAGTGCCCTGAGTCCGATTTTGACGCGGTGACGGGAACCGGGCGTAGACTCCCGGGTGCGATGCTCCTCACCGAACACGACGTCTATCACTTCCGCGAAGGCACTTACTTCCGTGCCTATGAGCGCCTCGGCGCGCACGCCCTGGGCGCCGACAGCGTGCGCGCCACGCACTTCGCATTGTGGGCGCCGAATGCGTCCGCAGTCTCGGTGGTGGGGGACTTCAACGACTGGCAGCGCGGCCGCCATCCGCTGCATCCGCGCCACGATTCCTCCGGCATCTGGGAAGGGACCATCCAGGGCATAGGCGCGGGCGCGCTCTACAAGTACCACGTGGTCGCCCGTGACGGCCACACGGGGACCGACAAGGCCGACCCGTATGCCTTTCGCACCGAGCTGCCGCCGCGCACCGCCTCGATCGTCTGGGATCTCGGTTACCAGTGGGGCGATGAGCACTGGATGCGCACGCGCGCGCGTGCCAATGCGCTTCCCGCTCCGTGGTCGATTTACGAGGTGCACCTCGGTTCCTGGCGGCGCGTCCCGGATGAAGGCAACCGCTCGCTCGGCTACCGCGAGCTGGCCACGGCGCTCGCCGACTACGTCACCGAGCTCGGCTTCACGCACGTCGAGCTCCTGCCGGTGACGGAGCACCCGTTCTACGGCTCGTGGGGCTACCAGGTGACCGGCTACTTCGCGCCGAGCGCGCGTTACGGCACGCCGCAGGACTTCATGTATCTCGTCGACCACCTGCACCAGCGCGGCATCGGCGTGGTGCTCGACTGGGTGCCGTCGCACTTTCCCACCGACGAGCACGGGCTGGCGCGCTTCGACGGCACGCACCTCTTCGAGCACGCCGACCCGCGCCAGGGCTTTCATCCGGAGTGGAGCAGCTCGATCTTCAACTACGGCCGCGCCGAAGTACGCAACTTCCTCGCGAGCAGCGCGCTCTTCTGGCTGGAGAAGTATCACATCGATGCCCTGCGCGTCGACGCCGTGGCTTCGATGCTCTATCTCGACTACGGGCGGCGCGCCGGCGAGTGGATCCCCAATCGCTTCGGTGGCCACGAGAATCTCGAGGCGGTCGAGTTCCTGCGTCAGCTCAACCTTGCCGTGTACCGCGACCACCCCGAGACACAGACCATCGCCGAGGAGTCGACCGCCTGGCCGATGGTGTCGCGCCCCACCTATCTCGGCGGCCTCGGCTTCGGTCTCAAGTGGAACATGGGCTGGATGCACGATATGTTGGGTTACATGTCGCAAGATCCCGTGTTTCGTAATTATCATCACAATGAGATCACGTTCAGCCTGGTCTACGCCTTCGCTGAAAATTTCGTCCTGCCCTTCTCTCATGACGAAGTC